>NZ_BATB01000038.1 GCF_000466965.1 Limimaricola cinnabarinus LL-001
GGGGGGGAACTGCTGGTGCGCGGCGCGGTGCAGGCCGCCGAGCGGATCGGGATCTCGCCTCTCGTGATCGGCCTGACCCTCGTTGGTTTCGGCACCTCCATGCCCGAACTCGTGACTTCGGTTCAGGCGGGGCTGGGCGGATTTCCGGGCATCGCCTTCGGCAACGTCGTGGGGTCGAACATCGCCAACATCCTGCTGATCGCGGGCGTCTCGGCGCTGATCTGCCCGATCGTCGTCGCTCGCTCGGCGCTGCGCCGGGACGCGGTGGTGATGCTCGCGGTCGGGGTCGCCTTCGCGGTGCTGGCCGCGCTGATGCCGATGGGCCGCGTCCTGGGCGCGGGGCTGGTCACCCTGCTGGTCGGCTACATCTGGTTCGTGATCCGTCAGGAGCGCCGCGCGAACGAGGGCGGGGCCATCCATGACAAGAGCGCGGCCCTCGCCGGGGCCGATCCGGGCCTCGCCCCTCCGCATACGCGAAACGGCCTCGCGATGCCGCTGCTCATCGCGCTGGCCGGTCTGGCCCTCGTCGTGGTCGGCGGCTCCTTTCTGGTGAGCGGGGCCGTCGCCATCGCCCGCGGCTTCGGCGTCTCCGAGACCATCATCGGCCTGACGATCGTCGCGGTCGGAACCTCGATGCCGGAACTCGTCACCTCGGTGATCGCCGCACTGAAGCGGCAAGGCGACGTGCCTTCGGCAACATCGTCGGCTCGAACATCTACAACATCCTCGGGATCGGCGGCACCACCGCTCTCATCGCGCCGTCCAACGTGCCGCAGGAGATCGTGCGCTTCGACGCGCCGGTCATGGTCGCGGTGTCGCTGCTGCTCGTGGTCTTTGCGGCGACCGGTCTTCGGATCGGGCGGCGCGAGGGGGCGGTTCTGGTGGCGGGCTACGTGGCCTATGGCTGGATGCTCTGGCCCTGATCCATGGCGCCGGTGATGCGGCCCGCGTCACCGGCGCGCCCGGCTCAGTAGTTCCACATCGTCCCGTCTTCGAGCCGAACGACCGGGTGGCTGCCGGGCGTGTACTCGTAGCGCGTGGCCTCCTCCTCGTCGAACGCGACCCCAAGGCCGGGCGCGTCGCTGACATGCACCATGCCATTCTCCATCCGGTGGTCTGACGGGAACAGCGCGTCGCATTCGGGCGTGCCGAGGACGAGGTATTCCTGAATGCCGAAATTCGGTGCCCAGGCATTGAGATGCGCATGCGCCGCCATGCAGATCGGCGAATGGCTCGGCGCGCCGTGAAAACCGGTGCGCACATGATGCAGCGCCGCGAGATCGACGATGCGGCGGGCATGGGTGATGCCGCCCGCATAGGTCGCGGCGATGCGAATGAAATCGATCAGCTCGTTCTCGATCAGCTTGTTGCAGTCATAGATCGAATTGAACACCTCGCCGATGGCGACCGGCACGGTGGAATGCTGCCGCAAGAGCCGCAGCGCGTCCTGATCCTCGGCGGGCGTCGGGTCCTCGAGCCAGAACAGCCGCGCCGGCTCCACCTCCTTGGCGAAAGCCGCCGCCTCGCGCGGGGTAAGACGGTGGTGCACGTCATGCAGGATCTTCAGATCGGGACCAAAGCGGTCGCGGATGCGCATCAACGCCTCGGGCATGAAGCGCATGTATGTCTCACTGTCCCAGCTCTCGACCTTGGGCCGGATGCCGGAATAATCGGTGATGAAGTGCTTGGCGCCCTTTTCCTCGGGGACCGCATAGCTCGCCGTGGGCATGCCGGGGATGCCGCATTGTACGCGCACGGCCCTGTAGCCTGCCTCCGTGTAGTGGGCGATGCTGTCCATCAGGTCTTCGAGATCGGCGCCGGTGGCATGGGCATAGACGAGCGCGCCCTCGCGGCTCTTGCCGCCCAGGAGGTCATAGACCGGCAGGTTCGCGAGCTTGCCCTTGATGTCCCAAAGCGCCATGTCGATGGCGCCATAGGCCGCCATGGCGATGGGGCCGCGCCGGAAATAGGCGCCGCGATAGAAGAACTGCCAGATGTCCTCGCTGCGGCGCGGGTCCATGCCGATCAGGTTCGGAATGAGGTAGTCCTGCAGGTACTTGGCGGGCAACGTCTCGCGGTTGTTGAGCGTGGCGTCGCCAAGGCCGTAAACGCCCTGATCGGTCATGATCTTGAGCGTGACATAGTTCTTGGCGGGGCCGCCGACGAACACCTTGGCATCCGTGATCTTCATCTGGGGGATCTCCGTCGATGGGGCGGGTCGTGCGGAGCCGTCCCTTTGGTTCTCGAGTTGAAAGGGCAGGGCTCTCACGGGCTCCGCACTACGGCGTCGCTCAGGCGAGGGCCGGCGCGTCGGTCCAGTTGCCGCTCTCGCGGATCAGGTCGATGATCCGCTGATACTGGCGGCCTTCGCGGAAGGTCGGGTAGGGCTCGACCGTCTCGCCGCAGATGTCGCGGACGAACGCGCGCGCGAGGTGGTGCCAGCACTGCTCGGTCTCGCCCGCGACATCCGGCACCATGGCGGCAATCTCCGCAGGCAACGGCTGCTGCTGCCATGCCTTGCCGTCATGCAAATGCAGCGCGCCGCTGCCGTAATGCCCTTCGAGATAGATGGCCCCCTTGCTGCCGTAGAAGACGATGTGATCCTCGCGAAAGCGCGGCACCAGACCGCCATGCTTGAACAACACCGAAACCGGCGCATCGGCAAAGCGGCTCCGCAGCCGCGCCATCACGGTATAGGACCACTCGACGTCGCTTTCGCCCCATTCGAGCGACGGGTCGTCGAGATCGCGCGGGATGAAGTCGCGCCGCGTGGCAAAGTTGTGCACGCCTTCGACGATCGGCGCGCGGCCCAGATCGTCGCGCACCTCGCCCGCGATCTGCATGACCTCGTCGCCGATCACCGATGTCACGATCGACAGCGTGTGGGTGAAGTTGTTGTTGAGCCGGCCGCCGCCATCGGCCCTGCGATGCGACCAGCCAAAGGGGATCTCGCGCTCGAGGTTGAAATGCGAGATGCATTCGACCTCCGTGGGCGCGCCGATCGCGCCTGCTCGACCAGCGCCTTGGCGTGCAGCACGCCGGGCGCGTAGCGAAAGCTCGCCGCATAGGCGGTCTTGACCCCTTTCTCCTGCGCCAGTGCGTGCAGTTCGGCCGCCGTGTCGCCATCGGCCGTCATCGGCTTGTCGCAGAACACATGGGCGCCGAAGGCGATGGCCTGCTTGATCGGCTCGTAATGCGCGCCGCCCGGCGTCGCGATCGACACGATGTCGGGGCGGCAGGTCTCCAAGGCCGCCTGCCAGTCGGTCCCGGCATGAGGGATGCCCATCTCGCGGGCGACTTCCTCGACGACCTTTGGGGTGCGGCCAACGATGCCCACGATCTCGGCCCCCGCCGCCCGAAACGCCTCCGCGTGGCCCCGACCGGCGAAACCGGTCCCGGAAATCAGAACTTTTGTCATGCTATTCTCCTCATGCCTGACGGCGAACGGATGTGATGGGGGGCCTTGGGCGCGCCGCGCGACGGGGGCACAGGCAGGCCGGGCAGGGGGCCGCCGCGACAGCGGGATCGCGGCGGGCCGGGGCGGTCGGCGCTCAGCCGTATTGCCTCGCATAGGCGGCGTTCATGACCTCGATCACCTCGTCGAAGCCCATCTTGTCCAGCGTCGCGAGATAGCCGTCCCAATCGGCCTCGACATCGCCATTGCCGAGAACCCATGCCTGCTGGCGCTCCAGCATGTAGCTCTGGATCGAGGGCCAGTACTTGTCGTAGACGGCCTGCTCCTCCTTGTTGAAGGCAACGCCGAGGAACTGGTCGACCAGCAGGTCGTGGCTGTCGTAGAGCTCGATCCCCTCGCGCGCGGCGGGCGCGGTCCACTGCCACTCATAGCGGAAGTCCTGCCAGTAGCCCTTCTTGATCTGCGCACCGACCGCCCAGAGCTGGCTGTTCACCGGCTGATCGCTGTTCAGCACCGCGTCGGTGAAGATCGGCTCGCCGTCGATCATCTCGTACTGCTCTCCCTCGACGCCGAAATTCGACAAGAGACGGCCCTCTTCGGTGAACCAGAAGTCGAAATACCTGATGGTCTCGACGGGGTGGTCGTTGGAATGGCTGATCGCCCAGCCATCGGGCTTGATCGGGATGCGGCGATGCTCCTCGATCCGGCGGCCGCTGACGCTTTCGGGCGGCAGCATCGGCACGAAGTCGAAGCCTTCGATCCGGTCGGTCAGTGCCGCGTTGTAGCCCGAGGTCGAGGCGAACCAGTCATGCGTCATGCCGCCGAGATTCTCGCCCAGAAGGTGGTCGCGCGCCGAGACGCCGCGCGTGAAGACCTCCTTGTCGATCAGCCCCTCCTCGTACCAGCGCGCGATATGGGCTAGCCCCGTGCGATAACTTTCGCGCGCATAGGGATGCACCACCCGGCCCTCGTCATCGACCATGAAGTCATGCGGCGTGTCCGAGCCCGAGGAACGCCCGTCCCACAGCGTCACGAGGCGAATGAGCTCCTCCCAGTCGCGCACGAAGAACGGCACCTCGTCCTGTCGGCCATTGCCATTGGGGTCGTCGTCGCGAAAGGCGACGAGCGTGTCGTAGAGCTCGTCGACACTGTCGGGCCGCTCCAGCCCCAGCGCGTCGAGCCAGTCCTGGCGCACGAACCAGGCGCGGCCGTATTTGCCGTCGGGCAGATAGGGGATGTAGTACATGTTGCCGTCGAAGGCCGAAATCGCCTGACGCAGTTCGGGGCGTTCGTCGAAGAACGCCTTTATGTTGGGGGCGTGCTCCTCGATCAGCTCGTTGAGCGGCAGGAACGCGCCTTGCGGCCCGTATTCGTTGACCGGCTGCTTGATCAACTGGCTGCCGACGATGTCGGGCATGTCGCCCATCGCCAGCAGCAGGTTCATCGCCTCGCGCGTGTCGGCGGTGTTCTTGCCCGCCGTCGCCTCCTTGAGGTGGATGCCGGTCAGCTCGCGCGCCGCCTGCTCGACAGGATAGCTTTCGACATAGCCCTGCGAGCGGTCCCAATGCATGTGGATCGTAAGCTCGAGCGGCTCCTCGGTGATCCTGAAGTCTTCATTCGCGGCGACGGCGCCCGCCAGACAGGTCGTGCTGAGAATGGCCGAAGCCAAGGTCGTTCTACGCATGGTGTCCTCCCTTTCGCGTATCTCGGTCCGATCGAAGTGATCCTCCCCGGCGCGGCGACCCTCCCCGGTCGCGCATGTCGGGTGTCCCGCGCGGGCATGGCCTGCGGGGTCCGCGCCGGGGTCCGGCGCGGGTCGTGACGTCCGGCCTTGCGGACGAAACCTCTAGTTGGCGGTCGGCCTCTCGATCAGCCTCGCAACCTCTCATCGGTGAACAGCGCGTCGGCCTTTCGCTCCGGATCGCCGATATGCGCCCGTAGCGCGCCTTCGGCGCGTTGCGGGTCCCGCGCCCGGATCGCCTCGACGATCGCGGCATGCTCCCCGAGCACGCGCGCGCCGCCGACGATCCGGTGCCTGCGACGGATCAGCCGCACCCGGTTGAGATCGAACTGCGCGCGCCGCGCCGTCGCCCATGCGTCGGCATGGCCCGACAGAACGAAGAGCTGGCGGTGTAACCTCTCGTCAAGCTCGCGGAACGCCGCCGCATCCTGCCGAGCCAGCGCCTCGGCCTGCCGGGCGAGGATCTCGTCGAGGTCCCCGATCCGGTACCGCGGGTCGGGCCGTGCCGCCGCGTCGCGCACCGCCCCGATCTCGAGCTGCAGCCGGATGAAGCAGGCGGTGGCATAGCGGACGGTGCAGATGGGGGTGACATAGCTGCCGCTTTGCGGAACGATCCGCACGAGGTTCACCTCGTCGAGCCGGATCAGCGCCTCGCGAACCGGCGTCTTGCTGATCCCGAGAGCGGCGGCGATCTCCTTTTCGGAGATGCGCTGACCGGGACGCAACCGGACCGTCACGATCAATTCGCGCAGGATGTCGAAGACTGAAAGGTAATGTTGACCTCCGGATCGAGCCGCGCGCCCGTCAGGAGATCCGCCATTCGCGGCGCCGGTTCCGATCCGGGCAGTGGTGCCGAGATGTCCTGCAACGCCGCCTCCCCGGTTGCCGAAAGGGCCGCGGTCACTCCGATCCGCCGATCCCGATCCCGCAATTGATATGTCAGATCCGGCATGTTGTAAACAGATTCGTAAACCTGTCCTTCGTTTTCAGGTATTGCGCTGATCTAAAGACGAATATGGGTCGCCACTTGTAATGAGCCGATTGGATTTGCCAATGGTTGCGAGCTATTCCGGGTAGCCAGTCGGGTACTTCGTTCCTCGGCGAGGTTCGTTTCTGGCGATGATCATTGACTTGCTTTACAAATAAAACAAGTCTGCCGCGATAAGGCACCCCCGGTCGGCAGCTCGCAAAGGAGCCCCCCATGCGCCCAGATCATTCTTTCTCGCGCCGGGCTTCCGGCCTGAAGATCGCGCCATGGACCGCGCCATGGACGGGGGCCACGCGATGACGGGCCTCTTCTCGCTCGAAGGCCGCAAGGCGCTCGTCACCGGGGCCAATGCCGGGATCGGAAGCGCCATCGCCGTGACGCTGGCGGGGCAGGGCGCGCATGTGGTCTGCGCCGGACGGCGCAACTGCGACGAGACGGTCGCACGGATCGCGGCGGCGGGCGGCGCGGCCGAGAGCCTGACCCTGGATTTTGCCGATCCGATGGCGGCGCGGGACGTGTTCGGCGGGGCGGGTTTCGACATCCTCGTCAACAATGCGGGCACCATCCGCCGCGCCGAGAGCGTCGATTTTACCGAGGCCGATTGGGACGACGTCGTCGACGTCAACATGAAGGCGGTGTTCTTCACCTGCCAGGCCTTCGGGCGCGAGCTGATCGCGCGGGCCGCCCCGGCGCGGTGGTCTCGATCGCCTCGCTGCTGTCGTTTCAGGGCGGCATCCGCGTGCCCTCCTACACCGCGTCCAAGCATGGCGTGGCCGGGCTGACCAAGATCCTCGCCAATGAATGGGCGCCGCATGCGATCACCATCAACGCGGTGGCGCCGGGCTACATCGCCACGGCGAACACGCAGGCGCTTCGCGACGACCCCGAGCGGTCGGGCGCCATTCTCGACCGCATCCCGGCCGGGCGTTGGGGCGCGCCGGAGGATATCGGCGGCACCGTGGCCTTCCTGTGCTCGCCCGCCGCGACCTATCTCACCGGCGCGGTGATCAATGTCGATGGCGGCTGGATGGCGCGCTGATCGCGCCTGTGATCGACGCGGGGCCAAGGGCGGCGCGGCCGGCGGGTTTTGAGGCTTCACCGGTCGCGGCCCCGGCTCATTGCCAATTGGCAACCATGTCGCAGGCGATGTCGAAGGCCTGCCGCATCGCGGCGACCCGCGCCGTGCCCTGTCCCGCGATGTCGAAGGCGGTGCCATGCGCCGGGGTCGTCACCGGGTAGGGCAGCCCGCCCTGCACCGTGACGCCGCGCTCGAAGCCCAGAAGCTTGAGCGCGATCTGGCCCTGATCGTGATACATCGTCACCACCGCGTCGATCTCGCCGTCGCGCAGCTTGAGGAACACCGTATCCGAGGGCCATGGCCCGTCCACCGGCATCTGCCGCTGCTGCATCGCCTCGATGGCCGGGCGCAGCACGTCGATCTCCTCGCGGCCGAAATTGCCGCCGTCGCCCGCATGCGGGTTGAGCGCCGCGACCGAGATGCGCGGGCGCGCAATGCCCGAGCGCCGCAGCGTCCGGTCGATCACCTCGACCGCGTCGCCAAGCCGTTCGGCGGTAATGGTATCGGCCACGTCGCGCAGCGCGATGTGGCTGGTGGTGCGCGAGGTCCACATGCCGTCGAGCACATTGAGCTCAGACAGATACTCCGTCACACCGAGCCGCTCGCCCATGTGGTGCAGCTCGTCTGCATGGGCGAGCCCGGCCTTGTGCATCGCCGCCTTGTTGAAGGGCGCGAAGACGAGGGCGTCGATCCGCCCGGCCTGCAGCAGCTCCAGCGCCCGGTCCAAGCTCGCCAGCACCGAGCGGCCCGAGGCCTCGGTCTCGACCGCGACCTCGATCTCGGAGGCGGCGATGGTCTCGGTCTCGTGCCACGCGACGCCTCCGGGGGCGCGTTCCACGCTTCGGGGTCCACCGGCACGAGGGCGTACTCCGCGCCCGCCTGACGCATGCCCTGCTCGAACACGCAGCGATCGCCGATCAGCAGGATCTCGGCCGCCTCGCGGACGCCTCGGCTGCCATGAGCTTCGCGGTCAGCTCGGGGCCGATGCCGCTGGGATCGCCGGGGATGATGCCGATACGGGGTTTCATGTCTCGCGGCCCTCCTCGGCCTGTTCGGATCGGGTCTTGGCGATGTTCTCCACCGCGGTTTCGAGGTGATGGCGCAGCGCCGCCGCCGTGGCGGCCGCGTCGCGCGCCTTGAGGGCGCGGACCACCTCCTCGTGCTGGCGCAGCGTGCGCGAACGGTCCGGCTTGCGCTGCGACGAGATGAAGCGCGCGCGCCAGAGCCGGGCGTTGTATTGCCGCTGGGTCTGCGCCAGCGGCCGGTTGCGGCTGGCGGTCACGATCGCCTCGTGAAAGGCCATGTCGCGGCGAAAGAAGGTGAGCGGCTCGTCGGTTTCGGAGCCCTCGACCATCTCGCGACAGATCCGCTCGATCTCGGCGATCTCGGCATCTGTGCCGTTGCGGCAGGCCTGTTCGCCGGCCAGCGCCTCGATCGCGCCCAGCACCGAGAGGTTCTGCTCCAGCGTTTCGAGATCCGGGTCGGCCACGAAGGGGCGGCGGGTCGGCGAATAGACCACCAGCTCCTCGGCCTCGAGGATGCGCAACGCCTCGCGCAGCGGCGTGCGGCTGATCCCCAGAGCCTCGGCGAGGTCACGCTCGCGGATCGGGGCGCCGGGGGCGAGCTTGGCCAGAAGGATCAGCTCGCGCAGCCTCTCGGCCACCTCGTCGCACAGCGTCTTGCGACCCGAGATCGGCGCCATTTCGGCGAGGCTCTTCGACAGGTCGGTCTCTTGGGTCATGGTCGTGTTCCTTTCAACGCCCCCAGCGCAGCACGATGGGGTCGAGGGGCCGCAGCAGGCCGATCAACTCGGCGCGGGTCTCGGGCGCGAGCGGCGGCACCGGGTGGCGGCAGAACTCCGAGCGGATCACCCCGCCCTCGACCATCGCCGCCTTGGCCGCGCGAAAGCCGCATTGCCGGTTCTCGTGGTTGATCGCGGGCAGGATGCGGGTGTAGCCCGCCATCGCCCTCTCGCGGTCGCCCGCACGATGCGCCGTCACCACCTCGCGGATCAGTTCGGGGATCATCGCCGAACACATGGTGCCCGAAGCGCCCGCGTCGAGATCGGCGAGCATGGTGATCCCCTCCTCACCATCGAGAGGGCTGAGGATCGCCTCGCCGCCTTGGGCGATGAGCGCGCGCAGCTTGGTCGCGGCACCGGTGCATTCGATCTTGAAATGCCGCACCATCTCGATCTCGCGCGCCATCCGCACCAGAAGCGGCACCGGCAGGTCGACGCCCGAGAGCGGCGCGTCCTGCAGCATGATCGGGATGCCGACCTCGCCCACGCGGGCGAACTGCTCATAGCATTGCTCGGCCGTGCCCTTGAGGAGCGCGCCGTGATAGGGCGGCATCATCATCACCGCGACGGCGCCGAGATCGCGCGCCAGCCGCGCCCGCTCCACCACGATAGGTGTCGCGTAGTGCGAGATCGTGACGATCACCGGCAGCCGGCCTGCGAGGTGTTCGAGGCAATGCCGCGTCAGCGTCTCGCGCTCCGCGTCCGAGATCAGGAACTGCTCGGAGAAGTTGGCGAGGATGCAGACGCCGTCGGCGCCCTGATCGACAATGCAGTCGAGCACGCGCGACATGCCCGGCAAATCGAGACTGCCATCCGCGTTGAAGGGGGTGGGGGCGACCGGCCATGCGCCGGTCAGGGTTTCGGGTCTCATGGGTTCACTCCTCGATCCGGAAGTTGTGGAGATGCCGGTCGCTGATCGAGATGCCCAGACCCGGCATGTCGTCGTCGAGCTGCAAAAAGCCGTCCTTCGCCTCCGGGTCGCCCTCGAAGATGTAGTAGAACAGCTCGTTGCCGACCTCGACGTCGAAGACCGGGAAGTATTCGGCGATGGGGCAGTTCGCATTGGCCATGCTCAGGTGATAGTTGTGCATCTGCCCCGCATGCGGGATCACCGGCACCTGGAACGCCTCGGCGATGGCGTTGATCTTCTGCGCCGCGGTGATGCCGCCCACGCGGTTGGTGTCGTATTGCAGCACGCTGACTGCGCCGCGGCGCAACAGGTCGGCGCAGCCCATCACCGAGAACTCGTGCTCACCGCCCGAGATCGGCACGATGTTCATGGCATTGAGCTCGGCATAGCCCGCCACGTCGTCGGCGATCACCGGCTCCTCGAGCCAGCGCGGTTCGTATTTCGCGAGCTTGGGCAGCATCCGCTTGGCGTAGTCGAGGGTCCAGCCCATGTAGCATTCGAGCATGAGATCGTTGTCCCAGCCGATCACCTCGCGCAGCGCCTCGACGCGCTTGAGGTTCTCGCGCATGCCCGGCATCCCGTCCTTGGGGCCATAGCCAAAGCGCGACTTGTAGGCGGTGTAGCCGTGGGTCATGGCCTCTTCGGCCTCGGCCTGCATCGCGGCGATGTCGCGGGCATAGAGCTTGGAGTAGTAGACCGGGATCTTTTCCTTGGTGCGGCCGCCCAGCAGCTTGAAGACCGGTTTGCCGGTGAGCTTGCCCATCGCGTCCCAGATCGCGATGTCGATCGCCGAGATCGCGGTCATGCCGATGCCCTTGCGGCCCCAGGCATGGGTGCGGCGATACATCTTTTCCCAGATATAGGCATAGTCGAACGGGTCCTCGCCGATCACCAGCGGCGCGTACCAGTCGTCGATCGCCTTTTTGACCACCGTGGGGGCCAGTGCCGCGTTGCCGATGCCGACGGTGCCGTCATCGCATTCCACCTCGACGGTCAGCCATTGGTGAAACCGGAACGAGGACATGGCGTCGCCCTTCTCGTAGAGCGCGTCCGAGGCGTTGGTGCAGAAATTGCCCCGAGGCGGGACGGTCGGCCCGGTCCAGTGCCAGACGCGGGTGCGGATCGAGGTGATCTTGGTCACGACGCGATCTCCTTTCGTGTGATCTTGCGGATGAGGTGGGTGGCCTGCGCGCCAAAGAGCGCGAGCAGGGTCAGCGCGAAGAAGGTGAGCGCGATGGGCCGGGTGAAGAGCATCCACCATTCGCCGCGAAACATCGCGACCGATTGGCCGAGCCGCTGTTCGACCATGGCGCCCAGCACCAGCCCGATGGCCAGCGAGACGACCGAGAAGCCGTGGCGGATCATCAGATGGCCGATCACCCCGAAGGCGAGCGCGATGATCACGTCGACCTGCGACTGGCGGATCGCATAGGCGCCGACGATCGAAAACAGGAACACCAGCGGCCACAGGATGCGCACCGGGATGGTGGTGATCCGCGCGAAGATCGGCGCGCCGCCCAGGCCCACGGCGATGAAAAGAAGGTTCGCTACCAGAAGTGCCGCGAAGATCACGCCGAGGAATTCGCCCTGCTCGGCAAAAAGCATCGGCCCGGGCTGCAGCCCTTGGGTCAGAAGCCCCGCGAGGATGATCGCCGCGGTCGGGCTTCCGGGAATGCCGAGCGCCAGCGTCGGCACCAGCGAGCCGCCGATGGCCGCGTTGTTGGCCGCCTCCGAGGCGGCGATGCCCTCGATCTCGCCATTGCCGAAATTGTCGCGGTTGGGCGACCAGCGCCGCGCCTCGTTGTAGGAGATCATCGAGGCGATGGTCGCGCCCTCGGCGGGCAGCACGCCGATGAAGGTGCCGATGCCGGTGGAGCGCAACACCGTGGTGCGGATGCGGCGGATGTCGGCCCAGCCGGGCAGCTTGACCGCGCTCATCGCGACGAGGTGGCGCTCTTGGTCGAGCTGGGTCGATTGGCGCAAGAGCTCGGCGATGCCGAAGATGCCGATCATCACCGGCACGAAACCGATCCCGTCATAGAGCGCATGGGTGCCGAAGGTGTAGCGTTCGACCCCGGTAAGCAGGTCGACCCCGACCGTGGCGAGCAGCACGCCGAAGGCGCCCGCGATCAGGTTCCTGACCGCCGAGCCGCCGCCGATCGTCGCCAGCATCGACAGGCCGAACAGCGTCAGGGCGAAGTATTCGGGCGGGCCGAAATCATAGGCCAGCCGCGCCATCAGCGGGGCTGCGACGAAGAGAAACCCGATCGATACCAGCCCGCCGAAGGTCGAGGCGATGGTCGCGACGCCGAGCGCGCGCCCCGCTTCGCCGCGCAGCGCCAGAGGATAACCGTCGAGGCAGGTGGTGGCCGAGGCCGAGGTGCCCGGCGTGTTGATCAAAATCGCGGTGATCGCGCCCGCGAAGGTGGCCGATCCGTAGATCGTCGCCAGAACGACCGTGGCCGAAATCGGGTCCATGGTCAGGGTGAAGGGCAGCATCAGCGCCGCGCCGGTGGTGGCGTTGAGCCCCGGCAGAACCCCGATCACCGTGCCCGCCAGCGTCGTGGCGACGATGAGCAAGAGAAGCTTCGGGTCGCCGAGGGCCAGAAGACCCGAGAGGATATCGCCCATGTCGCGCCTACCCGTAATAGAGGTTGATGAGAAAGCCGCGCGGAAAGCGGACCTGAAAGGCGGCGTCGAAGAACAGCACCACCACGACAGGCGCCACGAGGCCGAGGGCCAGAAGCACCGGCACCCGCCTTTCGCCCCAGCACCATGCGAGACCGGCGCAGCCGATCATCAGCGCGAACAGGAAATCGCCGAGCAGCACCAGCCCGCCGAACAGACCGAGCATCAGCACCGAGAGATGAAACTCGCGCGGCAGCGCGTCGGGCCGATCGTCCCCCGCATGACGCGCGTGCCACAGGCCAAGGAGCGACAGCGCGATGATGATGCCCGCCACCAGCCGCGGAAACGCACCCGGCTGAAAGCCCCGGATCAGCATCGGCGGCACGTCCTTGAAGGTGTAGGACCAGCCATAGGCGAGGCCCGCGATCAGCGCGCAGGCGATCAGCGGCAGGATTGTCGAAAGTCGGGTCCCCATGACGGTGCTCCTCCCCCGGGGTGAATGGACCGCGACGGCCGCCCCTCCCGGGCGGCGTCCGGCGGGCCGCCTCAGCCGTCGATATAGCCCAGCTCGACCAGCGCCTCGCGCATCCGCGCGACCGACGTGTCCATCTGCGCGCCCCAGACCTCGGCATCCGCGACCGAGCTTTCGTCGAGGCCCTGGCTTTCGAGGAATTCGAGATATTCGGGCGATTTCATGCCCTCCATCATCGCCGCGCGGATCTGCTCGACCACCGCGTCGGGCGTGCCGTCCTTGACGGCGAAGCCGCGCACGGTGGCGAAATCGGCGTCGATGCCAAGATCGGCGGTGGTCGGGGTGTCGGGCGCCGTGGCGAGGCGCTCCGACCCCATCACGACCATCGGGCAGACCTCGCCCGCGTCGATCTGGGCCACCGCCTCGCCGTAGTTCAGCACCGCGATATCGACATTGCCGCCGACGAGGTTGGTCAGCAGGTCGCCGCCGCCCTCGAAGGGGATGATGTCGGGCTGTGCCAGCCCCGCCGCCTTGGCGAACATGAAGGCCGAGACGTCGTCGATATTGGCGACATGGGTGACGCCGTAGGACATCGAGTCCTGCTTCTGGGCGTCGAGGAAGGCCTGCGCACCCTCGTGGACGCCGCATTTGGTCATCAGCACCTGCGGATCGTTGGTGCCGCGCGCGATCGGGATCAGCCCCTCGGCGCCGCTGGCGCCGTTCTTGGCCTGGGTCACGGCGTGACCGGTGGTCCAGACGAGGATGGTGTGACCATCGGCGGTCTGACGGTCGAGATACTCCATCGACACGGCGCCCGATCCCCCCTGCCGGCTGGCGATGACCATGTCGGTGTCAAGCACCGGCGCGACCGAGGCGATCATCATGCGGGCGGTGGTGTCGGTGCCGCCACCGGCGCCCGAATGCGTGACCACCTCGATGGTGCCGTCCGGATAGGCCTCCTGCGCGAGGACCGCGACGGGGGCCATGATGGGGGCCGCGATGGTGGCGAGCAGCGCCGTCGTTTTCATCAGCATCTTCAAGTCTCCTCCCTGATTCCCTCTGCACCACGCCGGGTGCATTCCAATCGTTAACCGGCCAATTTCGACATGTCAAAGTTTTGGCATGCCAAAAATTGCAATCGTCGTGATCAAGATAGTGAAATCCAGGATCATGTGCGGACCCTCGCCGCGCTAACGCGGACGGCGGGGGCCACCGCACGGGAAAGAGATGGACCGAATGGCTGGGCGGCGCGTTTGGTGTCCAAGCGGGGCAGGGGACCGAAGGGCCGCCGCCCGCGCCACATCAGCGAGGATCACGACATGAGCGAGAGCGAAGACAAGGCCAAGGGTGCCGCGAACAAGACCGTCGGCGCCGCCAAGGACAAGATCGGCGAGGCCACCGACAACAAGGATCTTCAGAACGAAGGCAAGGCGCAGAAGCTCAAGGGCCACGGCCAGAACCTCAAGGGCGAAGCCAAGGGCGCGCTCGACGACTGAGACCGCATCGGCGCGCCCCGCTCGGGGCGCGCCGATTCAGCATGGACCGCCGGTGCTGCGCCGCGCCTGCACCCGTGCGCCCAGATCGACCAGCGCCGGGCCGGGGTCACGGCCTTCGAGCCGGGCACGGATCATCCGCGCTGCCTCCACTCCCATCTCGAAGCGGTTGGTGCGCACCGAAGTGAGCGCAGGCTCGGCGGCGTGCATCATCTCTAGATCGTTGAAGCCGCAGATCCCGAGTTGGTCCGGCACGGTGCGCCCCAGACGCATCGCCTCGAACAGCGCGCCCATGGCGAGATCGTCATTGTTGCAGAACACCGCATCCGTTTCGGGCCGCCGGGCGAGCAGGGCGCGCAGGAGCGCCGCTCCGACGCCGACGCTCGAAGGGGTTTCGGTCGTCTCGCAGCGCTCGGGCTCGAAGCGGCTTGCCGCCTCGGCCTCGGCGCGAAACCCCGCGAAGCGGCGTTGCGTGCGCGGGTCCATCCGCGCGCCGAGAAATCCCGGACAGCGGTAGCCTTGGGCGATCAGGTGCCGGGTCGCCGCCGCCGCCGCGTCGTGATGCGAGAACCCCACCATCATGTCGACCGGGTCGGGGCCGATCTCCATGACCTGCACCACCGGGCAATCGGCGCGTTCGAGCAGCCGCCGCGCCGCCGGGGTCTGATCGATGCCCGCGACGATGAGACCGGCGGGGCGCTGGCGCAGGAACACGCCGAGCAGCTTTTCTTCGGTCGCGGGCTCATAGCGGGTGATGCCGTATTGCACGTCGAAGCGGGTCTCGGAGAGTTCCTCGTAAAGCCCGGAGAGCACGTCGGTGAAGACTGCGTTGGTGGCCGAGGGGATCAACACGCCGATCACGTCGGCGCGGCCAGTGGCCAGCGCGCGAGCTGCGGGGTCGGGCACGTAGCCGAGCGCGGAGACGGCCGCGTCGATGCGCGCGCGGGTGTCGGGCTGCACCGTGTCGGGGCGGCGCAGCGCCCGGCTGACCGTGATCGGCGAGACCCCCGCCTGCGCCGCGACTTCGGCCAAGGTCACCCGTTTCGCCATTTTGATCCCCCACTTGACGGATGACAGCGCTGTCATCTAATGATAGCGCTGTCATCGTAGCCGGGGAGGCGGGCTGCGACAAGGGAGGCGGCATGCGCGAAGGACAGGAACCGGTTCTGGTGATGGGCGTGAGTGGCGCGGGCAAAAGCACCGTGGCACGCGGCCTCGCGGAGCGTCTGGGCGGCGTCTATGTCGATGCCGACGATCTGCATCCCGAGGAAAACGTCGCCGTCATGGCGCGCGGCGAGCCTTTGACCGACGCGCTGCGCTGGGGCTGGCTCGACGCCGTGGCCGAGACCATGGCCACGACCGAGCCTTTCGCCGTCGTGGCCTGCTCCGCGCTCAAGCGGGTGTACCGCGACCGGCTGCGCACGCGGCTGGGAGAGTTTCCCATCGTCTATCTCGAAGGCGATCACGCGCTTTTGCGCGGGCGCATGGCGCAGCGCGAGGGGCATTACATGCCGGTCTCGCTGCTCGACAGCCAGTTCGCGACGCTTGAGCCGCCCGCCCTTGAGGAAGGGGCGATCCGCGTCTCCGTGGCACCTTCGCCCGAAGAGGTGCTCGAGGCGGCCTTCACCGCACTTTCATCCCGTCTGCAGGGAGGACCCGATGGGTCCGGGCAGACACACACCCCGAGGAGGACATCATGACCAAGACCTTCACCATCACCCTCGCCGCGGCGCTCACCCTGTCGGGTGCCGCGATCGCGCAGGATTACAGCTTCCGCTTCCAGTCTTCGGACCCGGCGGGCAACCCCAACTTCGAACTGCAAAAGCAGTGGGCCGAGAGCGTGGGCGAGATGACCGATGGCCGTGTCAGCGTCGAGCTGCTGCCGGTCGACTCGATCGTCGCGCATAACGAGACGCAGGACGCGATCGCCGCGGGCATCCTCGACGGGCACATCACCGACACCTCGTATTTCTCGGGCAAGGACCCGGCTTTTGGCCTGATCGCCAACCCGGTCGGCGCCTGGGGCGATCCGCAGCAGATGTTCGACTTCATCGAGCAGGGCGGCGGCCACGCGCTGATGGACGAACTTCTGTCGCCCTACGGGCTGGAGTTCATCGGCGTCAGCACGCCGGGCCTCGAAGCCTTCGTGTCGAACGTGCCGCTCGAGGGGGTCGACGATCTCAAGGGGCTCAAGCTGCGCGCGCCCGAGGGGCTGGTGCAGCAGGTCTTTGCCGCGGCGGGTGCGGCCCCTGTGAACCTGCCGGGCTCGGAGGTCTTCACCTCTCTCGACAAGGGCGTGATCGACGCGGCCGACTACTCGGTGTTCTCGGTCAACCACGCGCAGGGCATGCACGACGTGGCCTCGCACCCGGTTTATCCGGGCTTCCACTCGATGCCGCTGGTCGAGGTGTCGATGAACGAGGGCAAGTGGGACGAGCTGCCCGAGGATCTCCAAGGGATCATGGAGGAGTCGGTCAAGCAGTTCGCCCAGAACCAGATCTCCTCGCTCAAGGCGGCCGATCAGGAGGCCGTCGAGGAGGCGAAGGCCTCTGGCGAGATCACCGTGCATGACTGGTCCGAGGAGGAGCGCGCCAAGTTCCGCCAGATCGCCATGGGCGAATGGGAGAAGGTCGCCGCGCGCTCCGAGAACGCGCAGAAGGTCTATGACACGCTGACCGACTACCTGACCGAGAACGGGCTGATCGCCGAGTAAGCCCGGCACCGCCCGGCCATATCCGACCGACGCCCGGACCGTCAGGTCCGGCGTCTTTGCAAGAACTTGGACAACGAGGGACAAGGCCAGTGACAGAAGATCACACCGACATCACGCCGCCCCGAGACGAAGGCGGGCCCATCCCCGAGGCGGGCTGGCTCGGCCGCGCCATCGACCGGGTCGGCATCGTCTTCGCGATCGGCATCATCATCGCCATGCTGATCCTGATCCAGGAGGTGGTGCTGCGCTACTTCTTCAACCGGCCCACGATCTGGGCGCATGAGACGACCGTGTTCCTGTCGGGCGTGGCCTTCGTCTTCGGCGGGCTCTATTGCACCGCGCGAGACAGCCATATCCGCGTGGTGCTGATCTACGACCAGCTCGGCCCGAAGATGCGTCGCGCTTCGACGTGGTGATCTCCATCGTCTGCGGCCTCGCGGCGGCGATGTTTACCTGGGCGGCCTGGATCATGGTGAGCCGCGCGGCCTTCACCCCCGCCGGCGATTTCAGGTTGGAGCGCTCGGGCAGCGCCTGGGACCCGGTCTATCCGGGCGCGATCAAGGTGTTTCTCATGCTCGTTCTGGGCATCATGACGGTCCAGTTCGCGATCCTCGCGGTGAATTATGCGCGGGGGCGCCGGTGATGGAGTTTTTCGGATCCATCCAAGGCCTGGGGATCGAGGGGGCCACGGGCCTCATGTTCGCCATGCTGCTGGTGCTGCTCGTCACCGGGATTCCGCTGGCCTATGTCACGCTTCTGGTCGCGCTCGTCTTCGCCCTGGGCTGGTTCGGCCCGATGGCGGTGCCGCTGATTACCTCCCGTGTCTATTCCTTCGTCTCCTCCTTCGTCTTCGTCTCGGTGCCGATGTTCGTGCTGATGGCCGCGATCCTCGACCGATCGGGCATCGCGCGCGACCTGTTCGACGCGATGCGCCTGTTCGGCGGGCGGCTCAGGGGCGGTATCGCGATCCAGACGATCCTCGTGGCCGTCATCCTCGCGGCGATGTCGGGGATCATCGGCGGCGAGGTGGTGCTCCTGGGGCTGATCGCGCTGCCTCAGATGCTGCGGCTCGGCTATGACAAGAACCTCGCCATCGGCGTGGTCTGCGCGGGCGGGGCATTGGGCACCATGGTGCCGCCCTCGATCGTGCTGATCATCTATGGCCTGACCGCCAACGTCTCGATCGGCGATCTGTTCACCGCGGCCTTCGTGCCGGGGCTGATGCTGGCGGGCTTTTACGTGGCCTATGTGCTGATCCGCGCCTACATCAACCCGGCCGTGGCCCCGGTGGTCGAGGGACCGCGCGCCTCCACCGCCGAGAAGCTGCGCCTTGCCAAGGGATTGTTCCTGCCGATCCTCGTGGTGATCGGGGTGCTGGGCTCGATCTATGGCGGCATCGCAAGCGTGACCGAGGCTTCGGCCGTCGGCGTGCTGGGCGTCACGCTCTCGACGATGATCCGGGGCGAGTTCACCTTCGGGCTGATGAAGGCCGCGGCGCTGCAGACGCTCCAGACCGTGGGCATGATCGTCTGGATCGGCATCGGCGCGACCGCGCTGGTGGGCGTGTTCAACCTGATGGGCGGGATCAAGTTCGTCTCGGCGATGATCACGGGCATCTCGGACGAGCCGGTGATCGTGCTGCTGTTCATGATGGCGCTTCTGTTCATCTTGGGCATGTTCCTCGACTGGGTCGGGATCGCGCTTTTGACCATGCCGATCTTCGTGCCGATCATCACCTCGATGGGCTATGATCCGGTCTGGTTCGGGGTGGTGTTCTGCATGAACATGCAGATGAGCTTCCTGTCGCCGCCCTTCGGTCCGGCGGCCTTCTACCTCAAATCGGTGGCGCCGCCCGACATCTCGCTCGGCGACATCTTCAAATCGCTCCTGCCCTTCATCGCGATGCAGGCGCTGGCCGTCGCGGTGCTGATCATGTTCCCGGCGATCGCCATCTACTAAGACGCCCGAACGTGGCAAGCGTAGGCCCGCCCCCCTCGGCAAGGGGGCGGGCCTATTCATGTGGCGGGCTCAGCGCAAGGCGGGGGTGGTTTCGCGGATGATCAGTTCGGGCGGAAGGACGACGCGCCGGGGCGGGTGGGCGGCCTGCCCGTTCAAAAGCCCCGCCACCAGCATCGCGGCCTCGGCGCCGATCCGGCCCGCATGGACATCGACGGTGGTCAGGCGCGGCGCGCAGACCGCGCCGATCTCGTAATTGCCGAACCCCGCCAGCGCCAGCGCGCCGGGCACCTCGATCCCGCGCCGCTGGCATTCGGCCAACGCGCCGAAGGCCACGAGGTCCGAGACACCGATCACGGCGTCGGTGTCGGGATATCGCGCGAGCAGTGCGTCGAGCGCCTGCGCTCCGGCCGCCATGGCGATCGGCGGCTCGCCCAGCGGGGCCAGCCGGTCGGCGCCGAGGCCATGGCGCGCCATCGCCGCGACAAAGCCCGCCCGGCGCTGCCGCCCGCGCGGATCGCGTTCGGAATCCCCACCCAGAAAGCCGATGCGGCGGCGACCGCGCGCGACGAGATGTTCGACCAGCAGGCCGATCGAGGCGGCGTTGGAAAAGCCCACGACATGATCGAGCGGGTCCTCGGGCAGATCCCAAAGCTGCACGATCGGCAGGCCCGAGGCGGCCAGCATCTGCCGCGTGCGCGGCGTGTGCTGGCCGCCGGTCAGCACCACCGCCTCGGGCTTGCGGCGCAAGAGCTGCGCGATGGCGGCCTCTTCCTCGGCGGGGTCGTATTCGGTGTTGGCCAAGAGGATCTGCAGCCCCTCGCGCGCCAGCCCTTCGGTCAGCGCGCGAACGGTCTCGGCGAAATTGGCGCTGTTGAGCGCCGGCACGGTGACGGCGACGAAGCCGGTCCGGTTCTGGCGCAGGTTCGCGGCCCGCGCATCGAAGACATAGCCCAGCTCTTCGGCCTTTCGCAGGATCCTGTCGCGGGTCTGCGGATGGACGCTTTCATCCCCCTTGAAGGCGCGCGAGACCGTCATCGCCGAGACCCCGACCGCGCGGGCGACGTCGGCCATCCGGATCGCCGCGCCGCGGGCGGGCTTGGGTGTCATGTCGGGCTCCTGCGGTCGGACCGGCTCAGAGCGAGACGCTGATCGCGCCGTCGACATAGAGCACATGGCCGTTGACGAAGCTCGACGCCCCGGAGGACAGGAACACGCAGGCACCGACCAACTCATCGACCTTGCCCCAGCGCCCTGCCGGGGTGCGCTTTTCGAGCCAGCCGGAGAACTCCGGATCGGCGACCAGCGCGGCGTTGAGCGGCGTGTCGAAATAGCCCGGCGCGATGGCATTGCATTGCAGGCCATGCCGGGCCCAGTCGGTCGCCATGCCTTTCGTGAGGTTGGCCACGGCGCCCTTGGTCGCGGTATAGGGCGCGATGCCGGGACGGGCGAGGGCGGTCTGCACCGAGCAGATGTTGATGATCTTGCCGCGCCCGCGCCCGATCATGTGGCGCGCCACCGCCTGGCCCACGTGAAAGACCGAGGCGATATTGGTCTGCAGCAGTGCCTCGAAGCGATCGGCGGGGAAATCCTCAAGCGGGGTGCGGTGCTGCATGCCCGCATTGTTGACGAGGATGTCGATGGCGCCCGTGCGCGCCTCAAACCCGTCGATCGCGGCACGCACATCGTCGTGGCGGGTCGCGTCGAAGACCAGCGTGGTGATCTCGGCCTCGGGCAGCTCGGCGGCGAGGGTCTCGCGGGCCTGCTCCAACCGCGCCGCGTCGCGACCGTTGAGCACAACCTGCGCGCCGGCCTGCGCCAGCCCGCGCGCCAGCGCGAGACCGATCCCCTGCGAGGAGCCGGTGATCAGCGCGCGTTGGCCGCCCAGGCCGAACATGGTTTCCAGATAGGCTTTGTCTTGGGTCATCCGGCTCTCCCGACAATGTAAACATGAGGGTTGTCGCGATCCATGTTATCGATAACAATGATCCATGACAATCCGGGGCGAACCGGGTCCGGCTCGCGTACCGGATGATCCGGACACCCGCGCATTCCAAGGAGAGGGCCCATGCACCAGCCGTTCATATCCCTGACCAGAGCCTGCCAGCGCCGCCCCAGTCGGTGCGTGCGATGAAGGCCGTCGTCATCCATGCCGCGGGCGACCTGCGGATCGAGGAGCGGCCCAGTGCCACGCCCGGCGCGGATCAGGTCCGCGTGGCGATCGCGCGGGGCGGGATCTGCGGTTCGGACCTGCATTATTTCTCGCATGGCGGCTTTGGCGCGGTGCGCCTGCGCGAGCCGATGATTCTCGGACACGAGGTGTCGGGCCGGGTCGTGGAATGCGGCGCGGATGTGCGCGGGCTGTCGGTCGGCGATCTTGTCGCCGTCTCGCCCTCGCGGCCCTGCGGCGGCTGCGCGCAATGTCATGCGGGCCGTCCGAACCATTGCGAGAACATGCGCTTTTACGGCTCTGCCATGCCGTTTCCGCATGTTCAGGGCGCGTTCCGGCAGGAGCTTGTCGCCGATGCCGCGCAATGCGTGCCGGCGAACGGGCTGACGCCGGAGGAGGCGGCCATGGCCGAGCCGCTGGCGGTGACGCTGCACGCCGCGCGCCGGGCGGGCGAGCTGTTGGGCAAGCGGGTTCTGGTGACCGGCTGCGGGCCGATCGGGCTCTTGTCGATCCTCGCCGCGCGCCATGCGGGCGCGGGCGAGATCGTGGCGACCGATCTGAGCGACTTCACGCTCGGGACGGCGCGCCGGATCGGTGCCGATGTCACCATCAACAGCCGCACCGACCCCGAGGCGATGTCGGGCTATGCCCAAGGCAAGGGCAGCTTCGACGTGTTGTTCGAATGCAGCGGAGCGGCGGCGGCCATCGCACCGGCGCTGGCGGCGATGCGCCCGCGAGGGGTGGTGGTGCAGCTTGGGTTGGGCGGGGACATGTCGCTGCCGATGGGGCTGGTCACGACGAAGGAGCTCGACCTGCGCGGCTCCTTCCGCTTTCACGAGGAGTTCGCCGAAGGCGTGGCCGCGATGCGGGCCGGGCGGATCGACGTCGCCCCGCTGCTGACGCATACGGTCGGGCTTGACGAGGCCCGCGCGGGGTTCGAGCTGGCCGGCGACCGTGGCCGCGCGATCAAGGTGCAGATCCGCTTCGACGCCTGAAGCCGGGGGCGGGGCCGCTCAGCCGGGCGGCGGCAGGATCGGCAGGTGAAGCGCGAAGCTGGTGATCCCGTCTTCGCAGCGCAGCTCGATCCGGCCGCCATGGGCGGCGGCGATGGAGGCGGCGATGTAGAGCCCGAGGCCCAACCCCTCGCCGCGGGTCTCGACACCGCGCTGATAGGGCTCGAACAGCTTTTCGCGCAGATCCTCGGGGATCGGCTTGCCATGATTGGCAACGGTGATCACCGCCTCGCCGTCGCGGATGGCGCCCCGGACCTCGATCGGGTGGCCCGGCGTGCCGTGACGCAGCGCGTTCGACAGCAGGTTCGAGACCGCCTGCGCGATGCGCGGCGCATCGCAGCAAAGGGGGTGGTCGAACGAGAGTGCGAGATCGATCCGATGTTCGGGCGCCGCAACGCGGATCTCCTCGACGACCTCGGCGAGGGCTTGGGCAAGCGGCGCGTCCGGCGTGGCGAATGTCCGGATGCCGCCGCCGAGCCGGGCCTTGGCGTGGAGCATGATGTTATCGATCAGATCGCTCGCCCGGCGCAACGAGGCGCGCATGAGCGGCAGGACGCGGCGCGCCTTTTCGGACTGCGGCTCCTTGTCAAGCTGGCGCAGGCCCGCGTCGAGCGCGGCCACCGGGTTGCGCAGGTCGTGGCCGAGGACGGCGATGAACTCTTCCTGGATGCGGGCCATCTCGCGCTCCTGCGCGACGAGCCGCTCCTGCGCGACCAGGCGCTCCTCGGTCTCCAGCCCTTGGCCGATGATCCTCGCGAACATCTCCAGCATCGCCACCGCGCGGGGATGCTTGATGTCGCGCGGCTCGGTGTCGATGGCGCAGAGCGTCCCGAAAAAGCTGCCATCGGCGCGGCGGATCGGGATCGAGGCATAGCTGACGATGCCGAAACCGGTCGCGATGGGGTGGTTGCGATAGGTTTCGTCGATGGCCACGTCGTTGAAGAGCACCGGCTCCGAAGTCTCGCGCACCGACCGGCAGAAGGTCGATCCGATCTCGATCTCGTCGCCCTCGGACATGCCGAAATTCACCTCGTCCACCGTCCGGCAGGCGACCCAGCGATCCTCCGTCACGCGGGCGACGGCGGCAAAGCGGCTGTTCGTGGCGAACATGACGGTCTCAAGGATGGTGCCGACGAGATCGCTCGTGGCGAGCCTTTCTATATCGACCTGAAAATCATGCCGGCCTTCGAGAAAGGCGGCATGATCCTGAATGGTCGCACGTCGCTGATCACCGTCGCTCATCTTGCCCCCCCGGTTGCCCGTTTTTCCTAACATGCGAAAGGGCGTTGGCAATGCCGGTCGTGTATCTCGCGTGGATTGCGACATGCAACTCGTCTTGAAGCATATACGAGGATCAGGGCCTCGAAAGCGCGGGCGGTCAGTGGCATTGTCTTACGGAGGGAAACGACGCGCGGCCCGAAGCGGGCCGCGCGGGGAACGGGATCAGTCGTAGAGCACGGCCTGGATCTCTTCGTCGTCGATGTTCGACTGGTCGTAGTAGTAGAAGCCGGTGTCGATCACCTCGGGCAGCTCCTCGCCGTTCATTGCGGCGATGGCGGCCTTCACGGTCTCATAGCCGATGCCGACCGGGTTCTGGGTGATCGCGCCGGCCATCTCGCCGCTGCGGATCGCGTCGGTCTGCGCCTTGCCGGAATCGTAGCCGATGACGGTCACCTCGTCGGTGCCCATTTCGCGCACGGCGTTGACGATGCCGATGGCGGAGCCTTCGTTGGTGCCGAACATGCCGTTCAGGTCGGGGTTGGCGGTAAGGATCGCCTTGGCGACCTCGGTCGATTGCAGCTGGTCGCCCGCGCCGTATTGCACGCTCACCACCTCGATCTCGGGGTATTCGCTCTCCATGCGGTTCAGGAAGCCGTCGCGGCGGTCGATACCGGTGCGGCTCGTCTGGTCATGCGCGACGACGGCGACCTTGCCCGCCCCGCCGATGAGCTCGGCCATCTTGTCGGCCGCAAGGCTCGCGGCGGCGACGTTGTCGGTGGTGGTGGTGGTGGCGGGGATGTCGCTGTCGACGCCGCTGTCGAAGGCGATGACCGGGATGCCCGCCTCGTCGGCCTGACGCAGCAGCGGGATCGCGGCCTGGCTGTCGAGGGCGGCAAAGCCGATGGCGCCGGGGTTGTTGGCGAGTGCCGCGGCGAGCATGTCGATCTGGCGGTCCACCATGGTCTCGTTGTCGGGGCCTTCAAAGGTGATGCGAACGCCCATCTCCTCGGCCGCCTGATCGGCGCCGGTTTTGACCGCCTGCCAGAACTGGTGCTGGAAGCCCTTGGAGATCAAGGGGATGAAGACCTCGCCGTCCTGAGCATGGACGGCGGGGGCCGCGCCAAGAGTTAGGGTGAGCCCGAGGGCGCCGATGAGCGCGCGACGTGAAAGCATGGTGTTTCTCCTCCGTTGGTGATTGGCCCGGCCTCGTTGCGGGACGGGGTCGTATCGCGCCGCCTCTCAGGACGGCTTGCGGCGCATCATGTCGGCATAGACCGCCAGGATGATGATCGCGCCGGTGACGACGGTCTGCCATTCCTGCGCGACCGACAGCACACGCAGCCCGTTGGTCAGCACCGCCATGATCAGTGCGCCGATGAGGGAGCCCAGGATCGAGCCGCGCCCGCCCGAGAGCGAGGTGCCGCCGATCACCACCGCGGCGATGGCCTCGAGCTCGTAGCCCAGGCCGAGCGCGGGCTGCGCCGAGTTGAGCCGCGAGGCGATGAGCAGCCCCGCCACGCCGACGATGGCGCCTGCCAGCGCATAGATGGCGATCTTCCAGCGGTCGGTGTTCACCCCCGACAGGCGCACCGATTCCTCGTTCGACCCCAGCGCGAAGCAGTAGCGGCCAAGGACGGTGCGATTGAGGATGTAGGCCGCCACGGCGGCGACGATGAAGAGGATCAGCACGCCGTTGGGCAGCGGCAGGGCGGGAAACACCTCGCCCAAAACCGAGCCGCGCGAGATCTCCGAAAAACCGGGCGTGTCGTTGAAGTAGATCGGCCGCGTGCCCGAGATCACGAGGCTCAGCCCCTTGAGGATCAGCATCATCCCGAGCGTGGCGATGAAGGGCGGGATCTTCATCTTGGCCACGAATGTGCCCGAGCAGGAGCCGCAGAAGGCCCCCGTCGCGATCGCGGCCATGACACCGAAGAGAAGCGGCAGGCCGAGGAAGGTCAGCACCACGCCGGTGATCACCGCCGTGAAGGTCATCATGGTGCCGACCGAGAGATCGATGCCGCCGGTGATGATCACCAGCGTCACCGCGATCGCCAGCACGCCGTTGACCGATGTCGCCTGCAGGATCGCGATCATGTTCGAGGTCTGCATGAAGTTGGGCGAGGCGATCGAGAAGCCGATCAGGAGGACGATCAGGCTGGCGAAGGCCAGAAGCTTCTGATGCGTGACCGCCATCAGCAGGCGCGACAGCGCCGATTTGGGGGCATCGGTCGAAAGGGTGGTCATATCGCCTCCTCCGCGCCGGTCAGCGCCGATCCGCGCCGCGTGGCCAGTTCCATGATGTGTTCCTGGGTGGTCTCCGCGCCGCCGGGCAGGATGCCGGTCAGCCGCCCCTCGCACATCACTGCGATGCGGTGCGCGAGACGCATCACCTCCGGCAGTTCGGACGAGATCACGATGATCGCGCGGCCCTGCGCGGCCAGCGCTTCGAGGAGCGCGTAGATCTCGGACTTCGCGCCGACGTCGATGCCGCGCGTCGGCTCGTCGAAGATCAGCACGTCGCAGTCGCGCAGGAGCCACTTGGCGATGACGACCTTCTGCTGGTTGCCGCCCGAGAGCAGCCGCACGTCCTGCTCGTCCGAGGGGGTGCGGATGCCAAGGCGTTCGATATAGTCGAGCGCCGTGCGCTTCATCGCCGCCTCGTCGAGCACACCCGCGCGGTTGGTGAAACGGCCGAGATCGGCCATGGCGACATTGGCGCGCACGCTCATGTCGACGGCGAGGCCGAAATGCTTGCGATCCTCGGACAGATAGCCGATGCCCGCCTGCACGGCGGCGTGCGGGTGGCGGATGTCCACCGCCTTGCCCGCGACGCGGATCTCGCCCGCATCGCGCGGATCGGCGCCGAAGATGATCCGCGCCACCTCGGTCCGGCCCGCGCCCATCAGCCCGGCAATGCCGAGGATCTCGCCCTTGCGCACCGAAAAGCTGACGTCGCGCACCTCCTTGCCGCGCGACAGGCCGCGCACCTCGAGCGCCACCGCGCTCGCGCTGGTGTCGGGGATCACCGGCGCGCTCTGCGTTACCTCGCGGCCCACCATCAGCTGGATGATCCGCGACAGCGGCGTCCGGGCGGCATCGAGCGTGTCGATATGGGCGCCGTCGCGCAGGATGGTGACGCGGTCGGCGATACGCTTGATCTCGTCCATGCGGTGGCTGATGTAGACGATGCCGACGCCCTTGGTTTTGAGGGTGTCGATCACGCGAAACAGCTCGGCGATCTCGGCGTCGTTGAGCGCGGCAGTCGGCTCGTCCATGATCAGCACGCGCGGATCGTAGGACAGCGCCTTGGCGATCTCGATCAATTGCTGGCGGGCGATGGTCTGGGCGCCGACGGGGGCGCGCGGGTCCATCCTGAGCTGAAGCTGGGCAAAGATCTCCTCGCAGCGCCGGTTCAGCGCCGCCTCGTCGAGCCGCCCGAAGCTGCGGCGCGGCTCGCGCCCGATCAGCACGTTCTGCGCCGCCGTCAGATCGTTCATCAGGCTCAGTTCCTGATGGATGATGCCGATCCCCAGCCTTTGGGCGGCGCGCGGGCTGTCGGGGGCAGCGGGGTGGCCATCGACGAGCATCTCGCCGCCGTCGCGCGGATAGATGCCCGACATGATCTTCATCAACGTCGATTTGCCCGCGCCATTCTCGCCCATCAGGGCGTGAACCTCGCCCGCGCGCAGGTCGAAATTCACGCTCCTGAGCGCGTGAACGCCCGGAAAACGTTTTTCGATCCCCCTCATCTCGACCAGGTAACTCATCCGCGCAGGCCCTCCCAAACCCTTGGCGTTCCGATCAGATCTTGACGCCTCCCTCGACCGGCGCGGCCTGCCCGGTGATGAAGCGGCTGTCGTCCGACAAGAGATGCAGGACGCTCGGCGTCAGATCCTCGACCATGGCCCGCCGGCCCATCGGCTGTCGCGCGACGGCCTCCTGTTCCGCCCGCACCGGATCGGGGGTCGCGCCGATGCCCTGACCGGCCGCCGTGATCGATATGATCCTGTCGTTCAGCGCCATCGCGTCTCCCCCCGCATGCTTCGCCTCACATCACCGCGCCGATCTGCCATGGCACGAATTCGACCCCGCCGAAGCCCAGCGTCTCGCTGCGGGTCCGTTCGCCGGAGGCGGTGCGGATCAGCATCTCGAAGATCTCGCGGCCCTTGTCGTCGAGCCCGACGCCATCGCTGACGATGTCGCCGCAATTGATGTCCATGTCCTCCGACATCCGGCGATACATGTCCGAATTGGTGGCGATCTTGATGCAGGGCGTGGGCATGTAGCCCGAGACCGAGCCGCGCCCGGTGGTAAAGACGATGAGGTTGGCGCCCGAGGCGATCTGGCCGGTGACCGAGCAGGGGTCGAAGCCGGGGCTGTCCATGAAGACGAAGCCGCGTTTGTCGATCTTCTCGCCGAAGAGATAGACGTCCGTCAGCGGCGCGCTGCCGCTCTTGGCCACCGCGCCGAGCGATTTCTCAAGGATCGTCGTCAGCCCGCCGCGCTTGTTGCCGGGCGAGGGATTGTTGTCCATCTCGCCATGGTTGCGGGCGGTATAATCCTCCCACCAGCGGATGCGGTCGATCAGCTTTTCGCCCACCTCGACCGAAGCCGCGCGGCGGGTGAGCAGGTGCTCGGCGCCGTAGATCTCGGAGGTTTCCGACAGGATGGTGGTGCCGCCATGGCGCACCAGCAGGTCCGAGGCCATGCCGAGCGCGGGGTTGGCGGTGATGCCCGAATAGCCGTCCGATCCGCCGCATTGCATCCCCACGGTGAGATGCGCGACGGAGGCGGGGGCGCGGCGGGCTTTGTTGGCGAGCGTTGCGATGCCGCGCAGCTCGTCGAGCCCCTTTTCGATGGTCCTGCGGGTGCCGCCCTCGTGCTGGATCGTCATGTAGCGCAGCGTCCCGTCGGCACGGATCGGACGCCCGCCGACGAGATCGGAGATCTGCATCACCTCGCAACCCAGACCGATCAGCAGGATGCCCCCGAAATTGGGGTGTTGGGCATAGCCCGACAGCGTGCGGAACAGCGTGGCGTAGCCCTCGTTCTCGCCCGACATGCCGCAGCCGGTGCCATGGGTGATCGGCACGATGCCGTCGATGTTGTCATGACCGTCGAGCAGGCCGGATGTCTCGGCCGCCTCGGCGATGAAGCGCGCGACCGAGCCCGAGCAGTTCACCGAGGTCAGGATGCCGATGTAGTTGCGCGTGCCGACCCGCCCGTCGGCGCGGTGATAGCCCATGAAGCTGCGGTCCTCGGAGCTCGGGGCGAGGGGCGCATTCTCGCTGGCGTGGGCATAGTCGCGGCTGTGCTCTCCCATGCCCAGGTTGTGCACATGGACATGCTCGCCCACGGCGATGTCGGCCCTGGCCTGACCGATGATCTGGCCATAGCGCAGCACGTTCTCGCCCGCCCGGATCGGTGCTGTAGCGACCTTGTGGCCTTGGCCGACCGGCTGCAGAAGCCGCGGCGCGCCCTGCGTCTCCCCGGGCGCGATGTCGCCAAGCGCGATCGCGACATTGTCCTGCGGGTGGAGGGTCAGCAGTCTGGGCGGCTGGTTCACGTCGCGCCTCCTCTGGCTGGCGAACAAAGCTTCCGTTAGGGAAATTGCTAGCTTTACTAAAATTACCTGTCAACTAACATGTCAGTCTAGGAGGTGCGAAATGCCCAAAGCAGACCCCGCTCTGGATATCGGCGGCATGGAAGGCCCGCTCGGCCAGCGGGTCTATGTCACGTTGCGCGACGCGATCCTCGACATGTCGCTCGTGCCCGGAACGGTGCTGCGCAAGGGCGCGCTGTGCGAGCAGCTCGGCGTTTCGCGATCGCCCGTGGCCGAGGCGTGGGGCGGCTGTCCTCTGACGGGCTTGTCGACATCATTCCGCAATCGGCCACCCGCGTGTCGCGCTTTTCGATGACCGAACTGCGCGAAGAGAATTTCCTGCGCGAAGCGGTGGAGGTGGCGGCGGTGGCGCGGGTCGCGCAGATCAGGACCGACGCTCAGCTCGCCCGGCTGTCACGGAACCTGAAGCTGCAAGGGCTGCTCGTCGAGGATGGCGATTTTCAGGGCTTCTTCGAGGCCGATCTTGAATTTCACGAGCTGATCCTCGGATTTACCGGCTTTCCCAAGGTGGCGCTCGTGGTGGGGCAGATGTCGTTTCAACTGCGCCGCGCGCGGATGCTGATCCTGCCCGAGGCGGGTCGCCCGGCCGAAACGCTGGACGAGCACGGGGCCATCATGCGGGCGATCGAGGCGCGGGACGCCGAGGCCGCGCGTGCGGCGATGTCGCGCCACCTGCGCCAGCTGATCCACAGGATCGAACCGCTCGAACTTCACCACCCCGAATATTTCCGGCCCAGCTGAAAGGGACATGATGACACGCAAGGACACCGTACCGCTGAACGGGCGCACGCCCTCGCCGGTCCACCTGTCGCGCTTGGGCTTCGGTGGAGCGCCCTTGGGCAATCTCTACCGCAAGATCGAGGAGCGCGCGGCGCAGGAGACGCTCGACGCGGCCTGGGCGGCCGGGATCCGCTATTTCGACACGGCCCCGCAATACGGGCTGGGCCGCTCGGAGATGCGGCTGGCCGAGGCGCTGCGGCGCTTCGATCCGGATCAGGTGACGCTTTCGACCAAGGTGGGGCGGCTCCTGCTCGACTGCGCCCCCGAGGAGGTGACGCCCGAGGCCTTCGTCGACGTGCCGCAAAAGCGCATCGTCTTCGACTACACCCATGACGGCATCATGCGCAGCTTCGAGGACAGCATCGCCCGGCTCGGCACCGACCGGATCGACATGCTGTTCCTGCATGATCTCGACGCGGGCACGCATGGGCAGGCGGGCGAGGACGAGAACCTTCGCCAGCTCTTCAGCGAGGGCGGCTACCGCGCGCTGACCGATCTGCGCGACGCGGGTCGCATTTCGGCGATCGGCGCGGGGGTGAACGCCTGGCGGGTCTGCGAGAGGCTCTTGGGCGAGGCGGAGTTCGACGGCTTCCTGCTGGCCGGGCGCTACACGCTTCTGGAGCAGACCGCGCTCGACAGCTTCCTGCCGCTCTGCGAAAGGCGCGATGTCGGGATCATATTGGGCGGACCCTACAACTCGGGCATTCTCGCCACCGGCGCCGCCCCCGGCGCGCGCTACGACTATGCGCCAGCGCCCGAGGCGGTGCTGGAGCGGGTGCGCCGGATCGAGGCGGTTTGCACCGCCCATGCGACGCCGCTCATTGCCGTGGCACTGCAGTTCCCGCTCGCGCATGCGGCGGTCAGATCGGTGATCCCCGGCGCTTCCAGCGCGGACGAGGTGCGCCGCAACGTCGAGATCCTGCAAACGCCGGTGCCGCCCGCGCTCTGGTCCGACCTGAAGGGCGAGGGGCTGATCCGCGCCGATGCGCCCGTGCCCGAGGAGACGCCCCATGCTGCGTGACATCCCCCCGATCCTGTCGCCCGATCTTTTGTGGAGCCTTCGGGCCATGGGCCACGGAGACGATATCGTCATCGCCGACGCCAATTTCCCCGCCACGGCGTTGGGGGCCCGGTGTCATCGCCTCGACGGGATCTCGGCCACCGAGGTGCTGGAGGCGGTGCTGCGGGTCCTGCCGCTCGACAGCTTCGTGGCCGAGCCCGCGCTGGTGATGGAGGTGGTGGGCGATGCGGCCGCCGTTCCGCCCGTCGTGGAGGCGTTCGGGCGGATCGTCGAGGCGACGGCGGACAACCCCGCGCCGCTGGGCCGGTTGGAGCGCTTTGCCTTCTACGAGCGCGCACGCGGGGCCTTCGCCATCGTGCAGACCGGCGAGAGCCGTCTCTACGGCAACATCATCCTCAAGAAGGGCGTCATCGGGTGATCATCGACGCGCATCAGCATTTCTGGCGGCTCGACCGGGGCGACTATGGCTGGCTGACACCGGATCTGGCCCCGATCCACCGCGATTTCGGCCCGTCCGATCTTGAGCCGCATCTCGCGCGCCACGGGATCGGCGGCACCGTCCTCGTGCAGGCGGCACCGACGCTGGCCGAAACCGGATACCTGCTGGATCTGGCCACCAAGACCGCCTTCGTGCGCGGCGTGGTCGGCTGGGTCGATTTCGAGGCGCATGATGCGCCCGACGAGATCGCGCGTCTCGCCGCGCATCCCAAGCTGGTCGGCCTGCGCCCGATGATCCAGGACATCGCCGATGACGACTGGATGCTGCGCCCCGATCTGTCGCCCGCCTTCGAGGCGATGATCCGCCATGACCTGACCTTCGACGCGCTGGTGCTGCCCCGGCACCTGCCGCGTCTGCGCCGGCTTCTGGCGCGCCATCCCGCGCTGCGCTGCGTGATCGACCATGGCGCCAAGCCCGAGATCGCCCACGGCCGCTTCGACGATTGGGCAGCGCAGATGACGGCGCTGGCCCATGAAACGGCGGTCTGCTGCAAGCTGTCGGGCCTTCTGACCGAGGCGGGCGCGGGCGCGGGCCGCGCAAAGGTGGCGCCCTATGCCGCGCATCTTTTTGCGCAATTCGGTCCCTCGCGGCTCATCTGGGGCAGCGACTGGCCGGTCCTGACCCTCGCGACCAGCTACGAAAGCTGGTTCGAAATGGCCCGATCCTTCGTCTCGAACGCGCAGGACCGGCAGGCCGTGTTCGGCGGGACCGCCGTGGCGCTCTACCGGCTCTGATCGCTGCCGCGGGGCCGACATCGTCCACCGCGCCGCCGAAGCGCTCGACGGTTCTGTGGCAGGACAGTCATTGACCAACCAGCCGAAACAGTCGCGATCCGTTCGCCTCAGAAATGCCCGACTTCTTAGCAAGAAGTTTACAGGGCGGCGCAGACCTGCGGATTTGGCGGGCTGGCGCAACGGAATACAAGGATCGGGACGATGCAGGATCAGTCATTTACAGGCAGAATGACATGCGCGGGTCTGGCGCTTGCGCTGACGCTGGCCACGCCGGGCGGGGCCAAGGCCGATGCGGCGGCGATGGACGCACTGGCCGAACGGGCCGCCGCCGCGATCGGGCGGCTGCATTCCAACGCGCAAAGGGCCTTGGTGACAGTCGCCCAGGACGAGGCCTTCGCGGATTATTTCCACACCCACGACGATGACGACCGGCATCGCCACAAGTCGCGGATCGACCAGGTTTCACTGGCGACGCAGGACAAGTTCCATGTCGAGGAAATGTGCCTGATCGACCCGCAAGGCGCCGAGATCTCGCGCATCGTCGGCGACGAGATCGCGCATGATCTGGCTACCGACGAAGCCGATGCGCCCTTTTTCGCCCCCGGCTTCGCGGCCGGCCACCGGCAGGTCTACACCTCGCCGATCTACCTGTCGCCGGATGCCGACAAATGGGTCGTGGCCTATGTGACGCCGGTGCTGGTCGACGGGGACAAGCGGTCGATCCTGCATTACGAACACGCCTTCACCGTCTATGGCGAGATCCTGCAGAACTTGGCCGACCGCGCCGATGGCGCGCTGATGATCGTGGCCGATACCGGGCATGTGATCTTCGACAGCCGCACGCAGATCCCGATCGAGCGGAAGGGCGACCTCGAGGCGCGCGACGACTATTTCGCGAGTTTCGACCTCGCCGGGCTGGATCTTGCCGGGTTCCGAGAGGCGATCGGCGGCGCGGAGTCGCAGGGCCAAGGCCGCATCACCATGGGCGAGGCCGCGCATGACGCCGCCTTCCGGGTGATCGGGCCCTGGACGCTCATCAGCCTGCAGGCGCTTTGATCATGGCCGCCATTCCCGGCATCGGTTGGGCCAGAGGGGGCCTGCGTCTGAAAATGGCGGCGACGCTCTTTGCCTGCGCCGTCGTCTCGCTCGGGATCGGCACGATTGTGGCCACCTATTTCGGCGAGCGCGCGCTGCGCGCCGAGGTCGCGGACAAGGCCGTCCGCGCCCTCGATGCCGATATGCGCGACCTTCAGCGCCAGCTTGATCGCGCGATGTACGACTTGGCCACGCTGTCCGAGACCAACGTGATGCAGGACGTGCTGATCGGTGACGGCATCGGCGCGATCGCCGATTCGCTGGCGGCGGTGCGGACGCGCTACCGCGAATTCGCCTTCCTCGTGGTGACGGACGAAAGAGGCGCGGTCATCGCGGCCGACAATCTCGACATCGCGCCGGGGCAGGTGCTCGATATCTATCAGCTGGAGATGGGGCTGATCGGGCTGCCGATGGCGGGGCGGTTCGGCATGCATCCCGAGATCGCGGGGGAATCGTCGCTTTTCAGCGTACCGATCCGGGCCGATTACGACCCGGACACGGTGATCGGCGTGCTGTCCGGCGCGATCGACATGGGCTGGCTGCGCGAACGGCTCGGCCAGGTACAGATCGGCGACGAGGAGCAGGGTCCGGAACGCGCGCTGCTGCTGCGCGACGGCGACGGGCCGCCGCTCTACCGCACCGAGGCCGAGGCGGCCGGCGACATCGTGCAACGCCTGATGGCGACCGGCGCGCAGGGCACGGGCAACACCGGCTCCGATCTCGTCACCACGGCGCGGTTTCCTGCAGACAACCGGTTCTGGCATCTCGATCTCGAAATGGTGGCGGGGCTCACCGAGGAGGCCGCCTTCGGCTCGATCACGCAACTCAAGCGCAACCTGATCCTGACCTCCGCGCTGATCGCGCTGATAATGCTGGCCATCGGCTGGTGCCTGTCACGAAGGCTGACCGGCCCGATCACCGCCATGAGCGGGGCGATGAAGCGGCTGTCGCGGGAGGACTGGGACGAAACCCCCGACGTGACCGAGCTGATCGGCCCCGCAACCATCGCGCGGTCCGACGAGATCGGCCTTCTGGCACGCAGCTTCGACCGGCTGATCACCCAGCTCGCCCAGGCCCGCGCCCGGTTGATCGAACAGTCCGAGGCCGAGATCGCCAAGCGCAACCTGCAGCTCGATGCGGCGCTGAACAACATGTCGCAAGGGTTGTGCATGTATGGCCCCGATGGCGAACTGATCGTGCACAATCAACGCTTCGAAGAGATCTATGGCCTTCCGCCCGGCGCCGTGGAGCCGGGGATGAAGCTCGGGCAGATGCTCCGGGCGATGCGCGCCGCCGGGCACGACATCTCGGGGCAGGACACCGAATTCATGACCACCATCGCACGGCGCGGTGGCGAGAGGCGGATGATGACCCATCTTGCGACGCTGGGCGACGGCCGCGCCCTGTCGGTCTGCTGCGTGCCGATCGCCTCGGGCGGCTGGCTCGCCACCTTCGAGGACGTCACGGAGCGCAAGCGCGACGAGGCGCGGATCGAGCACATGGCGCATCACGACGCCCTGACCGATCTGCCCAACCGGCTGCTCTTTGCCCGCCGGATCGAAGAGATCGTCGCGACGACGGCGCGCGGTCATCAGCATGCCGTGCTTTACCTCGATCTCGACCATTTCAAGTCGGTCAACGATCTGTTTGGCCATCCCGTCGGCGACGAGCTGCTGCGCCAGGTAAGCGCGCGGCTGCGCGCCTGCCTGCGCCCCTCGGGGGTGGTCGCGCGCTTTGGCGGCGACGAGTTCGCGATCATCGAGGGCGACATCGCCTCTGGTGAAGAGGCGCGCAAGCTGGCCGAACGCATCATCGAGGACATCGCCAGACCGTTCGAGATCGACGGCCACCAGATCGCGATCGGCACCAGCATCGGGATTTCGCTCTTTCCCGGTGACGGAAGCGACGCCGAGGCGCTGGTCAAGGCGGCCGACATGGCGCTCTACCGGGCCAAATCCGACGGGCGCAATGGTTTCCGCTTCTTCGAGCAGGAGATGGACAGCTCGATGCAGCATCGCCGGACACTCGAACGGGATCTCCGTCTGGCTTTGCAGAAGGATGAGTTCGAGGTCTACTACCAGCCCATCGTCAACACGGGGACGAACCGGGTCAGCTGCTTCGAGGCGCTGCTGCGCTGGACGCATCCCGAGCGCGGCGCGGTGTCGCCGGCGGAGTTCATCCCTCTCGCCGAGGAGATCGGCCTGATCGGCGAAATCGGCAACTGGGTGCTGGAGCGCGCCTGCGACGCGGCCACCGATTGGCCCGCCCATGTTCGCATCGCGGTCAACCTGTCGCCGGCGCAGTTCCGCTCGCAGCAACTGGTCGATCAGGTCGCGCGGGCGCTGGAACGCACCGGCCTCGACCCGCGGCGGCTGGAACTGGAGATCACCGAGTCCGTCCTGCTGCGACAGAGCGAACTGGTGCTGTCGATCCTCAAGCAGTTCCGCGGCATGGGCGTGCGGGTGTCGATGGATGATTTCGGAACGGGCTACAGCTCACTTGGCTATCTGCGCTCCTTCCCCTTCGACAAGATCAAGATCGACCGCTCCTTCATTCGCGACATCGAGAAGGGCGGCGACGCGCTGTCGATCATCCGGGCGATCACCGGGTTGGGGACGAGCCTCGGCATGACCACCACCGCCGAGGGTGTCGAGACGCTCGAACAGCTCAATCAACTTCGTTCCGAGGGCTGCAACGAGGTTCAGGGTTTCTATTACAGCCCGGCGGTCCGACTTGGCGCGGTGCCGGCACTGCTCACAGGCATCGGTGCACCCTTGCCCGCGGACACGTCGCCTCAGGAAAATGGCGCGTGGCTAGCTCGGGTGTCCGCCTGAGATGGGGGTCTGGCGTCCTCGTGACGCCCCCCCTCCGGCGGCAGCGTCAGGTGCAGGTCGCGCGCCGATGCTCTCTCGATCCGGAACCCATGCACCACGCCCCGAGCAACGTGTGCGTAGACCCCGGGGCGCGCCGGACGACACGGAAGCCGCTCGGGATTGATGCTCGGCTCTCCCTTGAGGACATAAAGAGATTCGACATCGTTCGAATGCCAGTGGAGCGGCATCATCTCGCCGTATCGGGCTGTTTCATCAATCGTCGCGAAGCCCCGCGGCTGCTGTCGTCGGGGGGGCTGGAAAATGGGTGTGCGTCCTGTCCGGCCATCGCAACTCCGCTTCCCCGGGCTCGGGAAAACAGGCACCGGCTAACCGCTCCTCTTCTTCACATTCGACATGGACGTCGCTTCCCAGAGGATCTTCGGGGGGATGAAAACGGATCGCCATGCTCCGGGCTTTGACCGGGCCGGCGTGATGGCGTGCGAGGAGCTGCAAAGCGTCTGAAAAGCACCGCTCCGCTTTTGGTCGAGCAGCAGGGGCGGCTTGCGTAAGACAAGTTGGAGGAGAGCCCTCTTTACGCAGACCTACCTCGGCATTACGTAGGTTATGCATGACCTACGTATGGATGCGTAATGACGAGTGGCGATGTTGCGCAAATCAGCCCCAAGCATGACTGCTCCCTTTCCCGCCTTTCTTCAGCGGACGGCTTCGATCTCGGCCCGTCCGAGGGCCGAGAAGCGGTTCATGATGGCGATGC
>NZ_BATB01000037.1 GCF_000466965.1 Limimaricola cinnabarinus LL-001
TCGTCATCAAACGACCGTATTGTCTTGTTATATTAAATTGGATAGAGGCGCTCGAGCACCCCATGCGGAGGCCCATGTCCCTGATCGGTTATGCACGCGTCTCGACTGACCTGCAGGACACCGCTGCCCAATGGCGCGAACTGAAGGCGGCGGGCTGCACCGAGATCCGCGAGGAGTTCGCCTCCGGGGCCGCGCGGGCGCGGCCGGTGCTTGCGAAATTGGTCGCGAACCTCGGGCGCGGCGACGTGCTGGTCGTCGTGCGCATCGACCGTCTCGCCCGCTCGCTCTCGCATCTGCTCGAGGTGATCGAAACGCTGGAGGCCAAGGGCGCACATTTCCGCTCGCTGGGCGATCCGATCGACACCACTTCGCCGCAGGGCAAGTTCACGCTGCAGATCCTCGGCGCCACGGCGGAGTTCGAGCGGGCGCTGATCCGCGAGCGGACACTGGCGGGATTGGCCTCGGCGCGCGAGAAGGGGCGCGTCGGCGGCAACCCGGGGCTCCGCGACCGCAATCCGGAGGCGATCGCCAAGGTCAGCCGCGCGCGCGATCGCAGCTACTTCGGCAAGCTCAACGACGCGGCGCAGCACTGGCTGCCCGCCGTCCGGCAGTTCCGACCACGCCTGCCATGGGAGGATGTCGTGCGGATCATCAACAGCCGACATCCGCAGGCGAAGCCTGGACCGTCGAACGCCTGCGGCGCGCGGCAGGGCGCTTCGTGAAGGACGAGCTGTTGGACCGGTCCGTTCTCGACCGCGCCCCGCCCGCACAGAAGGACGACCGCATCCTCGCGATCATCGCGGGCATCAGGAGTTCGGCGCCCGACATGACGCTGAAGCAGATCGCGGCGCGGCTCGAGGCGATGCGCGAGCCGACGCCGCGGGGCCGCTCGAAATGGGCGACGTCATCCGTCGCGCATCTGCTGGAGCGCGCGCGACAGGCCGGACTTCTTGAGAACGACGAGAGGTGACGAAGCTGAAGCGGCAAATCGGCGCGTTCGCTGACGTAATTCGGATGGCTGGCCGGACTGGGGGCTCGTGCGTCCCACGAACGATTGCAACAATAGGGTCCGGCGACAGACCGGGACACCTCGCGACAACAAGCGTGGGTGAGCGCTCGGTATCAGTGGGTGCAGACCGTACCGACAAGCAGCGTGGCCGCATCGATGTCGAAGGCTGTGGCCAATGTTGCCCCGAACAGCGCAAGCCATTCCTTCTGCGCGTCATAAGCGAAACGCTCTCGCTCGCCTGGACAGGCGAAACGCTGGCCGGAGGCGGACTGCATATGATGAACCACCTCGTGGACGAGCACTGAAAGCTCTGCCGGCGATCGGCCGGTCCATCCTTCCGAGAGATAGATCGTTCTGCGGGTCTCGTCGTAGAGGGCAACGACCTGACCAAGGGCCACCTGGCTTCGGGGCCATATCGCATCGCGATGAGGTCAGCCTCCGGCAGGGTGGCGAGGCGCGGCGCATGTTCCGGAACAGGAAGATCGAAATTCGCTGAAAGCCACAGGAAGATGGTGTCCAGAAGCGGAGGGGCATCACGTGGATTTGTGTTTTCGGGCGTTGCCGATAGCGGTGCTGCGACAGCGAGCCAGAATGCGAAACCGACGGTGCAGAGAGCTTTGCGGATCATGACGACCTCCGGGACAGGAATGTCCCGCAAGGCTCAAACAACGGCGGCCCCAAGTCATGAAAGCGCCATGAAAGAACGCTGAAATCGTGCTACAATTTCAGCCAACCGGCAGCGGAGGCCCATCATGGAAGCCCCGGAAACCATTCTGGTCGGCGGCTTTGTCCTGAACCGCGCGCGGGGTCGTCTCGAGGACAGGACCGGCGCCGAGTGTGCCCTGCGCCCTAAATCCTACCGTGTGCTCGAGCTTTTGTTCATACGGCGGGGCCAGCTGGTGAGCAAGGATGACCTCATCCGCGAGGCCTGGCCGGACGTGATCGTGTCGGACGATTCCCTTGCCCACTGCATCAGCGATATCCGCCGTGCGCTTGGCCCTCGTGGGGCGGAATTGCTGCGCACCGTGCCGCGGCGCGGATACATGCTCGTCGAGGACGATGTCTCGTTGAAGACACCGGATCGAAGATGGCGGTCGGCATGGGTTGGGGGGCTCGCTTTGACGGCAGCGGCGGCGAGCCTGGCCCTTTGGTGGGAACGGGAGCCGGATCTCTCGAACCCGGTGCCCGAGGCGGCAAATTCGGCGATGCTGCTGGCGGACGAGTTGCTCGACGCTCGGGATTGGCAGAGGCGGGAAGACAACGCGCGCGCGCGCACGTTGCTCACGACCATGGTGCGAGATGACCCCGAAGACGCGCAGGCATGGGCCAGCCTCGGGCTGACCTATTGGCTGGAGGTGCAGCACATCTCCTGGGGCGGTGGCCGGCGCGAGATAGCTCAGGCGGCCGAGATGGTCGAGCGCGCCGTCTCGCTTGGTGGCGGTGCCCGCGCGCACCGCCTGCTCGCCGAAATGCGCCTGCTTGCTCCGTTTCCGGAGATGCGCTCACCTCTTGATGCCATGTCCCACGCGCGGGCGGCCGTGACGATCAATCCGGAAGACCCCGACAACCTCGCCGTGCTGGCGCATGTGATGGCGCTGACCGGCCGCGATGCCGAAGCCGTGCAGACGATCGAACAGGCGCTGCGCCGCAACCCGTCCCCGCCCGACTGGTATCGGCATGTCGCCGGAATGAGCTACCTTATCGGAGGCAATCCGGCCCGCGCGGCGGAGACGTTCGGATCGCTCCATGGCGCAGGCACCTTCACCGGCACGCGGTGGTGGCCCGGTTGGTTGTTCGCTGCAAGTCTCGCGCAGTCGGGCAGGATGGAGGAGGCGAAAGCCGTCATCGATGCGGCCTCGGGACGACGACCGGAACGGAGCATCGCCGCGGTGGCACAGTCGCTCGACGGGTGGGCCGATCGTGCCAGCCTCGACAGGTTTCTCGATGGCCTGAGACGCGCGGGACTGCCGGGGTGAGGCCGGCTATTCGGCCTGGTTCTTCAATCGCGCAGCGCCATGCCCAGCCTGAAAGCGCAGATACCCCGCCCACGCCTCGGCGAGCAACGGGTCGCGCGCGGTGTCCTCCGCGATCACCTCCTCCCACGCTCGTCGAAGCGCTGTGAGGATGCCTTCGGACCAGTCATGCAATTCCACGCCCTCTGCGCGGAATCGGGTGATGGCCTCGGCCTGCCGCTGCGTTGCCGTGGCGATGGTCCATGACAGGGTATTTTCGCAAGCCTCTTCGATCGCGTCCCTTTGGCTGTCGGATAGCGCGACCCAGCTCCTTTCCGGCATGAGGATTTCGAGAGAGGTTGCCGGTTGCTGCCATCCCGGCATGTAGAGATGCCGTACCGCATCGGGCAGTCCGAGATCGGCATCGATGGACGGCAGCGAGAACTCGGCCGCGTCGATCAGCCCCGTCGCCAGAGCCGGGCCGATATCCGCGGCCGGAAGCTCGTAGGGGACGACGCCGAGCTTTCTGAGCGTGCGTGCGCCGTAGCCGAAGCTGCGCATGCTCAGCCTATCCAAATCCTCGACCTGCCCGATCGGCGCGCGAAACCAGCCGCCCCCTTCACCGGGCAGGATACCGCAGTAGAGGCTCTTCAGGCCATGGCGGGCATAGATCGCATCGAGCGCCTCGCCGCCGCCCCCCTCCTTCATCCATGCGGTGAAGCCCACGGGGCCCGGCCCGAAGGGAAATCCGCTGAAGATCGCCAAGGCAGGGTCTTCGCGATGGTGATGCCCGGCCGAGCCCCAGACGGCGTCGATCAGACCGGAGTCGAGCGTGCCGAAGCTGTCTTGATCGAGCACGAGGCGGTCTTGAACCTCGATGATGAAGCTGTCATCCGACAAACGGCGCACCTCTTGCGCGAAATACTTGCCGGCCTCACCGAAGAGTTTCGGGTATAGCAGGCTGTTCATGCGCCAGCGTAGAACCTCCTCATCGGCCGTGGCCGGTTCGGCCTTCAGGCCCGCCACAAGGGCGATCGCGCCGAGAAGTCCAAGGGAGATCGATGATCGAAGCATAGAGCATCTCGACGAGATGGTCGGCTGTTTGACAACCACTCTGGAGATCATGCCCGGTTTTCACGAAGCGGGCAAATGCCCTCGGAGTTCACGGACCGGGCGATACACAGCCCTGCCCCACGAACTGCGGCCGCTGCAATACAGGAGAACGAGCAGCTCACGCGCGGTCCACCGATTCCCCAAGAAGCCGGTCGCGCCCTGCCATCCGAAGCGAATCGGTTGGTCCCGACGGCTGGATTTTTCCCCCAAAGATGGGATCTTGATCTCTAAAGGTCCTGATTTCAGTGACTTACAACCGGACCCGACGCAACGCACGGTCCAGGGATGAAAGTGATACACTTTTGTGATTGCTTAACTGGGGGCAATTGTGCATTTCTGCTAACAGCATTGCCTATAGAGAGAGCCGGATACCGATGCCAATCTAGAGACCCATACGAACAAGACGAGAGCCCGACCAGTTGGCGCTGACCGAGCTCTCTAAATGTCCTGGCTGCTAAAGCCCTATACAACTTCCTTTTAGCAGCCGCCCCGATCCCTTTGCAAGCCTTTATGGCTCGCGAGAGCGCGAAAGTGTGCGAAATGCTTGAATTCAATCCCGTAGCCACCGGTTACACCGCCCTGCCCCAAGAATTGATGAGCCTCCCGATGAGCGACGGCGCCTTTCGAACCTTGGTTCTGCTGTGCTCGCATGCCTCTTCCGAAACCGGGGAGTGCTACCCTTCTCAGGCGCAGCTCGCCGCTATGATGGGCAAGAGCAAGGGCAGCGTCTCGGCGCATGTGAAGGAACTGCGCGGTCTCGGCCTCGTGCGGACCGAAACGCAGACCTGTCGTTATGGCGGCAACTACCGGCTGCGCTATCTCGTCACCTTTTGGCGCAATTGGCGGGCCGCGCTTCGGCACCGTCGGACGACTCCTCCGGTTCAGCCTGTCGAATGCCCCGTTCAGCCTGCTGGACGCCCTAAGGAAGAAAACCATAATCAGGTAAACCACACTGCCGCGCGGCACCCCGCGGCGGCCCCTGCCCCGTCGACTGCATGGCACGATGACGCGACCGTGGTAGTGGTCGACGATCTCGTGCGGCGTTGGCAAAAAGCCAAGGGTAGCGCTCCCTTCCCGAACTTCGAGGCCGAGGTGCCCCGGGGTCTGATCATCGAAACCCAACGAGTGGTCCGGACCTCAACCGCGCCACAACGCGCCCCCTGCCCCATCGGAGATCGATCTGCCTTGCGCCGCCTCTGGCAGGATCGCGGCATCGTAATCGAAGAGCCGCTCCTCGACGACCAGACGCGATTGCTCGCTCGGAGCCCGAACGCATCCGGTCTGTTGCAACGGCTTGGCGCGCATCTCGCGACGCAATGGCCTAGACATTGGCGACGCATGTCGACGCTGCCGCAGTTCAAGGCAATGATCGCGGAATTGCCATCGCCGCCTGCCGATCTCGAGGTGAAACTGCGGCTCCTGGGCAGCGATTTGCGACGACACGCAACGCTCCAAGCGCGAGCGGCGACGTGATTACCGTGGTAATCAGCCCGCACCGAATCGCAGCTTGGAGGCAACGCTTCGACGCCAACCTCTCGGACCGGAGATGAATTATCGACATGGCGGGCTGACGTGGCTGCGCAGATGACACAAGATCGGCTTCGAAATTAAAGATGATTACCGTGGTAATCACCTCATACAGAAAGGCGCCCACCCGAATGCTGCGAACGTTCATAGGTGAACTCTCAAGCACCATGCAGGTCGTCAACAGCCGGCTTCGGCGAGACTTGACCATGCGTTCGCGCGTCGAGAAAAAGTTTTCGATGCGCGAGGTGGGCGACTTGCTGGGCCTTACCAAGAACTATTACGAGAGCATGCTCTCGAAGAGCGCGGAGGAAGAGCCGAGCTTTCCCGCAGGCGTCAGGGATGGACGTGAAAGGCACTACACGCTCGATGAGCTGATGCTGATCCGCGCGCATCTGCAAAGCCTGCCGAACCGGCGACGTCCCTACCTGCATTGGCGCCAACCGGGCGACCCGTTGAAGATCGTGACCTTCGGGGCGCAGAAAGGCGGGACCGGCAAAAGCCTGTCGGCCGCGCATTTCGCGCAGTACCTGACAATGAATTACGGCTTGCGCGTGGGCCTTATCGACTGCGATCCGCAGGCCACCGCCAGCCTCTACTTCGCAGATGATGAGTCGCACCTGTTCGACCCCGAGATCGCCACGGTCGCCGCCTTCATGGGCGTCTCCGAGCCGGGCGAAACCGACCTTGTCACCCGGCCGACCGCCGAACTCGACGCGATGTGGCAGCCAACGCCATGGGCCGGATTCGACTGATCCCGGGTGGCAGTGACATTCAGAACGGCGACATCAGCCTGTTCCTGTTGGCGCAGCGCGCGCAGGTCCCGGTGCATTCGGTGCTAAAGAACGCAATCGAGCGTTGGGACGATGATTACGGTCCCAAGACCCGTTTCGCGGACCTGCGTCGTGCCGATGGCAGTTTCGACGTGGATCGCTATACCGCGGCGCTGCGTGAGACCGTCGACGTGATCGTCATCGATCAGCAACCCAGCCTGACCCTGATGCAGCTCAACGGCCTCGTGGCGGCGACCTCGGTGATCGTGCCGCAAACGATGAAGGGCTTCGACCTCAGCACGCTCAGCACCTATTCGCAGAACATCGCCGAGTATCTCGACTATATCGAGGAAACCTCGGCCGATGCGATCGGGATCGGGCGTCACGTGGTGCTGCCGACGATCGTGCAGGAGGCGAACGACAAGGATGTCGACCAGATCGTAGACCTCTACCAGCGGGCACCTGAGTTGTTCCTGCAGGTCTGGTATCCGCGCTCCGACGCCGTGGCCAATGCCGCAGAAGAGTACAAGAGCATCTACGAATATGATCCGCCGCGGTCGCGCCGGGCCTCGACCAAGACCTTCATCGACAGCGCCAATGCGGTGAACGACGCGCTGGTCGACGTGGTTTGGGGCAGCGCCCTGCCAAGCCGTGGCTATGCAAGAGACTTCATCAAGGCGAGGTGGGAAGAATGAGAAAGCGCAAGCTGAACGCGAAACCGTTGGCCTCGGACGAGATCGAGGAACGTCAGGCCTCGGCGCTGCGGCCAAGGCAGTGCCGCTCGGCGGTCAGTGGGGCGGTGCCATCAAGGGCCAGATTGCGGTGACCCGGCGCGAGCTCGATGCCGCGCGTGAGCGACTGACAGCGGTCCGCGAGGGCGTGATGCGCGGTGTGATCGCGTTGGAACTTGACACGGACACGATCATCGATGCGGTCGGCACGGACCGGGTCGGCGATTGGAGCGACGATGCCGATTTCGACGCGCTGGTGCGTAATATCCGCGAGCGCGGCCAAACCCAGCCGATCCGGGTCAGGCCCGAGGACCCGGCTTGGCGCCCGGCCGAAGAGGACCCGCTCGCGGTCGAGGACGCGACGCGCTTCGTGCTGCAATCGGGACGGCGTCGGCTCGCGGCCTGCCGCAAGCTTGGCCTGCCGGTGCGGGCCTTGATTGCCACGGATATCTCCCGGGCTCTCGGCCAAGCGGCTGCGGAGCTGAAGGCCACTGGCCGTAGTGTCGAGGCGCTGGCCGACCTTGAGGAGCGTTTCGCCGAAAACACCATGCGCCAAGCGTTGTCGCCGGTGGAGCAGTTGCTATCAGTAGGCGAGATCGCATCGCTGTTGCCGGACATGAGCCAGCGCGCCATCGCCAGCCGGCTCAACGTGCCGCAGGCGACGGTCTCGATCGGCCTGACCTGTTTTCACAACCGTGAGGAACTGTTGCAGCGGGCCCCGACGGATGCCACGCATCGCGACCTGAGGATCCTTGCCCCGACGCTGGGGCAGGGGGGGCAGGGCGCCAGGGACATACCTGACGAGGCGCATCCCAAGCCTGCACGTCCTCGTGCCACGGGACGCAAGCTGCATTTGCCGCGGGGCGGGTCGGTCGCGGTCAAGGAAACGGCGCGCGGCATGACCCTTGCGGTGCGCAATATCCATGTGCCCGAACAGAACCGCGCCGAATTCGAACGCGATTTGCTGGCGCTGCTCGGACGTTACGAGCGCGAATGACGCGATCTTGGCGGTACCCAATGTCTTGGGTGCGGCCTCCAAGACCGGCAGTCACTCGGGCCACGTAACTTCGGGTCGTCCAATCTCTGCTAATACTTTGATGTATATAGAATAAAAAGCTTCTATTAGTATCTGGTGGCGGTCTGGACAGACGGGAAGAAATGTCGACTCGTCGTTTCGAAGTTCGTCCAGAACTCCCCAAAAAGCTGAAAGCAGACGCTCTTGAGCATGATTTTGCTCAACTGATATCGCACATGACGCAGGTTCCCGCCGCAAGGTAAATATGAACGACCGGCGGCGCCGGACGTTGCGCCCGAACCACATTGCTTGGAGGGCGCACGATGTCAGGCATGAGACCGCAGGAGCGGTTCTGGATATTTCCCAAGGTGAACCGACCCGTGTTCATCACCTCGGCGGCGTTGATCGTCGGGTTCATTCTGTTCGGCGCGATCTTCGACGAATTGGCCAACACCGTCTTCACCTCGGTGCAGGGCTGGCTCGCTGGCTATTTCGGCTGGGCGATGATCATCCTCGTCAACCTGCTGCTGGTCTTCACCATCTTCATGGCGGTCGGGCCGTTCGGGGATGTCCGACTTGGGCGGATGGACGAGAACCCTGAATATTCGCTGTTCTCGTGGACCGCGATGCTGTTCAGCGCCGGCATCGGGATCGGCCTGATCTACTGGGGCGTGGCAGAACCGATGTATCACTACTTCGCGCCGCCCGATGCCGACCCCGAGACGGTCCGCGCCGCACAGGAGGCCATGGCGATCAGCTTCATGCATTGGGGCTTCCACGCTTGGGCGATCTATGCGGTGGTAGCGCTGGCGCTGGCCTACTACCACTTCCGCAAGGGCCTGCCGCTGGCGATCCGCTCGGCGCTCTACCCGCTGATCGGCGACCGGATCTATGGCCGCTGGGGCGATCTTGTCGACATCATCGCGGTCTTCGGCACCATGTTCGGCATCGTCACCTCGCTTGGTCTGGGTGCCACGCAGGTGAATGCGGGGCTGAGCGAGCTTTTCGGCGTGCCCAACAACGTCGCGGTGCAGATTGCGATCATCGCCGCGATCACCGGCATGGCGACGCTGTCGGTCGTCGCCGGTCTCGATGGCGGCATCAAGCGGCTGTCCAATATCAACATCGTCCTGACGCTGCTGTTTCTCGCCTTCATGGTGATCGTCGGACCGACGCTGTTCATCCTCGACAGCTTCGTCGACAATTACGGCTACTACCTGAGCCGTCTCGTGCAACTCGGCACCTGGAACGAGGGCTGGCAGGGCGGCAACGACGCGGGCAACTGGCAGGAAAGCTGGACCATCTTCTACTGGGCTTGGTGGGTGAGCTGGGCGCCTTCGTCGGTGTCTTCGTGGCGCGCATCAGCCGTGGCCGCACGGTGCGCGAGTTCATGCTCGGCGTGATGCTGATCCCATGCTCGATCATGTTCTTCTGGTTCACCGCGTTCGGCGGCACGGCGATCTCGATCTCGCTCACAGGGGATACGGCGTTGGTCGATGCCACGCGCGAGAACTATGCCAACACCATGTTCGCACTGCTCGACTATTTCCCGTTCTCGGGCTTCACCTCACTCTTTGCGACGGTGCTGATCGTGATGTGGTTCGTGACCTCGTCGGATTCAGGCAGCTTCGTGATCGACATGCTGACCGCAGGCGGCGATCCGAACCCCCCGAAGGTGCAGCGCATCTTCTGGGCGGTGTCCGAAGGGGCGGTGGCCTCGGTGCTGCTGCTGGCAGGGGGCCTGGGCGCGTTGCAGGCGGCGGCGGTGATCGCGGGCTTTCCCTTCGCGGTGGTGCTTGTGCTCATCGCGTGGGGCCTGATCCGGGCACTGCGCTGGGACAACCTGATGGTGCATCGTCACCGCCAGCGGTTCCGTAGCGACGCCGAGGCCGAGCACAACATGGGCAGCGAAACGCATGACGCCTATGCTTCGATGGGTACGACGACGCCGGTGGCCGGGGACCGCGCCCCGGCAGAATGAGAAATCGCGGCGCCCGGCACATGGCGGGCGCCGCGATCCCACTGGCCGGGGCAGGGGGTCAGTCGCCCAAGGCGATACCCTCGCGCCGCGGATCGGCGCCGCCCTTGAGCGTTTCGCCGATTTCGATCGCGTGCAGCCCCGATGTCAGGTCGCGAATTTCGGTCTCATAGCCGATTTCCTGCAGCGGGCCTTCGATCGCCTCGGCGTCGGTGCCCGCCTCGAGGTCGAAGGTTCCGAAGCGGTTCACCAGATGCGGCGCGGCGAGAGCCTGCTGCACGTCCATGCCCCAATCGGCCCAGTTGACGATGGCCTGCGCGACATAGCCGATGATCCGGCTGCCGCCGGGGCTGCCCACGACCAGCACGGGCGCGTTGCCCTGCATCACGATCGTGGGTGCCATTGAGGACCGCGGCCTCTTGCCCGGCTCGACCCGGTTGGCGATGGGGCGGCCCTCCTCATGCGTGGCAAAGCTGAAATCGGTCAGCTCGTTGTTCAGAAGAAACCCGCGTACGAAGAGCCGCGAGCCGAAGCCGTTCTCGATGGTCGTGGTCATCGACAGCGCGTTGCCCATTTCGTCGACGATGGAGATGTGGCTGGTCGAGGGCAGCTCGATCGAGACGTCGTCACCCCAAAGCGTCGCGTGCTGCCACTCGGGCTCGCCCGGCGCCACCTCGGGCAGCGCGTCGTCGCCCGCCAGAAGCGCGGCCCGCCCGGAGAGATAGGCCGGATCGACGAGGCCCTCGGTCGGCATCGGCACGTAGTCGCTGTCGGCCATGTAGCGGCCGCGATCCGCAAAGGCGAGGCGCGAGGCGTCGCCGATCAGCCGCCATGCCTCGGCGCTGTCAGGCCCCATGCCAGCGAGGTCGTAGGTCTGGAGCATGCCGAGGATCTGTCCCACGGTGAGCGCGCCCGAGGAGGGCGGCCCCATGCCACAGACCTCGTAGTCGCGGTAATCGGCGCAGACCGCGTCGCGCTCGACCACGTCGTAGATCGCGAGATCGCGCTCGGAGAGCACGCCCGGATTGCCTTCGGCATCCCGCACCGTCGCCACGATGTCGGCGGCGATGCCGCCCTCGTAGAAAGCGTCCGCTCCGCCTTGGGCGAGGGCGCGCAGCGTTTCGGCATATTCTGGGTTCTTCAGCATGTCGCCTTGCGCGATGGCGGTGCCGCCCGGAAAGAAATACGCGGCCGTGCCTTCAAACCGCTGCAGCCGATCCGCATCGTCGCCGACCAGCCCGGCGAGGCGTGGTGAAACCTCGAAGCCCTCCTCGGCATGGCGGATGGCCGCGTCGAACAGGCCCGCCCAGTCGGAGTTGCCCCATCTCTCATGCGCGGCCTCGAGCAGGCGCGGCGTGCCGGGGGTCCCGACGGACAGGCCGCCCACCACGGCGTCGAAGAAGTCGAGCGGCTGGCCGCTCTCGTCTTGGAACAATGTGGGCGTCGCGGCCAGCGGCGCGGTTTCGCGACCGTCGAGCGTGGTCAGCTCCCCCGTCTCAGCGTCGTACCAGACGAGGAAGGCGCCACCCCCCAGGCCCGAGCTTTGCGGCTCCACGAGACCCAGAACCGCCTGCACCGCGACCATCGCGTCCGCGGCCGTCCCGCCCGCGCGCAGCACCTCGGCCCCGGCCTCGACCGCGAGGGGATTGGCGGCGGCGACCATCCAGTTTTCGGCTTCGACCGGTCGGCCCGCCGACTTGGCCTCCATCGCGGCGCGGGCGGCCTCGGACAGTCCGGCGATCTCACCCGAGGAGGTGCCCTCGGTCGTGACGGCGTCGGCGGCCTGCTGCGCCAGCAGCGGTACCGGGGCCAGCAGGAATGGAATAGCGGTCATGAACCTTGAATGCCTCATCGTGCCCTCCTCCTTGGGTTGTCGCCATGAAACCCGCCATGACGCCGCGCGGCAAGCCGCATCGGTGAAATGACCGGCATGCGCCTCCGGCAGGGCAGGCGCGATGAATCATCGACGCCGTGCCGCTTTCGCAAGCAAGATGCGCAAAGCTGCGGCCGAACGGGTCTTGGGGCAATGGTCCGGCCTTCGAAAAGCAATAACCTGAAGTATGGCTTGACCCGGTGCCGGGTGCCGTAGGATGCTTCTCCCAAACCCGGCCTTCGCCGGATGGCAGTCACGCCCGTTTCGGAACGCGTATTTCGTGGTCCGGTGCGGGCTTTTTTTATGGGTGATCATGCGCCGCGACATCACGATAGGCTTGCTGTATTCCAGCGTCGGCGAATATGCCGCCCTGTCGGAGGCTTGTCGCCGGGGCGCGCTGTCGGCGATCTCGGATCTCAATGCCGATCCCGACGGCGCGTTGACGATTGAGGTGGTGGCGCGCGATCCGGGCGGCAATCTCGACCTCTACGAGCCGCATTGCACCGAGATCCTGCGCGACCGCGAGATCCGCCACGTGGTCGGCTGCGTCACCTCGTCGAGCCGCAAGGAGGTGATCCCGGCGCTGGAAAAGGCGGGCGGCACCTTGTGGTATGCCTGTCCCTATGAGGGGTTCGAGACCTCGGACCGGGTGATCTATACCCATGCCTGCCCGAACCAGCATCTGTTGCCGCTGCTGCATTGGGTGTTCTCGCGCTTTGGGCGGCGCGGCTATCTGGTCGGCTCGAACTACATCTGGGGCTGGGAGATGAACCGGGTGGCGCGCGAGGCGATCGGCCGCGACAATGGCGTCGTCACCGGCGAGCGGAACCTGCCGCTGGGTGATGTCGACGTGGCCCGGCTGATCGCCGAGATCCGCGCCACGAAGCCGGATTTCGTGCTCAACAACCTGATCGGCAATTCCTCCTACGCCTTTCTCGCGGCGATGCGCGAGCTGCGCGAGAGCGATCCCGATTTCGCCGACGGGCATTGCCCGGTGCTGTCGTGCAACCTCACCGAATGCGAGCTTCCGGCCCTCGGGGAGCTGGCCGAGGGATTGATCTCGGCGGGGCCGTTTTTCGCAGGGGGCCGGTCCGAGAGCATGGCCGGGGCGCGGATGCTCGATTCGTCGCTCGAAGCGGCGGCGCACCGGGCGGTCATGGCGCTGGCCGATCTCGAGATCGCGGGGCCACGGGCGGCGCTGCCCCGGCATGGCATCGACCCCGAGACGCATCACATGATGCAGCCGGTGCTGATCGCGCGGGTCGAGGGGGGGCGGTTTCGGGTGATGCACAGCGAGGCCGCGGTCGAGGCCGATCCATACCTCGCGCGGCGCGAACGCTGGCCCGGCGCCATGCGCCCGACGCTGAAGCTCGTGACATGAGCCGCCGCTTCGCCACGCCCGAGCTTGGCGGCGCGACCGCGCTGGTGCTGCACCGCCCGCACGCCTCAGTGCAGGCGTTGAGCCGCCAGCTCGCGGCAATCGGACTGCGCGCGGTGGCGGTCTGGCCCGAACTCGGGCCGGAGGCGCTGGCCGCCGATTTCGTGTTCTTCGACGCCGACCAATGCCACGACGCGATGTTTCCGTGGCCACCGGGCGAGGCGCCGATGCCGATGATCGCGCTCATCGGCTCGGAGGCGCCGGGGCGGATCGAATGGGCGCTGGGGCAGGGGGCGGATGCGCATCTGCTCAAGCCCATCGGCGCGGCGGGAGGGTATTCGGCGCTGCTGATCGCCCGGCAGGGCTTCGAGGCGCGGTGCCAGGCCAGCGGCGAGATTGCCACCCTCAAGGCGAGGCTGGCCGAACGCCAGACCATCGTGCGCGCAGTGCTGATGCTGATGGCGCGGGGCCGCAGTGAGGACGAGGCCTATGCGCAATTGCGCGCCCTCGCCATGGCGTGGCGCGAGACCATCGAACAGGCGGCGCGCCGTATCGCCGCCGACCCCGGCGGGACCGATGAGACCGCCGACACCGACGAGACGACCGGATTGCGAAAGGGACATGATGTCTGACACCAGCGGCACCCAGCCGGTGCGCGCACTGCTGCCCGTGACCGGGCCGCGCCCCAAGGGCGTATGGGCGCGGCTGATGCGGCGCAAGCTGGCGCTGTTCGGCCTCGGCCTGATCGTGGCGGTGGTGGCGGGGGCGATCCTCGCGCCGTGGCTCACCCCCTATGACCCGAACGAGCAGCGGTTCGAAGGGCTCACCCTGACCGGCGCGCCGCTGCCGCCCAATGCCGATTTTCTGCTCGGCACCGATCTTCTGGGTCGCGATCTGCTGACCCGGATCCTCTACGGCGCGCGCACCTCCCTGATCATCGGGGTGGTGGCCAACGGCATCGCGCTGGTGATCGGCACGGTGATCGGCGTCACCGCCGGATACTTCCGCGGCTTCTACGGCGCGGTGCTGATGCGCTTCACCGACCTGATGATGGCGTTTCCCGCGCTCCTGCTTGCGATCTGCCTCGCCGCGATCTTTCAGCCGTCGCTGTGGATCGTCGCCATGGTGATTGCCATCGTGAACTGGGTGCAGACGGCCCGGGTGCTCTATACCGAGACCACCTCGCTGGCCGAGCGCGAGTTCATCGCCGCCGAGAAGACGCTGGGCGCGGGGCATGCGCGGATCCTCATCCGCCACATCCTGCCGCATCTGGTGCCGACGATCATCGTCTGGGGCACGCTGGGCATCTCGACCACAGTGCTTCTGGAGGCGACGCTGAGCTTCCTCGGCATCGGGGTGCAGCCGCCGACGCCGTCATGGGGCAACATCATCTTCGAGAACCAGACCTATTTCCAGGCCGCCCCCTGGCTGGTGTTCTTTCCCGGCGCCGCGATCCTGATCCTCGCGCTGTCCTTCAACCTTCTGGGCGACGCGCTGCGCGACGTGCTCGACCCGACGCAAAGGGGGCGCGACTGATGGCCGCCTATCTGATCCGCCGGCTTATGGTCTCGGTGCTGATCCTGCTCGGGGTCTCGTTCATCACCTTCTTCCTGCTCTACGCGCTGCCCGCCGACCCGGTGCGCCAGATTGCCGGACGCTCGGCGACGGCGCAGACGGTGGAAAACATCCGCCAGCAGCTCGGCCTCGATCAGCCGCTTCTGGTGCAATACTGGCGCTATCTCACCGGGCTGGTTCAGGGCGATCTGGGCCGCAGTTACCTGCAACGCACCGAGGTCGGCACGCTGATCGCGGCGCGGCTTCCGGCCTCGCTCCTCCTGATGGCGGGCGCGATCGGCTGCGAGCTGGTGCTGGGCCTCACCATGGGGGTGATCGCGGCACTGAGACGCGGCACAGCCACCGACCAGACCCTGATGATCGCGAGCTTCGTCGGCGTCTCGGCCCCGCAATTCGTGGTGGGCCTGCTACTCCTCTACGTCTTCGCGGTGCAGCTCGGCTGGTTCCCGATCGGCGGCTACGGCACATGGGCGCATCTGGTGCTGCCTTCGGTGACGCTCGGGATCATGGGATCGGGCTGGTACAGCAGGATGATGCGCTCCTCGATGGTCGACGTGCTGCGCGCCGACTACATCCGCACCGCGCGAGCCAAGGGGCTGGCGCGCCGCCGGGTGATCCTGCGCCACGCGCTTCCGAACGCGATCCTGCCGGTGATCGCGATGATCGGCATCGACATCGGCATCTTCATGGGCGGCATCGTCGTGGTCGAGAGCGTGTTCGGCTGGCCCGGCATCGGCCAACTCGCGTGGCAGGCGATCCAGCGTGTCGACATTCCGATCATCATGGGCGTCACGCTGGTCTCGGCCTGCGCCATCGTCATCGGCAACCTGCTGGCCGACCTCGTCACCCCGCTCATCGATCCGCGCATCAAGCTGCGCTGAGACCCCGGACGACCAACCAAGAAACGACCCCGACAGGAGAGTGAACATGAAGAGACTTCTGACCTCGACCGCGCTGATCGCAGCACTTGCCGTGCCCGCCATGGCGCAGGACTACACCCCCGATCCCGAGGCCCGGACGGGCGGCGCGATCACCATCACCTATAAGGACGACGTCGCCACGCTCGACCCGGCGATCGGCTACGACTGGCAGAACTGGTCGATGATCAAGTCGGTCTTCGACGGTCTGATGGACTACGTCCCCGGCACCACCGAGCTGCGTCCCGGCCTCGCCGAGAGCTACGAGATTTCCGATGACGGGCTCACCTATACCTTCAAGCTGCGCTCCGGCGTGACCTTCCACAACGGCCGCGAGATGACGGCCGAGGACGTGAAATACTCGCTCGACCGCGTCACCGACCCCGAGACCCAATCACCCGGTGCCGGCTTCTTCGGCGCGATCGAGGGGTTCGACGCCGCGTCGTCGGGCGAGGCCGAGGGTCTGTCGGGGGTGAAGGTGGTCGATGACAGCACCGTCGAGATCACGCTGACCCGGCCCGACGCGACCTTCCTGCACGTGATGGCGCTCAACTTCGCGAGCGTCGTGCCGCAGGAGGCGGTCGAGGCGGCTGGCGGCGATTTCGGCAAGGAGCCCGTGGGCACCGGCGCCTTCAAGCTTGGTGAATGGACCATCGGCCAGAGGCTCGTGTTCGAGAAGTTCGAAGATCACTGGCGCGAGGGCGTGCCCTATCTCGACCAGATCACCTTCGAAGTGGGTCAGGAGCCGATCGTGGCCCTTCTGCGGCTTCAGAACGGCGAGGTCGACGTGCCCGGCGACGGCATCCCGCCCGCCAAGTTCGTCGAGGTGATGAACGACCCGGCTCAGGCCGAGCGCGTGGTCGAAGGCGGGCAGCTGCACACGGGCTATATCACGCTGAACACGCGGATCGCGCCCTTCGACGATCCCAAGGTGCGGCAGGCCGTCAACATGGCGATCAACAAGGACCGGATCACCCAGATCATCAACGGCCGCGCCGTGCCCGCGAACCAGCCGCTGCCGCCCACCATGCCGGGTTACACCGAGGGCCATGAGGCTATGCCTACGACGTCGAGGCGGCCAAGGCGCTTCTGGCCGAGGCCGGCCACGCGGACGGGTTCGAGACCGAGCTTTTCGTGATGAACACCGATCCCAACCCGCGCATCGCGCAGGCGATCCAGCAGGATCTGAGCCAGATCGGCATCGACGCCTCGATCCAGTCGCTGGCCCAAGCCAACGTGATCGCAGCGGGTGGCGAGGAGAGCCAAGCGCCGATGATCTGGTCGGGTGGCATGGCCTGGATCGCCGACTTCCCGGATCCGTCGAACTTCTATGGCCCGATCTTGGGCTGCGCGGGTGCGGTGCCGGGCGGCTGGAACTGGTCGTGGTACTGCAACGAGGAGCTCGACGCGATGGCCGCCGAGGCCGACGCCATGGCCGATCCAGGCCAGGCCGAGGACCGGCTCGCCAAGTGGTCCGAGGTCTACATGAAGGTGATGGAGGACGCACCTTGGGTGCCGGTCTTCAACGAGCAGCGCTACACCATGAAGTCCGAGCGCATGGGCGGTGACGATGCGCTCTATGTCGACCCGGTCTCGATCCCGGTGAACTACGACTATGTCTACGTGACCGAGCAGTAACATGTGCCAGAACTGCGACTACACCATTCACGGCGCGCAGCATCATTTCGGCTGGGACAATTCCATCGCCCCGGCCGAAAGGGTGGAGCCCGGCGCGCAGATCGCCTTTCACTGCATGGATTCCTCGGCGGGCCAACTCGGGCCCACGAGCACGGTCGAGGACGTCAAGACCCTCGACTTCGGCAAGATCAACCCGGTCTCGGGGCCGATCTTCGTCGAAGGCGCGGAGCCCGGCGACGCGCTCAAGATCACCATCGACAGCTTCGCCCCGCGCGAGGAGAGCGGCTCGGCCTGGGGCTGGACCGCCAACATACCGGGCTTTGGCCTCTTGGCGGATCAGTTCACCGACCCGGCACTGACGGTCTGGAAGTATGACGCGAAGACGCTGGAACCGGCACTTTTCGGCGAACATGGCCGGGTGCCGCTCAAGCCGTTTTGCGGCACCATCGGCAATGCGCTGGCCGAGAATGGCCTGCATTCGATCGTGCCGCCGCGCCGGGTCGCGGCAATCTCGACATTCGCGACCTCGCCGCCGGAACGGTGCTCTACCTGCCGGTCGAGGTGGCGGGGGCGCTGTTCTCGGTCGGTGACACCCATGCCGCGCAGGGCGATGGCGAGGTCTGCGGCACCGCGATCGAAAGTCCGATGGACGCGGTGCTCACCATCGATCTGGTGAAGGACGCAAACCTCAAATTCCCGCGCTTCACCACGGCGGGGCCGGTGACACGGCATCTCGACGTCAAGGGTTACGAGGTGACGACCGGCATCGGGCCGGACCTGATGTCGGCCTCGCGCGACGCGGTGGCGGGGATGGTCGATCACCTTTGCGCCACGCGGCAGATGGCGGCGGTCGACGCCTACATGCTGGTCTCGACCTGCGGCGATCTGCGGATCTCCGAGATCGTCGATCAGCCGAACTGGGTGGTCAGCTTCTACTTCCCGCGCTGCGTGTTCGAATGAACGCGGCTGTCACGACATTGTCCGGGGCCGAACAGGTCCCGGACGCACTGCCGGTGCTTTCGGTCGAGGGGTTGGAGGTTTCCGTGCGGACCGAAGAAGGGCCGCGTGTGCTGGTGGAAGACTTGTCCTTCGATCTTGCGCGCGGCGAGACGCTGGCCATCGCGGGCGAAAGCGGGTCGGGCAAATCGCTCACCTCGCTGGCGATCATGGGGCTGCTGCCGCCACCGGCCGTGCATGTCTCGGGCGGGGCGATCCGGCTCGGAGAGACCGACCTGCTGCGCCTGCCAGAGCGGCGAATGCGCATGCTGCGCGGCGCGCGGATCGCGATGATCTTCCAAGAGCCGATGACCTCGCTCAACCCGGTGCTGACCATCGGCCGCCAGCTTACCGAGGCGATCGAGGCGCATGAAAGCCTGTCGCGCAGCGAAGCGCGCGCCCGCGCCATCGAAGCGTTACGCGCGGTCCGCATGTCGCAGCCCGAAGCGCGGTTGAAGCAGTATCCGCACGAGCTGTCGGGCGGCATGCGGCAGCGGGTGATGATCGCCATGGCGATCGCGCTGCGCCCCGACGTGCTCATCGCCGACGAGCCGACCACAGCACTCGACGTGACGGTGCAGCGCGAGGTGCTGGAACTCTTGCGCGATCTGCAGCGCGATCTCGGCACCGCCGTCATCCTGATCACCCACGACATGGGCGTGGTGGCCGAGATGGCCGATCGCGTCGTCGTCATGCAGTCGGGTCGCATGGTCGAGCAGGGCCCGGTGCGCGAGATATTCGCGGCCCCGAAACAGCCCTACACGCGCGCGCTTCTGGCTGCGGTGCCGCGCATGGGGCGCGGCGAGGGGGCGGGGACCCCGAGCAGCGCCGAAGCAGTGGCGCGGGTCGAGGATCTGCGCGTGCGCTTCGACATTCGCGGCGGATTGCTCAACCGCGCGACGCACGCCGTCCACGCCGTGGCGGGGGTGAGTTTCGAGATCCGCGCAGGCGAGACCTTTTCGCTGGTCGGTGAGAGCGGCTGCGGCAAGTCGACCATCGCCAAGGCGCTGACCGGTCTGGTGCCCTTTGAGGGGCGGCTCGAAGTGGCGGGGCGCAGGCTCGAGAGCGGGCAGCGGCCCGACGCCGCCTTCCGGCGCGGCGTGCAGATGATCTTTCAGGACCCGATGGCCTCGCTCGATCCGCGGATGCGGGTTGGCGATCTGGTGGCCGAGCCGTTGCTGATCCACGGCATCGGCACCGCCCCCGAGCGGCGGGCAGAGGTCGAGGCCCTGTTCGAGCGGGTCGGACTGGAGCGCGAACAGATCGACCGTTACCCGCACGAGTTCTCGGGCGGGCAGCGGCAGCGGATCTGCATCGCCCGCGCGTTGGCGCTTCGCCCGAGATTGATCATCGCCGACGAGAGCGTCTCGGCGCTCGATGTGAGCGTGCAGGCGCGGGTGCTCGACCTGCTGCGGGCGCTGAAGACCGAATTCGGCATCGCCTATCTCTTCATCAGCCACGACATGGCGGTGGTCGAGAATGTCTCGGACCGGGTGGCGGTGATGCGGCTGGGGCAGATCGTCGAGATGGGCACGCGCTCACAGCTCTTCGGCGATCCGCGCCACCCCTATACGCGCCAGCTTATCGCTGCCGTGCCGGTCCCCGATCCGGCCCGGGTCGTGCCGCCCTTCTCACGGCCGCAGGGCGAGGTGCCGAGCCCGGTCCTGCCGCGCGGCGCGATGCCCCGCCGCGAGGCGCTCCGCGATGTGGGCGATGGGCATCTGGTGGCGGCCGAGAGTTAGCGGGAGACAACGCCGTGCCGGAACAGGCATGGCCGCTCCCGGTGCCGTTGGCCTGCACGGGTTCCCGGACGGCGTATCCGTCAGGATCGCAGGGGATGACCGGGCGACGCGACGCCCGGTCCGCAGGTCGAAATCAGACCTCGACAACCACCTTGCCGATCGCCTGACCGCTTTGCAGCCGGGCATAGGCTTCGCCGATCTGGCTCAGGTCGAACCTCTGCTCGTCCAGCAGCGGCTTTACCGCACCGGCATCGATCAGCTTGGCGAGGTTTGCGAGTATCTCACCGTGAACCTCGCGCCGGACGTCATGCAGCATGGGCAGCAGCATGAAGACGATGTGCAGCGACAGCCCCTTGAAGTGGGCAGGAGACAGGTCGATTTCCGACAGGGCGACCGTCGTGACCACATGGGCATTCAGTGCCGCCGCCGCGAAGGAGTTTGTCAGGTTGGCCCCGCCGACCGTGTCGAACACCGCGTCGAAACCGGCCCCGCCGGTGTGGGCCGCGACGTAGTCCTCGATCTTCTCGACCGCGAAATCGATGGGCCGGGCGTCGTAGCCTTCGATCACCGAAAGCTGGCTGTCGCCGGTGCCGGTCGCCGACACCTCGGCCCCGAGATGGTGGGCCAGTTGCACGGCGAGATGCCCCACACCGCCCGCGCCGCCTTGCACGAGCACCTTCTGCCCGGTGGCGACGCCCGCCCGGTGCAGCCCTTCCCAAGCCGTGATGCCCACCAGCGGCAAGGCGGCGGCCTCGCGCATCGAGAGGCTTTGGGCTTGTGCGCGATCAGCCGGGCGTCGGCGGACATGAACTCCGCCAGTGCGCCCTGAAGATCGGCCAATCCGCCGGCACAGCCATAGACCTCGTCGCCCATGGCAAAACCGGTCACGTCCTCACCGACCTCTTCGACGATACCGGCGAAATCCATGCCCAGCACGGCGGGCAGGTCGGGCGACAGGGGCAGGTCCTTGCCCATGGCCTTGATCATCGTGTCGATCGTATTGACGCTCGTCGCCTTGACGCGGACGAGGACCTGGTCGGGCGCGGCCGCCGGACGCGGCATGTCGGCTTCCACGAAGGATGCTTCGGTGCCGTAGTCGTTCAGGGTCATGGCTTTCATCGGTCTCTCCTGCCGGGTGTTGCGTTGGACATGAGATACGGGAGCGTAGCCGGTAATATAATCCGGCATGATCGGAGTTCAGTTTTCCGAAATGGACGATAATCGGCCGCCGGTAGGCCGATCCGTCTCATGGCACCGAACCTGCTTCGCTCTGAGGTTTTCGGGACAACCGCTCCCTTGGCCACGAACGTCGCCTGTGCCCGATCAAGCCGATGGCCTGAGCCTTTCTTAGGTCGTGAGGTGAAAAGGCCCCCTTATGGGGGAGGGGAAGCCGTGACACGGACAGGCAACGAGAGGCTTTGGTCGGATCGCGACATGGTCGCGCGGCATGGGTTCGAAGTTCTGCCTCGAGTAGAAAAACGCCGATCTCCGCAGAAGGTCGGCGTTCCAGAGATAGGTCTTGATACTGCACGTTCTGTGTCGAGACGGCTCCGCACGGCTGGCCCTTGGAACAACAGGCGTCGCGACGACAGCCGATCCTGCCTACGAGGATCGGCTGGCTATGACGGATGTCGTTTCACACCGATTGCGATCGCTTGAACCGCTTCTCAGTTGGTGTCAGCGACAAGCTCGCGGATCGCCTCCATGATTGCGGCGACCTGGCCCTTGTCGCCCGCCGCCGGGTGGGGCTGTGCGAAGCGCCCGCTGTCATTGTCGAAATAGCGCCCCGACGCGTCTGCGAACTCGTCCGACAGCGCGGCCCGGCCCAAGATGTCGGCACCGATCGACAGGTCGTTGCCCGCCACGCCGAAGCCTTCCTTGACCATCTTGGAGGCCAGCAAGGAGCCGGGGTTCACGGCGATGAAGGCCGGGCCGTCCGGATGGGCGCTGGCCATCTCCTGCGTCCAGATCGTGATGGCCAGCTTGCTCTGGGCATAGGCAGCCATGTGATCGAGCGCGTGCCTGCCACGCAGGGCCTCGACATCCACGGGTGCTTGGGCCGCCGAGGACAGGTTCACCACGCGGCCGTCTTTCGGAATGATCGGCAGCAGGCGCTGCGCCAACAGGTAAGGCGCAAGGGTGTTGACGACAAAGCGGGTATCGAGCCCCTCAGGCGTCCGGGCCTGGGGGGTCTTGAGGACGCCCGCGTTGTTGATCAGCACGTCGATGCGGTCGTGGCGGCTCTGGATTTCTTCGGCCAGAGCCCCGACCTCATCGAGGCGCGACAGGTCGGCGCGGAACCTCTCGGGCGTGCCACCCACCTCCTTGGCCGCGGCCTCCAGCTTTTCGGCGCTGCGCCCGTGAAGCAGGACGGTATGGCCCTGCGCGGCCAGCGTCTTCGCGGTCAGCAGGCCGATGCCGTCGGTCGCGCCGGTGATCAGGATCGTCTTGGGCATTGGTGTCTCCTCAGCTGTGAAACTCGGGCAGAATCTTGTCCGCCAGCCGCCGCATGGTGTCCTCGATGTCCGCGCCGTTGAACCGCAGGTTCAGGGCAACATGGTTGATGCCGAGATCGCGGACCTCGGTCAGGTAGCGCCGCAGGTGGTCCGTGCCCGACCGAAAGCCGAGATGGATCGGTCGGGGTGCCGCATCCGCCTGCGCGACGAGATCGATGTAAAGCGATTGCATCACCGGCTTGTCGGGCAGACCGGCTTCGGCGATCCGGCGGCGATACTCGCCGACCACGCGGCCCTGCGTCGCCGCATCGCGCGGATAGGTCATCCAGCCATCGCCGTTCCGCGCGACCCAGTCGGGAGATTGTTGGCTGCCGCCCGTGATCAGAAGCGGCAGGCGGCCGCTTGCGGGCTTGGGCAACATGTCGATCCCGCCCGACAGCGTTCCGTGGGCGGTCTGGCGGCGCGGGTAGTCCTCGGCCATGGCCCGGATGTAGTCCACGCTGTCGCGGAACCGCTCGCCGCGTTCCTCGAAGCCCATGTTCAGGGCGGGATATTCGTCGGGCCGGTCGCCAGAGGCGACACCGAGCAGAAGCCGCCCGCCCGAGAGCACATCCGCCGAAGCGGCGGCTTGGCCACATGGGCCGGGTGGCGCAATGGCAGGACGATGCTGGCCACGCCGAGTGCGATGTCCCGCGTCGAGGCCGCCAGCGCCCCAAGGTAGACGAAGGGATCGAAGAGCTGTCCGGCATCGCCGAAGGAAGGCACGTTGAACGGCACGTCCCGCAGCCACAGCGCCGAAAAGCCGAGGCTGTCGGCCAGCCGCGCGCGCTCGATGTGACGGGCCATGTCGGGCACGGCAGCATTCGGATAGGCTTCGAGCGGAACGACCAGCCCGATGCTCATCCGTCCCGGCCTGAAGACGGAATTGTAGGCGCGGTTCAATCTCGGGAAGGCCGCCTGTCCGGTCTCGTCCAACATCTTCGATCTCCTGTCAGAACTGCCTCAGAACCCGTCCAGAACCTGCTTGCCGATCACCCGGCCGCTTTCCTGTCGCAGATGCGCGGCGCGCAGGGCCTCGACGCTCAGCCGACCCACTCGTTCGGTGACGGTGGACCGCAATTTGCCCGCGTCGATCATCTCGGAAACCCGGTTCAGCAGCTCCCGCTGGGCGCCGATGTCCTCCGTCCCGAACATCGAGCGGGTGAACATGAACTCCCAGTGGATGCTCAGTGCCTTGGGCTTCGCGGGCTTGATGTCCAGCGTCTCGGGGTCGTCGATCAGCGCGATCTGACCGCGTGGCGCGATCAGGTCGATGATTGCGGGCCAGTGCTGATCCGTCGCGGTCAGCGCGGCGACATATCCGGGCGTCAGGCCCAGCTCGGCCACCTGCGCCGCGAGATCGCCGCGATGATCCACCACGTGATCGGCCCCCATCTTGCGCACCCAATCCTGCGTCTCGGGGCGCGAGGCGGTCGCAATCACAGTGAGACCGGTCAGTGCCTTGGCCAGCTGGATCAGGATCGACCCCACGCCACCGGCCCCGCCGATGACGAGCAGGGTCTGGCCTGTGCCGCCCCCTTCGGTCAGGCGGAAGGACTCGAACAGCATCTCCCACGCCGTGATCGTGGTCAGCGGCAGGCCAGAGGCTTCGGCGAAATCGAGGCTGGCGGGCTTGCGCCCGACGATCCGTTCATCGACCGCGTGAAGCGCTGCATTCGTGCCAGCGCGTGTGACGTCACCGGCATAGAAGACCTCGTCACCCACCTCGTAGCCCGTGACTTCGTCACCGATTTCCACCACGACCCCCGCCGCATCGAAGCCCAAAATCCGCGCGCCGCCTTCGGGCTGCACCGCCGCGCGCAGCTTGACGTCCACCGGGTTGACCGAGACGCCCCTGACCTCGATCAGCAGGTCGCGCGGGCGAAGCTCGGGCCGGTCCGCCTCGATGATTTCCAAATTGTCAGCCGCGCCTGCCGCGCGGTAGCCGATTGCCTTCATCCGTCATGTCCTCGAAAGGGTTATCCCGTTGCCGCCTAAAGTATCTCCTGCGTAGTATTGGAAAACCGGCTGTTTTCGGATTTGATTATTCGGGCTTGGGATATAATGGGCGGGATATCTGCCCCGCGCCTCTACATGGGCGGTCGAACGGCTCGGAGGTCCCACCTTGTGCCCAATCGGTAGTCCTGAGCGCGGCACCCCGAGAGACGTAATCGGTCAGCCAACCTTCTTCCGAAAGCGACCGTCATCCGCCCTTTCGCCGCAGGCTCATGCCGACGCCGGGGCCCGCTTGGTGAGGCCCAGCCTTTCGCGCACGGCCGCCGGACCCATCACCTTGGCACCCATGTTCTCCACGATCGTCACCGCCCGCTCGACCAGCTGCGCGTTGGTGGCCAGCACGCCCTTGTCGAGAAACAGGTTGTCCTCCAGACCGACGCGCACGTTGCCTCCCGCCAGTATCGCCGCCGCAGCATAGGGCATCTGGTCGCGGCCCAGGGAAAAGGCCGACCAGATCCAATCGTCGGGGATGTTGTTGACCATGGCCATCAGCGTGTTGAGGTCGTTGGGCGCGCCCCAGGGCACACCCATGCACAGCTGCACCAGCGCCGGGCTGGCCAGGGTGCCTTCCTTGACCAGCTCCTTGGCGAACCACAGGTGGCCGGTGTCGAAGGCCTCGATCTCCGACTTGATCCCAAGCTCGGTCATCATCGCGCCCATCGCGCGAAGCATGCCCGGCGTGTTGGTCATGACGTAATCCGCCTCCGCGAAATTCATCGTGCCGCAATCGAGCGTGCAGATCTCGGGCAGGCAGTCGCGGATATGCGCCATGCGCTCCGTCGCGCCGATCATGTCGGTTCCGGCGGCCTTCACCGGAAGGGGCGCCTCGGGCGAGCCGAACACCATGTCGCCGCCCATGCCCGCCGTCAGGTTGAGCACGACGTCGACCTCGGCGTCGCGGATGCGCTCCGTCACCTCGCGGTAGAGCTCGACCCGCCGCGACGGCGCGCCGGTGTCGGGATCGCGCACATGGCAATGGACGATGGCCGCGCCGGCCCGCGCCGCGTCGATGGCGCTGTCGGCGATCTGCCGGGGCGAGCGTGGCACGTGCGGGCTGCGATCCTGCGTGCCGCCCGAGCCGGTCACGGCGCAGGTGATGAAGACGTTTCGGTTCATGGCCAGCGGCATCGTCTATTTCCCCCTCCAGACGGGGTCGCGTTTCTCGACCACCGCCATGCGTATGTCCTACCACTTATGACCGGATCGGGCCGGTGCAGATCTGCTTCTCCGGGGCCGGTTCCTTCATGGCGGGCCGACTTCAGGCTGTGCTGGATTGCTGAGCCGCCCGCCAATGCCTCCAGTCCTGGAAACAGGCAAAAGCCTGCCTGCCAGAGGTCACCGGACGTCTTTCGGATACGACGATCTCAGGCACCGCGATGCGCACCTGAAGTCCCCGCGAGGGCGAGGCAATCGCGGTAGAGCCGCACGGCCTCGTCCTCGGCGATCTCCACGTCGGCAAAGCGCAGCGCCTCGCCCTTTGCGACGGCCCGGCGCAAAGTGATCCCCTGCGCCAACCCGATCGGCAGCACCTCGTCTCGCGCCGCCCGCTTGGCGGGCATCACCCGACCCCAGACGGTGTAGCCCCCCTCGCCATCGAGCCGGTCGCCGGGGCCGAGATCGCGCTTGGCGATGGCGGCGACGCTCGCGTGAAAGCCCACTGGCGCTCCGGTCGCCTCGCCCCTGAGCGCCGCCGAAAGCACCGAGGTCGCAAGCTCGAGCCCGATCATGTGAAAGGGCCGGTACATCGCGGCATAGCGCCCCGTCGCGTCGGTCGGCAGGCCGTATTGGCGAAAGCAGGCGGCGGCGTAGTCGCTTTGCGCCTCGATCACCACGTAGACGCCCCAGCGCAGATCGCGGAACACGGGGCGTCCGTCGCGTTCGAGACTGGAGACCACCTCGACCATGCCGGGGCGGTCCAGGAGACCGCCGACCTCGCGTGGTCGCAAGACATGGGCCAGATCGTCGGTGCCGCAGGGCGGAAAGGCCAGCCCGTCATCGGGCACCGAGAGGCCGGTGGCGTTGGCGATCGCCGCCGCCTCGATCGCGCTTTTGGTGCCGTCGAGAAAGGAGTTGAACATCTGCGGGTTCATCCCCGCCGTCCTGGCCTCTTCCGCCGTCAGCCCGTAATGCTCCCAGACCGCGTCGGGCGTCACCTCGTGATAGGCTGGCAGGTATTTCGTGCCCTTGCCTGCCGCCACCACGCGAAATCCGTTCGATTGCGCCCAGTCGACCATCTCGCAGACCAGCGCCGGCTGGTCCCCGAAGGCCATCGAATAGACCACGCCCGCTTGGGCGGCGCGGCGCGCCAGCACGGGGCCGGCCAGCACATCGGCCTCGACATTGACCATCACCACGTGTCGCCCCGCGTCGATTGCCGCCTGCGCGTGGCGAATGCCCGCGCGTGGATGACCGGTCGCCTCGATCACCACCTCGACCCCATCCGTCGCGGCAAGCTCCGCCCCGTTGGCGACAAAGCGCGTGGCTGCGATGCGGCTCTCGCCCCAGCCCACCTCGCGGCAGGCGGCGCGGGCGCGCTCCGGGTCGAGATCGGCGATCGCCGCGACCTCGAGCCCCTCGACATGCGGCACCTGCGCCAGGAACATCGAGCCGAACTTGCCCGCGCCGATCAAACCGGCCGTGACGGGCCGCCCTTGGGCCGCGCGCGTTGCACAGAGCTTTGCCAGATTCATGATCGCCTCTCCTTCTCCCTCGGTGCAGTGAAGGAGAAAACCTCAGCCGGGTCCATGCGTTATCGTCGGTCGTGCGATCGCCGGAATGTCGATCTCGGAAGAAACCCGTCGCGAGAATGCCGACGGCGTTTCGCCTGCCATGAGTAGATGACATGATCTCAAAAGGGTGGACCAACTCATCCGGAAAAGCCCTCGTGAACCACCGGCCCCCGAAATCACCAACAAAGCCCGTCCACCATGGTGCCGCATGCCTCCAGATCATGGCTGAGCAGGGTGATTGAGGCGCGCATTCCAGGCGCGATGCGGCCCAGTGCATGGCCCAGCCCCAGCGCTTCGGCAGGTGTCGTCGCCGCCATCCGGAGCGCCTGCGCCCGGCCTGCGCCGGCCAGGCGGGACATGTTGCGCACCGCCTCGTCCATCGCCAGATGCGCCCCAGCGAGGCAGCCTTCGGCATCGGCGAGGCGGCCGTCCTTCTGGGCGATGGTCTTGCCGTTGATCGAAAATCGCGCGTCGGGCGCGTCCAGCGTCGCCATCGCGTCGGTGACGAGGCACAGCCGCCGATCCCCCGTGACGCGCAGCGCCAGCCGCAGGTTGGCCGGATGCACGTGGATGTCGTCGGCGATGATCCCGGCAAACAGCCGCGCGTCGTCGAACAGCGCCCCCACCACGCCGGGCGCGCGACCGGTAAGCTGGGACATCGCGTTGAACAGATGCGTGCCGCCGCGCAGCCCCTCATCCGCCGCGCGCATCATCGTGGCGTGGTCGGCCTCGCTGTGACCGGCAAAGACAGTGACACCGGCCTGCCCGAGCCGCGCGATCGCGCCGGGGCGGGGCCTCCTCGGGGGCGAGGGTGACGAGCAGGGGCCCGCCCACGCCTTCGCACAGCGCGTCGAGATCGCCCGGCGTCAGCTTGCGCACCGCCGCCGGCGGGTGGATGCCGGGACGCGTGGGCGACAGGAACGGCCCCTCGAGATGCAGCCCGAGAATGCCCGGCTCAGCCTCGGACAGCGCCTCGCGCACGGCCTGCATCGCCGCGAGATAGGATGTGCCGGGCGCGGTGATGAAGGTCGGCAGGAGATGCGCCGTGCCGCCGCGCCGTGCCGCGCGCACTATGCGTCGCAGCGTGTCGCGGGTCGGCGCGTCGTTGAACATCACCCCGCCGCCGCCGTTGATCTGCAGGTCGATGAAGCCGGGGGCCGCGATGGCCGCGTGCAGGGTACGGCCCGCAGGCGCGCGGGCGGCGGCGGTCACGTCGCGGATGCGCCCCCCCTCGATCACGATGGCCCGGTCGGCAAGGGGCTGCTCCGTCTCGCCGTCATAAAGCGCCTCGGGCAGGACGATCAGGCGCACCGCGTCAGTCAAGGCTCACCTCCTGCCCCTGCGGGTGCACCGTTTCGTAATACTGGCGCAGCTCCAGATCTGCGGCGGCCTCGGCGTCGAGCACGATGGTCGCCTTGGGATGCATCTGCAGCGCCGAGGCCGGGCAGCGGGCGCTGAGCGGCCCTTCGGCCATCGCCGCCACCGCCGCCGCCTTTGGCCCGCCGGTGGCCAGAAGCACGGCATGGCGGCTGCGCAGGATCGTGGCGATGCCCATGGTGATCGCGAATTGCGGCACCGTCTCGTCGGGGCCAAAGAAACGGGCGTTGGCCGCGCGGGTGGCGCGGGTCAGCGTCTTGACCCGCGTCGGCGAAGCCAGCGAGGAGCTGGGTTCATTGAAGCCGATATGGCCATTGCCGCCGATTCCCAGAAGCTGCAGGTCGATGCCGCCCGCCGCCACGATCGCCGTGTCGTAACGCACCGCCTCGGCGATGGGATCGGACGCGTCGCCACGCGGCAGATGCGTGCGCGCGGGATCGAGACCGAGCGGTCCGAACAGCCGCTCTCGCATGTAGGTGTGGTAGGACTGCGGATGCCCGGGCGGCAGGCCGACATATTCATCGAGATTGAAGCTGGTCATCCGGTTAAGGGTGACCTCGCCGGCCCGCGCGCGCGCCAGCAGCCCGGCATAGACCGGCTCCATCGTGCCCCCGGTGGCGAGGCCGAGGACGGCGTCTGGCGTCGCCGTCAGGGTCTGCGCGATCAGATCCACACAGGCCGCCACGGCGGCCTCCCGGTCGGGCAATATCAGTATCTTCATGGCATTTCCCCTTTGCGGGACCGACGGCCCCCGGCGCGCCGGCATTTCGACAGGTGGCCCGACCGCGGATCGACATGCGGACCCCTAGCTTCGTCATCGTTTCAGGCCTCGCTCGCGATCGCCTTACGTCCGATCGCGCGACGACCCAACCTCGTATCAGCCAAGCCGTTGCCCCTCGGCGTCGAATAGAAAGCCGTGCGACGCATCGAAGCCCATGGCGATCTCCTCTCCGACCCGCGCCCGGTGCTGGCCGAACATGCGGATGGTCGCCTTTTCGCCCGACCTCGTGTCGAGCACGATGTTGGTGTCGCCGCCCAGATGCTCGACATGGGTGATGGTGCCGCGGATCGGGCCGTCGGCCTCGGGGCGCAGATGCTCGGGCCGGATGCCGAGGATTGCGCCCTCGGGGGCGTCCGCGACCGGCGCGAGGAAGTTCATCGAGGGCGCGCCGAGAAATCCCGCGACGAAGCGGTTGGCCGGGTTGTTGTAAAGCTCCATCGGCGCGCCGATCTGCTCGATCCGACCCGCGCGCAGCACCACGATCCGATCGGCGAGCGTCATCGCTTCGGTCTGATCATGCGTGACGTAGATCATCGAGGCACCGAGCGTGCGGTGCAGCTGCGCGATCTCGATCCGGGTGTTCATCCGGAGCGCGGCGTCGAGGTTCGACAGCGGTTCGTCGAACAGGAAGAGCTGCGGCTGGCGCGTCACGGCGCGGCCGATGGCGACGCGCTGACGCTGCCCGCCCGAGAGATCAGAGGGGCGGCGGTCGAGATAGGGCTGAAGCTCCAGCATCCGCGCGGCCTCGGCGATACGCGCGTCGATGACGTCGCGCGGCTGGCCCTCCTGCTTGAGGCCGAGCGCCATGTTGCCGCGCACGTCCAAGTGCGGGTAGAGCGCGTAGCTCTGGAACACCATGGCGATTCCGCGCTTGGCGGGGGGCGTGCGGGTCACCTCCGCCCCGCCGATCTCGACCCGGCCCGAGGTCGCGTCCTCCAGCCCCGCGATGACCCGCAGCAAAGTGGACTTGCCGCAGCCCGAAGGACCGACGAAGACGACGAACTCGCCCTCATCGACGGTGAGGTCGATGTCGTGCAGCACCTGCACCTTGCCGAAGGACTTGTTCACGCGGTCGAGCTTGAGGGCGGTCATGGGGTCTCCTCCAAGGCGATGGGCTGGCCGGTGCGGATGCTTTCATCCGCGGCGAGGCAGATCCGCAGGCTGGTGAGCGCGTCCTGCATGTGGCGCGCGAGATCGATATCCTCGTCGATGGCGCGCCGCAGATACGCCTGCTCGGCGTCGCACAGCGCCTGATGGCCGGGCTCGTCCGGCAGCTCGATGGTCTCGTCTTGGCCGGGTCGATGCACGAGGATCGCGCCGACCTTCGTGTGGCCGTCGACATCGTCCGAGGCGCCCTTGTTGCCTTGGGTGATGGACACCGAGCCGTTCGGCGAGACGATGTCCTTCACGAAGCTCGCGGTCTCGGACATCATCGGGCCCCAGCCCGCCTCGTACCAGCCAACGGAGCCGTCCTCGAAGATCACCTGAAGCTGGCCGTAATTATACATGCCTTCGGGGATCTCGTCGCTGAGCCTGAGGCCCATGCCATGCACCCGAAGGGGCCGGGCATCGGTGATCTGGCACATCACATCGACATAATGCACGCCGCAATCGACGATGGGCGATGTGGTCTGCATCAGCGCTTTGTGCGTCTCCCATGTCGAGCCGGAGGATTGCTGGTTGAGGTTGAGGCGGAACACGTATGGCCCGCCCAAGCCGCGCGCCTCCTCGATCAGCCGCCGCCAGCTCGGGTGGTGCCGCAGGATGTAACCGACCACGAGTTTGCGCCCGGTCTCTTTCGCGCAGTCCACGACGCGGGTTGCGTCGGCCACGGTGGTGGCCAGCGGCTTTTCCACGAAGACATGCGCGCCCGCGCGCATCGCCGCGCAGGCGTAATCGGCATGGCTGTCGGAATAGGTGGCGATGACCACGATGTCGGGGCGCGTCTCGGCGAGCGCCGCCTTGAAATCCGAAAAGAGCGGGTAGGTGGTCAACGCCTCGGGCAGCGCACGGGGCGAGCGGTTGACGAGACCGACGATGTCGGAGGCGGGGTCGGCATGATGGGCCAACGCATGGCTCACCCCCATGTTGCCAAGCCCCGCGATGAGGACGCGACGGGTCATTTCACGGCTCCCGAGGTGATGCCGCGGATCAGTTGCCGCGAGAAGATGACGTAAAGGACCAGCACCGGCAGGATCGCGAGGCTGAGCGCCGAGAGAACCGCGTTCCAGTCGGTCACGAACTGGCCGATGAAGACCTGTGAGCCCAGCGTCAGCGTCTTGACCTCCTCGGCGGGGGCGAGGATCAGCGGGAACCACAGATCGTTCCAGATCGGGATCATGTTGAACACCGCGACCGTCGCCATGGCGGGCCGCACCAGCGGCAGCACGAGCCGGAAGAAGATCTTGTATTCGCTGAGGCCGTCAATGCGACCGGCGTTCTTCAGGTCGTCCGACACCTGCCGCATGAACTCCGACAGGATGAAGACCGCGAGCGGCAGGCCCTGGGCGGTGTAGACGAGGATCAGCGCCCAAAGCGTGTTCACCAGCCCGGTCGCCACCATCATCTGCAGGATTGCGACAGTGCCGATGCGGATCGGGATCATGATGCCGAGTGCGAGGTAGAGCCCCATCAGCGTGTTGCCGCGAAACCGGTACTCGGCCAGCGCGAAGGCGGCCATCGCGCCGAAAAGCAGGATGAAGAACAGCGAGGCGACGGTGACGATGAAGGAGTTCTGGAAGTAGAGGAAGAAATCCCCCTGCTTCATCACCGTCTGGTAGCCGATCAGGCTGAAGCTCTCGGCATCGGGGAGGGCCAGCGGCTCGCGGAAGATCGCGCGACGCTCCTTGAAGCTGTTGATGACGATGACGAAGACCGGAAACAGCGCGATCAGCGTGTAGGCGATCAGGGCGGCATGGGCGGCAACCGAGTTGAGCGGGGTGTGACGTGCGGTGGACATCAATGCCTCCTCAAAGCTGGTAGCGGCGGATCCGGGTCTGGATGCCGAAGAGGTAGAGGCAGACCCCGATCAGGATGACCGCGAACATCGCGGAGGCGATGGCTGAGCCCATATGCGGATCGCCAAGCTGAAGCTGGAAGCCGAAGAAGGTGCGGTAGAGAAAGGTGCCGAGGATGTCGGAGGAGAAATCCGGCCCCGCCAGCGCGCCCTGGGCGGCATAGATCAGGTCGAAGGCGTTGAAGTTCGCCACGAAGGTCAGGATCGAGATGATGCCGATCGACGGCAGGATCAGCGGCAGCTTTATCTTCCAGAAGGCCGAGAACCCGGTGACGCCGTCGCATTCGCCCGCCTCGAGGATCTCGTCGGGGATCGAGAGCAATGCGGCGTAGATCAGCATCATCGGGATGCCGACGAACTGCCACACCGAGATCAGCGCCAGCGTGGTCAGCGCCGTCTCCTCGCGGCCGAGCCACGGCGCGAAGAGCGATTTCAGCCCGATGGCATCGAGCATACCCGGCGCGATACCCCAGATCGGCGACAGGATCAGCTTCCACGCAAAGCCCACGATCACGAAGGACAGGATGGTGGGGATGAAGATGGCCGACCGGTAGAAGCCCGAGAAGCGCAGCCGGGGGTTCGACAGGATCGCGGCAAGCGCGATGCCGATCGGGTTCTGCACCGCCATGTGGATGAGAAAGAACCAGAAGTTGTTGGCCAGCGCGTTCCAGAACTGTCGCGACCAGTTGGGATCGCCGAACAGGGTGCGGAAGTTCTCGAGGCCCACGAAGACCCTCTGCCCCTCAACCTCGTCATAGAGCGCGAGCCGCAGCGTGTCGAACAGCGGCAGGATCATCACCGCCGTGTAGACCAGCACCGCTGGCGCGAGAAAGACGACGATGTGCCAGCGGATTCTCGGCGCATGCGAAGAGACGGCGGTGCCGGGCATGAAAGATCTCCTGATCGGTCGGGAGCGCGGGAGCCAGGCGCGTCTGCGCGCCCGGCATGGCTTTCGGTTACGGCTTGGGCTCGTACCAGCTGGCGAGGCCCTCCTGCAGGCGCGCGCCCGCGTCCGACGGCGTCTCGGCGCCCTTGATCACCTGCGCCGAGGCGTTCCAGGTCTCGTTTTCGAGGTTCGGCGTGCCGCGCGACAGGATCTGGTAGGTCGAGCGGATCGTCGAGTTGCACTCCTGCCGCCAACTGGCGAATTCCTGCGCCAGCGGGTCCTCGATCTCGACCGGGGTTTCCGACAGCGGAAAGAAGCCGGGCAGGGCGTTGGCATAGAGCGTGGCGAACTCGGGCGAGGCAACCCAATCGAGGAAGGTCTTCGCCGCCTCGGGATGTTCGGTCGCGGCGTTTATGCCGATGCCGATATCGGTGTGATCCGAGATATAGCATTCATCGCCCGCGTTGGGCACGGGCGGCGGAAAGGCCCCCATCTCGAAATCGGCGAGGGTGTTGAAGCCCGACACCTCCCACGAGCCTGCCGGATAGATCGCGGCGCGGCCCAGCGTGAAGAGGTTCTGGCTGTCGGGGTAGGTCTGCGCCTCGAAGCCGTCGCCCAGATATTCGCCCCAGCGGGCGAGCTGCTCGTAGGGCGCGACCCATTCGGGGTCGGAAAGGCTGGCCTCGCCCGAGAGCAGCGCCTGACGGCCCTCCTCGCCCTTCCAGTAGTTGGGCCCGATGTTCTGGTAGCCCATGGTCGCGGCTTCCCACTGGTCGTTGGTGCCCATCGCCATCGGGATGTAGCCGCCATCTTCCTTGATCGCATCGAGCACGGCAAAGAACGCGTCGACGGTCGCGGGCTCCTCCAGCCCAAGCTCATCGAAGGCGTCCTTGTTGTAGATGAAGCCGTGGATCACGCTGGCCATCGGCACGCAGTAGGTGGCCGATCCGTCGTCGGTGCTCCAGCCCGATTTCGCCACGTCGGAGAAGTTGGACATACCGTCGAGATCGCTCAGATCCGCGAGCTTGCCGCCGTCATAGAGCGCGAGCGAGGCGTCGAAGGGGCGGCAGGTGATCAGGTCGCCCGCCGAGCCCGCGTCGAGCTTGGAGTTCAGCACCGCGTTGTACTCGGCCGGGGCCGATGGCGTGAAGTCGAGCTTGATGTCGGGGTGGGCGGCCTCGAAGGCCGGGATGATCTGGTCCTGCCAGATCGAGAGGTCGTCGTTGCGCCAGCTCTCGATGGTCAGCGTGACCTCCTGCGCCTGCGCGATGCCGGTCAGCAGGGTCGAGCCCAAGAGCGCGCCGGCGAATATCCGTTTGGTCATTGTCTTCTCCCGTGTTGGTGTTCCCGCGCCCTGTTCAGGCGTCTTGTTGTGCGATGAGCGCGCCGAGAGACGGGCGCAGATGCTGGTGATGCGCGTCGAGCAGCGCCTGCGCCGCCTCCGGCGCGGCACCCGATGCGATCAGGCAGGCCCGCTTCACCGCGCCGCCTGCGCGGTCGAGCGCGTGTGCCGCCGCGTCGTCGCTCACGCCGGTCACGCTGGCAACGATATGCATCGCACGGGCACGCAGCTTGGCATTGTCGGCGACGAGGTTGACCATCATGCCGTCATGCACATGACCCAGAAGGATGCCTGCCCGGGTCGAAATCAGGTTCAAAGCCGCCTTCTGCGCGGTGCCCGCCCCCATCCGGGTCGAGCCCGCCAGCGCCTCCGGCGGCGTCTCGACGCAGATCGCGACATCGGCGGCGGCAAGAAGCGGTGTGCCGGGATTGCAGGCGATCGCCACGATGCGTGTGCCACGCGCCTTTGCCCCCTCCGCGATGGCGGTGGGAAAGGGCGTGGTGCCACTCGCGCTGAGCACGATGAGGACATCGTCGGCGCGCAGTTCCGCGACGACGGCACGTCCGGCCTCGGTGTCGTCTTCGGTGTCGCCCGGCATCGTGCCGTCCACCGGCACACCGCCCGCCATGCGCAATAGGATGCGTTCGCTGGCGATGCCGAAGGTGCCGGGCAGCTCGGCCGCGTCGGCCAGCGCCATCAGCCCCGAGCTTCCGGCGGCCGCATAGACCAGACGCCCCCCGCCCGCCAGCGCCGAGGCGACCAGCCGCGCGGCGGCCTCGAGTTCGCCGGTGACTGGGCGCAGGCTCTCAACCGCCGCGACCTGAACGTCGATCATGCGCGACAACGCGGCCGGGCCGTCCATCCGGTCCAGCGCCGTGTCGGCCGTCAACTGCTCGGTACGCGGTAGCGTCATGCGAATCCCCCTTCGAGACCTATCTAATACCTTTATGATACCTCTTGTCCAGATGGCTTCGAGCATATCAGTGCGAATGGCTGCTGCGGCTTGCTTCTATGTCTTCGTGGGGGGGTTATATGTCTTCACTCTCATCTAAAGGTATTATATAGGTATGACATGAAGCAAGCGGTCTCCCTTTATCTCGGCATCGACGGCGGCGGTACCGGCTGCCGTGCCGCCATCTGGCGCGACGGCGTGGTCGGACAGGGGGCCGCCGGGCCGGCCAATCTCACATCCGATTTCGAAGGCGGGATGGCCAATCTGCGGTCGGCGATCACCGCCGCGGCGCAATCGGCGGGTCTCGGGGCTGCGGAGCTGGAGCAGGCCATCGGACATGCCGGCCTTGCAGGGGTGCAGACCGACGACATGGCCCGCAAGGTCGCGGGTCAGCTGCCGGGACGCTGCTGCGTCACCGAGGATCGCGACATTGCCATCGCCGGGGCACTCGGAGCGGAGGGTGACGGCGCCGTCCTCGCCATCGGAACGGGAAGTTTCGTGGGGCTGAGGCGCGGGGGCACCATCCGCGCGGTCGGCGGCTGGGGGCTGCAGCTGTCGGATCAGGCCTCCGGCGGCTGGCTCGGGCGCGCGGCGCTCGCCGCCACGCTCGAAGCGGTCGATGGCATGCGCGACCGAACCGCCCTTTCGGAGGCGCTGCTTGCGCGGATGGGCGGGACGCCGCAGGAGATCGTCGGCTATGCAGCCTCCGCGCGGCCCGCGGATTACGGTGCGCTCGCGCCGGTGCTGGTTCAGGCGCTCGAGGCCGGAGATCCGCTTGCGCGCGATCTGTTCGCGCGCGGCGCGGGTTGGCTCGACCGCGCGCTTGCCGCTCTCGGCCATCGCTTGGAGGAGCCGATCTGCCTCACCGGAGGGCTGGGGCCACGCTACCGGGCTCTGCTCGACCGTCCGGACCGGCGCTTCGTCGCCCCGCTCGGCACCCCGCTCGACGGGGCACTGATCCTCGCGCGGGCGGCGGGCGGGCGCGCATGAAGATCTCGGCCGTCCTCGACCCCGGGAACTGGAGCCGCGCCGATGGCGGGCCGCTTTATCTGCAACTGGCCGAAAAGCTCTCCGAGGCCGTCTCGCAGGGGCTTCTGGCACCGGGAAGCCCGCTGCCGCCGGAGCGCGAGATCGCGGCGATGACCGGGCTGTCGCGGGTCACGGTCCGCAAGGCGATCGGCCGGTTGGTCGAAGACGGGCTGGTGATCCAGAAGCAGGGCTCCGGCTCCTTCGTGGCGCCGCCTGCGCCTCGGCTCGAACAATCCCTGTCGCGGCTGACCTCCTTCACCGAGGACATGGCGCGGCGTGGGCTGTCGACGACGACCCTCTGGCTCGACCGAGGCATCTATATCCCCTCGCCGGACGAGGTGGTGGCGCTCGGTCTCTCGTCGGACGCGTCGGTCGCGCGGCTGGCGCGGCTGCGCCTGGCCGACGGGCGGCCCATGGCGATCGAACGCGCGGCGCTGCCGCTCGACATCCTGCCCGATCCGGGTGCGGTCGAGGTGTCGCTCTACGGCACGCTCGCTGAGGCCGGGCTGCGGCCCGTCCGCGCCCTGCAGAGGATCTCGGCCATCAACCTGGGCCGCGACGACGCCACCACGCTCGAGGTCGAACCGGGCACGGCCGGGCTGCGGATCGAGCGAACCTCTTATCTTGCCGATGGTCGGGTGGCCGAATTCACCCGCTCGCTCTACCGGGGCGACGCCTATAATTTCGTGGCCGAGCTGCGCTTGGCGCGGGACTGAGGCGAGCGGCACCCAAAGCCTCATTTCACCGCTTGGAAGCCCGAAACGCCTTATCGGGGGGCCGAGAAATGCGTCTCGCGGGCCTGCAGCGTATAGCCCGATTCCGCGATCATGATTCCCATGAAGACCACCGCCGCGAGCGGTGGAAGCAGGATCGCATAGACCAGCGCCAGCCGCTCCCACGCCATATGCATGAAGACCGCAACGATCAGCCCGGCCTTGAGCGCCATGAAGATCAGGATCAGCCCCCAACGCAGCATGCCCTGCAACTGCGCGTAATCGACCATGTAGGAGGCGATCGAGAGCACGAAGAGAAAACCCCAGCAGACGAGGTAGAGCCGGACCGGATGAGCCTGCCCCTCATGCGTGTCGGCGGAGGCGGTCTGGTTCGCGGATGCATGCGTCATGTCGGCCTCACCACAAATAGAAGAACGCGAAGATGAACACCCAGACGAGATCGACGAAGTGCCAGTAGAGGCCCATGATCTCGACCGCCTCGTAATCGCCCTTCTCACGGCACAGCCATGTCCGCCGGCCGCTGTCGAACGCGCCCTTGCGGACCTTGCCCGCGACGATCAGCAGGAACAGCACGCCAAAGCTCACATGGGTGCCGTGAAAGCCGGTGATCGTGAAGAAGGTCGCGCCGAACTGCTCCGCACCGAAGGGATTGCCCCATGGGCGCACGCCCTCATGGATCAGCTTGGACCACTCGAAGGCCTGCATGCCGACGAAGAGCGCGCCCAAGGCCGCGGTTGTGTACATCAGCGCGGCGGTGCGTTTGCGGTCGCGCGCATAGGCGAAGTTCACCGCCATCGCCATGGTGCCCGATGACGAGATCAGCACGAAGGTCATGATCGCGATCAAGGCCAGCGGCAGGTCCGCGCCGCC
>NZ_BATB01000036.1 GCF_000466965.1 Limimaricola cinnabarinus LL-001
CTCGATCATGCCGCGCCTCATGTCTCGCCCCAGGGCTTGAGCTTTCTGGACAAAAAATCGTTGGCGACCGCCAGCTCGCCAATCTTGGCATGCAGCTCCTTCACCTGCGCCTCGTCGACTTCGGGCGTCTTCTTTCCGCCCCGCTCGAAGACCCCTGAAGCGCCCTCGAGCAAAGCCCGCTTCCACTGATGGATCAGCGTGGGATGCACCCCGAACCGGCTCGCCAGCTCGGCGGCCGTTTGTTCGCCTTTCAAAGCTTCCAGCGCGACCTTGGCCTTGAAAGCAGGCGCGTGCTGCTTGCGTTTCGACATCTCTGATCTCCTCGTCGGTGAAGATCAGCAGACAGCAAATCGTAGCTTACGTCAGTGCCCTGAAACCGGGGAGCACCTCATGAGAATACCAGCATCCGCCAGCGCCAGACCGTGTATTTGTCGACCCCGAGCAGCAATGCAAGCTTCCGTACCGACTGCGGCGCAGAAGTGCCCAACATGTCCCGAAGCACGACCATGAACAGGTCAGGTCGATGAATGCGGCCCAGGACAGAGCCAGTCCGGCCCGAGTAGGTTTTCCCGCACCCCCGGCACCGGTAGCGTTGAATGCCGGTGCGCGTTCGTTCCCCACTTCTGTCGGTGTTCGATACCGCAGGACGGGCACGGTTTCTCATGGCTTGCGCGCGCTTCGATCTCGGAGATCGCCTCCGTTCTTCGTCGGGGATCCATGATCTTTGTCTGGGCATGCTCGATCTGAGCAGGGTTCAGATCGCCGAGTGCGTCCAGGAGACGTCGAAAGTCGTGGTGTAGCACCGGGTGTCCTCCGTGGTGTTCACGGAAAAAGGTTGGCCTCTTTGTTCGAAAGCGAAGCGCGCCAACACATTTTGCGGACACCCCCTTACTATTTAGTAACTTGCTTAACGTCGCGTGCCGGTCTTGTCGCGCGGGCCCGATCCGCCTAACCCCGGCCCCATCCAGATCGGCACTTGAACGGAGCAGCGGACATCATGCAACGGCGCGGCCTTCTCATCATCCTGTCCTCGCCCTCCGGCGCCGGCAAATCGACGCTGGCGCGGCGCCTGCGCGCTTGGGACCCGACCTTGGGCTTCTCGGTCTCGGCCACGACCCGCGCGCCGCGACCGGGCGAGACCGATGGAGCCGACTATCACTTCGTCAGCGAAGAGCGGTTCAAGCATCTCGTGGCCGAAGGCGAGATGCTCGAGCATGCCCGCGTCTTCGAAAACTATTACGGTAGCCCACGCGGGCCGGTGGCAGAGGCGACCGAGGCCGGGCGCGACGTGTTATTCGACGTCGACTGGCAGGGCGCGCAGCAGATCTCGAACAGCCGCATGGCCGACCAGGTGCTGTCGATCTTCATCCTGCCGCCCTCGATCGAAGAGCTGCACCGCCGCCTCGTCGGGCGCGCGCAGGACGCGCCCGAGGTGATCGAGCGGCGGATGCAGAAAAGCTGGGACGAGATCAGCCATTGGGACGGCTACGACTACGTGCTGGTCAATGACGAGCTTGACGTAACCGAGGCACGGCTCAAGATCATCATCGAGGCTGAACGTCTGCGCCGCAGCCAGCAGCCCTGGCTTCTTGACCATGTGCGCGGGCTGCAGGCGGAGTTCGAGGAGAGATCATGACCATCTACGCGCTCGACGGAGAGACCCCCGAAATTGATGCGACCGCGTGGGTCGCCCCCGGTGCCCATGTGATCGGAAAGGTGACGCTGGCCCCCGGAAGCTCGGTCTGGTTCGGCACGACGATCCGCGGCGACAATGAGCGCATCAGCTTGGGCGAAAACACCAACGTGCAGGAAAATTGCGTGCTGCACACCGACATGGGCTTTCCGCTCGAGATCGGCGCGGGCGTCACCGTCGGCCACAAGGCGATGCTGCATGGCTGCACGATCGGCGAGAACTCCTTGATCGGCATGGGCGCCACGGTGCTCAACGGCGCGCGGATCGGCCGCGACTGCCTGATCGGCGCGGGCGCGCTGATCACCGAGGGCAAGGAGATCCCCGATGGCAGCCTCGTGATGGGCGTGCCGGGCAAGGTGATCCGCCAACTCGACAAGGCCGCGATCGCGAAGCTGCGGCAATCGGCGCTCAACTACCGCGACAACGCGGTCCGGTTCCGAAGCGGTCTCGAAGCGATCTGAGATGCCGTGCGGATCAGCTGCCGGACGCATGCGCGATCAGGTCGAAATCGATCCACGGCGCGATCGTGCGGATCTCGTCACGCACCATCCATGCGCCGCGGACCGATGTCCTGACGAGCACCCGGTAGGGGCCGTCATAGCCCAGCGCCGTCAGCCTGAGCGCCAGATCCACCGCGTCGAACCGCGGCCCCATCAGGTCCGAGACGATCATCACCGGCTTCAGGCAGTAGAGAAGCTCCGATGTCACCTGATCGAAACCGCAGTACCGCAAATCCTGCAATGTCTCGGCCGGGACCCTCACGGCTCTGCTCGGGGTTCGCGCGACCTGACCGACGGCGAGCGTGATCTGCCCGTGATCATCATTGCGGACGAGCGGGTCGAGTGTCATGCGATATAGCTCCGGCGACAGCGCCATTCATGCGCAATGTGTGATTAGGCCGCAGGCTCTACAGATTCGGGGGGGTGAATGGAACATTCAATCGCGCCGCGACCGAAACACCGTGACGGCATGGCCGGGAGTTGAGTGCTAAATCATGGAATCCCTTGATTCTCTCATGGCGGCCTTGCCGCTTCCGGTGCTGCTGATCGGCCCTGCCGAACGGATCGAGGCCGCGAATCCCGCGGCCCGGACCCTTCTGGGTGCGGCACAGACGGGGCGGCACTATATCACCGCGCTGCGTCAGCCCGCCGTGCTCGACGCAGTGGAGGCGGTGCTGCGCGACGGCAAAGAGCGGCGCGCGCGCTATCTCGGGCGTTCGGGCAGCCGCGACACCACGTGGGACGTCACGGCGGGGGCCGTGCAACTGCCCGGCGGGCGCGGCGTCGCACTCAGCTTCGAGGATGTCACGGCGGTCGAGGCGGCTGGCGCGATGCGGCGCGATTTCGTCACTAATGTAAGCCACGAGCTGCGCACGCCGATCACCGCGCTGTCGGGCTTCATCGAAACGCTGCGCGGCGCGGCGCGTGACGACGCCGCCGCGCGGGATCGGTTCCTCGGGATCATGGAGCGCGAGGCCGCGCGCATGTCGCAGCTCGTCTCCGACCTGTTGTCGCTCAGCCGCGTCGAGCAGGACGAACGGCTGCGCCCGACCGCACCGGTCGACCTGTCGGGCCTGACGGGGCAGGTGATCGCGCTGTTGGAGCCGATCGCCGCGCAGGCCCGTCTGCGGCTGGTGTTCGAGGGTCCGGAGGCGCCGGTCGTGGTGCCGGGCGACGAGGAACAGCTGCGGCAGGTGCTGACCAACCTCATCGGCAACGCGATCAAGTATGGCGGCACGGAGCGTCCGGTCGAGGTCACGCTCACCGCGCCCGAGATCCAGCGCGACCTGCGCGGTCCCGGCGTACGGCTCAAGGTGCGCGACCATGGCGACGGCATCGCCGCACATCACCTGCCGCGGCTGACCGAGCGCTTCTACCGCGTCGATCCGCACCGCTCGCGCGCCGTGGGCGGCACCGGGCTCGGTCTCGCCATCGTCAAGCATATCGTGAACCGCCATCGCGGCCGGCTTCGGATCGAGAGCGTGCAGGGGCAGGGCAGTTCCCTCACCGTGGTCCTGCCCAGCGAATAACGCGCGTGAATGTCAGCCCTTGTCGTAGGGTCATCCGCGCTAGATCGCGGGCTGTCATGAAAGTTTTACACAACTGTCACAAAACGGAGTTCCCACGTAACTAATCGGACGGCAACGGGGCGCCGCGGCGCTCCGGGGGAATGAAAAAACAGGAGCGATCCATGTCCTTCGTCAAGATGACCGCCTCGAGCGCGGCCCTCATCGCCGCCACCGCCGGCTTCGCCACCGCCCAAGGGCGCGACAACGTGCAGGTCGCCGGCTCCTCGACCGTGCTGCCCTATGCCTCGATCGTCGCCGAGGCCTTTGGCGAGAACTTCGATTTCCCGACCCCGGTCGTGGAATCGGGCGGCTCCTCGGCCGGTCTCGCGCGGTTCTGCGAAGGCGTGGGCGAAAACACCATCGACATCGCCAATGCCAGCCGCGCGATGCGCGAGGGCGAGGTCGAGGCCTGTGCCTCCAACGGCGTGAACGAGATCATCGAAGTGCGCGTGGGCTATGACGGCATCGTCTTCGCTTCCGACATCAGCGGCGAGAGCTTCGCCTTCACCCCTGCCGACTGGTACAACGCTCTGGCCGCCGAGATCCCCGAGGGCGGCGAGATGGTCTCGAACCCCAACACCAGCTGGGCCGATGTCAACGCCGACCTGCCCGATCAGGAAATCCTCGCCTTCATCCCGGGCACCAAGCACGGCACCCGCGAAGTCTTCGAGGAGAAGGTGCTGCTCGCGGGCTGCGAGGAGACCGGCGCGATGCAGGCGATGTTGGACGCCGGCATGGACGAGGACGCCGCCGAGGCGGCCTGCATCAAGACCCGCACCGATGGCGTGTCGATCGACATCGACGGCGACTACACCGAGACGCTGGCCCGTATCGAGGCCAACCCGAACGGCATCGGCGTCTTTGGCCTCTCCTTCTACGAGAACAACACCGACAGCCTGCAGGTCGCGACCATGTCCGGCGTCGAACCCTCGACCGAGACCATCGCGTCGGGCGAATACCCGGTGTCGCGCCCGCTCTACTTCTACGTCAAGAAGGCGCATCTCGGCGTGATCCCCGGCCTGCAGGAATTCGTGGAATTCTTCGTGGCCGACGAGATCGCCGGTCCCGACGGCCCGCTGGCGGCCTACGGCCTCGTGGCCGACCCCGAGCTTGCCGCGACGCAAGAGACGGTGGCGAACGGCACCACCATGGACGCGATGTAACGCAGCCGTTATCGGAGAGGGGCGGCGGCAACGCCGCCCCCGACCGGTCTAGCATCCGCGCACGACAGACCCGACACCGCCCCGGCCCGACGCGACCCCGCTTCGGGCCTCGACAATTGAAGGCCCCGCCATGTCCCCGTCCTGGATCGCCCTGATCGTCCTGGCCATCGCCGCTGCCGGTTTCGTGCTGGCCCGCGCGCGTGCGCAAGGTGCGGCCAAACGCGAGGAGCGCAGGCTCCACTCCCTCCCGAATTACTATGGCTGGACCGCCGCGATCTATGCCGCGGGGCCCGCGCTCCTGCTACTGGCCGTCTGGTTGCTGGCCCAGCCCGTCGCGACCCGAAGCCTCGTCTGGCCGGTGCTCGAAGCCGAGGCCGGGGAGGGTGCCGCACCCTCGCTGATGATGGCGACGTGCAACGTCTCGCCGCCGGGCTCGACGCCGCCGTCGCGCGCGGCACGCTCACCAACGCCGCCGCGCGCGACCTGCCGCCCGAGGCGTTGCGCGCGCAGATGGCGTCGCAGGGCGTGGCGCTCGGCTCGGACGTCACCCCGGCCACCCGCGACGCGGCGCTGCACTGGCGGCGCATTTCCGGCACCGGCGATCTGGCGCGCGGCATCGCCGTGATCGGCCTCGCCCTTGCGGGGGCGGCTTGGGGCATCCGCCGCGCCCGGCCTGATTTCCGCGCCCGCAACGCCGTCGAACGGGCAATGCGCGGCGTACTGATCTCGGCCGCGCTGATCGCGATCCTGAGCACGGTGGGCATCGTCCTGGCGCTCGTCTTCAACACCATCGAGTTCTTCCGCCTCTATCCGGCGGCGGAGTTCTTCTTCGGCACGACTTGGAGCCCGAGCTTCGGCGGCGGTTCCGAGCTTGGCATCCTGCCGCTCCTTTGGGGCACGCTCTACATCTCGCTGATCGCGCTTCTGGTGGCGGTGCCGATCGGTCTCTTCGCGGCTGTCTACCTTGCCGAATACGCGCATCGCAACGTCCGCGCATGGGCCAAGCCGATGCTGGAGATGCTCGCGGGCATCCCGACCATCGTCTACGGCCTCTTCGCGCTGCTCACCGTCGGCCCGCTGCTGGTCGAGGCCTTCGGGCGCGGCGGCTGGCTCGGCTTGGGCTGGATGCAGGGCGGCACCGCCGTCATGACCGCGGGCCTCGTCATGGGCATCATGCTCATCCCCTTTGTCTCGTCGCTGTCGGATGACATCATCAACGCGGTGCCGCAGAGCCTGCGCGACGGGAGCCTCGGCCTCGGGGCGACCCGCTCCGAGACGATCCGCCAGGTGGTGTTGCCCGCCGCACTTCCCGGCATCGTCGGCGCGGTACTGCTCGCGGCATCCCGCGCCATCGGCGAGACGATGATCGTGGTGCTGGGGGCAGGGGCCGCGGCCCGGCTGTCGATGAACCCGTTCGACGCCATGACCACGGTGACCGCCAAGATCGTGAGCCAGCTCACCGGTGACGCCGATTTTTCCTCGCCCGAGGCGCTGGTCGCCTTCGCCCTCGGCATGACCCTCTTCGTGATCACGCTGGCGCTGAACGTCGTCGCGCTGTGGATCGTGCGCCGCTACAGGGAGCAATACGAATGACCGATATCCCGCAATCCGGCGCGTTCCCGGCCGACCGCCCCGCGCCCAAGGGGGGCTCGCTGCTCGTCACCGATGCGCGCACGAAAAAGCGCAACCGCGCCGAACGCCGCTTCAAGGCCTATGGCATCGCAGCGCTTGGCATCGGCATGCTGTTCCTCGTGGCGCTCCTTTGGGCGATCCTGTCGAACGGGCTGACCGCCTTCACCCAGAGCTACGTGCAGCTCGACGTGCCCCTCCTCGAGGAAAAGCTCGACAAGGACGGCGACCGCGACCCGGCCAAGATCGCCAAGGTCTCGACCTTCGGCTATGCGCCGTTGATCGAGCAGGCACTCACCGATCTGGTCGAAAGAACCGGCGTCGAGACCGAGCTCGCGCCCAAGGCCCTGACCAAGATCCTCTCCTCCTCGGCCGCCGCGCAGCTGCGCGACCGGGTGCTCGCCAACCCTGAACTGATCGGTCAGACCGTCTCGGTCGAGTTACTGGCCTCGAGCCGCGTCGATGGCTATCTCAAGGGCCGCGTCAGTCGCGCCAGCCTCGCGCGCGACAAGAACCTCGACGCCGAACATCTCGACCTGATCGACGCGTGGCGCGACGCGGGACTGGTGGAAAAGAGGTTCAACTGGGATTTCATCACCGGGGCCGACGCCTCGGATTCGCGCCCCGAGCAGGCGGGCATCGGCGTCGCCATGCTGGGTTCGCTCTTCATGATGCTGGTGGTGCTGATCCTGTCGCTGCCGATCGGCGTCGCGGCCTCGATCTACCTTGAGGAATTCGCACCGCAGAACCGGCTCACCGACCTCATCGAGGTCAACATCTCGAACCTCGCCGCCGTGCCGTCGATCGTCTTCGGTATCCTCGGCCTCGCCGTGTTCATCCAGTTCATGCACCTGCCGCAATCGGCGCCGCTGGTCGGTGGCCTCGTGCTGACGCTGATGACGCTGCCGACGATCATCATCTCGACCCGCGCCTCGCTGAAATCGGTGCCGCCCTCGATCCGCAACGCGGCGCTCGGCGTCGGCGCCTCCAAGATGCAGGCGGTGACGCATCACGTGTTGCCGCTGGCGATGCCGGGCATTCTCACCGGCACCATCCTCGGCCTCGCGCAGGCGCTTGGAGAGACCGCGCCGCTGCTGCTGATCGGCATGGTCGGCTACATCGCGACCAACTATCCCGAGGGCGTGGCCGAGGGCTTCCTCGCGCCCAACTCGGCGATGCCGGCGCAGATCTACGAATGGGCCAAGCGGGCCGATCCGGCCTTTTACGAGCGCGCCTGGGGCGGCATCATCGTGCTGCTGGTGTTCCTCTTGGCCATGAACCTCATTGCGGTGCTGCTGCGCCGCCGCTTCGAGCGGCGCTGGTGAGCGCTTACAGGGCAGGGGGCCCCGACATGAACGACATGCGAACCATGGACAATGCCGTGTTGAACGAGACCAAGATCACCGCGCGCGACGTGCACGTGCATTACGGCACCACCCACGCGATCAAGGGCGTCGATGTCGACATCGCCGACCGCACCGTCACTGCCTTCATCGGGCCGTCGGGCTGCGGCAAGTCGACCTTCCTGCGCTGTCTCAACCGGATGAACGACACCATCCCCGGCGCGGTGGTCACCGGCGAGATCAAGATCGACGAGGCCGACATCTACGACCCCCGCGTCGATCCGGTGCAGCTTCGCGCCAAGGTCGGCATGGTGTTCCAGAAGCCGAACCCGTTCCCGAAATCGATTTACGACAACGTGGCCTATGGCCCCAAGATCCACGGGCTTGCCCGCAACAAGGCCGAGCTCGACGAGATCGTCGAGAAAGCACTGCGCCGCGGCGCGATCTGGGACGAGGTCAAGGACCGGCTGCACGCGCCGGGCACCGGGTTGTCGGGCGGCCAGCAGCAGCGCCTGTGCATCGCCCGTGCCGTCGCGACCGAGCCCGAGATCCTGCTGATGGACGAGCCGTGCTCGGCGCTCGACCCGATCGCCACCGCGCAGGTCGAGGAGCTGATCGACGAGCTGCGCCAGAACTTCTCGGTGGTGATCGTGACGCATTCGATGCAGCAGGCCGCACGGGTTAGCCAACGCACGGCCTTCTTCCACTTGGGCAACCTCGTCGAATACGGCGAAACCGGCAAGATTTTCACCAACCCCGAGGACAGCCGCACCGAGAGCTACATCTCGGGCCGGATCGGGTAAGGGAGCAGGGACATGCACGACAAGCAGCACATTGCCTCGGCCTTCGACCGCGACCTCGAGAACATCCAGGCGCTGATCCTCAAGATGGGTGGTCTCGTCGAGGCCGCGATCATCGACGGCGCCCAGAGCCTCGCCGACCGCGACATCGAGAACGCCGAGCGCGTGCGCCGCGGCGACAAGGTGATCGACGCGATCGAGGAACAGCTCAACGAGGAAGCCGCGCGGGTGATCGCGATCCGCGCCCCGGTGAGCCGGGATCTGCGGGTGATCCTGTCGGTGCTGCGGCTCGCCGCCAGCCTCGAACGCATCGGCGACTATGCCAAGAACATGGCCAAGCGCACCTCCGTTCTCGCCGAGCTGAGCCCGATCGAGGGCTCCGATGCCGCGCTCAAGCGCATGGCGCGCGAGGTGCAGAACATGCTCAAGGACACGCTCGACGCCTTCGTGCGCCGCGACGCGGATCTCGCCGCCGAGGTGCTGCAGCGCGATCAGGACGTGGACCAGATGTACAACGCGCTGTTCCGCGAGTTCCTGACCCACATGATGGAGGACCCGCGCGCGATCACCGCCTGCATGCACCTGCATTTCATCGCCAAGAACATCGAGCGCATGGGCGATCTCGTCACCAACATGGCCGAGCAGGTGATCTATCTCATCACCGGCCAGATGCCCGACGAGGACCGGCCCAAGGGCGACAACACCTCCTATGTGTCGAGCCCGGAGTGAACCGATGCGCCAAGTGCAGCCCCATGTCCTGATCGTCGAGGACGAGCCGTCGCAGCGCGCGGTGCTGAGCTACAACCTCGAATCCGAAGGCTTCCGCATCTCCGAGGCCGAAGATGGCGACGCCGCACTCTTGATGGTGGCCGAGGATGTGCCCGACCTGATCGTGCTCGACTGGATGCTGCCGGGCGTCACCGGCATCGAGATCTGCCGCCGCATCAAGGCGCGGCCCGAGACGCGCGACGTGCCGATCATCATGCTCTCGGCGCGCTCCGAAGAGGTCGACCGCGTGCGCGGCCTTGAGACCGGGGCCGATGATTATGTCGTGAAGCCGTATTCCGTGACCGAGCTGATGGCACGGGTGAAGGGCCAACTGCGCCGCTCGCGTCCGGCGGGCGTGGGCGAGACGCTGAGCTTCGAGGACATCACGCTTGACGCCGAGACGCACCGCGTGCACCGGGACGGGCACATGCTGAAACTCGGGCCGACGGAGTTTCGTCTGCTGGCGACCTTCCTCGAAAAGCCGGGCCGGGTTTGGAGCCGCGAGCAACTGCTTGACCGGGTCTGGGGGCGGGATGTTTACGTCGACACGCGCACCGTCGATGTGCATATTGGTCGACTGCGCAAGGTGCTGTGCGCGCATGGCGGCGCCGATCCGCTGCGCACGGTGCGCGGCGCGGGATATGCGCTGGGGTAGCGATCTATCAAGGAGTGAAGGGGATAACGGGCATTGCTTGTTGCGCGTAACGGCTATCTCATAATGAAGATTATGTAACTATTTACCTCATCCTATCGGTCACTTTGGGCTTTTTGAAGAAAGTGTTAACATTCGACATGGCCCTCATGTCGAACACATTGTCCCGAAGTGCCGCGCTGAGCTTCATCTCGCGTGTGGCACGGACCGGCGATGACATGATCTTGTGGGACATGCTGTGCGAGCGCATGTCCGATTACGGCCTGAATCGTTTGCTCTATGGCTTTACCCTTCTGCCCGAACCCGACCCGCTCGACCCGGCGAACTGGCTGCTGCGCAGCAGCCACGCCGAGAGTTACAACCGTCGCCTCGTCGCCGATGGTCTCTATCTCGACACCCGATACGGAAACTGGGCCCGGGATTACAGCGGTACCCTGCTTTGGAGCCGTCAGGACATTCTGACGCCCGGTGATCCCGCCAGCGAAGCGCGCCTGCGCGACCTCAACCAGTCGCATCAGGTGCATGCCGGTGTCATGGTCAGCTTTCCTTTGCTGCCGCAGAAGTCGCGCGGGATCCTCATCCTCGCGGCGCGGCCCGAAATGCCGCAATGCCGGATCGACCGGATCTGGCTGCAGCGACGCGACGAGATCGAGGCGCAGATTCACGCCTTTCATCTCAGGTTTCAACTGATCTTCGCGGTGGCCTGCCGCCTTACTCCCCGCCAGAAGGAAGTGCTGCGCTGCGTCGCCGCCGGCTTCACCGTACAGCAGATCGCCGAGGAGCTGACATTGAGTGTCGCGACCATCGACAAGCATCTGCGGCTGGCGCGCGAGGCGCTTGATGCGACGACGACGGCCCAGGCGGTGGCACGGGCGCTCCGCTTTCATCAGCTCTATTCTTAAGGCGAGGATCGCCCCGACCGAGGTCCAGATTACCGGACTTTCAACGAGTCGCCGATCGTGACAAGGTTGTGGTGTTGACGAGTGATGGTCGTTTTGACCCTTTGCACCGCCCCCTTGGATCTATCCCATTCGGTGCGGGCATCTCCGACAGCAGCAGGTCGGACTTCAGCATGAGCACGCCGCGCCCGTCACCGCCGCCGGGCGCGGCACTCCGTTTTCCATCACCTTGTTGCAGAAATGCAAAACGCCGCCTGCGATGCAGGCGGCGTTTGCCGTCGGGCCTCAGTTCGGGCTCAGCCCTTGGCGACCTTGGCCACTTCGGCGGCAAAGTCTTCTTCGACCTTCTCGATGCCCTCGCCCACGGCAAGGCGCACGAAGCCGGTGATCGTCACGCCCGCCTCTTTTGCGGCGGCTTCGACGGTCAGGTCGGGGTTCACGACGAAAGCCTGACCCAGCAGGGTCGACTCGGCCATGTACTTCTTCATGCGGCCTTCGATCATCTTCTCGATGACGGCCTCGGGCTTGCCGCTCTCGCGGGCGATGTCCATCTGGACCTGCTTTTCCTTCTCGACCATCGCGGGGTCGAGATCGGCCTCGCCGAGTGCTGCGGGGTTGGCGGCGGCGATGTGCATCGCGACCTGACGGCCGAACGCCTCGTCACCGCCCGAGAAGGCCACGAGCACGCCGATGGTGCCCATGTCGGTGGCAGCGGCGTTGTGGACATAGGTCACGACGCTCTCGCCTTCGATCGCGGCCATCCGGCGCAACGTCATGTTCTCGCCGATCTTGGCGATCGCATCGGTGACGAGGGTCTCGACCGGCTTGCCGTCGACCTGCGCTGCCTTCAACTCCTCGAGGCTCGACGTCTTGACGCCGGCCTTGGCGATCTTCGAGACGAGGTTCTGGAAGTCGGCGTTCTTGGCAACGAAGTCGGTTTCCGAGTTCAGTTCGATCGCGACGCCACGGCCACCCTCGACGGCGACGGCCACGAGGCCCTCGGCGGCGGTGCGGCCGGATTTCTTGGCGGCTTTCGCCAGGCCCTTGGTGCGCAGCCAGTCGACCGCGGCTTCCATGTCGCCGTCGGTTTCGGTCAGCGCCTTCTTGGCGTCCATCATGCCTGCGCCGGTGTTCTCGCGCAGTTCCTTGACCATGCTCGCGGTGATCGCCATCGCGTCTCTCCTAGAATTTGAATGGACTCCGGGCGCGGCATATCCGCGCCCGGCAACCGTGATGTAACGGTGCGCCTTACTCGGCGGTGGCGGCTTCGGCGTCGGCGGCGAGCTGCTCTTCGGTGTACTGCTCCATCGCACCCATGTCGACGCCGGCGGCGCCGAGTTGCGCGCTCATGCCGTCAAGCGCGGCGCGGGCGGCGAGATCGCAGTAGAGCGAGATCGCGCGGGCGGCGTCGTCGTTGCCGGGGATCACGTAATCCACGCCATCGGGCGAGCAGTTGGTGTCGACCACGGCCACGACCGGGATGCCGAGCTTCTTGGCTTCGAGGATCGCGAGGTCTTCCTTGTTGACGTCGATGACGAACAGCAGGTCCGGAACGCCGCCCATCTCGCGGATGCCGCCGAGCGAGGCCTGCAGTTTGATCTGCTCGCGCTCCATGCCCAGACGCTCTTTCTTGGTCAGGCCAGCAAAGCCCTGCTCGGAGGCTTCGTCGATGGCGCGCAGGCGGTTGATCGACTGCGACACGGTCTGCCAGTTGGTCAGCGTGCCACCGAGCCAGCGGTGGTTCATGTAGAACTGCGCGGACTTCTCGGCGGCGTCGGCGATCGGCTGCTGCGCCTGACGCTTGGTGCCGACGAACAGCACGCGGCCGCCCTTGGCGACGGTGTCACGCACGACCTGCAGAGCCTTGTCCAGCATCGGGACGGTCTGGGTCAGGTCCATGATGTGGATGCCGTTGCGGGCGCCGTAGATGTACTCGGACATCCGCGGGTTCCAACGGGCGGTCTGGTGGCCGAAGTGGACGCCAGCTTCGAGCAGTTGACGCATGGAGAACTCGGGAAGAGCCATGTCTGTAACCTTTTTCCGGTTTGGCCTCGGCGGAGGATCAGGGCGGCTGCCCCAACCGGTGGACCCCGGGGGATGTCTCCCGCCCGTGGCCCGCCCCCGCCTGCGGGATTGATCGTGCGCTGCCCTTAGCGCCAAGACCCCGCAAAGGCAACCCCGCTCAGGGTCTCCTGAGGCGCTTGATCAGCGACGAGGTGTCCCATCGCCCGCCGCCCATCTGCTGCACCTCCTTATAGAACTGGTCCACCAGCGCCGTGACGGGAAGGCTCACCGATAGCGCGTCGGCGGCGTCGAGGCAGATGCCTAGATCCTTGCGCATCCAGTCGACCGCAAAGCCATGCTCGAACTGATCGTCGAGCATGGTGCCGTGGCGGTTGACCATCTGCCAGCTTCCGGCGGCGCCCTGGCTGATCACCTCGACCAGAGCGCGCCCGTCGAGCCCGGCCTTCTCGGCGAAGGCCAGCGATTCCGACAGGCCCTGCACCAGCCCGGCGATGGCGATCTGGTTGGCCATCTTGGCAAGCTGGCCCGCGCCGCTCTCTCCGAGGCGTCTACAGATCTTGGAATAGGCGTCGATCACCGGTTCGGCCCGGTCGAAATGATCCTGCGCGCCGCCGCACATCACCGAAAGCTGGCCGTTCTCGGCCCCCGCCTGCCCGCCGGAGACCGGCGCGTCGACGAAACCGATCCCCAAGCTGTCCGCCTGCCCCGCAAGCTCGCGCGTGACGGCGGCGCTGACCGTGGTGTGATCGACGAAGAGCGCGCCGCGCTCCATTCCCGCGAAGGCGCCGTCCTCGCCGAGACAGACGCCGCGCAGGTCGTCGTCATTGCCGACGCAGGCAAAGACGATCTCGGCGCCTTGCGCCGCCTCTCGCGGGGTCGCGGCATGCTGCCCGCCATGCGCGGCGGCCCATTTCTCCGCCTTGGCGGTGGTGCGGTTATAGACCGTCACCTCGTGGCCCGCGCCCGCCAGATGCCCCGCCATGGGGTATCCCATCACGCCCAGTCCCAGAAATGTCAGCTTCGCCATCGTGCTCTCCCTGCCTCCCGGGGCTTTCGTTCGCCCCCGAGGCGCGATACTCACCATGCCCAACCGGCCCGTCAAGCGCGGGCGACCGCGCCTCGGAGGATCGATGGCCACTCTGTTTCGCTGGCTCCTGCGCCTGACCGTCGGCGCAATCCTTCTCGGCCTCGCCGGTTTCGTGCTGACATGGTGGTTCTTCGCCCGCTCCCTGCCCGATTACGACGCGCGCACTCGTGTCGCGGGGATCACCGCCCCGGTCGAGATCGTACGCGATCACGCCAACGTGCCGCATGTCTTCGGCCGCACCGACCGCGACGTTTTCTTCGCGCTCGGCTATGCCCATGCGCAGGACCGGCTGTGGCAGATGACGATGCTGCGCCGCACCGTGCAGGGACGGCTGTCGGAATTGTTCGGACAGCGCACCGCCGAAAGCGACGTGCTGATGCGCCGCCTCGATCTCTACCGCGCCGCCACCGCCTCGGTCGAGGATCAGGACGGCCAGACGCGCACGGCGCTCGACGCCTATGCGGCGGGCGTCAACGCCTGGGTGGGTGAGGTCAATACCGGCGCGCGCGGGCGCGGCGCACCCGAAATGTGGCTGTTCAATCAGCCGATCTCGCCATGGCAGCCCGCCGACAGCGTCGCGATCCTCAAGCTGATGGCATGGCAGCAATCCGATCACCTTCAGGCCGAGGTGCTGCGTGCGCGCAGCTCGCTGGTGCTTGAGGAGGACCGTTTGCGCGACATCCTGCCCGACGTGCCCGGCCCCGGTCTCACCGCCCTGCCCCGCTACGCCGATCTGATGCCCGAGATCCCCCAGCGGTTTGCCGCCATGGACCCCGATGCTCCGTTCGATCCCCTCTCGGCCAGCCTGCCTGCAACGCTGTCGGGCGCGTCCAACGCTTGGGCCGCCGGGCCGTCGCGCTCGGCCACCGGCGCGACGCTTCTGGCCAATGATCCGCACCGGCTGCTCACCGCGCCGTCGATCTGGTATCTGGCGCGGCTGGAACTGACCTCCGGCGGCGTCATCGGCGCGACCATTCCCGGCATCCCGCTGGTTCTGGCGGGCCGCAGCGCCGATCTCGGCTGGGGCATCACCGCCTCCTTCGCCGACGATCTCGACCTCTATGCCGAGGAGGTGAACCCGAAGAACGCCGCCGAGTACCGCACGCCCGAGGGCTGGGAGCGGTTCGAGGCGCGCGACAGCATCGTCGAGATCAAGGACGCCGCCGCCGTCACCCTGCGGCTGCGGCGCACCGCCAACGGCCCCGTCCTGCCGCCCGAGCAGTTCGCTCTCGACACGATCCGCCCGCGCGGCCACGTCATGACCCTCGCATGGTCTGGCCTGTCGGGCGACGACACCTCCATGACCGCCGGTCTGCGCCTGATGCAGGCGCGCTCGATCGAGGAGGCGATGCGCGCGGGCCGCCTGCAGGTCGCGCCGAGCCAGAACCTGATCCTCGCCGACCGCAACCGCATCGCGCTCAAGACCGTGGGGGCGGTGCCGCTGCGCGACCCCGGTCACCAGAGCCAGGGCCGCATGCCAACGCTGGGCCATGTGGCCGAAAACCGCTGGCAGGGCTGGCTGTCCTATGCCGACCTGCCCGAGACCTCCGAGCCGGCAGGTGGCCTCGTCGGCAACACCAACAACAAGACCGTGGACCGGCCTTTTCCCGAGCATCTCTCCTACCGCTGGGGCGACACGCAGCGGATCGCGCGCTGGCGCGGGCTGATGCAGTCGCGCGAGGTGCACACCCGCGACAGCTTCATCGAGGCGCAGCTCGACACGGTGAGTCCGACGGCGCGCGCCCTGTTGCCGATCGTCGGGGCCGACCTGTGGTTCACCGGCGAACCCGCCGCTGCGAACACGCCCGAGCGTCGTCGCCAGCGGGCGCTGGAGCTCTTGGGCGAATGGAATGGCGAGATGAACGAGCATCTGCCGGAGCCGCTGATCTATGCCGCATGGATGCGGGCGCTGCAGGAGCGGTTGATCCGCGACGATCTCGGCCCCCTCGCCAACGCCTACAGCCATGTCGAGCCGCTGTTCCTCGACCGGGTGTTCCGTGACATCGACGGGGCGTCGGCATGGTGCGACATCCGCCAGTCGGCCGCCGAGGAAAGCTGCGCCGACATCGCGCGCATGTCGCTCGACGATGCGCTGATCTGGATCTCCGAGACCTATGGCGACAATCTCGACGCGCTGCGCTGGGGCGATGCGCACGAGGCGCGGCAGGACCACCCGGTGCTGGGTCGCGTGCCCTTTCTCAACTGGTTCGTGAACATCCGCCAGAGCACCTCGGGCGGCGACAACACCCTGATGCGCGGCCTGACCGACGGGCGCGCGCCGAACCCGTTCCACAACGTCCACGCGGCGGGCTATCGCGGCGTCTACGACTTTGCCGATCCCGACAGCTCGGTCTTCATCATCTCGACCGGCCAGTCGGGCCACCCGCTGTCGCGTCATTACGATGATCTGGGCGAGCTGTGGCGGCGCGGCGAATACATCCCGATGTCGCTCGACCCCAGCCTCGCGCGCGGCGCGGCGGTGGGTATCACGCAGCTCATTCCCGCACCGCAGTGACGCGGAACCGGCGCAAGCCGCGCCGGTTGCCCCTCCGACAGCCAGCGGAGGACGAGATGAGCGGCAAATCGCACGAGCAGATCTGGGACGAGTTCCGCGATCTGGTGAACATGGCGCCCAAGGAGATCGAGGAGTTCCTCGACACCGAGGAGAGCAAAACGGTCGGCGACACCGGCGGCGATGGCGAAAGCACGGGCCACAAATCGGGCAAGCGCATCGTTGAGATCAAGCGCACCGACAAGACCGATCTGACCGACGACCAGTGGGACCACATGGCCAAGGTCGTGGGCTACATCAAGCGCCACAAGGCCCAGGGCGGCCCCGAGAGCGACATGGAGCATTCCAAGTGGCGCTACAGCCTGATGAACTGGGGCCACGACCCGCTGAAATAGGCGGTCAGACGGTCTCGCACAGCTCGATCCGGTTGCCGAACGGGTCCGACACATAAAGCCGGCGCAGCCCCGGCAGATCGATGTCGGGGCGCGCCTCGATCCCGACCGCGTCGAAGTGAAAGCGCAACGCCGCCAGATCGGCGACGCGGAACGCCGGATGCGCCTTGTGCGCAGGGACAAAGGGCGTCTCGACCCCGAGATGCAGCCTCAGGCTGCGCCCCTCGAACCAGACGCCGCCGCGACCGGCAAGCGCCTCGGGCTTGGCCACCTCGGTGAGCCCGAGCACGCCCCCATAGAACCGCCGCGCCGCATCTTCGCCGCCTTCGGGCATGGCAAGCTGGATGTGATGGAGTTCGAGGATCATCGGCGGGCCCCTGTCTTGTACCGCCTCCTGATAGCGCTATCGGTGCGGATCGTCATCCGCTTGCATACGGCGCGACGCGACGACATTCATGCGCGAACCCGTGCCGCCCAACGCGGCGCGGGTTTTTGGTCGAATGGGGTCAGAGCCGCTCGTAACGGGCCTTTTGCGCGGCGGACCAGCGGATTTGCATCTCGTGGCCCTCTTCGGTCGGCGTGTCGCCCTCGACGAGGCCTTGATCGAACAACCAGGCGCGCTTGCGACCGGCGGCGAAGGGCACCACGAGGGTTTCGAGATGTTTCACGCCGCCGAGCGCCTGGGAGATCGCGGCAAGCAGCGCCTCCATGCCTTCGCCGGTGACCGCCGAGACGGCGCTGACGCTCTCGGTGCGCCCGGCCCGCTCGAGTGCGGCCTCGTGCGCCTCTTCGTCCAACGTGTCGATCTTGTTCCAGACCTCGATCTTCGGCGTATCGTCCGGCAGGCCGAGGCCTGACAGGATCGTCTCGACCTCACGCGCCTGTTCGGCCGTCTGGGCATGGCCGATGTCGCGCACATGCAGCACCAGATCGGCGTCGAGCACTTCTTCGAGCGTGGCGCGGAACGCCGCGACGAGCTCGGTCGGCAGGTCCGAGATGAAGCCCACCGTGTCCGACAGGATCACCTCGTCGCCGGTGGGCAGCACCACGCGCCGCATCGTCGGGTCGAGCGTGGCGAAGAGCATGTCCTTGGCCATCACCTCGGCCCCGGTGAGCCGGTTGAACAGCGTCGATTTCCCGGCGTTGGTATAGCCCACCAAGGCAACGATCGGAAACGGCACCTTGGCGCGCGCGGCGCGGTGCAGCGTGCGGGTCTTGACCACCTTGTCGAGCTGGCGTTTGAGCCGCACGAGCTGTTCGTCGATGGCGCGGCGGTCGCTTCGATCTGCGTCTCGCCGGGGCCGCCGACGAAGCCCAATCCGCCGCGCTGCCGCTCGAGGTGGGTCCAGGCGCGGACCAGCCGCGTGCGCTGATAGCTGAGCGCCGCCATCTCGACCTGCAGCACGCCCTCGCGGGTGGCGGCGCGATCGCCGAAGATCTCGAGGATCAGGCCGGTCCGATCGAGGATCTTTACCTTCCATTCCTTTTCGAGATTTCGCTGCTGCACCGGGCCGACATGGCCGTCGATCAGCACCAGCTCGACCTCGTTGGCTTGCAGCCGCTGCTTCAGCTCTTCGATCTTGCCGGTGCCGAACAGCATGCCGGGGTGGCGCTTGGGCAGGCGCACGATCTCGGAACCGAGCACGTCAAGGCCCGGCAGCGCATCGGCCAGCGCCACGGCCTCGGCCAGCGCGGCCGTGGCTCACGCCGGCTGTTGTCGTTCTTGATCTCGGGGTGGATCACCCAAGTGCGGGTATCCGGGGCCTCGGGGATGTAATAATCGGTCAATCTTCACCGTCATAGAGGTTTACCGGCTGCGACGGCATGATGGTCGAAATCGCGCTCTTGTAGACGAGCTGGGATTGTCCATCACGGCGCAGCAGCACGCAGAAATTGTCGAACCAAGTGATCACGCCCTGCAGCTTCACGCCGTTGATCAGGAAGATCGTCACCGGCACCTTGACCTTGCGCACGTGGTTCAGGAAGGCGTCCTGAAGGTTCTGCTTGTCTCCGGCCATCACCGTCCCTTTTATTCTTGCGGCCGCGTATCGGCCTTTTCCCTCGTTGAAAAGGAGTATGTCCGCAGGATGGTGGAGTTTCCAGCCCGGAAATCCGTGCAAAGCCGCACCGGCCCCCGCGCGTGGCTTAACTGCGCCAACTCGACGGGTTCAGGAGCGCGATGATCGCCAGCGTCTCGAGCCGGCCCAGAACCATCGCCGCCGCGAGGATCGCCTTGGCCATGCCGGGGATGCCCGCATAGGAGATCGGGTATTGCGCGCCCATCTCGGCCAGCGGCCCGGTGGTCGACAGCGCTGCCACCGTCAACGTCATCGCCACCTCGAACTGCACCCCCGCGAGCGACAGCGCCAGCATCACCGCCGTCACCGACAGCGCGAAGAGCATGAAGAAGATCCACGAGATGAACGCGCCCTCGCGCCGGATCCGCCGCGCTTCGATGCCGTCGCCGCCGACGGAATTCGGATGCACCAGCCGCTCCAGCTCGCGCTTGCCATGCATCCACAGCGCATAGACGCGCATCAGCTTGACCCCGCCCGCCGTAGTCGCCACGCCACCACCGATCAGCGCCAGCCCCACGAGGACGAGCCCCGGCGTCTCCAGCCCCGACCATTCGGCGGCGCCGAGCCAGTAGCGGCTTTCGAAGCCGGCGGTGGTGAGAAAGGACGAGACGGTGAAGACCGCGCCCCACAGCGCCGAGAGCGCCTCGGGCAGGTCGGCCTCGGCGCGATCCTCGACCGCACCGAAGAAGTGCCGCGCGAAGAGAAGCCCCGGCACGATCAGCACCAAAGCGAGCCCCATGCGCAGCTCGGGGTCGCGCATCAGCCGCCCGCCATGATCGCCGAACATGTTGCGCGCAAAGGTAAGCCGCGACAGCGCGAAGACCGAGAAGATGAGGATCAGAATTTCGCCCAGGAGGCCCGAATTGCTGTAGCGCAGCCCGCCTACCGGGCTGATGCCGCTGGTGGCCAGCGTCGACATCGCGTGGCAGAAGGCCACGAAGGGCCGGTCGCCCGCCGCCACGAGGCCAAGCCACAGCAGACCCGTCAGCGCGGTATAGATCGGTAGCAGCCGCGCCGCGTAGCGCACCAGCCGCTCGGAGGGGTCGGCGACGCGGGTGATCTGGCTCAGCCGCGCGCCGCCCTCGTTCGGCAGGGCCGAGCTGCGCACTTCGAAGCCGCCGAGATTCATCGGTGCGAGGATCGACACCGCTGTCACCCAGATCAGCAGCCCGCCGAGCCAACCGACGAGGGCGCGCCACAAATGCAGGCTGTCGTTGAGGCGTACCACGTTGTCATAGACCGTGGCCCCCGTGGTGGTGAAGCTCGACACCATCTCGAACCACGCGTTGAGGAACGAGGTCGTTCCCAGCGCCTCGTGGAACGGGATCGCGAAGATCACCGGCAGCACCGTGAAGGCCGCGAGCAGCGCCGAAAGCTGGCTGCGCGGCACGCTGGCGGGGCGGTAATTCGCCGTGGCCAGGCCGATCAGCAGCGACAGCATCAGCCCGAGGATCGCGCCATAGAGGAAGGTGCGCGACGTCAGCCAATCCTCGCGCACCAGCGCGTGCACCGCCGGCAGCAGCATCGCCGCCGAGCCCATCGCCATCAGCAGCACGAAGAACGGGATGCGGGTCAGGCGGCGCTCCATCGCTCTAGAAGAAGTCGATCGAGACCTGCAGCAGGCGCTCGACCTCCGGCACGTCGGAGGCCATGGCGAAGAGCGCGACCATGTCGCCTTCCTCGATCCGGAGCGCGCCGTGGATCTTCATCATCCGGCCATCCTTGACGACGCCGCCCACCAGCACGCCCTCGGGAAAGGCGATGTCGCGGATCCGCTGGCCCGCGATCGGCGAGGTGCCCAGGACCTGCGCCTCGATCAGTTCGGCCTCGGCGTCGCCGATCGAATAGACGCCCCGCACCCGGCCATGGCGGATGTGACGCAGGATCGAGCTCACCGTGGTGGCGCGCGGGTTGATATAGGCGTCGATGTCCATCGCCTGCATGAGCGGCACCAGCGTCGGGTCGTTGACCAGACAGATCGCCAGCGGACAGCCGAGCGCCTTGGCCCGCACCGACGCCAGCAGATTGGTCTTGTCGTCGTCGGTGACCACGAGCACCGCGTCGGCAGTGCCGATCTGCGCCTCTTCGAGAAGCGCCGCGTCGAGACCGTCGCCATTGAGCACGATAGTCCGGTCGAGCTGGTCGGCGGCGCGCTCGGCGGCCTTGCGGTCGCGCTCGATCATCTTGACGCGGAGCCGGTCGGGGCGGTTCTCCAGCGCGCGGGCGACGCCAAGGCCGACATTGCCGCCGCCGATCACCACGATGCGCTCTTGCTTGGCGTGACGCTTGCCGAAGATCTCCAGCGTGCGGACCATGTCGGAGGTGTCGGTGAAGACGTAGATGGAATCGCCGGGAAAGATCTGGTCCTCGGGTGCAGGCGCGAACAGTCTGCCGCGGCGTCTTATGCCCACCACGATGGCGCGCAGCGTCGAGAACAGGTCGGTGAGCTGGCGCAACGGCGTGTTGATGACCGGGCAATCCTCGTCGATCGAGATGCCCAGCAGATGCCCGCGCCCGTCGAGAAAGCTTTCGGCGTCGAAGGCCGAGGGTGCCGCGAGGCGCTGCAGCGCGGCCTCGGCGACCTCCTTTTCGGGCGAGATCACCACGTCGATCGGCATGTGATCGCGGCGGTAGAGATCGGAATAGATCGCGTCGAGATAGGACTGCGCGCGCAGCCGCGCGATCTTGCGCTGGATTGAGAATACCGAATGGGCCACCTGACAGGTGACCATGTTGACCTCGTCGCTATGGGTGGCGGCGATGATCATGTCGGCGTCCCGCGCGCCGGCCCGGTCGAGCACGTCCGGATAGCTCGCGAAGCCGGTGATGCCTTGGACGTCGAGCGTGTCGGTGGCGCGGCGCACGAGGTCGGGATTGCTGTCGACGACGGTGACGTCGTTGCGCTCGCCCGACAGGTGCCGGGCGATCTGCCAGCCGACCTGCCCGGCGCCGCAGATGATGACCTTCATCTTTGTTCCCGGTCCGTTGGGACGCGCCCGTGGCGGCGCTCATGCCGCCACGGAGTGCCAGAGCCCGCGCGGGTGGTCAATCAGTCCTCGACATGCGCGACCCGCGCGCCGGTCTTCGAAGAGGTGACCACGCCAAGGCTCTTGAGCTTGCGGTGCAGCGCCGAGCGCTCCATCCCGACGAAGGCCGCGGTGCGGGAGATGTTGCCGCCAAAACGATTGATCTGCGTCAGCAGGTACTCGCGCTCGAACAATTCGCGCGCCTCGCGCAGCGGCAGCGTGGCCAGCCCGCCCGACAGCACGACCCGCCCTTCCTCGCGGTCCGGATCATCGAGACCCGGCAGCTCCTTGGCGCTGATCTCTCCGCTGGAATCTCCAAGGATAAGAACACGTTCCACGACGTTCTTGAGCTGGCGGATATTGCCGGGCCACAGCATGGTCTGCAGCAGGGCGCGCGCATCCTCGCCCAAGGGCCGCAGCGGCAGGCCCTGCAACTTGTTCAGCTCGGCGATGAAATGCTCGGCCAGAAGCGGGATGTCCTCGCGCCGCTCCTCGAGCCCCGGCACGTGGATCGGCACGACGTTGAGCCGGTGGTACAGCTCCTGTCGGAACGACCCGGCGCGGATCGCGGCCTGCAGGTCGCGGTTGGTCGAAGAGATGACACGCAGATCCACCTGCACCTTTTCGGTGCCGCCGACCCGCTGGAAAGACTGGTCGACCAGCACCCGCAGCATCTTGGACTGGGTGCCGAGCGGCATGTCGGCCACCTCGTCGAAATAGATCACGCCGCCGCTGGCCTGTTCCAGAAGGCCCTTCTCAACGCCCTTTTCGGGGCCTTCCTTGCCGAACAGCACCTCCTCCATGCGATCGGGCTCGATCGTCACCGAGTTGACGGTGACGAAGGGGGCCGCGGCGCGGTTGGAATTGGCGTGGATGTAGCGGGCGGCGATCTCCTTGCCCGATCCAGGATGGCCGGTGAGCATCACCCGGCCGTTGGAGCGCGTCACTTTGTCGAGCTGGCTGCGCAGGGAACGGAACGAGGCGCTGTCGCCCAGCATCTCGGAGGGCGGCGCGTCGCCGCGGCGCAGTTCGACATTCTCGCGCCGCAGCCGCGAGGTCTCCATCGCGCGCTTGATGACCACCAGAAGCTGGTCGATATTGAACGGCTTTTCGATGAAATCGTAGGCGCCCTGCTTGATTGCGGCGACCGCGATCTCGATGTTGCCATGCCCCGAAATGATGACGATCGGGATGCCGGGGTGATCGCGCTTGACGGTCTTGAGGATATCGATCCCGTCCATGCGGCTGTCCTTGAGCCAGATGTCGAGGATCATCAGGGCGGGTGGCTGGTCCTCGATGGCTTCCATGCATTCGTCGGAGGTGCTGGCGAGCCGGGTGGAATAGCCCTCGTCGCGCAGAATGTCGGAGATCAGTTCGCGGATGTCGCGCTCGTCGTCGGTGATCAGGATGTCGCCCATCTCATGCCTCATGCTGTTGCCTGCAATGCCGGTTGCCCGGTCTTCTCGATGTCCCCCGATTCGCCATGACCCTCGCGCAGAACGGGAAGGGTGATGACCGCCATGGCGCCCTTGTGGGCGCCCTCCTCGAAGGCTGGCGCGTCGACGAGGGACAGGCTGCCGCCGTGTTCCTCGATGATCTTCTTCACGATGGGCAGGCCGAGGCCGGTGCCCTTGTCGCGGGTGGTGACGTAAGGCTCGAACAACCGTGCCCGGTCCTCGGGCAGGCCGATGCCGTTGTCGGCGATGGTGATCCGGGCCTCGGCTTCATCAGCGCTCAGCGCCACACGGATGGTCGGAACGTACTTGTCCCCCGCCCCTTTTTCCGAAAGCCCTTCAATGGCTTCGCCCGCGTTCTTGATAAGGTTGGTGAGCGCCTGCGTGATCATCGTCGCATCAAGCGCCGCCGGAACGGGCCGTTGCGGCAGGCTGATCTCGAACCTCACCTCGGGCTGGCCCGCCTCCTGAAGCGTCACCGCGTCGCGCAGGATCGCCACGACGTCGTTGCAGACCCGGTCCGGCTCGGGCATCCGGGCGAACTTCGAGAATTCGTCGACGATGCGGCGCAGATCGCCGGTCTGCCGCACGATCACCTCGGTCATGTGGCCCAAGGCGGCGGCATCCTCCGTGTCGAGCTGGCGTGCGAACTTGCGCTGGATCCGCTCCGCCGAGAGCCGGATCGGCGTCAGCGGGTTCTTGATCTCGTGCGCGATGCGCCGCGCGACGTCGCCCCATGCGGCCATGCGCTGCGCCGAGACGAGGTCGCTCACATCGTCGAAGGCCACGACATAGCCTTCGAGCGCGCCGTCATCGGCGCGGCGCGGGGCCATGCGCACCAGAAGCGTCTCTTGCCGTCCCTCTCGGATCAGTTGCACCTGCTCCTGCACGGCCTCGCGCTCCTCGCCGCGCAGCGCGTCGAGGAGCGGCGCGAACTCGGGCACCATCACCGGCAGGGTCGTTTCACCCAGATCGGGCCCGAGGCCCAGCAGCCGCAGCGCCGAGCGGTTGGCGAAGGCGACGTGCCCATCGGCCCCGAGGCCGATCACGCCCGAAGTGACCGAGCCCAGCACGCTGTCGAACAGCCGCCGCCGCGCCTCGATCTGTCGGGTGTTGTCCAAAAGCCGATCTCGCTGCACCTTCAGCTCGGTCGTCATCTGGTTGAAATAGGTGCCGAGCTGGGCAATCTCGTCGTCGCCTTCCTCCTCGATCACCCGCACGTCGAGATCGCCCGCGCCGACGCGCTGGCTGGCCGAGACGAGGCGTCCCACGGGCTTGGAGAGCCGCTCGGCGAACCACAGGCCGAGCCAGATCGCCGCGAGGATCAGGATCACCGCAAAGCCGAGATAGAGCAGCCCGAACTCGAACAGCAGCCGACCGCGCTCGGCTTCGAGCTGCTGATACAGCTCGACCGTCTGCTGCGTGTCGTCGAGAAGCGCGAGGATGCCGCCATCGACCTCGCGCGTCACGTAGAGATAGCGGTCGGCAAAGTTTTCGAGCGGGATCAGCGCCCTGAACTCGTTGTTGATCCAATCCTCGAAGATGGCGATGCCGCGCGCATCCGCACGCTCGAAGCTCGCCGCCTCGGGGCGTTCGAAGTCGAATTCGAAACTACGTGCGCCGCGGGCCCGGATTTCGCCCGCCCCGTCGATGACGTAGGCTTCGGTCAGGCCGCGCTCGATCTGTCCCTGCACCCGGCCAAGCGCCTGACGCACCTCGCCATCCGACAAGAAGGGATGCGCCGCACGCTCGGCATTGAGAAAGGCCGCAAGCTCCAGCCCGTCGCGCGACAGGTCCTGGCGGTGCTCCTCCTCATAGGCCTGCGCGGCGGTGAGCGAGGCGCCCAGAACGGTGCGGACCCGTTCGGAGAACCAGCCTTCGAGACCGACATTGATGGTGAGAACCGAGAACACGGCAACCAGCACCGTGGGGATCAGCGCCAAGAGCGCAAAGACGCCGGTGAGCCGCATGTGCAACCGCGAACCCGCCGATCTCGCCCGCCGGGCCGAGACCATGCGCGCCACCCGGAACGAAACCAGCGCCGCGACGACGAGGGCGTAGACGAGGTCGGCCAGCAGCACCAGCCGCAGCAGCAGCGAAGAGGCCCCCTGATCGAGCGGACCCATGACCCAGAAGGTGGCCGCCGCCAACGCCGGGCCAAGCACCACGAGCGACAGGGTCGCAGCATTCTGCACCCGCCGCTGGCGGCGCCAGCGCGTCACGCGCGAGAATCGGGAGGTCGATAACCGCCTCAAACACCCTGCCCCGTTGATGGGAACGCAAGTTCCGCCGCCTCAGTGCCGCGATCTCACCCCGGTCATGCGTCCGGGGGGTCACGGTTCTGTTGCGGTTTTACATCAATTTGCGGCGGCGTGTCACGCGAATATCGAGGTCCGTGATCTTCTTGCGCAGCGTATTTCTATTGATGCCGAGTAGATCCGCGCATTTCGCCTGATTTCCGCCGGTCGCGTCGAGTGCGATTTCGATCAGAGGCGTTTCGATTTCCTTGAGAATCCGCTGGTAGAGCCCCACGGGCGGCAACTGACCACCATGCAGGTCGAAGTACCGTTTCAGGTGCCGCTCGACGCTGGCCGAGAGCTTTTCGCCCTCGCCGCCACCGCGCAGCGGTTCGGCGGCGGGCTGGCCGCCGAGCACTAGATCGACATCGGAGCGGGAGATTTCCTCTTCGGTCGAGGTGACGACGAGTCGCCGCATCGCGTTTTCGAGCTGGCGCACATTGCCGGGCCAGGAATAGGCACGGATCATCTCGCTCGCCTGCGGCGAAAGCCGGCGCGGCCCGAGCCCGTCACGCTCGGCCTTGAGCAGGAAATGCTCGGCCAGCAGCGGGATGTCGTCCACACGCTCGCGCAGGGACGGCACATTGATGGTCACCCCGGCGAGGCGGTAATACAGGTCCTCGCGGAAACTCCCCTCCTCGATGCGCCGCGCCAGCTCGCCCTGCGACGTGGCCATGATGCGCGGCGCGTGATCGCCCATCGCATCGAGCATGCGCACGATGCGCAGCTGCGCCTCGGCGTCGAGATCGCCCACCTCGTCGAACAGGATCGACCCGCCCCGCGCGCGGCTCAGAACCGCGCCCGGCCCGTCCATCCCGCCGAGATCCGACGGCGAGACGGTGACGAAGGGCAGCGACCGGCGATCGGAAAAATCATGGATCGCCCGCGCGATGAGCGATTTTCCGGTGCCGCTTTCGCCGGTCACGAGGACCGGGAGCGCGGTGTTCATCACCCGCGCAACGAGCCGGTACAGCGCCTGCATCGCTTGGGTGCGTCCCACAAGGGGCAGATCGCCTCCGGCGGCGGTATCAGGCACTGCGTCCGACGCGCGGGGCGGCGGCGCGCGGCGCTTGGCTTCGAGCGCCCGGCTCGCGCGCTTCATCAGGTCTGGCAGATCGAAGGGCTTGGGCAAGTAGTCATAGGCCTCGGCCTCGGCGGCCTGGATCGCCGTCATGATCGTGTTCTGCGCCGAGATCACGATCACCGGCAGGCCGGGCCGCGCCTCGGAAATCTTGGGCAACTGCTCGATGCCGTTGCCGTCGGGCATGACCACGTCGGAGATCACGAGGTCGCCCTTGCCCTCCTCGACCCAGCGCATCAGCGTCACCAGCGAGGATGTGGCATGGACCTTGCAGCCCGCGCGCGTCAGCGCCTGGGTGAGCACGGTGCGGATGGTGCGGTCGTCATCGGCGACCAGGATCGTTCCGTCCATCAGTATTCTCCACTGGGGTGGTCTTCGGGAGCGCGCGGCAACGAAATCCGGAACACGGTGTGTCCGGGTGTCGAATCCACGGAAATCCAGCCGCCATTCTCGGTGACGAGCTTCGAGACGAGCGCGAGGCCGAGGCCGGTGCCGTTCTCGCGGCCCGACACGAAGGGCTCGAACACGTCGCTTGCGATATCGGGCGGCAGGCCGGGGCCGTCGTCGTGGATTTCGAGCTGCAGGGGCAGCCGCGCCTGGGTGCCGTCGGGCTGGCGCACGCGCAGCGATGGCTCGTAAAAGCTGCGCAGGCGGATGCAGCCGCCGGGCCGGCCGGCCTCGCAGGCGTTCTTGACGAGATTCAGCACGACCTGCAGCAGCTGATCGGCGTCGATCAAGGCGCGTGGCAGCGAGGGGTCGTAATCCTCGACGAAAGTCATGTGCGCGCCAAAGCCCACCGCCGCCGACTGTCGCGCCCGGTCGAGGACGTCGTGCATGTTGACGGAGCGGCGCGCGGGCGGACGCAGGTTGCCGAATTGCTCGACCTGTTCGAGCAGCTTTACGATGCGGCGGCTCTCCTCGACGATGAGATCGGTCAACTCGCGGTCCTCGGCCGAGAGGCCCATCGACAAAAGCTGTGCCGCGCCGGTGATGCCCGCCAACGGATTCTTGATCTCATGGGCCAGCATCTCGGCCATGCCGATCGCCGATTTCGCCGCCTTGCCCGTGGCCTGGTGCTGGGTCAATCGGTTTGCCATTTCGCGCGGCGAGATCATCATCAACATCTGCCCCTCGCTGCCCATCAGCGGCGAGAACAGGATCGAGCATTGCACCGGGGCGCGTTCGCCCGAGCCGACATCGACATCGTTGACGAAGAGCGAACTGCGCTGCTCGCGGGCCCGCACGAAGGCCTCTTCGAGCGGCGCGTCGATCGTTACCTTGTCCCACAAGGGCGCGTCGCGCAGGCTGCGATGCGACAGGTTGAGAAACAGCTCCGCCGCCGAGTTTGCGTCCGAGATCCGGTCGTCGGAACCCAGAAGCAGCGCCGGAACCGGGAGCGAATTCCAAAGGGCGGTGTCGACGATCATGCCGCGCGCCTCTCATCCTGAAGCGCCAGCGGCAGCAGCACCGACACCTGTCCGGGTGCTGCGGTCAGGACTTCGCGGCGCAGCGCCTCGGGCGTGCCTGCCTCGTCCATGTACCAGCCCAGATGTTTGCGCGCGACGCGGCCCCCCAGAACAGCACCGTAGAAGGCGAGCATCGCCTCGTAATGTTCTGAAACCATGTCGGTAAATGCCCCTTTCTGCGGGATGTCGGGGGCCCGTTTCCCGGTCAGAGCCGCGATGATGCGCGCCAATTGCCAAGGCCGCCCCTGTGCGCCGCGCCCGACCATGACGCCCGCAGCACCCGAGCGCGACAGCGCCTCAAGCGCCGTGCCCGCGTCCGTGATGTCGCCATTCGCGATAACCGGGATCGACACCGCCTCGCGGATGCGGCGGATCGCGGCCCAGTCGGCGGCGCCCTTGTAGAACTGGCACCGGGTGCGCCCGTGGATCACCACCATGCGCACGCCCGCCGCCTCGGCCCGCCGGGCGATCTGCGGCGCGTTGAGCAGCGCGTCGTCCCAGCCGAGCCGGGTTTTGAGCGTCACCGGCACCGACACCGCGCCCACCACCGCCTCGATCAGGCGCAGCGCGTGATCGGGCGTCTTCATCAGCGCCGAGCCGGACAGCCCGCCCGTCACCTTCTTGGCCGGGCAGCCCATGTTGATGTCGATGAAGCGCGCCCCATTCGCCTCGACCATGCGCGCGGCCTCGGCGATCCAATACGGATCGCGCCCGGCGAGCTGCACACCCGTGTCCGAGCGGTCATATCCCAGCTCGGCCCGCTCGCGCACGCCCGGCTTGGCCTGCACCATCTCCTGGCTCGCGACCATCTCGGATACGACCCAGCCTGCGCCGAATGAGGCGACAAGGCGGCGGAACGGCAGGTCGGTGATCCCCGCCAGCGGCGCCAGCGCCACCGGCGCGTCGAACACCACGCCTGAGCCGAGATCGATGGGGGAAAGCGGAGCGGGTGTCATCTGCCTAAAACCTGTGCGTCTGGGATCGATCTATGGGGCGGGCCAATGCGTCACAATCGCATTGCGTGTGCATGTGCTGCAGCATATCGCATTTGCCCAATTATTGTGCGACTTCCAGCCGCAAAGGATGGAATTGCGCCGCCCCATGCCAGCCCCTACACAAGCGCGAGCGCCGCGTGAAGGAGACAGCGTGACACCGAGCCCGTCCCGATCACCCGTTCCCACGCAACCTACCTTGAGTGGCACGGCCATAATCCTCGTCGCGGCGGGTCGCGGCCTTCGCGCGGGTGGCGGCGTGGCCAAGCAATGGCGCTACCTTGGGGGCCGGACGGTTCTCGCCCGCAGCATCGCGGCCTTCGCGGGGCTCGGTCCGATATGCCTCGTGCTGCGCGAGGAGGAGATCGGCCGTCATCCACGGATCGAGGCGCAGGCCGATCTCGTGGTGGCGGGCGGGGCCGAGCGGGCGCACTCGGTCCGTGCCGGGCTCGAGGCGCTCGTGCCGCTTGCCCCCGAACGGGTGCTGATCCACGACGCGGCCCGCCCGCTGGTCCCGCGCGAGACGATCCGGGCCGTGATCGCGGCGCTCGATCACGGCCCGGCGGCGGCCCCCGGCCTCGTCGTCACCGACGCCCTGTGGCGGATCGAGGACGGTCGGGTCGTCGAGGCCCCGTCGCGCGACGGCTGGTGCGGGCGCAGACGCCGCAGGGGTTCCGCTTCGACGCGATCCTCGCCGCGCATCGCGATCACGACGGGCTGCCTGCCGCCGACGACGTGGCCGTGGCGCGCGCCGCGGGGCTTGCGGTCACGGTCGTGCCGGGTCACGAGAACAATCTGAAGATCACCGGCGCGCAGGATTTCGCCCGCGCCGAGAGGATATTGGGGTGCGACATGGATGTGAGAACGGGCAACGGCTTTGACGTGCATGCCTTCGAGACGGGCGAAAGCCTCTGGCTCTGCGGCGTCGAGATTGCGCATGATAAGGGCCTCAAGGGCCATTCCGACGCTGATGTAGGGATGCATGCGCTGACCGACGCGATCTATGGCGCGCTGGCGCATGGCGATATCGGCCAGCATTTCCCGCCTTCGGACCCGCAATGGAAAGGTGCGCGCTCGGACACGTTCCTCTCCCATGCCGCCGATCTGGCGCGGGTTGAAGGCTTTTCCATAACCCATTGCGATGTCACGCTGATCTGCGAACAGCCCAAGATCGGCCCGCATGCCGAAGCGATGCGCGCGGAACTGGCCCGGATCATGCAGATCGAACCGGGCCGGGTCAGCGTCAAGGCCACCACCTCAGAGCGTCTGGGCTTTGCCGGGCGCGAGGAAGGCATCGCCGCCATGGCCACCGCGACGCTGGTGAAGGCATGAGCCGGATCATCGCGACCTTCTTCTACACCGGGCTGATCCGTCCGGCCCCCGGCACATGGGGGTCGTTGGCCGCGCTCGTGGCGGCCTTGCCGATCTATTGGCTCGGCGGGCCGTGGCTGATGCTGGCGGCTATCGCGGCGGTGTTGCTCGCGGGGTTTCCGGCGGCCCGCGCCGAAGCCGACCGCTCCGGCGACCACGATCCCTCCCACGTCGTGATCGACGAGGTGGCCGGCCAGTGGATCGCGATCTGGCCGGTGCTCTTTGGCGCCGCGCATGTCGGGGCGCCGGTGCTCGATCTGTGGCCCGGCTGGATCGCGGCCTTCGTGCTGTTTCGGCTGTTCGACATCTGGAAGCCGTCGCTGGTCGGCCGCATGGACCGGCGCGGCGACGTGACGGGGCTGATGCTCGATGACGTCGTTGCCGGGATCTTCGCCGCCATCGGTGTCGTTGTGTTCGCGGTGCTGGCGCATGGCGTCATGATCTTCGGAGGCTGAGCATGGGCGATACGGCGAGGCTTGTGAACATTGCGCGCGAGGCGGGGCTGCGCGTCGCCACGGCCGAAAGCTGCACAGGCGGCATGCTGGCTGCGGCGATCACCGAGACGCCGGGCGCGTCGAGCGTCTTTGAATGGGGCGTCGTCACTTACGCCAACGCCGCCAAGCGCAGCCTTCTTGGGGTGAGCGCCGAGAGCCTCGACGCGCATGGCGCAGTAAGCGAGGAGGTGGCGGCGGAGATGGCGCGCGGCGCGCGCGATCGCTCCGGTGCCGAGATCGCCATATCCATCACCGGCCTCGCGGGCCCCGGCGGTTCGGACCACAAACCCGAGGGCCGCGTCTGCTTTGGCGTCGCCACCCGAAACGGCATCGCAACCGAAACCGTCGAGTTCGGCGCGCGCGGCCGCGACACGGTGCGCGCGCTGTCGCGCGACAGGGCCATCGCCCTGGTCATCGCGGCGATCGAGGCTCAGGCGCGGCCGTAGAGCTCCTGCGCGCGCCGCTCGAAGGCGCGCACCACACGCTGCATCGCCTCGTTAAAGAACAGCCCCGCCGCGCCCTGCAAGAGCCGATTGCGGAACTCGAAATCCACGTCGAAATGCACCTCCGAGCCGCCTTCCACATCGCGGAACGTCCAGTTGGAATGCAGATGGTGGAACGGCCCGTCGATGTATTCCGTCTCGATCCGCTTGGTCTCGGGCCACAGCACGACGCGGCTGGCAAAGCGTTCGCGGAACACCTTGAACGAGATCACCAGATCCGCGAGCATCACCTCGTGATCGCCTTGGGGCGTCACCGACCGCACCCGCGCCGCGGCGGTCCAAGGCAGGAATTTGGGATAATTGCCGACATCCGCCACGAGGTCGTACATCTGCTGGGCGCTATAGGGCAGCGTGCGGGTCTCGGCATGTGTCGGCATCGGTGTATCCTTCGTGTCTGCCTCATCTCGCCCCCGCGCGGGCCGAGATCAACCCCGGCAACCTTGCGGCGCGTGGTCATCGCACCGATCTGGGGCACGGGGCCGACAGGGAAAGAGCGATATGAACATCCATTGGCTGCTGCGGCTCACCTACTGGGTGCGTCACCCGCCATCGCCGGGGCGCATGGCCCTGATCGCCGGGGTGATCGTGCTGTGCCTGATCCTCGTCGGGGTGGAGCGGTTCTGGGGCTGGCCCGAGGCGCTCAGCGTGACGCCGACGGGCCGCGGCGGGCTCCCGCGCTGAGCCGCGGTGTTCGGCGTCTTTGCACTGGACCGCGAGGGCGCTGACGTTACGGTAGGGGAAAGGTGACCCCAAAGCAGGAAGTGTCCTTATGACCCGTTCGATTCGTTCTGTCCTTCTGGCCGCCGGTCTCGCGGCGACGGCGGGCCTCGCCTCGGCGCAGGCCTTTGACCCCGAAACGGCGCAGAAGCTGCGCGAGAGCCACATGAAGCTGATGGGCGCGCATCTGGGCGTGATCGGCAACATGGCCAAGGGCGAGACCGAATATGACGCCGACATCGCCGCGGCCTCGGCCGAGACGCTGGCCGCCCTCGCCTCGGGCGCGGATGGCAACTACTGGGTCGAGGGATCTTCGAGCGAGGATCTCGCCGACAGCCGCGCCCTGCCCGCGATCTGGGAAAAGCGCGATGACTTCGACGCCAAGGCCGACGCGCTCGCGCAGGCGGCGATGGCAATGCGCGACGCCGCCGGCACCGACCTCGCGGCGCTTCAGGGCGCGATGGGCGGATTGGGTCGCGCCTGCGGCGATTGTCATGAGGCCTACCGCAAACCCGAGGAATGATCGGCCGCGCGCTCGGCGCAGTCGGGGCGGTGGTCGTGCTGGCGGGCGGCGCGGGCTGGGTGCTGACCGCGCCCGAGCCGCTGCCTGCTTTGGCGGTGCAAGGCCCGCCCGGCGATCCGGCCCGAGGCGAGCTGGTCTTTGCCGCCGCGGGCTGCGCCTCGTGCCACGTCGCGCCCGATGCAGAGGCGGGCGATGCGCCGGTCCTCGCGGGCGGGCGCGCCTTCGTCTCGTCCTTCGGCACCTTTCACGCGCCCAACATCTCGCCCTCGCCGCAAGGCGTGGGCGACTGGTCGGATGCCGAGATCATGGACGCGGTGATGCGCGGCGTTTCGCCTTCCGGGGCGCATTACTATCCCGCCCTGCCCTATGCCGCCTATGACAAGGCCGATCCGGGCGACATGCGCGATCTCGTCGCCTATATGCGCGCGTTGCCGCCCTCCGAAGTCGAAAGCCTGCCGCATGAGGTGCCGTTTCCCTTCTCGATCCGGCGCGGTGTCGGTTTGTGGAAACAGCTGAACCTGAACGAGGACTGGACCGTCGCCGGCGACCTCCCCCCGGATGCCGCGCGCGGGCGCTATCTCGCCGAGGCGCTGGGCCATTGCGGGGAATGCCACACCCCGCGCGGCCCTCTGGGCGGGCTCGATCACGAGCAATGGCTTGGCGGCGCGCCGAACCCCTCTGGCGACGGGCGCATTCCCAACATCACCCCTGCCGGGCTCGACTGGTCCGAAGAGGAAATCGCCTATTACCTCGGCACCGGCTTCACACCCGAGTTCGACACGGCGGGCGGCGAGATGGCCATCGTCGTGTCCGAACTGGCCAAGCTGCCCGAAGAGGACCGCGCGGCCATCGCGGCCTATCTCAAGGCAGTTCCAAGCGTCGAACCTGCCGCCGAGTGATCGGCGTCAGGTTATCGGGTCAGCGCGAGGTCAGGCCCCCAGCCGGGCCAGCCGCGCTGCGCGGAGCTGCGCGAAATCATCGCCCGCGTGGTAGGACGACCGCGTGAGCGGCGTCGCTGACACCATCAAGAACCCCTTGCCGCGCGCAGCCTTCTCATAGCTCGCGAACTCCTCTGGCGTGACGAAGCGGTCCACCGCGTGGTGCTTGTTGGTCGGCTGCAGATACTGGCCGATGGTCAGGAAATCGATGTCGGCGGCGCGCATGTCGTCCATCACCTGATGCACGCCCTGCTTGTCTTCGCCCAGACCCACCATGATGCCCGACTTGGTGAACATCGACGGGTCCAGTTCCTTGACCCGCTGCAGCAGCCGCAGGCTGTGGAAGTAGCGCGCGCCGGGACGCACCTCGGGGTAGAGGCCCGGCACGGTTTCGAGGTTGTGGTTGAACACATCGGGCCGTGCCTCGACGACGATCTCGAGCGATCCAGGCTTCGCGCGCAGGAAATCCGGCGTCAGGATCTCGATCGTGGTGCCGGGGGACTGGCGGCGCACGGCGCGGATCGTCTGCGCGAAATGCGCGGCGCCGCCGTCATCCACGTCGTCGCGGTCGACGGATGTGATCACCACGTGGTTCAGCCCGAGCTTCTTCACGGCGTCGGCCACGCGCCCCGGCTCGAACACGTCGAGCGCGTCGGGACGGCCCGTCGCCACGTTGCAGAAGGTGCAGCCACGGGTGCAGATCTCGCCCATGATCATCATGGTGGCGTGGCCCTGGCTCCAGCATTCGCCCACATTCGGGCAGCCCGCCTCTTCGCAGACGGTGACCAGCTTGTGCTCGCGCATGATGTCCCGCGTGGCCTTGTAGCCCTCGGAGGTCGGCGCCTTGACGCGGATCCAGTCGGGCTTCTTGGGCTGCGGCGCGCTGTCGGCGCGGCGCGCCTTTTCGGGGTGGCGATCGCCGGGGATCTTCAGGTCGCGCACGGTCATGCCTTTCCTTTTGGCCTTGTCGATACATAGGCCCCCCGGCCCATGGGCGCAACGCACCTCCGTCCCCGCGCATGGCGGCTGGTGCAACCCCGCCATGCGCGCGGGCATCCTGCCGCATCCTGCCGCAACGCAGCATTGCGGTCCGGGGCATGATCTCCTAGGTCCGGCCCCGAACCCGATGACCCGATCCAGACAGGAGTTGCCCATGCAGCCCGGCGCCCGTATCCCCGATGTGTCCTTCCGTACCCGCGTGCGCGACGAAAGCCTCGATGGCCCCAACCCCTTCCGCTGGGAAGAGCGCGACACGGCGTCCTATTTCGCGGGCAAGCGCGTGGTGCTGTTCTCGCTGCCCGGCGCCTTCACCCCGACCTGCTCGACCTACCAATTGCCCGGCTTCGAGCAGAACATCGACGCGTTCCGCGCCCATGGCATCGACGCGATCTACTGCATGTCGGTCAACGACGCCTTCGTGATGAACCAGTGGGCCCGCGCCCAGAATCTCGAGCATGTCGAAGTGATCCCCGATGGTTCGGGCGAATTCACCCGCCGCGCAGGGATGCTGGTGCGCAAGGACAATCTGGGCTTCGGCCTGCGCTCGTGGCGCTATGCCGCCGTGATCGACGACGGCCGCATCGAGGCGTGGTTCGAAGAGCCGGGCCTGTGCGACAACCACCCCGAGGACCCCTACGGCGTCTCTTCGCCCGAGACCGTGCTGTCGTGGCTCGAAGAGGCCTCGCGCGAGCAGGCCGCCTGACCCTTCAGGGACAGACCGCGCGGGCCGAGACCAGAAGCTCGGCCCCCGCATCGCGCAAAAGCGCTACCAGCGGCGCGGCCCAGGCGTCGTCGCCGCCGCGCCTGCGCAGCAGCGCCAGCGTGCGGGCGGGCTCGCGCCGCGAACCGCATCAGCGCCAGCCCCGGCGCCGCCGCCGTCTCGGCCCTGAGCGCGATTTCGGGCAGCAGCGTCAGCCCGAAGCCCTCGGCCACCAGCCCCGAAAGGGTCGCCAGCGACGAGGCCCCGAGATCGACGCGCCCCCGCCCGCGCAAGCCGCAGACCTCCAGCGCCTGATCCGCGAGGCAATGCCCCTCGTCGAGCAAAAGCAGCTGATCCGGCGCCAGCGTCGTCGGGCGCAAGGCCTCGGCGCTCCCCGCCCAGTGGGAGAGCCGCGAGGCCGTCCCGGCAAGGACGAAGCGGTCCTCGATCAGCGTCTCGGCCAGCAGATCCGCCCCCGGCACCGGCAGCGCCGCCACCACCGCGTCGACGCGGCCCGCCTCCAGATCCTCGAGCAGCGCGTCGGTCTGCGCCTCGCGCACCCGGATGTCGAGCGTCAGGTCATGCGCGCGCAGCCGCGTCAGTGCCAGCGGCAGCAGATAGGGTGCTACGGTCGGGATCACCCCGAGCCGCAGTCGCCCCGTCAGCCCGCGCGACAGCCGCGCCGCACGCTCCAGATCCGCGACCTCGGCCATGATCCGCCGCGCCCGCCCCAGCACCTCGCGCCCGGCGCGGGTCAGCCGGATGCCGCGCGGCAGCCGCTCGACCAGATCGACCCCGAGGATCGTCTCGAGCTCCTTGATCTGCTGGCTCAGCGCCGGCTGCGACACGAAGACGGTTTCGGCGGCGCGGCCAAAGCCGCCGGTCTCGGCCAGCGCCACGAAGTAGCGCAACTGTTTCAGTGATGGATTCATGACAGACCGATAATCTGAACTTATGGCAAAGGCCAGAAAAACCGATTTTGCCTTCGCGTCCCACCAGGCCATATTGCGCCCCGAAGCCATCTTCGGAGGACAGCCATGACCGACAGACCCCGCCTGACAACTTCCGCCGGCGCGCCCGTCGCGGACAACCAGAACGCCAAGACCGTCGGCCGCGCGGCCCCGTGCTCCTCGAGGACTACCAGCTGATCGAGAAGCTGGCCCATCAGAACCGCGAGCGGATCCCCGAGCGCGTCGTCCACGCCAAGGGCTGGGGCGCCTACGGCACGCTGCGCGTGACCGAGGACATCACCAAGTATTCCCGCGCCGCGGTGTTCAAGCCGGGCACCGAGACCGAAATGCTGGCCCGCTTCTCGACCGTCGCCGGCGAGCAGGGTGCGGCCGATGCCGAGCGCGACGTGCGCGGCTTCGCGCTGAAATTCTATACCGAGGAAGGCAACTGGGACCTCGTGGGCAACAACACGCCCGTGTTCTTCGTGGCCGACCCCTACAAGTTCCCGGACTTCATCCACACCCAGAAGCGCCACCCGCAGACCAACCTGCGCTCGGCCACCGCGATGTGGGATTTCTGGTCGCTCTGCCCCGAGAGCTTGCATCAGGTGACGATCCTGATGTCGGATCGCGGCCTGCCGCAGACGCCGATGCACATGAACGGCTATGGCAGCCACACCTTCTCGCTGTGGAACGATCAGGGCGAGCGGTTCTGGGTGAAGTTCCACTTCAAGACCCAGCAGGGCCACAAGCACTTTACCAATGACGAGGCCGTGCAGGTCATCGGCAAGAGCCGCGAGACCTATCAGGAGGCGCTGTTCGGCACCATCGCGGGCGGGCATTTCCCGAAATGGGACCTGTTCATCCAGGTGATGCCCGAGATGGACGCGATCGAGTTCGAGAAGAAGACCGGCTGGTCGGCCTTCGATCTCACCAAGGTCTGGCCGCATGGCGACTACCCGCTGATCAAGGTCGGCGAGATGGAGCTGAACCGCAACGCCGAGAACTACTTCACCGAGATCGAGCAGTCGGCCTTCAACCCCTCCAACGTCGTGCCGGGCATCGGCTTCTCGCCCGACAAGATGCTGCAGGGCCGCCTGTTCTCCTACCCGGACGCGCATCGCTACCGGATCGGCACACATTACGAGAACCTCGAGGTCAACAAGCCGAAATCGCCGGTGAACCACTATCACCGCGACGGCACCATGCCGTTCGGCCTGCGCACCAACCCCGACGCCTATTACGAGCCGAACTCCTTCGGCGGGCCGGTCGAGGATCCGTCGGTGGCCGAGCCGCCGCACCGCTACGAGGGCGAGGTCGGGCGCTACGACTTCCGCTCGGAGGCGGATCACTACAGCCAGCCGCGCGCGCTGTTCAACATGTTCGACGAGGGGCAGAAGAGCCGCCTGTTCTCGAACATCGCCACCGCGATGACCGGCGTGCCGCAGGAGATCATCGATCGCCAGCTGGCGCATTTCGACAAGGTTGACCAAGCTTACGGCGACGGTATCCGCGAGGCGCTCAAGCATCAGAAGACCGAGAATGCCGGCGTCGACACGAGCCACGCCGCCGAGTGATCGGCAGGCAGCGTTGAGAACCGGGACGGCGGCGGGGAGACCCGCTGCCGTTTCGCGTGCCTCGGCCCCGCGCGGGGCCTAGCCGATCATCTCGCCGCCGCCGGTGGCGTCGTAGTGGCGACGCAGACGCTCAAGCGCGATGCGCAGCACGTTCTTGCCCGAACGGGCCGACCATCCCATGCGCCGCTCGAGGCTCTCCATCCCTTCGAGATAGCAGCAGCAGCGCAGCGCCACGTCGCCAAGCCCCGGCCCCAGATCGGCCAGCGCCGCCGCCAGCCTGTCGCGTGCCCCCGACGGCGTCTGCCCCGGCCCGGTCGCGGTGTCGCAGCCGGCGGTGAGAAAGCGCGACCAGTCCTGCGTCATGCGCGGGCCGATCTGCGCCAGTTCGAAATCCTCGCGCAGCCGCTCTCCCGCCGCGACGAGGCCGCGCCCGAGAAACGGCCGCCCGTCGCGGTCGCGGCGGCG
>NZ_BATB01000035.1 GCF_000466965.1 Limimaricola cinnabarinus LL-001
CGATATGTGCAACAGCGCCACGCCGAATCACAAATCACGCCGCGCTCCGCAAATTTTCCCAACAATCCGCCAGTTGCGCTGGTAATGTTGCCAAAATTCGGGTGATTTTCCGCCGTTCCGCCTCTTGGACCATCATGCCGCCGCCGCATCACCATCTGTCTGCCCTCATGCTGCCCATATTCACGTCGCCGGGTGGCGCATTCGGAGCGCATTGATCTCTTAGGCATATGTACGGTTTCCGAACCGGTGCCAGTGCGGCACAACTGACCTTGCCGTTGCTCGACCATGTGCAACCCGGGCGGATTTTCGCACGTGTTTGTGAATGGCGGCGCTGCCTCGGGGCCCGAAATCCGGCGAAATTGCGGCGATTTGCGGGCTGTCTCGGAGCGCGCGTCGAGGACCGCGCTTTGACCGGAATGGTGGGGGAGATAGGTTTGTTCTCAGGCGAAGTTCACGGGATCGGCCCGGACCGGTGGCCAGAGTGACCGCGATGCGCGAAAGGGACGGGGATTCGATGATCAGAACCATGGCGATCGAAGGCGAGGTCGATGACCGCCGCGGCGAGGCGCGCCGCCCCGCGCTGGCGCGGGACCGCGCGGCCGCCATGCCGGGGGGGCAGGGAGCGATCCGCTGGAACGGGTTCTATCGTCGCCATGCCAAGCGCGGTGTCGACCTGCTGGTCACATCGCTCGTGATCCTGCCGATCACGCTCGTCGTGCTGCTGATCGCCCTCGTCGTCGCCGTCGATGGTGGCCGCCCCTTCTATTCGCAGCGCCGCGTAGGTTTGGGCGGGCGCAGTTTCACCATGTTCAAGATCCGCACCATGGTGCCCGACGCCGAGGCCGTGCTTGAACGGCACCTCGCCACGAACCCGGCGGATCGGGCCGAATGGGAGCATCATCAGAAGCTGCGCCGCGACCCGAGGATCACGCGCGTCGGCCGTGCCCTGCGTCGCAGCTCGCTCGACGAACTGCCGCAATTTTTCAACGTGCTGCTCGGCGACATGACCCTCGTAGGGCCGCGACCCTTCCTGCCCTCGCAACGGAGCTATTACCCCGGCGCCGAATATTACGCGATGCGGCCCGGCATCACCGGTTTCTGGCAGACATCGGTGCGCAACGAGGCGAGCTTCGTGCAGCGTGCCGCCTATGATCGCAGCTATTATCATGCGCTGTCGCCGCTGACCGATCTGCGGGTGCTCGGCCGGACGCTTCGGGTGGTGATGCGCGGCACGGGGCTCTGACCCTGACGTCTCGGGGCTCACTTGCCGGGAGGCCGCGACACGGGGTATCCGGTTCATGCCGGATCGTCGCCACCCGGCCGCCATCGCCTTGCCCCCTCAATGCGGCAGGGTGCGAAGCGAAACGCTGAACGGGGCCTCCATGCCGAACGTCGTCGCCTCGATCGCCCTGCTGATCTGGCCCCTGGTCACGCTCGCGCTGTTCAGCCGGCTCAGCCCCGGGCGCGCGCTGTTGGCCAGCCTGCTGGCGGGTTACCTGCTGCTGCCGCCTTTGCCCGCCGAATTCGACCCGCCGCTTCTGCCCTCGCTCAACAAGGACACGATCCCCAGCCTGTCGGTGTTGTTCACGGCGCTGGCGCTGGGCCGTGTCCGCCTGTCGGAGCTGGTGCCGCGCCACCCGCTGATACGGATTGCACTGGTCGCGTTCCTGCTGTCGCCTCTGATGACGGTGCTCAGCAACGACGACGCGCTGCGATACGGGCCAAGGCAGCTACCGGCGCTGCGACTGGCCGAGGTGCCGGGGCTGGTGATCCTGCAGGCTTTGCTCGTGGCGCCTTTTCTGCTGGCGCGGGTGTTCTTGCGCGAGGCTCGCGATCACCGGCTCTTGCTTTGGGCGATGGTGCTGGGCGCGCTGGCCTACACCTTGCCGATCCTGATCGAGATCCGCCTCAGCCCGCAGATCAACATCTGGGTCTATGGCTATTTTCAGCACAGTTTCAGCCAGATGGTGCGCGGTGACGGCTTTCGGCCCATCGTGTTCCTCTATCACGGGCTCTGGGTCGCGATCTTCGTGGCAATGGCCGTGCTCGCCGCCACGGGCCTCGCGCGGCAAGCGCGCGGCCGTGAGGCGGTCGGGCTCTGGGCCGTGACGGCGGGGCTCGGTGTCGTGCTGGTCCTGTGCAAGTCCCTCGCCGCGCTGCTCTATACCCTCGTGCTGGTGCCGGTTCTGGCGCTGACGCCGCGCCGGGTGCAGCTGTTCGGCGCGGCGGCGATGGCGGCGCTGGCGCTGGGTTATCCGCTGCTCAAGGGGGCGGAGCTGGTGCCGCAGGACGCGATCCTCGCCTGGGCCGAAAGTGTCGATCCCGATCGGGCGCAGTCGATGGGGTTTCGCTTCGACAACGAGGACGTATTGCTCGAACGGGCTTGGGAACGGCCGGTCTTCGGCTGGGGCATCTGGGGCCGCAACCAGATCTACGATCCGCAAAGCGGGCGCGAACTGACCGTCACCGACGGGCGCTGGCTGGTGGTGATCGGCACCTTCGGCTGGGTCGGTTTCCTCGCTGAATTCAGCCTGCTCGCCTTTCCGGTGTTGCTTTTGTGGTCCCGCTCCGGGCGCGCGCCACCGGCCCCCGTCAGCGTGACGCTGGCGGTGATCCTCGGGATGAATCTCGTCGATCTTTTGCCCAACGCGACGCTGACGCCACTGACTTTCCTCGGGGCGGGGGCGGTGCTTGGGCTGACGGAGATGCGCGGTGCGCGTCTCGAACGCTCCCGCCAGAGCGGTGGGCCGGCCATGGACACGGCCCCAATTCGGACGGTGCTGTGAGCCGTGCGGTGCGCCCCCTCGGCCTGCGCCCCCTCGCTCTGGCGCTGATGCTCGTACTCTTGTCGGCCTTGTCCCGTCCGGCCGGGGCCGCGCCGGTGCTGGGGATGAACCTCGCCGGCATCTCCGACTGGTCGACCGAGCAGCCGTTTCTCGACCTGATGAAGACCTCGCGCCCATGGATCGGTCATCTGCCCGGCCGCTGGGGTGGGGTGGAGGCCGAGACGTTGCAGGCCGAAGACCATGTCGATGCCGGCGGCCACCTGCTGTCGCTCCCCGAGGCGGTCGATCGCGTCGGCACGCTGATCCTGACCGATCAGCCCGAGGCCGCGATCTCGCTGGCCGGGCGCTACGTGTTGCGCCACGCCGGGAGCGGCCGGATCGCGGTCGGCGGGCGCGGGCGCGAGGTGTCGCGCGCGCGCGGCGAGATTCGCTTCGATTATGTCCCCGGTCCCGGGGCGGTGGAGATCGACGTCACCGGAATCGACCCTGCCGATCCGCTGCGCGACATCACCGTGGTGCGCGAGGACCGCCTGCCGCATGCCGCCGCGGGGGCGCTGTTCAACCCCGACTGGCTCGCGCGGGTCTCTGGGCTGCGGCTCTTGCGCTTCATGGATTGGATGGAGACCAACGGCGCGGAGGCACGGCGCTGGTCCGAGAGGCCGCGCGAGGGCGATCAACGCTGGACCGAAGGCGTTCCCGCCGAAGTGCTCGCCCGGCTCTCGAACGAGATCGGCGCCGATCCCTGGGTGACGCTGCCGCATCTGGCCGAGGATGATTACGTGCGCGGCTTTGCCAGACTGATGCGCGACACGCTCGATCCGCGGCTCAGGGTTCATGCGGAGTGGTCGAACGAGCTGTGGAACTTCGGCTTCGAACAGGCGCGCTGGGCCGAGGCGCAGGCCCGCGCGCTGTGGGGCGATGCGGCGACAGAGGATGCGTGGATGCAGTTCGCCGGGCTGCGCGCGGCGCAGGTGGCCGACCTCTGGGCCGAGACCTTCGGTGCGCAGGCCGGGACGCGGCTGGTGCGGGTGATCGGGGTGCAGACCGACTGGCCCGGCCTCGAGACAGCCGCGCTCGAGGCACCGCTCGCCGTGGCGCGGGCGCGCGGCCCCCGGCCGAGAGCTTCGATGCCTATGCGGTGACCGGCTATGTCGGGCACGACGTCGCCAGCGACGACAATCTGGAGGCGCTGCGCCGCGACATCGCGCGGGGCCGGGCGGAGGAGCGTGCGCTTGAGACGCTGCGCGCCGACGCCGCCGATCTGGTCGATCGACTCTGGCCGCATCACGCGCGGGTCGCGGCGCGGCACGGGCTACGGCTGGTGATGTATGAGGGCGGGCCGCACATGGTCGCGGGCGCGGCGGGGCGCGAGGACGAGGCGATCACCGGGTTTCTCACGACAATGTCGCATGCGCCGCAGGTTGCCAAAATCGTCGGGACGTTGTTCGACGGGTGGGCCGGGGTCGGCGGCACGCAGGCCACCGCCTATCTCGACATCGCCGCCCCCTCGCGCTGGGGCAGCTGGGGCGCGCTGCGCCATCTCGACGACGCCACGCCGCGTTGGGATGCGCTGATGCGCTACAACGAGACGGGGCCGGATTGGGAACGCCGTGCGCCGGGCAGCTTCGATGACGGCGTGACCCTTGGGGGGGGTGAGGCCGCCGAGCGGTTGGTGGGTACGCCGGAGGAGGATCTGCTCTTGGGCGGCGGCGGTGACGACGAGATCCATGCCGGCCCCGGCGACCGGGTCGATGGCGGGCCGGGCCATGACCGCGCGGTGCTGCCCGAGGCGCTGCGCGGCGCGGCGATCGTGCCTGAGGGCGACCGGATCGCCATCGGCACGGGTGCCGCGCGGCTGCTGCTGGCCGGTATCGAGGAAATCGCCTATGGCACCGATGACCGGGCCCTGAACGTGACGGAGACGCTTCGATGACAGGGCCAAGGCCGATGCAGATCCTGATCCCCGCCAGCAACGAGGCCGCTCTGATCGACGGCTGCCTTTCCGCGCTGCTTGTCGCCCTGACCCCCACGGGTGCGACGTCAAAGCAGGTGCCGGTCGGTGTCACCGTCATCGCCAATGGCTGCCGTGACGCCACGGCCGCCCGCGCCCGCGCCTTCGGAGAGGCCTTCGCGCGCAAGGGGTGGTCGCTGCGGGTGATCGAGCTGGCGCAGGGCTCCAAGATCGCGGCGCTCAACGCCGGGGAGGCGGATCTGCCGTCAGAGGCGATCCGGGTCTACCTCGATGCCGATGTCACCGTGTCGCCGCGACTGCTTGGCGGGCTGCACGCCGCGCTCGACGGGCCTGCGCCGCTCTACGCCGGGGGACGGCCCCGCATCACCGGGCGGGGGGGTGTCGCGCGCGCCTATGCGCGGCTCTGGGCGCGGCTGCCCTTCATGACCCATGGCGTTCCGGGATGCGGCGTCTTCGCGGTGAACCCGGCGGGCCGCGCCCGCTGGGGCCGGTTTCCCGATCTCATCTCGGATGACGGCTTCGTGCGGCTGCAATTCGCCCCGCAGGAGCGGATCGCCGTGCCGGAACCCTATGACTGGCCGGTGGCCGAGGGGCTGGCGGCGCTGGTGCGGGTACGCGGGCGGCAGGATGCCGGAATGCGCGAGATCGCGCGCCTGCACCCCGAACTGCTCGCGCGCGAGGGCAAGCCGCCCTTGGGCGCGCGCGGTGCCGCGCGGCTGGCCCTGCGCGATCCTTTGGGGTTCGCCGTCTACGGGACCGTGGCGCTGGGCGTGAGGTTGAGGCCCGCGCCCGACAGCTGGAGCCGCGGCCGATGACGGCGGCGCTGATGGGACGGCTGCGGTCCGACGGGATCGGCAGCAGGGCGCTGCGCTCGGCCGGGATCACCATCGCGGGCTTCGGTATGAGCCAGGTTCTGCGGCTCGGCTCGAACCTGCTGCTGACGCGGCTGCTGTTTCCCGAGGCCTTCGGCGTCATGGCCATCGTCATGGTCGTGATGATGGGGCTCAACATGTTCTCCGACGTGGGCATCACACCCGCGATCATGCAAAGCCGTCGCGGCGACGATCCGGCCTTTCTCGACACCGCCTGGACGATCCAGATCTGCCGGGGCTTCGGGCTCTGGCTCGTGGCGCTGGCGCTCGCGGGGCCGGCGGCGGTCTGGTACGATGAGCCTATGCTGACGCAATACCTGTCGGTGGCGGCCTTCTCGCTGGTTCTCAACGGGTTCAACCGACCCGGCTCGAGACGGCGCATCGGCATCTGCGCGCGGGCCGCGTCACGCTGATCGAGCTCGGCACCCAAGCCACGCAGCTCGTCTTCGGACTGGCGCTGGCCTGGGCCTGGGGGTCGATCTGGGCGCTCGTGGTGTCGGGCCTCTTGGGGGCGCTGGCGCAGCTCGTCTATCTCAACCTCTTCCTGCCAGGGCACCGCAACCGGCCGCGTTTCGAACCCGAGGCCGCGCGCGAGCTGGTGCAGTTCGGCAAATGGATCTTCCTGTCCACGGTCGCGGGCTTTGCCGCGGGCCAGAGCGACCGGCTGCTGATCGGCGGCTACCTGTCGATGTCGGATTTCGGGGTCTACAACATCGGCCTGTTCCTCGCGACATTCCCGATTATGCTGGGCCAGATGGTAACGCGCCGGGTGCTGATCCCGGTCTATCGCGACAGCCCGCCCTTCGAAAGCCGGGCCAATTTCGTCCGTCTGCGGCGGCTGCGGTTGCTGGCCACGTCGGGGCTGCTGGCGGCAACGGCGGCGCTGGGGCTCATGGGCGACTGGCTCATTGGCATCATGTATGACGGTCGCTACGCGGCGGCGGGCGGCGTGGTGGTGCTGGTCACAGTGCTGCAGATCCCGGTGCTGATCGGGTTGACCTACGATCAGGCCGTGCTGGCCTCCGGGCGCACGCGCAACTTCTTCGCGCTTCAAGCTTCCCGCGCGGCGCTCACGGTGGCGGGGCTCGCGCTCGGGCTTGCTTGGGGTGGGCTGCTGGGGGGGATACTGGGGCAGGGGGTGGCGCAGCTGCTGGCGTATCCGATCCTCATCGTGGTCGCGCGGCGCGAAAGGGCATGGGACCCCTTGCACGATCTCGTGTTCGCGGGCGCGGGGCTCCTTGTCACGGCGACCTGTCTGGCTATGAACTGGTCCGCGCTGATGATGCTCGGGGCCATCGGACCGGCTTGATCGTGTTGCAGCAGTGCCGGGCCGGGGCCGAAAAACCGCCGCATTCCCCGGTTATTATGAAGGGCGGTGCGAGGCAGGCAGGGGGCGTCATGACAGGGCCGAGCGAGCTTGGGGCAGGCGATATCGCCATCGTCGGCATGGCGGTGGACCTTTCCGGTGCGCCCGACCTCGACGCCTTTTGGGCCATGCTGTCCGAAGGGCGCACGGCGATCCGTCGCCTGACGCCCGAAGAACTGACGCGCGCCGGCGTGCCCGAGGATCTCGCGCGCAGGCCCGACTACGTGCCTTACGGCGCGCCGCTCCAGGGTCACGACCTGTTCGACGCGGGGTTCTTCGGACTGACGCCCAAGGAAGCGGCGATCATGGACCCCCAGCATCGCCGTTTCATCCGCACGGCATGGGGCGCCTTCGAAAACGCGGGCCATCTGCCCGAGAGCTTCGATGGTGCCATCGGGGTCTATGCCGGTTGCGGACCCAATGACTACTACATGCGCAACCTGATGGGGCATGCCGGGCTGGTCGAGGAGACCGGTGCCTTCCTGCTGCGCCACACCGGCAACGACAAGGATTTCCTCGCCACGCGGCTGAGCCACATGCTCGACCTCACCGGCCCCGCGATCTCGGTGCAGACCGCCTGCTCGACCTCCCTCGTGGCGGTGCACATGGCGGTGCAGGCGCTGCTGACCGGCGATTGCGATATGGCGCTCGCGGGGGGTGCCACCATCGAACAGCCGCAGGGGCAGGGCTATGCGTGGCGCGAGGGCGAGATCCTCGCGCGTGACGGCATGTGCCGCGCCTTCGATCATCGCGCCGGCGGCACGGTGTTCGGCTCGGGCGCCGCCGCGGTGGTGCTGCGGCGGCTCGAGGATGCGCTGGCTGCGGGGGATCACGTCTGGGCGGTGATCCGCGGCACGGCGATCAACAATGACGGCGCGCGCAAGGCGAGCTATCTGGCCCCATCGGTCGAGGGGCAGGCCGCGGCGGTGGCATCGGCGCTGCGCATGGCCGGCGTCGGGGCCGAGAGCGTCGGTTTCGTCGAATGCCACGGCACCGGCACCGCGCTGGGCGACCCGATCGAGGTCGCGGCCCTGACCCGGGCCTTCCGCGAGACCACGCAGGCGCGGGGGTTCTGCCGGATCGGATCGGTCAAGACCGGCATCGGTCACACCGATACCGCCGCGGGCGCCGCCTCGCTGATCAAGGCGGCGCTGGCGCTGCACCACCGCACGATCCCCGGCACACCCGGCTTCGAGGCCCCGAACCCGGCGATCGCGTTCGAGGGATCGCCCTTCGAGGTCGCCGCGACCACAGCGCCCTGGCCGCATGGGGCTACGCCGCGCCGCGCCGGGGTGAACTCGCTCGGGGTCGGCGGCACCAACGCCCATGCGGTGCTCGAAGAGGCCCCCCCGCAGGCCGCCGCCGAAGCCGACTGGCCGTTCGAGGTGATCCGTGTCTCGGGCCGCTCGCGCGCCGCTCTCGATGCCAACGCCGCCGCTCTTGCCGCCCATCTGCGGTCGCATCCGGAGGTCCCGCTCGCCGACATCGCTTATACGCTGGCCCAAGGCCGCCGCGCCCAGCCGCATCGCCGGGTGCTTCTGGCCGAAAGCCATGCCGAGGCCGCCGATCTGCTCGATGGGCGTGACCCGTGCCGCGTCGCCACGCTTCAGGCCCAGCGCGACCCCGAGGTGGTGTTCCTGTTTCCGGGCGGCGGCGCGCAACAGCCCGGCATGGGCTGCGATCTCTACGAGACCGAGCCCGTGTTCCGCGACTGGATCGACCACGGCTTTGCCGCGATGGGGGTCGCCGGAAAAGATCTGCGCGCCCTCTGGAACCCGGCACCGGAGGACGAGGCGGACGCGGCCGCGAAACTGCGCCGCCCCTCGCTGCAGTTGCCCCTTCTGCTGATCATCGAGCATGCGTTGGCGCAGCTCTGGATCGGCTGGGGCGTGCGGCCCGCGCGGCTGATCGGGCATTCGATGGGCGAGAACGCCGCCGCGGTGCTGGCGGGGATCATGTCCTTCGAGGACGCGCTCGGGCTGGTGCGGCTGCGCGGCGAATTGTTCGAGCAGACCGCGCCCGGTGCGATGCTTTCGGTGGGGATGCCCGCCGATGCGCTGCGCGCCGAATTGGGCCGTGATCTCGACCTCGCGACGATCAACGCGCCCGAACTCTGCGTCGCCTCCGGCCCGGTCGAGGCGGTCGAGGCGCTGGCCGAGCGTCTCGCCGCGCGCGGCGTCGACAGCCGCCGCATTCCGATAGAGGTCGCCGCGCATAGCCGCCTGCTCGATCCGATCCTGCCGCGCTTTCTGTCGCATCTGCAAAACCTTCGCCTGTCACCGCCACGGATCCCGGTGGTGTCGAGCCGTAGCGGCCGCGAGCTCAGCGCCGCCGAGGCCACCGATCCGGGCTACTGGGCCGGGCATCTGCGCCATACGGTCGATTTCGATGCGGCGCTGCACGGGCTCGGAGCGGGGGCGCGGATCTTCGTGGAGATGGGGCCGGGCACCAGTCTCGGTTCCTTTGCGACACAGCAGCCCGGCATCGGACCGGGCCGTTCTCTGGCGGGGTTGCGGCCCGCAGCCGATCCGAACGACGACGACCGGCACATGATCATGGCGCTCGGACGGCTCTGGGCCATGGGCGGGCGGTTCGACGAGGCGCAGCTCTCGGGGGCAGGCCGCCGCAAGGTGCCGCTGCCGGGAACGGTTTTTGAGGAGTCGCGCCATTTCATCGCCCCTCCCCCACGCCGCGCCGCCGATCCGGCCCTGCTCGCTCCGCCCGAGCGCGAGGCGGACATCGCGCGCTGGGCCTGGCGGCCCGACTGGCCACGCCGCTATCCCGAAGGGACGTTCGAGGCCGGAGGCGATCTCGCGGCGCAGCCCGACGGAACCTGGCTCGTGTTCCGCGACGCGATGGGGCTCGGGGCCGCGCTGGTGGCGCGCCTGCGCGCGGCGGGCCATGCCGTGGCCACCGTGACCCCCGGCCCGCGCGAGGCGCAGACCGGCCCGGCGGACTGGACCATCCGGCCCGAGGCGGGCGAGGCGGCCCATGCATGGCTGCTGGAACAGCTGGCCGAGGCCGATCTGCTGCCCGAGCGCGCGATCCACCTGTGGACCGTGACCGCCGCCAGAGAGGCGCAGGCGGCGCATCACCTGCAAGCGATGCTCGATCGCGGCTATCACAGCATCATGCATCTGGCGCGCGGCTGGCACGCGGCGCAGGGCGACCGGCCGCTGCGGCTTCTGGCGGTGAGCAGCGAGGCCCATGCAGTGCAACCGAAGGACCGGCCCGATCCGGCCAAGGCGACGCTTGACGGACCGGCCATGGTGATCCCGCGCGAGCTGCCCGGCATCGGCCTGTCGCGGCTCGACCTCGCCGCGCCGCGCCGCGCCGACCGCGCCGCGCAAGTCGAGGCGGTTCTGGAAGAGGCGCTTTCGCCACCCGATCCCGCCCCCGTGGCGTGGCGCGACGGGGTGCGGCGTCAGCGCGGCGTGCGGCGCGCGTCACTTCCCACCGCGCCGGACATGCCGCTGCGCCGGGGCGGGCCGGTCCTGATCACCGGGGGTCTTGGCGGCATCGGCCTGACGCTGGCCGAAACCTTGATCCGCGACTGGGGCGCCGTGGTGGCGCTGGTCTCGCGCCGGGCTCTGCCGCCGCGTGCCGACTGGCCGGGCCTCGTCGCCGCCGGTGGCGAGGACGGGTCCCTGCCGGTGCTGCGCGCGTTGTTGCGGCTTGAGGCTTTGGGGGGCCGGGTCATGGTGCTGCGCGCCGATGTGACCGACCCTGACCGGATGCGCGATGCCGTCGCCGCCGCCGAGGCCGAACTCGGTCCGCTCAGCGGCGTGATCCATGCCGCCGGACGGCTCGACGACGCGCCGGTGCTGGGCCGCGATCCGCGCGCCGCCGAGGCGGTGATCGCGCCCAAGCTGCGCGGCCTGATGGTGCTCGACGCGCTGTTTCCTGACGGGCGGCTCGATTGGATGGCGCTTTGCGCGTCAAGTTCGGGCTGGACCACCCCCGCGGGGCAGGCCGATTACGTCGCCGCCAACGCGGCGCTCGACGCCTATGCATGGTCGCGCAAGGGCGGGGCCACGCGGGTGGTGGCGATCGACTGGGGCATCTGGTCGAACACCGGCATGGCGGCCTCGACGGAGGGCGACGAAGCCGAGGAAGCAGAGGGGCAGGGCACCGAGCTGTCGCTGCCGATGCTCGATCGACGCTCCCAAGACGGCGCTACCGACGAAGCGGCGCTCTTCACCGCCCGCTGGTCCCCCGACGGGCGCTGGTTTCTCGACCAGCACCGCACGCGGGCGGGCGATGCGCTGCTGCCCGGCACAGGCTATGCCGAGATGATGGCCGAGATCGCCGGGCCGAACGGCTTCGTGCCGTTCACGCTGCACGATCTGCGTTTTCTCGCGCCGCTGCATACCCCCGATGGCGGCACGACCCGTGTGCGGGCGCGGCTGGGGTCGGGTACGCCCTTCGGTCCGGTGGAGATCGAAGCCGCGCCGCCGGGCGCGGGTTTCGCGCCTGTCTCGACCTGTCGCCTCGGCTCCGCCCCCTTGGCGGCCCCGCCATTCGACCCGCAAGGCCTCATGGCCCGGCTGCCAGCGCCTGTGCCGCTGGTGTTGCCGCAGGCCGCGCATCTCGATTTCGGTGCGCAATGGCAGGTGACCGGCGAAAGCGACAGGGGGCGGGTGAGGGTCTGGCTCGGCTGCGCCTGCCCGCCGGCGCGCAGGGCGGCCTTGTGCTGCATCCCGGGTTACTCGACATCGCCACGGGCTGGGCCATCGGCTTGATCGAGGGATACGACCCGGTCCACCTGTGGGTGCCCGCAGGCTATGCGGAGCTGCGGATTCATGCGCCTCTGCCCTCCGAGATCCTGAGCCATGCGCGGCTCGTGCGGCAGCAGAAAGGGGTCGCTTGGTTCGATCTGGTACTCTGCTCGCCCAAGGGTCAAATCTGTGTCGAGGTCTCGGGTTTCGAGCTGCGCCTCCTGCCGCAGGGTATGGCGTTCGGCGCGCCCCCGCGCGGGACCGGGCAGGAGGGCCCGCCCGCCACCGCGCAACAGGCACTGCTCCGGGAGACGCGCCGTCACGCATTCGCCGTACTGAGGGTGGGGCCGCCTTTCTCGCCGCGATGGGGGCGGGCCTGCCGCAGGTCGCGATGACGGCGCAGCCGCTGCCCGACCTGATTGCCGCGGCCGCCGCGATCCGCCCCGCCGCCCCGGTGGAAGCGACGCCCGCGGCCCCCGCCGAAGGGTTCGAGACCGCGACAGAGGCCTGGCTTGCCGGGCAATGGACCGCGCTGCTCGGTGTCGAAGGGGTCGGACCCGACGACAGCTTCTTCGATCTCGGGGGGCATTCGCTGATCGCGTTGCGGCTCTTCGCGGCGATCCGTCGCGAAACCGGCACGGCGCTGCCGATCTCGGTCCTGTTCGAACGGCCGACGATCCGCAGCCTCGCGGCGCGGCTAGACGCGAACCCCCCCGCAGGGGGCTCCGCGCCGCCGCCGAAGACGCCCTCCGAGCAGAACGCGCCCCATCTCGGTTCCACCGGTGACGAACCGGTGCATCTCGTGCCACTAAGCGTCGGGGGCGCGGCGACGCCGCTCTTCATCGCGGCGGGCATGTTCGGCAATGTCATGAACCTGCGCCATCTGGCCGGGCATCTCGGCCGCGACCGGCCGGTCTGGGGGCTTCAGGCGCGGGGGCTGGCGGGTGGCGCGGCGCCGCACCAAGGCTTCGAGGAGGCCGCGCGCGATAATCTCGCCGAGATGCGCCGCGTGCATCCGGGCGGGCCCTGGATGCTCGCGGGGTATTCCGGCGGCGGGCTCATCGCACTCGAAATGGCGCGGCAGCTCACGCAGGCCGGGGAGAAGGTGGCGAACCTGATGCTGCTCGACACGCCGCTGCCGGTGCGTCCGGCGCTGACCCGGCGCGACCGGCTGGCGATACAGGCGATCGAGTTGCGCCGGGCCGGGCCGGGCTATCCGCTGCTCTGGCTCAAGCGGCGGCTGCGCTGGGAGATCGACCGCCGCCGCTATGGCCGCGCCGCGGCGCAGCCGACGGCGAACCCGGTGGACATCGTGATGGAAACCGCCTTCTACACGGCCTGCGCCACTTATGACCTGCGCCGCTGGTCAGGGCCGATGACGCTGTTCCGCCCGCCCCTCGAAGGGCGCTGGCGCCTTGCGAGCGGGCGGCTTGTCAATGAGGATCGGCATTACGTGTTCGAGGACAATGGCTGGCGCGCTTGGGCTCCTGCCATGGAGGTGGTCGAGGTGCCGGGCGATCACATCAGCATGGTGGAAAACCTCGAGGCCGAGACGCTGGCGGCGCGGATGCTGGCCCGGATCGAGGCGTTCGAAGCCGGGGTCGGGACGACGGAACTTCATGCCGCGGAGTGAACACGCATGAGCAGCCTGCTGACGGTGATCCTGAACTGGCGCACGCCGGAGATGACGCTGCGCGCCACCCAAAGCGCCCTCGCGGCGATGCAGGGCATCGAGGGCGGCATCGTGGTCGTCGACAATGATTCCGGCGACGGCTCGGAGGCGATGCTGCGCGCGGCGGTGAAGGCGCAGGGCTGGGCGCCGCGCGTGCGGGTGATGCAGTCGGGGCACAATGGTGGCTTTGGCGCAGGCAACAACGTGGGCATCCGGGCCGGACTGCCGGGCGGCGGGCGCGCGGATTTCGTCTATGTTTTGAACTCCGACGCTTTTCCGGCACGGACCGCGATCACGGCCCTTCTGGCGCATATGCAGGCGCATCCCGCCGCCGGTCTCGCCGGAAGCCTGATCGAGGATCTCGACGGGACGGAGCATATGGCGGCCTTCCGGTTTCCATCGCTTCTCTCCGAGATCGAGGGGCCGATGCGTTTTGGTCCGGTGACGCGGCTGCTGTCGGACCACAGCGTCTGGATGGAGACGCCGGAGCGGACGGGACCGGTCGATTGGGTGATCGGGGCGAGCCTGATGATCCGAGGCGAACTGCTCGACGCGATCGGCGGCTTCGACGAGACCTTCTTTCTCTATTTCGAGGAAACAGACCTGTGCCGCCGCGCCCGGCAGGCCGGGTCCGAGACGCATTTCGTGCGGGAGAGCGTGGTGCAGCACATTGGTTCGGTCTCGACCGGCATGGGCGAATGGCGCCGCGTGCCCGATTACTGGTACGCCTCGCGCCGCCACTACTTCCGCAAGCATTACGGCGCGCTGGGTGCTGCCACGGCGACGGCGCTGCATATGGGGGCGGGCGGGCTGCACCGGCTGCGCTGCCTCGTCATGCGCCGCGCGCCGGGCGATCCGCCGCGCTTTCTGCGCGACATGGCGCGCTTTGAGCTGCGCCAGTACCGGCCATCACGCCTGGCGCGCCGCCCCAAGGGCCACACGGCATGAGCGTGACGCTCGCCTTGATCGGCGACAGCGCCCTGACGCTCGAGACGGCGCGCATGGCGCAGGAGGCGGGGCTGCGGTTGTCGCTGGTCGTCACCCGCTTTGCCCCGTTGCGCGCGCTTGCCGCCGAACAGGGCATCGCGCTACTCGAACCCGAACAGCTGTCTGAACGGCTGTCCGACCTGCCCGGTGGGATCGACTGGCTCGTCAGCGCGGGCAATCTCGACCTGCTGCCCGCCGACCTGCTGGGGCGGTTCACGCGCGGGGCAATCAACTTCCACGACGGACCGCTGCCCGACCGGGCGGGGCGCAACGCGCCGGTCTGGGCGCTGCTCGACGGGGCGCGCCGGCATGCCGTGACATGGCATCTGATGACGCCCGAGGTCGATGCGGGCGACATTCTCGTGCAGCGCGGGTTCGACATTCCGCCGGAGACGACCGCGCATGGCCTCAACGCGCTGTGCTTCGCCGCCGCGATCGACAGCCTGCCCGACCTGTTCGAGCAACTCCGAAGCGGGCTGCGCCGCCGTCCGCAGACGGGTGGGCCCGGACGATGCCACTTCGCCGCCGACCGGCCACCGGCAGATGCGCTGATCGACGGGCGCGGAACGATGGCGGCGGCCTTGCGGCTGGTGCGCGCGCTTGATCACGGGGCGCATCCCAACCCGATGTGCTGCCCCAAGATCGCAGGCCCGCGCGGCCCCGTGCTGGTGACACGGGCCGACGCGCTGGAGGCGGCTCGGGTGTCCGAGATGTCCTCCGAGCCGCCGGGCACGTTGCGGGCGGTGTCACCCCAGGCCATCGACCTGGTATTCGAGGATGGGGTGTTGCGCCTGTCCGGCCTGCGCCGTCCCGATGGTTCGGCCTGCCCGCAGGAGGTTCTGCCCACGGCCGGAGAGCGGCTGCCAGAGACCGGCACGGCCGACGCTCTGACGCGGCGCATGGCGCAGACGGCGCGCGCCGAGCCCGCTTGGCGATCCCGGCTCGAGACACTGCGGCCGGTTCGGCTCGTGGGGCTGACCGGCGGGACCGGGCCGCAAGGCGGCGGGCCTGACGGCCCAGGCGACAGCCGCGCACTCAGGCCCGGATACGCGCCCGAACGCCGCATCGCCGCATGGGCGCTTCTGGCGGCGCGTCTGGCGGGTGGCGCGACAGATATCGCCCTCATGTTGCCGCGCGAGGCCGAACCCGCGGCCGGGCATCTGTCGGATTGGGTGCCGCTGCGCGTGGAAACTGATCCGCAAGAGGATCTGGCGGCGCTGGCGACCCGGATCGGCGCGCGTTGCGCAAAGCTGCGGGAGCAGGGCGGTTTTGCCGCCGATCTGCCCGCCCGGCTGGGGACCGCACCCCCCGCGATGCCTGCCTTGGCGCTGGGGTCCGCCTGTCCCCAAGGGGCCATGATCGCGCTCGACCCCGAGGCCGGACGGCTCATCGCCGCGCCTACGGGGCTGATGCCCGGCGCACTCGATCTTCTGGCGGAGCGTCTCGACGCCCTCCTTGAGGCCGATGCGGCGCGGCCCGGCACGGCCCTGTCGGACCTTCCCGCGCTCGGCGCCGCCGAGCGGCATCTCGTGGTCGAAGCGTGGAACGCCACGGACGGCCCGACCCCCGAGGGCACCATCGACGCCGCCATCTCGCACCGAGCCGTGCGCGACCCCGACGCCACCGCCCTGATCTGGGGCGAAGAGCGCCTGAGCCATGCCGAACTTGACGCCCGTGCCAACCGCATGGCGCGGGTGCTGTGCGAAATGGGTGTCGGACCGGGTCAGCGCGTGGGCCTGCATCTGCGCCGCTCGGCGGGCATGATGGTCGCGGCCCTCGCGGTGCTCAAGGCCGGCGCGGCCTATGTGCCGCTCGACCCGTCCTATCCACCGGAACGGCTGGCGCTCTATCTCGAAGACAGCGGCGCAAGCCTCGTAATCAGCGACGGTGGGGGACCGGCGGGGGACGCACCTGTGATGCGGCTGGACGATCCGCGCATCGCCCGCGCATCGCCTGCGCCTCTCGCCCCGCGCGCCGCGCCAGAGGATCTGGCCTATCTGATCTTCACCTCGGGCTCGACCGGCCGCCCCAAGGGGGTGATGATCGAGCATCGTCACGTGATGAACTTCTTCGCGGCGATGGATGCACGGGTGCCGCATGCCCCCGGCGACGTGCTGCTGGCGGTAACGTCGATCTCCTTCGACATCTCGGCGCTCGAGCTGTTCTGGACCCTGTCGCGCGGGCTGACGGTGGTGATCCAGGGCGAGGCCGAGCGCCTGCTCACCTCCGCAGGCGCGCAGGCAACCGAGGCGGGCCCCGCGCTCAGCCTGTTCTACTGGGGTTGCGAGGACAGCGACATGGGCGATTATGGGCTGCTGACGGAGGGCGCGCGCTTTGCCGATGCGCATGGCTTCGAAGCGGTCTGGATGCCCGAGCGGCATTTCCACGGCTTCGGCGCGGCCTATCCCAACCCGGCCGTGACCGGGGCCGCCATCGCCGCCGTCACCTCGCGCGTGGCGATCCGGGCGGGAAGCTGCGTCGCGCCGCTGCATCATCCGGCGCGCATTGCCGAAGATTGGGCCGTGGTCGACCGGCTATCGGGCGGACGCGCGGGGCTGGCGATGGCAGCGGGCTGGCAGCCGGACGATTTCGTGCTGCGCCCCGAAAACGCGCCGCCCGACAACCGCGCCGCGCTGCGCGACGGCATCGACGCGGTGCGCAGGCTCTGGCGTGGCGAGGCCGTGGCGTTCCCGCGCACCGATGGCAGCCTGCAGCAGGTGATGACACGGCCCCGCCCGGTGAGCGCGGAGCTGCCATTATGGCTCACCGTCGCGGGCAATCCCGAGAGCTGGCGCGAGGCGGGGCGCATCGGGGCCAACGTGCTGACCCATCTTCTGGGGCAAAGCATCGAGGATCTGCGCGCCCGCATCGCCGGTTGGCGCGCGGCGCTGGTCGAGGCGGGGCACGATCCGGCGGCGTTCCGGGTGACGGTGATGCTGCACGCCTATCTCGACGAGAGCCGCGAGGTCGCGCGCAAGATCGCACGCGGGCCAATGAAGGCTTATCTGCGCTCCGCCGCCGGCCTCATCGCCGATCACGCGGCGACCTTTCCCGCGCTCGGGCGCGACGCCGAGGGGGCGGTCGACCCCGACGCGCTGACCCCCGAGGAGATGGAGGCGGTGCTCGATCACGCCTTCGAACGTTACTTCGAGGCGCAGGGCCTGTTCGGCACGATCGACGACGGCGCGGCGCGGCTGGCGGAATTGCGCGCGGCGGGGGCTGACGAGATCGCCTGCCTCATCGATTTCGGCATCGCACCCGAGGGCGTGCTGGCGGGGTTGCCGCGCTTGGCGGCGCTGGTTGATGCGCTGCCGGTCGCCCCCGCCGCCCCCGCCGCGGATGACGCCTCGATCGCGGCGCAGATCCGGCGCCACGGCGTGACGCATCTGCAATGCACCCCCTCAATGGCGCGGATGCTGGTGGCCGATGAGGTCAGCCGCAAGGCGCTGGGCGGGCTGTCGCGGCTCATGCTGGGCGGAGAGGCTTTGCCTGCCGCGCTGGCCGAGGATCTGCGCGCCGCCGGTGTCGGCCATCTCGAGAACATGTACGGCCCGACCGAGACCACGATCTGGTCGACCACCCGGACGGTGACGTCTCACACCCCGGCGTCGGTGATCGGCACGCCGATCCTCAACACCCGCACCTATGTGCTGGACAATGCGATGACGCCGCTTCCGGTGGGGGCCGAGGGCGAGCTGTGGATCGGCGGGGCAGGGGTGGCGCGCGGCTACTGGGCGCGGCCAGAGATGACGGCTGAGCGGTTTCTCCCCGATCCGTTCCGACAAGGCGACCGGATCTACCGCACCGGCGATCTCGCACGCTGGCGTGCGGATGGCATGCTCGAATATATCGGTCGCGCCGACGGGCAGGTGAAGCTGCGCGGCCACCGGATCGAGCTGGGCGAGATCGAAGCGGCGCTCGACGCGGTGTCGGGCCTCGGGCCTTGCGTGGTCACGCGGCGTGAGGACAGCCCCGGCGACGCGCGACTCGTGGCCTATCTCGAAACCGAAGCCCCGATCGACGAGGCGGCGCTGCGCGCGGCGCTGTCGGCGCGGCTGCCCGCGATCATGGTGCCCGCCCGGATCGTCGCGTTGTCGCGCTTTCCGCTGACCCCCAACCGCAAGACCGACCGCGCGGCGATGCCGCCGCCACCTGCGCGGCGCGGCGCGTCGGTCATGGCCCCGCGTGCGGAACCCGCTCCGGCGGCCCCCGTGGTTCCCGCCGGGGCTAGGGCCGGGGCCGGGACTGTGGCACCGGCCATCGTGGCGATCTGGCGCGAGCTTCTGGGTGCGCGGGAAATCGGTCCGGATGACAGCTTCTTCGATCTCGGCGGACACTCGCTCCTCGCGGTGCGCGCCCATCGCGAGATCCGCGACCGGCTCGGCGTCGCCGGGCTGCAGATCGCGGACATCTTCGGTTTGCCGCGCCTGTCCGACCTTGCGGCGCGGATCGAGGCCGAACTAAGACCGGAATCGGCGTCGGGGCCAGCCCCCATAGTGCCGCCCGCCGCCGCCGGGCCGCGCGACGAGATCATGGCACGCCGACGCGCCTGCGGGCCCGGCGCGGTGGCCATGTCTGAGATATCGGCCCGGATCGAGGCGCTGTGCGGGCCGGGCGTGGCGGTCTGCGCGGTGCCGATGGGGCAGGGCGGGCCGCTCGCAGCGGCAGAGCGCCCGGCCATGGCGCGCGCCGTCCCCGCGCGCCGCGCCGAGTTCGCCGCCGGGCGCGAGGCGGCGCGCAGGGCGATGCGCAGGCTGGGCCTGCCTGCCTGCGCCATCCCCATGCGGCCCGACCGCTCACCCCTCTGGCCCCACGGGCTCTCCGGCAGCATCAGCCATGACGCGACCCTCGCCGTCGCGGCGGTACGCCGCGGCGGCAGGGCGCTCGGCATCGACATCGCGTCCGCGACACCGCTCGAGTCCGCGATCTGGGACGAGATCGCCGATGCGGATGAGATTGGCCAGCCTGTGCCGGGGTTCGATCAGGGCCGTGTCGCCGGGCTGGTTTTTGCCGCCAAGGAGGCCGCCTACAAGGCGCAGTTTCCGGCGACGGGCCGCGTGCTGGGGTTCGACGCCATGCGGATCGAAATTGCCGGGAACGACATCGCGGCGCGGTTGCGGCAGACCGTCGGGCCCTATGCAGTGGGCACTGTGCTGCGTGGACGCTGGGCCGTTATCGGCGCGCGTCTTGTCGTGGCGATCGACGCGCCGGACGTCCCTTGCGCCACCGGTCCCGGTTTCAAGCCGCGCAACACTGAGTTGCCTGCCTCGACCGGCATGGTCAGCCGGTCCGGGATGCGCTAGATTATGGCGTGGGTGTGGCGGCGATGGGACCGGCGCGGATGGCGGCGGCCACTGGCGCGCAACGGGAGTCGTTGATGGAATATCTTTCCTCGCTGCGCGATCTGCGCGGGGCGCTGCGCCGCCGGGCTTGGGCCATCGTGCTGGTCTGCGCGCTCGGGATTCCCTTCGTGCTATGGTTCGCCCTGACCCGGCCACCCTCTTTCGAGGCGACGGCGGTGATCCAGATCGAGACGCCGCTGGTCGATGCGGGCGGCGACGCCGCCGCGATCGCGGACACTCAGCTCGACCTCATCGAACAGAAGATCATGGCACGCGACCGGCTTCTGGCGCTGGCCGAGAGGTTCGGCCTGTTTGCCGAATTGCCGCCCTCCGAACGGCTGGCCCAGATGCGCGACGCGATCGAGATCACCAAGCTGGTCGATCCGGCGCTGGCCTGGCGGCCCGAAACCGTGCCGTCGGGGCTGTCGATCACCGTCGAGGTCGGTGAGCGGCAGGTCGCCGCCGATCTCGCCAACGCGCTTCTCGACGAAATCGTCACGGCGGCGCAAAGCCGCCGCGAGGGGCGCACCGAACGCACGCTGGCTTTCTTCGAGGCCGAGGAGTCGCGCCTCGAAGGCGAACTGTCCGCCTTGGAGGCCGAATTCGCGCGGTTTCAGGAGGAGAACTTCCAGTCGCTCCCCTCCAGCGTGGCGGTGCAGCGCGATCAACTGTCCCGGCTCGTGGCCCAGCGGATCGACCTCGAACAGCAGGTCATCGCCTTCGAGACCAGCTCGGACCGGTTGCGCGACGACGAGACGGCGCGGCGCCGGTCCCTGCTCGAACAGCAGCGGCAGCTGATCTCCGACAACATCCAGAGCATCGAGGCCGCGCTTGCCGCGGCACCCGAGACCGAGCGGCGCTACAACGAGTTCGCGCGCCGCCGCGATCAGCTTCAGCAGGCGCTGGCGGCGGTGACGGACCGGCGCACGGAGGCGGCGATGGCACAGCTTCTCGAAAGCCGCGACGAGACCACGCGTTTCGAGATCCTCGAAGAGGCGGTGCCGCCCGATTACGCCTCATCGTCGTCGCGCAGCAAGATCGCGGCGGCGGGCGGGCTGGGCGTGCTGCTCGCGGCTCTGGCTCTGGCGCTGTCACTCGAAGTGGTGAACCCGCAGATCCGCACCGCGGCGCAGCTCGAGCGAGCCTTGGGCGTGCGCGCGGTGGTGGTGATCCCCGAGATCGACCGTCGACAGGCGCGCCGTCGGGCGCGGCAGGCGCGACGCCGCGAGGCGCAGACCTTTTCGCGCCAGTGGGAGCGAGTGCGGCGGTTGCGCGGCTTTTGGCGGCGGCCCGCCGCCTGACCTGAACGTTCGGCCGAAAAGCCGGCCCCGCCTCGATCAAAGAATTCAGCCGGTGCCCGTGGCGCGTTCTTCCTCGGCGCGATTGAGCACCATTCCGAGGATCGGCTTGTCGTCGCCGATGCGACGCACCGCCTCGCGGATCTGCTCGGCGCTGTTGCGCCCGCCGCCCACCACCATCAGCACGCAGTCGTAGCGGTCGCGAAATGCGGTGACATCGTCGTGGTTCAGTGCCGGGGGCAGGTCGAACAGCACCGCGTCGGGCGCCAGCTCCTCCTGCATCTGGTCCAGAACCATGCCGGCCTTGGGGTCCTGCAGAAGCTCGGCGGGATAAGTCTCGGCCCGGTCGTTGAGCCCGACCGCGAGGCCGCCGATGCCGAGCAGGTTCTGCCCGACCCGCTGCAGCTGCGTGCCGCTCGACGTGACGCCGCGCATCCAGTCGGAAATGGGGCCGGGGGCGGTCAGGCCCAGCACCTCCGCCAAGCCCGGCGCGCGCATGTCGAGATCGAGCAGTACGGTGCGCCGGTTCTCGTAGCGCGACAGCGCTATGGCGAGGTTGGCGGCAGTGAAGGTCTTGCCGCAGCCGCGCGTGGGCGAGGTGATCGCCACCCGCTTCCAGCCATGTTCGTCGAGCGCCTGCAGCAGCCGCGTGCGCAGCAGGTCGAAGGCGGCATGGGCGGGGTCGCGGCGGCTTGCCGTGATGACGAGGTTGCTCTCGAGCGCCGCCTCGTCGACCGGGACGCGGCGCAGGCTGCCCCACAAATCGTGTAACTGCGGCAGCAGCACCTCTTCGTTGCCGAGCACGGCGGCGCGCAGTGCGCGGGTCGTGGAATCGGGCTGCACCGGCTCAGGGGTCTGCTCGGTTCGTTGATCGGGCCCGGCCTTTTCTGGGCCTGGGGCCTTGGTCTGCGGCTCCAGCGCGGAGACCCGGTCGAGAATCGCGGCGCGGGCCCCCGCGTCGAGGCGTCTGCGCCCGTCCCGTCTGCTGCGTTCGCTCATTTCCGCTCGTCCCGTCACACGCTCGATCAAGGCGAGGATAGCCCGGAAAGCGGGGCGAGAATAAGCCCCGATCGCAGTCCTTCCGAGCCGGGCGCACTTGTACTCGATCAGCCGCATCTCACGGCGGCGCAGGCGGCGCAGGCGATAGGTGATCATGCCTTGAGCGTTGGGCAGCTTGGACAAGGTCAGCAGCGCCGCCAGACCCGCCGCCCGTCGCGCGGGCTGCCCCTCGCCGCGCAGGCGGCGCGCGCTGCGCGCCCAGCTTGCGCCGTAGAGCAGCGCCACTGCCGATGGCAGGGCGGGGCCAAGCGCGATCCCGCCCAGGATCGCCCCGATCGGCAGCGCCATGCCCCAGAGCCGGACCCGGCGCCGTTCGCCTGCGAAATGGCCGGGGTGACGGTCGCCCACCTCGGCAAAGCCATGCCCCGCGCGGACCGAACGCCGCCACCATTGGTCCAGACGGGTCATCGCGATGTCATGGCGGGTCATGGCGCGCGGCAGACGGTGCACCCGCAGGCCGGCGGCGCGCATCCGCAGGCACAGATCCTCGTCTTCCGAGCAGATGATCGCCCCGTCGAAGCCGCCCAGGGCGTCGAATTGCGCGGCCCGCAGCATCATATCACCGCCGCAGGCCGCGATGTCGCCCGGCGGCCGGTGCCACTCCCATTCGGCCATGGCGTTGTAAAGCGTGGCCTCCGGCGCAGTTTCGGTGCGCCAGCCGGTAACGATGCCGATGCCGGGATCGGCGGCCAACGCCGCCGCCCCGGCATCGAGCCAGCCGGGTTCGAGCGCGCAATCGCCGTCGATGAACTGCACCATGTCGGGCAGGCCCGCCTTCTTCAGGGCCGCGAACCCCGCATTGCGGGCCCGCGCGGCGGTGAAGGGGGCGTCGGTGTCCAGCTCGACGATCTCGCGCCCGCGGCGCGCGCGACGGCGAGGCTGTCATCGGTCGAACCCGAATCGACATAGACGACGCGCGCGCCCGAGCCTTCGAGCGAGGCCAGGCAATGCGCCAGCCGCGCGCCTTCGTTGCGGCCGATGGCGACGACGCCGATCCGCGCGCTCATGCGGCGGGCTCGGGGCGGATCGGCCCGCCGGAGCCGTGTCGCAGCAAGGTGAGCATCCGCCCGGCCTCCCGTTCCACGTCGAACTGCGCGATCACCATCGCGCGGCCCTGCGCCCCCATCTGCGCGCGCCGCGTCGCGTCACCCGCAAGCGCCGCGATCGCCTCTGCTAGTGGGGCTTCGGCCCCCGGCGGCACCAAGAGGCCCGACCGTTCGTCCTCGACCAGCTCGGCCACGCCGCCGACCCGCGTGGCGATCACCGGCCGGGCGGTCGCCATCGCCTCCATCAACACCACCGGTACGCCTTCGGCAAAGGAGGGCAGCACCAGAACGCCGGTTTCCTTGAGCATCCGCGCCACCTCGGCCTGGCCTGATAGCCGTGGAACCGCACCGCGTCGGCAAGGCCGAGGTCGCGCGCCAGCGCCTCGAGCGCGCCGCGCGCCTCGCCGTCGCCGATCAGGTCGAGGCCGAGGGCCGGGCGCGTCTTGCGTGCCTGCGCCAGCGCGTGAAGCAGCACGGCCACGCCCTTGACCGCCGAAAGGCGTCCCACGAAAAGCAGCCGGTCGTCGGGCGTGGACCGGGCCTTGGCATAGAGCGCGGGATCGACACCGCAATGCACCACGTGCAGCTTGTGCCAATGCGCGGGGTCCGAGAACAGCATCGCCTGCGATCGCGCGAAATCCGAGATGCAGGCGACGAAGCTGGCGCGGGCGATCTTTTCGCCCAAGGCCCAATGCTCGGGCGCGAAGAAGATGTCGGGGCCGTGCAGGGTGAAGCTGTGCGGCAGGTCCGCGATCTCGGCGGCGAGCATCGCGACCGTGCCCGACGACTTGGCTATGTGGTTGTGAAGATGGGTGATGCCGCGCGCCTTCATCCGATGCGCCAGCACCAGCGCCTCGCCGAAATAGACAAGGTTGTAGATGCGGCCCCTCAGGCCTTTGGGAGCCGTGCGCCACGCCAGCGCCAGCGCGCGGGCGAAGCGGTGCGGATGGCGCAGCGCCGAGAGTTTGGCACAGGTCATGCGCCACGGGTGGAGCGCGGTCTCCAGAAGGTGGAAGGTGGCGGCGGCCTCGGCGCGCTGCTCGGGGCCGACATGGTGCGACGGGTCGGTGCGCCGCACCGAGGCGGTCTCGACCGTCACGCCCAGTGCGCGCAGCGCTGCCACCTCGCGCTGGATGAAGGTGTCGGTGGCGCGGGGGTATTCACCAGTGAGCCACATCACCGGGCCGGGCGCGCTCATGCCGCGCCCCGCGCAGCCGCCATCGCCGCCTCGAACCCGGCTTCGGCCCGAAAGCCCAGCGCATGGGCGCGGGCGTTGGCATAGCGCAGCGGCATCAGCCGGGCGCGTAGGGTCTCGCGGCGCAGCAGGCCGGGCAGGCGGGGTCCGAGCGGCGTCAGCAGCCCGGCGGCCGCGTCGAAGCCGCGCCAGCCCAAGGGCAGGCCGCGCCGGCCCAGCGCCGCGAGATAGCGCGCCCGGTCGGGGCGGTCGTCGTCGAGCGCGTGGATCACCTCGACCGCCTCCGTCTGCGGCCTCGTCGCGGCGAGCACGAGGATCTGCGCCGCATGCGGCAGCCAGCAGAGCGGCAACTCGCCCGCGTGGCGCGGTCCGAAGGTCAGCGGTCCGAGCGATAGGCCCATATGCCCGTTCCACAGCCGTCCCGGCCCGAAGATCGCGCCGGGCCGCACGATCCGCAGCGGCACGCCGTGGCGCGCGGATATCTTACGCGCATCGCGCTCCTGTGCGATCTTGGCGCGGGCATAGGCATCACGCGCCTCGGGGCGCGGCTCCGTTGGCGTGGTTTCGTCCACGAGATCGAAGGGCGCGAGAGCGTCGGTTCCCAGCACCGAGATCGAGCCGACCAGCACCAGCCGCGTCCCGGCCTGCGCGGCCTGCTCCAGCAGTGCAGCGCTCGGGGCCACGGTGTTGCGCATCTGCGCCGCGTCGTCGCCCTCCAGCCGCGCCGCCGCGTGGATCACGGCCCCGACCCCGTTGAGAGGGGGGATGTTCCGCGCGAGGTCGGTGCGGACCACCTCGATGCCGGGATCGGCGGCCCAGCCGATCGGGGCCGCGCCGCGCAGGATCGCGCGCACCGGATGGCCCTCCGCCCGCGCACGGTCCACCACGCCCGGCCCAGAAACCCGGCCGCGCCGGTGACGGCGATCACATCGCCCAAGGCATCGGCTCCATCGGGTCGCAGCGCGTCGTCATCTCGCGCACGGCCCCTTCCTGTATGGCCAGGGTCACCTCGGTCAGATGCAGCGCATAGGCCCCCGAAAGGCGGCTTTCGCGGCCCTGCGCGATCGCGTCGAGCATCTCGGCCGGGCCCAGCGCGAAATCCATCCGCGCGGCGCCGCGCCGACCGGGCTTGGGTTGAGGCGCGCCCTTGAGCGAAACGTCGCGGGCCAGCGGGCTTTCGAGCAGGCGGCGGCGCAGGCGCATCCGGCGGCGGTAGCGCACGGGGGCGTGGTTGTCCCATGCGCGGGCGACCTCGATCACGCCTTCATCCGCGATCACCCGCAGCCGGTGGTCGTGCGGGGCCGCGATCGAGCAGGTGAGCCGCGCCACGGGGCCGGTTTCGAAGAACAGCGCCGCCACCGAGAAATCCGGCGCCGCATGGCGCACCCCCGGCTTGTCTGGGATCACTTCGGCCGCTGCCGACACCACCCGCGCCACGGGGCCGAAATGCGCGATCAGCCATGACAGCCAGTACCCCGCATGTTCGAGCGTGCAGCCGGTTGCGAATTCGTCCTCGGCGGGCCATGGCGCGCCGCTTTCGCTGATCCAGTCCTGATAGGGGGCCTGCGGGATGAAGCCGTCGTCGAGCTCGGCATAGATCAGCCGCGGCGCGCCTCCCACACCCATGCGCAGCGCCCGCCCCAGCCCCTGCGCCGATTGCGACAGAACCGAGGAGGGGGCCGTGGCGAGTTGCAGGCCCCGCGCGCGGGCGAGGTCGTGCAGCTCGCGCGCGGTCTCCATGTCGGTGACCATCGGCTTTTCCGACCAGACATGGCGGCTTGCCCGCAGGCAGCCGCGGGTGATCGTGGCATGGCTGCGGGGGTTGGTGAGGTTGAGCACCAGCCCGTCATGCGGCAGGGCCGCGCAGGCGGCGGCCGCGTCAGGCAGCGGCGTCACGCCCCAATGCGCGCAGAATGCGGCCTGCCGCGCGGGGTCACGGTCATGGGCGCCCAGCACCCGGATGTCGGGGTGGGCCTTGAGGCTGCGCATGTAGAGATCGGCGACATAGCCGCATCCGATCACCGTGACATCTTTCATCGTGGCGCGGCTCCGTCCGGTCAATGAGACACCCGACCGCTTCCGGTCCGGCGCCGAGTGGTACAAAAGGGACGTGGCGGCAATGCGGCGGCCACGAGGTTCTTGGGGCATGGCTATTCCAGCCCGCGGCTCTCGCCAAGGGGCCGGTGCGACACGGGGAACGGAGAATGGAGTTCGATCACGGAGCGGGCCGGGTGCGGGTCAACATGACCGATCGCGCGGCGCTCATCGCCGAAGTGGCGGCGCGGCAGCGACAGAGGAAGGGCTTCGCGCTGGCGACGCTCAATCTCGATCACCTCGTGAAGCTGCGTCACGACGCAGGGTTCCGCGCCGCCTATGAGGCGCAGGATCTGGTGACCGCCGACGGCAACCCGGTGGTCTGGCTGTCGCGGCTGGCGGGCCGCGAGGTGGCGCTTCTGCCCGGCTCCGACCTCGTCGTGCCGCTGGCGCGCGAGGCGGCGGCGCAGGGCGTGGCGCTGGCCTTCATCGGCGGCACCGAGAACAGCCTCGCGCGCGCGGCCCATGCCCTGGAACGGCTCGTGCCGGGGCTTCGGGTCGTGGCGCGGATCGCGCCGCCGATGGGCTTCGACCCCGATGGCGCCGAGGCGCGCGCTGCCCTCGACGCCGTGGCCGAGAGCGGCGCGGGCCTCGTCTTTCTCGCGCTGGGCGCGCCCAAGCAGGAGCGGCTCGCCGCGCGGGGCCGGGCTCTGCAGCCCGAGCTGGGCTTCGTGTCGATCGGCGCGGGGCTCGATTTCCTGGCGGGTACGCAGCAGCGTGCGCCGCGCCTCGTGCGCAGGCTGGCGCTCGAATGGCTGTGGCGTGCGGGTTCGGACCCCAGGCGTCTCGCCGGGCGCTACGCGCGCTGCGCCGCGATCCTGCCGGGCCATGCGCTTCGGGCGTGGCGGATGCGGAGCTGATCGGTTCGCGGGATCGCCCCCGTGCATCCGGCCTGTGCAACCGCCCGGTGCAGCTGACCTGTGCAGTGACGCGCCAAGATCGCGGGGTGGGCGGGGTTTCGCGGAGGGCAGGCCACGGCTATCTTCGCCGCGATCCCCAGCAAAGGCGCCCAAGATGCCCCCCATCGTGTCGGTCCGTGACCTGACCAAGACCTATTCGGGCGGATTCACCGCCCTCGACCACGTGTCGCTCGATATCGAGGAAGGCGAGATCATCGCGCTGCTCGGCCCCAACGGTGCCGGCAAGACCACGCTGATCTCCACCGTCTGCGGCATCACCATGCCATCTGGCGGCACGGTCGAGGTGGGCGGCCACGACGTGGTGCGCGACTGGCGCCGCGCCCGCGACATGATCGGCCTCGTGCCGCAGGAAATCTCGCTCGAACCTTTTTCGACCGTGTGGAACAACGTGCGCTTTACTCGCGGGCTGTTCGACCGTCCCCGCGACGATGCCTATCTGGAGCGGCTGCTGCGCGACCTGTCGCTGTGGGAAAAGCGCGACGCCAAGGTGATGGAGCTCTCGGGCGGCATGAAGCGCCGGGTGCTGATCGCCAAAGCGCTGAGCCATGGCCCCCGCGTGCTGTTCCTCGACGAGCCGACGGCGGGCGTCGACGTGGAACTGCGCCGCGACATGTGGCGCGTGGTCGCGCGGCTGCGCGAGGAGGGGGTAACCATCATCCTCACCACGCATTACATCGAGGAGGCCGAAGCCATCGCCGACCGGATCGGCGTCATCTCCAAGGGCCGGATCATGCTGGTCGAGCGCACCGAGGACCTGATGGCCCGTCTCGGGCGCAAGGAACTTCGGATCGAGCTGACCGAACCCGTCTCGGAGCTGCCCGAATCGCTCAGGCGCGAGGGCCTTATGCGGGCCGAGGACGGATCGGCCTTGATCTACACCTACGACACCCGCGCCGAGCGCACCGGCATCACCGCGCTTCTGGCCGATATCCACGCGGCTGGGCTGCAACTGGCGGACCTCTCCACCAGCAATTCCAGTCTCGAGGAGATCTTCGTCGATCTCGTGAAGGAGGACGCGGCATGAACCTCGGCGCCATATCCGCGATCTACAAGGCCGAGATGGCCCGCTTCTTCCGCACCCTGCTGCAGAGCTTCATCTCGCCCGTCATCTCGACCTCGCTCTACTTCGTGGTCTTCGGCTCGGCCATCGGCAGCCGCATGGATCAGGTCGAGGGGGTGGATTACGCCGCCTTCATCATCCCTGGGCTGATCATGCTCTCGGTGATGACGCAGGCCACCTCGAACGCCAGCTTCGCGATCTATTTCCCGAAGTTCATCGGCACGATGTACGAATACCTCTCCGCACCGATCAGCTTTCTGGAGGTGACGCTCGGCTTCGTCGGGGCGGCGGCGACCAAGGCGCTGTTCATCGGCCTCGTGATCCTGGGCACCTCGTTCCTCTTCGTGGATTTCACGATACTGCACCCTCTGGCGATGCTGTCCTTCCTGCTGCTGACCTGCATCAGCTTCTCGCTTCTGGGCTTCATCATCGGCATCTGGGCCAAGAATTTCGAGCAGTTGCAGCTGATCCCGCTGCTAGTCATCACGCCGCTGGTGTTCTTGGGCGGCAGTTTCTACTCGATCTCTATGCTACCTCCGGCATGGCAGATCGTCACCCGGTTCAACCCGGTGGTGTATCTGATCTCGGGCTTCCGCTGGTCCTTCTTCGGGCAGGCCGACGTGTCGATCGGCGTGAGCCTCGCCGCGATCAGCCTGTTCACGGCGATCTGCCTCGGGATCATCTGGCTCATCTTCCGCACCGGCTGGCGCATCCGCTCCTGACCTTGTGATGGGATCGTGCGGGGCCTAGATGTCAGCCATGATGAATTGGCTGCCGTTCCGCCCCAAGGGCCCCGTCGTTTCGGTCATCCGCCTGCAGGGCGCCATCGGCGCGGGCGGCCGCGGTCTCGATGATGCGGGCATCGCCGCGATGATCGAAAGAGCATTCAAGCGCGGCAAGCCCGCCGCCGTCGCCATCGAGATCAACTCGCCCGGCGGCTCGCCGGTGCAATCGGCGCTGATCGCCGCGCGCATCCGGCGGCTGTCGGAGGAAAAGAGCGTGCCCGTCATCGCCTTTGTCGAGGACGTGGCGGCGTCGGGCGGCTACTGGCTGGCCAGCGCCGCCGACGAGATCTTCGTCGATCGTGGCTCGATCATGGGCTCGATCGGCGTGATCTCGGCTGGCTTCGGCGCGCATGTATTCCTCGAACGCCACGGCGTCGAGCGCCGCGTGCACACCGCCGGGAAATCCAAGAGTTTCCTCGACCCGTTCCGTCCCCAGAACCCGGAAGACGTGGCGCGGCTCGAACGCTGGCTCGGCGAGATGCACGACTACTTCATCGATCATGTGAAGAGCCGGCGCGGCGCGAAGCTCGCCGACGACCCGGACCTCTTCACCGGAGAGATCTGGATCGGCGCACGCGCGGTCGAAAAGGGCCTCGCCGACGGGATCGGGCATCTGGTGCCGGTGCTTGAGGCGCGTTTTGGCGACAAGATGCGCCTGCGACGCTATGCCAAGCGCCGGCCGCTGCTGAGCCGCATCGGCGCGGCTCTGGCGGGCGAGACGCTGGGGGCCATCGAAGAGCGCGCAAGCTTCGCCCGCTTCGGTCTTTGAGATGCTGATCAAGATCGTCACCCTGTTTCTGGTGGGCATGGTCGTGCTTGCCATGTTCGGAAAACTGCGGCTTCCCAAGCCGGGCGGACCCAAGGGGCTGCTCGGCCGGGGCCGCTGCGTCGCCTGCGGGCGACCGAGGATAGGCAAGGGGCCGTGCCCCTGCGGAAAGGACAAGATCTAATGGACTGGCTGATGGTGGCGGCGGGGCTCGTGCTCCTCGTCTTCGCGGGGGATGCGCTGGTGAAGGGGGCGGTGAACCTCGCTCTGCGCCTGGGGATACCGGCGCTGATCGTGTCGCTCACGGTCGTGGCCTTCGGCACCTCCGCGCCCGAGCTTCTGGTCTCCATCGACGCGATCCTCAAGGGCACGCCGGGCATCGCGCTGGGCAACGTCGTCGCTCCAATGTCGCCAACGTGCTGCTGGTGTTGGGCATTCCCGCGCTGATCACCACGCTGCATGCGAGCGGTGGCGCGGACACGCGGTCGAGCTTTCTGCAGATGATGGGTGCGACGGTGCTGCTCATGGCGCTGGCCTTCACCGGGGTGCTGAGCTGGTGGGCCGGTCTGGTGCTGCTGGCGGCGCTGGCGGCGATGCTGATCCACGCCGCCCGCGCCGCTCGAAAGCACCGTAACGGCCGGTCCGACGAGGAGGAGGAGGTCGAGGGCGCCGACCCGCGCATGCGCGGCTGGAAGGTCGCGGCCTACCTGCTGGCCGGCATCATCGGACTGCCCGTGGGCGCCGACCTGCTGGTCAGCGGCGCGGTCTCGATCGCCGAGACCTACAACGTCTCCGACGAGGCGATCGGTCTCACTCTCGTGGCGATCGGCACCTCACTTCCCGAGCTTGCCACCACCGTCATGGCCGCTATTCGTCGTCAGGCCGATGTGGCGATGGGCAACGTGATTGGATCGAACATGTTCAACCTTCTCGGAATTCTCGGAGTGGCGAGCCTCGTGGGGCCGATCCCCGTGGGCAGCGACTTTCTCGGCTTCGACCTGTGGGTGATGCTGGCGGCCTCGCTGCTGCTGGTGCCCTTCGTCTATTGGGGTCGCGACGTGACGCGCGGCTGGGGCGTGGCGCTGACCGGGCTCTATGTCGCTTACGGCGTCTCGGTGCTGGCATGAAGGCGCGGGCTCTCGTCACCGGGGCCGGCACGCGGCTGGGCCGCGCCATGGCGCTCGATCTGGGACGGCGCGGTTTCGACGTGATCGTGCATTACAACACCTCGCACGGCCCGGCCGAGGAGGTGGTGGCCGAGATCCGCGCCATGGGTCGGGAGGCCCATGCGCTGGGCGCGGACCTGCTCGATGAGGCCGCGGTGCAGGGGCTGATCCCGCGCGCGGTCGAGGCGCTGGGCGGGCCGATCACCTGCTCGTTAACTCGGCCTCGATCTTCGAGTATGACAGCATCGAGAGCGGCACCCGCGAGAGCTGGGACCGCGCCATGGAAAGCAACCTGCGCGCCCCCGTGGTGCTGACGCAAAAGGTGGCCGAAGGCATCACAGCGCCCGCCCATGACGCGCGTGGCGAGCCCGTGGCCCAGGGGCTCGTGGTCAACATCATCGACCAGAGGGTGCGCAAGCTCACGCCCGATTTCATGTCCTACACCATCGCCAAGATGGGGCTGTGGGCCTTTACCCGCACGGCGGCGCAGGCGCTGGCGCCACGGCTTCGGGTCAATGCCATCGGCCCCGGCCCGACGCTGCAGGGCGCGAACCAGTCCGACGCGCATTACGCGGCCCAGCGCGCCAACACGGTGTTGGAGCGCGGCTCCAACCCCGAGGATATCTGCGCGGCGCTGGGCTATTTCCTCGACGCGCCCGGCGTCACGGGGCAGCTTCTATGCGTCGATGGCGGCCAGCATCTGGGCTGGCAGACCCCGGATATCCAAGGCCACAACTGATTCCGCGCGCAGCTCGGGCACCGGCTCATCCACTCGATTGTCCACCGGGGCTGTGCGCAATCTGTCCCGGAGGAGCGCCGGGATGAAATCTTTGCGATCCGAGGCGGTTTGCGTAGGGAAAACAGGGGGATGGGATGTGCCTAAAAAGCGGGCAAACTTATCAACCCGCTGACTATCCACAAGAAATCCCTGCCGTCCCGGCCCTGCCCACATCCTTATCCCCAGAAACGGTGGACAGCTTTGCATGAGGCGCGGGGATAACTAGATTGCAGGGCCAGCGCCTGATCCCGATATGGACCGCATGACCGACACCCAGACCGCCACGCCCGATGCCCCTCTCACCGGCCACGAGCTGATCCGTTCGCAGCTGCGGCTGATCGACGGTTCGCCCGGGGTCTACCGGATGCTCGATGCCGAAAGCCGGGTGCTCTATGTCGGCAAGGCGCGCAACCTGCGCGCCCGGGTGTCGAGCTATGCCCGGCCCACGGGCCATTCGGGCCGGATCGCGCGGATGATCCGCGAAACCGCGTCGATGATGTTCCTCACCACGCGAACCGAGACCGAGGCGCTGCTTTTGGAGCAGAACCTCATCAAGCAGCTCAAGCCGCGCTACAACGTGCTTTTGCGCGACGACAAGTCCTTCCCGAACATCCACATCTCGGCGCATGATTTCCCGCAGATCGGCAAGCATCGCGGCGCCCGCAAGGGCGAGGGGCAGTTCTTCGGCCCCTTCGCCAGCGCGGGCGCCGTGAACCGCACGCTGAACCAGCTGCAGCGCGCGTTCCTGCTGCGCAACTGCACGGATTCGGTGTTCGAGGGCCGCACGCGTCCCTGCCTGTTGCACCAGATCAAGCGTTGCTCCGCGCCCTGCACCGGCGAGATCAGCCGCGAGGATTACGCGCGCTCGGTCGAGGACGCGGTGCGTTTTCTGTCGGGCAAGTCGACGCAGGTGCAGGAGGTGCTGGGCCGCCAGATGGCCGAGGCCAGCGAGGCGATGGAGTTCGAGCGCGCCGCCGCCTTGCGCGACCGGATCCGGGCGCTGACGCAGGTGCAGACCGCGCAGGGCATCAATCCGCGCGGCGTGTCGGAGGCCGACGTGATCGCGCTCCATGTCGAGGGCGGGCAGGCCTGCGTGCAGGTCTTCTTCATCCGCGGCAACCAGAACTGGGGCAACCGCGACTATTATCCGCGCGTTTCGGGCGAGGAGGACCCCTCCGAGGTCATGCAGGCCTTCGTGGGCCAGTTCTACTCCGACCGCGAACCGCCGCGTCAGTTGATCCTGAGCCACGGGCTCGACGATCCCGAGCTGATGGCCACGGCGCTGTCGGACAAACTCGGCCGCAAGGTCAAGGTGATCGTGCCCCAGCGCGGCGAAAAGGCCGAGCTGGTCGAGGGCGCGCAACGCAACGCACGCGAGAGCCTGGCCCGCAAGATGAGCGAGACGGCAACCCAAGGACGGCTGCTGCGCGGTCTGGCCGAAGCTTTCGGCCTCGACGAGGCGCCGCGCCGGATCGAAGTCTACGACAACTCCCACATCATGGGCACCGACGCGGTGGGCGGGATGATCGTCGCGGGGCCCGAGGGCTTCGAGAAGAGCCAGTACCGCAAGTTCAACATCAAGGGCACCGAGATCACGCCGGGCGACGATTTCGGCATGATGAAGGAGGTGCTGACGCGCCGCTTCTCGCGGCTCCTCAAGGAGGATCCGAACCGCGAGAGCCCGTCCTGGCCCGATCTTCTGCTCATCGATGGCGGTGCGGGGCAGGTGAGCGCGGTGCAGGAGATTCTCGACGAACTGGGCGTCGACGACGTGGCGATGATCGGCGTCGCCAAGGGCGTCGACCGTGACCACGGTAAGGAGGAGTTCCACCGCACCGGCATGCGGCCCTTTGCACTGCCCAGAAACGACCCGGTGCTCTACTTCGTGCAGCGCCTGCGCGACGAGGCGCACCGTTTTGCCATCGGCACCCACCGCGCCAAGCGGTCCAAAGCCGTGGGTGCGACGCCGCTCGACGAGATCGCGGGCGTGGGTGCCACGCGCAAGCGCGCCCTTCTGGCACATTTCGGCTCGGCCAAGGCGGTGAGCCGCGCCAACCTTGCCGATCTCAAGGCCGTGCAGGGGATTTCCGAAAGCCTCGCCGAAAAGATCTACGGTCACTTCCACGAACACGGCTGAGGCCGGGCGGGCCACTTTGCTCTGAAAACACTCCCGCCCGAGGCGGACCGCCGGTCGATGCGGGGTGGGCAGGGCGCAGGGTGGACGCTGGCTCTGGCAAGACCGGGGGCGCCGCGCTATCTCTGGTGCATGACATGGACCTTGCCCAACATCCTCACCGTTCTTCGCCTCCTCGCCGCTCCCGGCGTCGCAGTGATGTTTTTGTTCTTTGCCCGACCATGGGCCGACTGGTTCGCGCTGGTGCTTTTCGTCACCGCCGCCGTGACCGATTTTCTCGACGGCTACCTCGCCCGCGCCTGGAAACAGGAATCGAAGTTCGGCGCGATGCTCGATCCGATCGCCGACAAGGCGATGGTGATCATCGCGCTTCTGGTCATTACCGGTTTCTCGGGCATGAATCCGTGGATCCTGTTGCCCGCCACGCTGATCCTGTTCCGCGAGGTCTTCGTTTCGGGTCTGCGCGAGTTCCTCGGAGCCAAGGCGGGGCTGTTGAAGGTGACCAAGCTCGCCAAGTGGAAGACCACGGCGCAGATGGTCGCCATCGCCGTGTTGTTTTCCACCGGGGCCTTCGAGCATTACTTCGTCATGGAGAGCTTCGGCATGGATGAGACCATGATCGATTCGGTTCTGTCGGGTGGCACGCCGGACGAGGTCGGACTTGTCTGGAAATACTGGGGAATGATCATAAGCTGGTGGGCGGGGATCGTGCTTTTGTGGATCGCGGCGGTGCTGACCCTGATGACCGGGTGGGATTATTTCGCCAAGGCGCTGCCGTTCCTGCGCGAGGCGCCTGCACCTGCGCCGGGCCGGAGCCGTGCGCCATGATCGACATCGTCTATTTTGCCTGGGTGCGCGAGCGCATCGGCCTGCCCCGCGAGCGGATCGAGACCGAGGCCGCCACCGTTGCCGATCTGGTCGAGGAGCTGTGCGCCCGCGAGGAGCGTTATGCTGCGGCGTTCTCGGATGTCGCGGCTTTGCGCGTGGCGCTCGATCAGGAACTGTCGGAGTTCGACGCGCCCCTCGCGGGCGTGCGCGAGGTCGCGTTCTTTCCGCCGATGACCGGGGGCTGAGATGCAGATTCGCGTGCAGGAAGGGCCGTTCGACGCGGGCGCCGAACTCGACGCCTTCAGCCATGGCCGTCACGAGGTCGGTGCAGTGGTGAGCTTTACCGGCATCGTGCGCGACCGCGAGGGGGGGCTGATCCGGATGGAGATCGAGCATTATCCCGGCATGACCGAATCCGCGATCACCGCGATTGCCGAGACGGCCAAGCGCGCTGGGGTCTTGCCGATCTCCTGGTGATCCACCGTCACGGCGCGCTGCCATTGGGTCAGCCGATCATGATGGTGGCCACCGCGGCCGCGCATCGCCGCGCCGCCTTCGAGGCGGCCGAATACCTGATGGACTACCTCAAGTCGCGCGCCCCCTTCTGGAAGAAGGAGGTGACGCGGTCGGGCGCGCATTGGGTCGAGGCGACACCCGAGGACGAGGACGCGCTATCGCGTTGGTAGGGGCATTCACCTCGTCTTAGGCGGGTGGCGCATGGTTGCGCGATCACCCTCAGACAGGGGTTTTCATGCCGCCCGAGCCTGATCAACCGACCGATCCCTTTGCCCATGCACAGGCCCTCGACCTCGCCGATGCCCCCCGCCTCGTGCGCGAAGCCTTGGCCGAGCGGCGCACCGAACTGGCCTATCAGCCTGTCATCGTGACCAGAACCGGTGACATCGCCTTTCACGAGGGGCTGATCCGACTGCGCGATCATGCCGGGCGGCGGCTCCCGGCGCGACACTTCCTGCCCGGCGTGGAGGACACGGCGCTGGGCCGCGAACTCGATCGCGCCTCATTGCGCGAAGGGCTCGAGGCGCTGCGCCGCAACCCCGCGCTCAGGCTTTCGATCAACATGTCGGCTCGATCGATCGGCGACGGGCGTTGGCGGCGCGCGCTCGAGGACGGGCTGGCGCGCGGACCCGGCATCGGGGAGCGACTGATCCTCGAAATCTCCGAAACCTCGGCGATGACGCTGCCCGAGGTGGTCTGCCGCTTCATGGCCGAGATGCGGCCGCGCGGGGTGGGATTCGCGCTCGATGAATTCGGCGCGGGACAGACCGCGTTCCGGTACCTGCGCGACTTTCTATTCGACCTCGTCAAGATCGATGCGCATTTCGTACGCGGCATCGATGAAGATCCCGACAACCAAGTGCTCTGCGGCGCGCTGGTCGCCGTGGCACGGCAGTTCGGCATGGCGCATGTCGCCTGCGGGATCGAGACCGAGGCCGAGGCGAAGACGCTCGCTGGGCTCGGTGTGAATTGCCTGCAGGGCTATCTCTGGGGCCGCCCCGCCCGTGCGCCCGGACCAGCCGCTCGAATGCCGTTGCCCTGACGGCAAAGGCTGGTAGGCTCACCCCCGATCCGGGGTTCCGGCGCGTGCCGCCCCCTTTGTCAGGGAGAGTTTCATGACCAATGTCGTTATCGCCTCGGCCGCCCGCACCGCGGTGGGCAGCTTCGGCGGCGCCTTCGCCAACACCCCCGCGCATCAGCTTGGCGCAACCGTGCTCGAAGAGGTCGTCAGCCGCGCCGGTGTCGACAAGGCCGAGGTGAGCGAAACCATTCTGGGTCAGGTGCTGACCGCCGCACAGGGCCAGAACCCCGCCCGCCAAGCGCACATTATCGCGGGCCTGCCGCAGGAGGCCGCCGCCTGGGGCCTCAACCAGGTCTGCGGCTCGGGCCTGCGTGCCGTGGCGCTCGGCGCCCAGCATATCCAGCTCGGCGATGCCTCGATCATCTGCGCCGGCGGTCAGGAGAGCATGTCTCTAGCCCCGCACGCCCAGACGCTGCGGCAGGGCCAGAAGATGGGCGACATCAAGCTCACCGACACGATGATCAAGGACGGCCTGTGGGACGCGTTCAACGACTACCACATGGGCACCACCGCCGAGAACGTGGCGGGCCGTCACCAGATCACCCGTGAGATGCAGGACGAGTTCGCCGTCGCATCGCAGAACAAGGCCGAGGAGGCCCAGAAGGCAGGTCGCTTCAAGGACGAGATCGTCCCCTTCACCGTCAAGACTCGCAAGGGCGATATCGTCACCGACGCCGATGAATACATCCGCCACGGTGCCACCATCGACGCCATGGCCAAGCTGCGTCCGGCCTTCTCCAAGGATGGCACCGTGACGGCGGCCAACGCCTCGGGCCTCAACGATGGTGCCGCCGCGACGCTGCTGATGTCGGTCGATGAGGCGAACCGCCGGGGCATCACGCCGCTGGGCCGCATCGCTGCCTATGCCACCGCCGGTCTCGACCCGGCCTTCATGGGCGAAGGCCCGATCTATGCGTCGAAGAAGGCGCTTGAAAAGGCTGGCTGGTCGGTCGACGATCTGGACCTGATCGAGGCGAACGAGGCTTTCGCCGCGCAGGCGCTTGCGGTGAACAAGGAAATGGGCTGGGACCCGGCCAAGGTGAACGTGAACGGCGGCGCCATCGCCATCGGTCACCCGATCGGCGCCTCGGGCTGCCGCGTTCTCGTGACGCTGCTGCACGAGATGCAGCGCCGGGACGCAAAGAAGGGCCTTGCCACGCTGTGCATCGGTGGCGGCATGGGCGTCGCCCTGTGCATCGAGCGCGACTGACGTGACCTGGACCGCCCCCCGACAACTCGTGTTTTCAGGGGGCGGTCTGCGCTGCTTCTGGCAAGGCGGCTTCATGGAGAGGCTCGGCCAGCGCGCCGAGATCGCGCCCGAACGCATCTGCGGCGTCTCGGGGGGGGCCTTGTCGGCCGCGGCCCATGTCGCGGACCGCGAACGCAAGCTGCTCGATGCGATGTGCGCGGCCTTCGAGGAGCAGGACAGCAACCTCTTCGACCGCGAGGCGGGCGATATCAGCCCTCACCAACGGATCTATTGCAAGGTCGTCTCGAAGGTGCTCGACGAGGCGGCGGCCCGGGCCGTCGCGCATGGACCGCGAACCCAGATCCTGATCGCGCACCCGCCCGCCGGGGGTCTGCCCAAGATCAGCGGCGTCGCCGCGGCGCTGGCCTATGAGGCCGAATTGCACCTGATCAATTCGCCGCATTTCTTCTGGGCAAACAAGCTGGGTCTTGAGGTCAGCTTGGTGGATGCGAACGCCGCTGCGCGCGAGGGGCGGCTCGTCGATCTGGTCTGTGCCGCGGCGGTGATCCCCCCGGTGTTCGAGCCGCCCGATTGGGACGGGCGCCCGGTCGTCGACGGCGGCATGGCCGATCAGGCCCCGATGCCCGAGCCCGACGAGGGCGAAACCCTGGTGCTGCTCACCCGGCGCTACCGCAAGTTGCCGAATGTGCCGGGGCGGCGCTACGTGATGCCCTCTGAAGAAACTCCCGCCGACAAGATCGATTTCACCGATCCGGGCAAGCTGCGCCGCACTTGGGAGCAGGGCGCACGCGACGCCGAGGCCTTTTGCGACGAGGTTGGGCTTGTTTGACCCTGCGTGATGCGAGACTGTCAAGACAGGCTGAACTGCATGTGAGGGAGAGAGCAGAGATGGCAAGAACGGCACTCGTGACGGGGGGCAGCCGCGGTATCGGCGCCGCCATTTCCAAGGCCCTAAAGGCGGAGGGCTACAGCGTCGTCGCAACCTATGCGGGCAACGACGAAAAGGCAGCGGCCTTTACCGATGAGACCGGCATCGCCACCTACAAGTGGGACGTGGGCGATTACGAGGCCTGCAAGGCGGGCATCACTCAGGTCGAAGCCGAGCATGGCCCGGTCGAGATCCTCGTGAACAACGCGGGCATCACCCGCGACGCGCCGTTCCACAAGATGACGCCGCAGCAGTGGCGCGAGGTGATCGATACCAACCTCACCGGGTTGTTCAACATGACGCATTGCGTCTGGCCCGGCCTACGCGAGCGCAAGTTCGGCCGTATCATCAACATCTCCTCGATC
>NZ_BATB01000034.1 GCF_000466965.1 Limimaricola cinnabarinus LL-001
AGCTGGTGGCCGAGGGGCTGGTCGAGGGCGAGCGGCGCGGCAAGGAGCGCTACTATACCACCACCGAGCACGGGGCCGAGATCTGCCAGAAATACCGGCAATTGCGCGAAATCTGTCTGCTCGACACGCTTAATTCCATGGACTCCGACAGCGAGGAATTGCGCCGCTTGGCGACGGTTCTTCGTGGAATGTCAGGGCTCTACGATCAAGCGGCGCGATCCGTTGCCTCGGTTTGAGGATGCTTCGATCGAAAAATGTCGGCAAATTATCAACAATACGTTTACAACGGGCGCGGGGTCCGGCTAGCGTCACGTAACTGTTGCGAAAGGCCGGAGGGACTTCGATTTGGGTGACACGACCGCTCCGATCCTGACCGTCGAGGATCTGTCGATCTCCTTCGGCGACACCGAGGCCGTGCGCGGCCTGAGCTTCGAGGTGCCGCGCGGCGGCACGCTGGCCATCGTCGGCGAAAGCGGCTCGGGCAAATCGGTGACCTCGATGGCCGCGATGGGGCTCTTGAAGTTCACTGGCGGCCGCGTCACCTCGGGCCGGATCAGGCTGATCGGCAAGGACGGGGAGACCGAGATCACCGGCGCCTCCGAAGCCGCGCTGCGGCGCATCCGCGGCAACCGCATTTCGATGATCTTCCAAGAGCCGATGACCTCGCTCGACCCGGTCTTCACGATCGGCAGCCAGATCGGCGAGGCGCTGAAACTGCACCGGGGCCTGCGCGGCCGGGCGGCGCGAGACGAGGCGGCGCGCCTTCTGGAACTGGTGCGGCTGCCCAATGCGCGCGCCCAGCTCGACCGCTACCCGCACCAGCTCTCGGGCGGCATGCGGCAGCGGGTGATGATCGCGATGGCGGTGTCCTGCCGTCCCGACCTGCTGATCGCCGATGAGCCGACGACGGCGCTCGACGTGACGATTCAGGCCCAGATCCTGCAGATCATCCGCGACATGCAGACCGAATTCGGCACCTCGGTGATCTTCATCAGCCACGACATGGGCGTGGTCTCCGAGATGGCCGACGAGATCGTGGTGATGCGTCATGGCGAGATGGTCGAGACCGGCCCCGCCGAGGAAGTGATCCTGCGGCCCAAGGCGGATTACACCCGCGCGCTGATGGCCGCGGTGCCGAAGATCGGTGCCATGCAGGGTCAGGAAAACCCGCGCAAGTTCGACCTGCCGGGGCGGGCCGCCGAAGAGGCGGGTGCGCATCCCGCGCCGACGCGCGCCGAGCCGCTGGTCCGGCTCGAGAAGGTGACGACGCGCTACGATCTCACCTCTGGCTTTCTTGGCCGGGTCAGCCACCGCGTCCACGCCGCCGAGGAGGTCAGCTTCGAAATCCATCCCGGCGAGACGCTGGCGCTGGTCGGCGAGAGCGGCTCGGGCAAATCGACGGTCGGCAAGACGTTGCAGCAGCTGGTAAGCCCGGTCTCGGGGCGCATCCTCTATCGCGGCACCGACATCCTGTCGCTCGATCCGGCCGAGCGGCAGCGCTTCAAGCGCGAGATCCAGTACATCTTCCAAGACCCCTACGGCTCTCTGAACCCGCGCAAGACCGTGCGCCAGAGCCTGATCGAGCCGATGGCCACGCATGGGCTCATCACGAACGCCGACGCGCAGGTGGCCGAGCTGCTGACCTCGGTGGGGCTCAAGCCCGAACACGCAGGACGCTACCCGCACGAGTTCTCCGGCGGCCAGCGTCAGCGCATCGCCATCGCCCGCGCGCTCTCGGTCGATCCGGGGCTGATCATCGCCGACGAGGCGGTCTCGGCCCTCGATGTCAGCGTGCAGGCGCAGGTGATCAACCTGATGATGGACATCCAGGCCCGGCGCGGGCTGGCCTATCTCTTCATCAGCCACGACATGGCCGTGGTCGAGCGGGTCAGCCACCGCGTCGCGGTGATGTATCTGGGCGAGATCGTCGAGATGGGCACCCGCCGACAGGTCTTCGAGACGCCGCAACACCCCTATACGAAGCGCCTGCTGCGCGCCGTGCCGGTGATGGACCCGACCCGTCCGCCCGAGCGCGTCACGCTGACGGGCGACATCCCCAGCCCGGTCAGACCGGTCGGCGATCCGCGCCGCAGCCACGGCTTCGTCGAGGTCGCGCCGGGTCACCTGCTGGCCGACAATCACCGAGACTTCGAAAAATACAGGGAAGGTATCGCATCATGACGGATCTGAAATCGCGCCTGCTGGTCGCCGCACTCGCGGCCACCACCGCGCTCACCGCCGCCCCCGCCATCGCCGAAGGCACGCTCACCGTGGCACAGCGGCAGGACCCGGCCAACTGGGACCCGGTCGACACCTTCCTCGTCGCATGGGGCGCGGTCGCCTCGAACATCTATGACGGCCTCGTGCGCCGCGACGAGAACCTCGATCTGCAGCCCGGCCTCGCCGAAAGCTGGGAGGTGCTCGACGAGGGCATGCGCATCCGTTTCCAGCTGCGCGAGGGCGTGCAGTTCCACAATGGCGAGCCGTTCGACGCCGAGGCGGTGAAGTACACCTTCGACCGGCTTCTGGGCGAGGTCGGCGGCGCCGGTCCGCAGCAGTCGAACTACACCACGATCGAGAGCGTCGAGATCGTCGACGAGACCACCGTCGATTTCCACATGGCCCAGCCCGACCCGGTGATCCTGACCAAGCTGTCGGGCTACGGCGCGATGATCGTGCCGCCGCAATACATCGAGGATAACGGCCAGGAGCATTTCGACATGAACCCGGTCGGCACCGGCCCGTTCAAGTTCGTCAGCTACGAGCAGGGCGCTCGGATCGAGCTTCAGGCCAACGAGGACTATTTCGAGGGCGCGCCGGAACTCGACGGGCTGGTGTTCCGCTTCATCCGCGAGGATGCGACGCGTCTGGCCGAGCTGCAATCGGGTGGCGTGGATCTCGTCTCGGACGTGGCCTTCTCGGCGGTGCCGACCATCGAGCGTCGGACAATGCCGGGATCGTCGCGGTCTCCGGCCCCTCCATCTACTCTCTGGCGCTCAGGACCAAGGACGCCGTGACCGAGGATGTGCGGGTGCGCCGCGCGCTCAACATGGCGATCGACAAGCAGGCCCTGATCGACGCCTTCCTCGCCGGGCGCGGCAGCCCGATCGCCAGCCTGCAGGGCGAGCTGTCCTTCGGCTACGACCCCGAGCTCGAGGGCTACCCCTTCGATCCGCAGCAGGCGATGGCGCTGCTCGAGGAGGCCGGCGTCGCGCCCGGCACCGAGATGACCATCGACTACCGGGCCGGCAACTCGACCTTCAACGAGGTGGCGCAGGCGCTGACCGGCTTTTTCGCAGGGATCGGGCTCAATGTCGGGCTGAACCCGGTCGAGGACGGCGTCTTCCTCAACGAGATCGTGCCGCAGGGCCGGACCAACGAGATGTTCCAGTTCAGCTGGGGCGGCTGGACCTTCGATTTCGACAACACCGCCTATCTCTCCTACCACGAGGGCGAGAAGTGGAACCCCTATGGCACCTCCGAGGAGATGAACGCGCTTCTCGAAGAGCAGCGCCGCTCGCCCGATCAGGAGTTGCGCGAGGACATCCTGCAGCAGGTGGCCGAGCTGGCCCATGAAGAGGCCTACCATATCCCGCTCTATAACGAAGAGACGGTCTATGCGGTGGCCAACCGGGTCGAAGGCTTCGTGCCCGCCCCCGACAAGCGGCTGCGCCTCACCGAGGTGAGCGTCGCAGAGTAAGACTATACAGCTGGCGCGGGGGGCCGCCCCTCCCGCGCCGGAACCTCGCTTCCGGAGGCCGCCTTGCCCATCCTCTCCTTCATCCTCAAACGCGTGATCCAGGCCGGCTTCGTGCTGATCGCGGTGACGCTGTTCGTCTCATTCGCGATCCGTCTCACCGGCGATCCGGCGGTGATGATGCTGCGCGAATCCGCGAACGTGACCCCGGAGGATCTCGCGCGGATCCGCGAGGGGCTCGGCTTGAACCGGCCCTTCCTCGTGCAATACGGCGATTTCATCGGCGGGCTGCTGACCGGCGATCTGGGCAACAGCTTCTTCAGGGGCGCGATCGCGCCGCTGGTCTCCGGCGCGCTCGGCGCGACGCTTCTGCTGGCGCTGACGTCGCTGGCGGTGTCACTGCTGATCTCGGTGCCGCTGGGCATCTACGCGGCCACGCATCGCGGCTCCTTCGGGGATCAGCTGGTGCGGGTGCTGTCGCTGGCGGGGCTGTCCTTTCCGAATTTCTGGCTCGGCATCATGCTGGTGCTGATCTTCTCGGTGACGCTGCGCTGGCTGCCGCCATCGGGCTTCACGGGGCCGCAATCGCTGATCATGCCCGCCGTGACCATCGGCGTGATCCTGACCTCGACCAATTTGCGCATCGTGCGCACCACCATGCTCGACGTGCTGTCGTCGCAGTTCATCATGGTGGCCCGCGCCAAGGGGCTGTCGCAGGCCAAGGTGATCTACAAGCACGCGCTGCGGAACAGCTCGATCGCGCTGGTCACCTATCTCGGCCTGCAGTTCGGCTCGCTCATGGGCGGTCTCGTGGTGGTCGAGCTGGTGTTCAACTGGCCCGGCATGGGCACGCTCGCAATCGAGGCGATCGCGCAGCGCGATTACCCGATCCTGCAGACGGTGATCTCGATCCTCGCGGTGCTGATCGTCGCCGTGAACCTTCTGGTCGATCTTACCTATATGCTGCTCGACCCCCGCATCAGACTGGAGTGACGCCATGACGGGCTTCAAGAATTTCGAGTTCGTCGCGGGCCTCGTGCTGATCGTGCTGATCGGCGGTGCCGTGGCGCTGTCGCCGCTGCTCTTTCCCGATGGCGGCCGGGCCATGGACCTGACCGCGCGGCTGACCGCGCCTTTCGCGGGCTGGGAACACCCTCTGGGCACCGACCCGCTCGGGCGCGACATCCTTGCCCGTGTCGTCGTCGGAGGCCGCGTGTCGTTCTTCGTCGGCATCGTCTCGGCGCTCGGCGCGGTGGTGATCGGCACGGTGGTGGGCCTTCTGGCGGGCTATTACCGTGGGCCGTGGGACATGTTCCTGATGCGCTTTGCCGACATCCAGCTGGCGCTCCCGTTCATCCTTCTGGCGATGACGGTGATCGCGATCATCGGGCCCGGTCTCGACCGGATCATCGTGCTGATGATCGTCGCGCAATGGGTGCAGTATGCGCGGCTGATCCGCGGCTCGGTGCTGTCATTGAGGCAGGCGGAATTCGTGCAGGCGGCGCAGAGCTACGGCTTGCCGGACCGCAAGATCCTGTTCGGCCACATTCTGCCCAACGCGATGGGTCCGCTTGTGATCCTCGCCACGCTGAACGTCGCCAACAACATCCTGCTCGAAAGCAGCCTGACCTTCCTCGGCCTCGGGATCGACCCGCTGGTGCCGAGCTGGGGCGGCATGCTGGCGGATGGTCGCAACTACATCCAGACCGCGCCTTGGGTGACGATCTTTCCCGGCCTCGCGATCATGCTGACGGTGCTGGGTCTGAACCTGCTGGGCGACTGGCTGCGCGACCGGCTCGACCCGCTGGGCGCAACGAAATGACGAAGCGCGACTTCATTCGCACGATTGACGCGTTGCCCGGGAAGACAACCGCCGCTTGGGTGTTCGAAGGCCCGAGCGCGCGGCGCGCGGCGCAGGCACGGGCCCGCGCCGAGGGGCGCGATCTGCGATTGCGCTCGGCCTACAAGATATTGCTGCACGAGGTGCTGGAGCAGGGGCTGCTCGACGACGCGCCCCGCGCCACGATCCACTACCCGGTGGTCGAGGGCTGTCCCGAGGACCGGTTCCGGCTCGAATGCTATCCGCTACACGCGCTGGCCTCGCATTGCGAGATCGCCTTCGCGCCGCGCCCGCACGAGGGCGGCGGGCTGCCGGCCTACGAAATCGAGACGCCGGAGGCGCGCCATGTCGTGCCGGTACCGGTGCGCTGGGTCGAGCTTGAGGATGGAAGCCGGGCGCTCGCCGCCTGCGGCTGGGTCGAGGACAGGCAGGGTGGGCGGCACCTGCCGACCGAGTACGAGGCGATCTACGAGGCGGTTTGCAAGCATCTGCGCGCGATGCCGCTCGATCCGCTTTCGCCGGACGAGCCCGACGGGCCGTTCTTCGACCGGCTCGAGGTGATCGTGGAGTTGCCCTACGAGGATCAGGTCCTGCCGGTCGGCTCGGAAGTGATCTCGCTCGCCGAAGCGATGCATGAGGAGATCTACTTCACCGCGCTGGAAATCTTTCAGGAGCGGCTCGGCCTCGCGCCGGGACAACGCTCGGTCAAGGCCGGTCAGGTCGTGCCGCTGGTCCGGCGCGGCGACGCGCCCTGGTTGCAGATCCGCACCGTGCAGGCCGAGCCGGCGCTTGACCGCGACCAGCCCGGACGTCCCGCGCTCGACACGGCGACGCAGTGGCTCTACCCGGCACAGATCTCGGCGCATCTCGCCGCAATCGATGGTGTGAGCTATGCCGCCCGGTCGCGTCAGGGGCGGCTGGTCGAGGGGCGGCACGTCGCCGGGCGCGGCGCGGCGCGGCTCGCCATTTCGGCCGGGCAGCACGCCAATGAAAGCTCGCCCATGGTCGGGGCGCTGCGCGCAGGCCGCGACCTCGCCGCCGAGGGTGATGTGAGCTTCACCCTGAACCCGCTTGAAAACCCCGATGGCTATGCGCTCTTCCGCAAGCTTTGCGCCGACAACCCGCGCCACATGCACCACGCCGCCCGCTACACCGCGAGCGGTGCCGATCTGAGCCACGGGGCGGGACGCTACGAGAGCGCGATCCGCGATCTCGCCCATGCGCGGCTGCCGGCCGAGGTGCATGTGAACCTGCATGGCTACCCGTCGCATGAATGGACCCGGCCGCTCACCGGCTACATCCCGCGCGGCTTTGGCCAATGGACCATCCCCAAGGGGTTCTTCCTGATCCTGCGCCACGATGCGTCACAGGAGTCGCTGGCCCGCGCGGTGTTGCAGGCCGGTCTTGAGGCGCTGGCCGCGTTCCCCGAACTCGCGGCGCAGAACCGCCGGATGCTCGACCTTTACCGCCGCTATGTCGGGGCGGAGAGCTTTGAGATACATGGAGGCTGCATCCCCTTTACCGTGAGTCGCGAGGCCGAGGCGCTCTATCCGGTGACGCTGATCACCGAGGCCGCGGACGAGACCATCGGCGGCGAGGATTTCCGCATCGCGCAGGAAGGCCAGTACCGCGTGGTGCGTGCGGTGGCCGGGATGCTGCAGCGCCACGCCATGGTTGCCTGACCCTCGGCCTGTGGCGGACACCTGAGCGATTCACGGCGCCGGGGTCGCAGGGCCGGGCAGGGTCAAGGCACGATCTCCACGACGAAGACGACCGAGCCATGATCCCCGGGCGAAAGCGCACCCGTGCAGGTCCAGTTCAGCGGACCGCTATAGCCGGCAGGGGCGGGGGTGGCGACGTTGCAGGTCACGCCCGTGGCCAGAGCGACCGGATTGGCGGGGGCGGCATCGAGGGCCGTGTAGGGCGGCGTGCGATCGAATATGGCGATGTCGGTCACGGGTTCGGTCCCGGCATTGATGACCTCTATACGGTAGGACAGGCGATCGCCGGGAAAGCCTTCATTCGCCGTGCCCTCGCTGGTGCCCATCGTCACGTTCTCGACCGTCTTGCGCAGGATCAGCCCCGAGGCGGTTTCGCTGCCGAGCCGATCGGTGTTGATGCTTTGGTGCAAGGTTGTGGTCCGTGCGAAGGCCGTATCAGCGGACAGACGGAGCGCGAGGCTGCGCCCGGACCTATGTGCCCTGCGGAAACCCGCACGACGAGACAGACGACATCGCCCGCAACCACCGGCACCGCGCCGGACAAGGGCGCATCAGGCGCGCCATTGCAGCCGGGATCATCGAACAACGCAATGGCGTAGCTGCCCGTCGGCGTTTCACTGAGTACGCTGGTATCGAATGATACCGTGCCCTCCGACGTCGCGTGATACCGATGCCGCAGGCTGACCACCTGACCCGAGGAGATAGAAGCCACCTGGCTTTCGGTCAGGCGCGGAGCCGGCAACACGCCGAGATCGAGATCGAGATAGTCGGTTCCCGCGGCGGGTTCGAAGGTGAAGGTTCCGTCATGCGGGGACGCGTCGACGAGACCCGGCAGGCCGGAACTTCGTTCGGAGATCGGGATGTCGCCCGGCGCCGGAACGAGTTGGAGCGTGACGTTTCCGACATAGCTTGCCGGCAGGACATGGGACCAACTGCCGTCGGTGGCGACAACCTTCTCCGCCAAGAGTGAGCCGTCGGTGCCCAGAATACGCAGCCGGGCCGCCTGCGCGCTGGTTTCCGCGCCGCTTCGGATCGCGTCATGCGCCGTCGCCCCGCCAGAGCCGTCATCGACGAAGACTTGGCCCGCGAGGCGGCGTCCGCCGGTCATCCGCGCCATCGCATAGATGGCCTCGTCGTCATCGGCCACGCCGTCATTGCCGTCATCCACCAGCGGGCCGGTGTTCGGATCGCTGTCCGGGTCGGGCAGGGAGCTGTAGATGATCTCGGCGCGGTTCGTGGTTTCCCCCGTATCGAGCAGCCGCGCGTGATGGTCAGCGTCTCGGAGCTGCCCGCCAGTATCTCATCGACGAACCACAGCCCCGTCGCAGGATCATAGGTGTCCCCCGTCGCGGGTGCGTCATCCGACACGTATTCGAAGCCATCGGGCAGGCGGTCGATCACCTTGACCCCCGATGGCGACCCGCCGCCGCTGTTCTGCACGGTGATGATCCAGTCGATCAGATCTCCCGGCGCAGCCGAACTGCGTGGGGCGGTGGCCCTGCTCAGAGCCGCGTATTTGGTGATCGACAGATCCGCACCGGCCGCATCGAAGCCGAAATCCTGATCCGTGGTCACGCTGTTGGCGGTAACGGCGACGCCGAGGCGGGGATTGGAGGTGCCGATGGTGCGCCCGGTGCCAAGATCGGGGTCGGCCTCGTCGAGCAGGATGCGGTAGGTCGCGTTGACCAGAAGATCGCCGAAGCCGAACGTGCCGTCCGCCGCGGTTTCGACGGTGCCAAGGAGCAGGTCATCGGATGGGTCTGCGGACGTTCGTGCATCATCGAACAGCGTGATCCCGATCCCGGCCCCGAAATTCGCCTCGCCTGCATCGCGGACATCCGATGCGTTGTCGTCCTCATAAACATTGCCGGACACCGCGCCGAGAGGCACCGGAGCGGGGCCACGGCAGGACGCGCCATCGCTGACGCCACCTTCGTCGAAAGGCAGGGCCGCGATCTGGCGCGTCTGACCCGTGACGGTATCGATCAGGAAGAGGTTGTTGGTCGTGTTTGAATATCCATAGAGGCGTCCGTCCTCGTCGAACCAGACCGAGGCGAAGGTTCCCGCATAGATGGCCGGTCCGAACAGCACGGGCGTGATCGTGCCCGGCAGCCCGCCATTGACGGGAGCACGAAACATCCGGCCCGTCGCCTGATCGACGCCATAGACGAGGCCATCGGCGGGGTTCCAGGCGAAATCCTCGGTAAAGATGTCGCGCGACAGGTCCAAGAGACCGAGATTCGATGGTGCCGCCGGAACGGACAGGTCGATGATCTGCCACGTCACCTCGTCAACGGCGTAGATCATCGTGCCGTCGGGCAGGATATCACCGGCGTTGGCCGCGTCTTCTGCGCCCCCGATATTTCCCAGATCGGTGAAGGTGCCGCCACCGTCGACCCGGTACAGCCGCCTGCTGTTCGTGCGGACGCCGTAGAGGTAGCTGTCGACGGCGTTGAACCCCCATGCCCCGTCGCGCCTGTTGCCGGCGGAGCCCAGCGTCGTCTGGCCGACGGCATAGCTGTTGCCCGAAGCGGTGATCTGCAGCCGCCTCAGGATCGTGTCGCTTTCGTCGAAACGAAAGATCGATGCATCGCAAAGAAAGGGCGGCGGGTCGTTCGAGATGGTCAGGACATAATCCTCGACCTCGCCATCGAAGGCGGTCTGCGCGTCGAAGGTGTCGGTCGACCAGCGCAGTCGCGCATGTGTCGGAAGGCTGGTCGCACCGGCGGGAACCGACACTTCGAACGTGATGGAGCCGTTCACCGCCCCGTCCTTGTCCCCCGGAGCGCCGTCCTGCAGATCGCGGGCCACCCGCTCGTTCGTCTGCGCGAAGGTGCCGTCTCCATCGAAATCGATGAGCCCCTGCAGGTAGGCGGTCGCGGGTGCGGGTTCGACCACCTTGACCGTGATCTCGGCCAGCCCCCCGGCGTAGAGCTGGGGCAGGACAACGCCGTCCTCGTCGTCGCTCCCATCCAGATCGTCGCCGTCGGAGGTGGGCGTGTTCTGCGCGATCAGGTCCACGTCGGGGGGCACGGTCCCGAGGTAAATGGTCGTCGCACCTTCGATCACGTGCTGCGGATTACCATAGCTGGCGGGCGCGTCGCCCCGATCGGCGTCTGGCGGTGTCTTGAGGGTGATCGCATAATCTTCGACCTCGCCATCCGCGGCCGCGGTGATCGCGTCGAGACCGGCTACCGAGGAAAAGCGCAGCCGGGCAAAGGTCGGCACAAGGGGCGCGGTGGGCGGCACGGCGATATCGAAGGTGATGACACCATCGGCCGCACCATCCAGATCGCCCGCCCCCCCGTCGGTCAGATCGGCCGCAACCTGATCGCCCGGCGTCAGGAAGGTCCCATCGGCACCGAAATCGACGAAGACCGACAGCCGTCCCGTGCCGGGCGAGGGTTCCCCGACCGGGATCGCGACGCTCCGGGTCAATCCGCCATAAAGCTGGGGGAAGGCCTCTTCATCCTCGTCATCGCCGCGGGCATCGGTGTCGTCCCCCGACGCGTCCGCGCTATGCTGGGCGCTGCCGTCGCCGTCGCCGTTCACCGCCCCGATGCGAAGCGTCGAGGTGTCGGCATGTTCGGGGTCGCCATATGTGACGGGGGCGTCGCCACGGTCGGGACCCGAGCTGGCGTAGATGGTCGTGGGATCGTCGCGTCCCGCGCCCGGTCCGTTTTGCGCCACGCCATCGCCGTCGCCTCATTCTCGCTGTCGGAGAGATCGGACACAGGCGTGCCCGAAGGCGTGGTCCCGGTGACCTCCGCCTGATTGCTGATCAAGGTGTCGAGATCCTCGGGGATGAGGGTGTAGGTGGCCGTATAGATGGCCCTTTCGCCCGGCTCCAGCGTTCCTTCGGGCGACAGGGCGGTCGATGATTGGAAGGTGATGACGGGCGGCGTGCCTTTGCCGCTGAACTGCGTTTCGGCCAGTGCGACGTTGGTCAGCGTCACGTTGCCGAAATTCTCGGCCGTGAAGACATAGGCGATGGTCTCGCCCGGATCGGCATAGCCGTTCAGGTTGGCATCCGCCAAGGTGGCGAGTTTGAGAAGACCGACCGCCCCGACATCTATGGTCACGGTGGCAGGTGTCGAAAAAACCGCCCCCGCGCCGTTCTCGGGCCTTTGGTAGCGGTACTCGATGGGTGTCGGGACGCCGAAGAACGCGACGAAGGGGGTGAACGTCAGCTCGCCGGTCAGGTCGTCATAGCTCCATGTTCCCTCGCCGGGCATCTCGAAACCAATGCGATGATTGTCGGCATCCGTGATCACGTTGACTGCGCCGGCGGGGGGCACGAGGTCGATGGCCTGAAGCGCATAACGGCTCGGCTGGCCCGTATCGTTGGCCGGCGCGTTGTTGTTCTCGATGGCGATGGAATCGTTGTAGAGGATGTTGAGCGTCACGGGCTGGCCGAGCTGCTGCTCCTTCACGTCATCGATCAGGTTCGTCGGACGAAAATCCGCACAGGCGAAATCGAGCGTGTCCGCCTCCTCATAGGTGGGATTGGCGAGCAGGACGAGAAATCGTGTGTTCGCGGTGCGCCCGAACCTGAAAACCGACGTCTGCGGATAGAAGATCTCAAGCCCGGAAACCGGTTCGTTGTTGTAACCCTGGTCGCCTGACAGGATGAAGGTTTCGAAGCCGATGGTGCCGGGCCCGGTAAAGAAGGAGCGTTGCGTCGTCGCTGATTTGTCGATCCGGATGAACTCCACCTGTCCGCTGCAGATCTGCGAATACACCTGCTCGTTCGAGGGCCCGTCGATGTCGTTGATCTGGATGTGGACATCCGCCGTGACAGGGACGCCGCCGGTGTCGGAGTTTATGTCGTAGGTGCCAGCCTCATAGAGGTAGAAGTTCATGAAATGAGGATCTTGCGCCACTGAGGTGACCATGATCCTGCCATTGCCGGTGCCAAAGCTATGATCGAGCGTCGTCTCCGTCATCACGCCGACGATATCGACCGTCTGCCCGGCGACGGTGCCGGCGTTCTGCCAGATCGCGCGCTTGCCGACGGCAGAACCCACCACCTGCGGCGCACCGACCGGCTGTAGGATCAGCTGCTGCGCGACAAGGGCACCGGGCATTCCCATCAAGGCCAGCAGCGCCGCGATCGCCGGGGCCGCGCGCGTGAGAATTGCTCGGACGAACTGAGCCTTATTGATCATGGAGTGACTTTCCTCATCACCGCGCAAAGATGCGCCGCGCATGGCAACCGTCTTGCCAGAATAGGGCGAGGGTGCTTACGAAAACACTACCGAGGGGAATGGGCGCCGGTCCTGTCGGACAGTCGGACATAGCCATGTGAGCTCGGGATGATGCTTGCGCAGGTGTTCCTTGCCGGTAGCACGGTCATCGTCATCGTCATCGTCATCGTCATCGTCATCGTCATCGTCATCGTCATCGCCATGGCGATCGCGGATCGTGCCAAGCATTCGTGGCAACTTGCCCGCCGCACCACCGTCCGGTTCAAAGAGGATCCGGATCGGAGATGCAGCCTCGTCCAAGAGGGACTTCGTGGAAAACGCGATGCGTTAGGGGTCGATCAACACCCGTCGGTGTAAGCACTTCGGCAAGGCCGCATGTGGTTGACATGCCGATGCCGCATAGCTGCCGATCTGCGCCTGACCGGCGTCGCCATCCCCACGTATCTGGAGGACTGCAATGTATCGTCGACTGCCCCACTCATTCGCGCTTCTGCTTTGCATGACACTGCCCGGAGCGGGTGCTCTGGCCGATACAGGATTACGCGCGGGCCTTTTCGCGGCCTATGGGGGGGCACATTCGGTCCGGAGCGGGAACGATCTGCTGCTTGGCGATCAAGTGCCGGTGACCCTGCGACGCTGGGCGCCGTCCCGGGGAGAAGTGCGCATGTGCCGCGGGAGGCGATTCTTCGCATCGAAGGCGGCGATGCGCGGGCACGGCTGCGATCGCTCATCGCTTCGGCCGAGGTGGGGCGTGCCGGATATGATGCGATACAGCACGGTGCCCGTCGCCGCCCCTCGGAGGCCCCGACACGGATGACGATTGGACAGATTTTCGATTGGGTTGCCCGGACCCCGGGCCAGCCCCATGCCATCGGCCGATATCAGTTCATTCCCCCGACCCTGCGCAACCTCGTGCGCCGGTCGGGTCTGTCACGGGACACCCGTTTCTCTCCCGCCGTGCAGGATCATCTTGCCGACCTGTTGCTTGCGGATGCAGGTATCGCCCGCTTCGAGAGCGGACGCTTGGGCCGTCGCGACTTCATGAACAATCTCGCGCGGATCTGGGCCGGGTTGCCAAGCAGTTCCGGACGTTCGCATTATCACGGTGTCGCCGGCAACCGGGCGACGATCAGCTGGGTCAGTTTCGAGCGTGGAATGGACGCGATATACCGTTGAGACCCCCTTGATCGGCAAAGGCGCGCAGTCGTTGGCCCGATGATCCATGAACCGCGTCCGAAAGCCATGCGCATCGATATCCCCGAAGAGGAAGATGTCGGCCATGCTCTTGTTCATGAAGAGCCCCCGGTTCCGAGGCTTGCAGTCGCAATGGCGCGACCCTATGGCGCCCGGAACGCGATTGTGCAGTTTCGTGTAAAGTGAACGTTCACCCTCCGCTGACCTTTCGGGGCATGGGTAAACGCGACCCGTATTTGGCGGAGCGGGCCGCCTCGCGACGTCGTGTCGAATGGTCAAGTGCCCCCCTAGGCCAGTTCGGGTAGAACCAGTTACAAGCCAATCGGTCCCGGTTCTTCGGGCGGCCGGGGAGCAGCTTCTGAAAAGAAGCTATTTCAGGTTCTCGATCGACTGGCTGACCGCGCGGCCCATCTCTTCGTAAAACCGGGCGTAGTTCTGCACCCTTTGGCGGATCTCGGGCCGGTCTCGTGGCACGCGCTGCAACGTCTCACCGATCTCATCCCTGGCCCGTTCGAGACCGGTCACTACGGCGCCGAGCATGTTCTGGTAGGGGTTGTCAGCGAGGCGGAAGAAATCCTGCCGCTGGCCCGGCTTGCCAACCCGTTTGATCAGGCCGCGATCCTCGAGCAGCCGCGTGGCCGAGCTGACGCTGCCGCGGCTCACCTGAAGCGTCTCCGTGATCTCGCCGAAGGAGATGACGTCACCATCGAACACCAGAAGCGCGAAGATGCGCCCGGCGATGCGCGGCAGGCCTTCGTTCTGGGCGATCAGCCCGACCTTCTCGATGAAGTCGCTGCGAACTTCGTCCAAGCTGCCGGTTGTCGTGTCGGTCATGTAGGCGCTCCTTTGCATGTAACCTATGCGCCAAGGGATTGATCGTCCAGTTTGTTCACTACGATTTGTGACACGTTAACGGTGCAGAAAGCGGCGTCGCGCCTCCTCGGCGATTGCCTGCCGCATCTCGAGATCCGACAGCTGTGCCATCGCCGCCTTGCGTTCCTTCGCATCGGTCAGATCCAGCAGGACGGCCCTTTGCGCCGCGACCTGCTTTTTAAGAACGATTTTTTCGGGCAGCACGCCCGCTTCCGCCATGATCCGAAAGCCCGCCGCTTCTCCGGCATCGACACAGGCCTCACCGCTGCGGTCGGGCAGGGGCCTGCCTTCGCCTTCGAGCCCTTGCAAACCGCCTTCGGCAAGGGTCTTGAGAATGCGGCGCTCGGTCAGGCGTGACAACCGGGACATGCGACATCTCCTCTGATGGTGCCATGATGATGCTGTCGCCTGCCGGATGCGAGTTGGCCTTCGAGCATGCGGCAAGGTTAGCCGGTCGCGAGATCCCATAGGGTGCGTCGCAGGGCGTGGGCGGTCGGGAGTTCGATCCGCCCCGGCGCGATCGCCAGCAGCCGCTCGATGATCATGGCTTCGGATCGCAGTCGCTCGGACAGAAGCTCGACTCCCAGGTCGGGATCGCCCGCTTCGGTCGCTTCGAGGGCCTGTCGAAAAACGGTGCGCCGGGTCTGGGCCAGCGAGAGGAGAAGCTCCGTGGCGAGTTCGGGCGAGGGGGTCTCGAACACGCCTTCCTGCACGCCGTCGCGGATCAGCATGATCATCGCAGGGGCGATGGCCTCGGCTGTCGTAGCCGCGATCTGGTGAAACAGCTGGTCGTTGCCATGGCGCAGCATGGCGCGCGCGACCGGTCGCAGCTCCGGCACGATATGTGTGGATCCGAGCCCCGAGCGCTCCAGAAGTACATTGAGCCGAGCCATCACACCATCCGGCGTGAGCATGGCGAGCGTTCCGGTTCTGCGCGCGGCGTCTCTGGCAATCGCATCGAGGATGTCTTCCTTCCAAATGAAATGCTGCCGGAACGCCCCGACGGAGATCCCGGCCTCCTGAAGCACGTCCTGAACGGATGCCGCCGCGAAGCCACGCCGCTCGAAGACCTTCAGCGCCGCTTGCATGACGGCAGCGCGCGCATCGAGCGCTGGTAGCGCCATCCGGGAGCGGGACTCCGCAATACTGTTTGTCATCTCAAGAATCCCCGGACTGAACCACTATTCACGGTAATATAATATTCAGTACCTTCTGAACATACAGGCTTTGGGTGACGTTCCGTCGCAGGCAGCCCAAGCCGCTGTCTTGATCGGGATCGAGCACTGCAAGTGCGGTGATCAGGACGCGGCGGGGTTGTCTGGAAAGATCCGCAAATGCGGCGTGCCATCGGAGGTGCGGTCCGCGCTTGTCTCGTCCGGGCCGATGATAGCCGAGACCTGCCTGCGCCAATTGCTCATGCCGGCGAAGGCGATGACATCCACGGCAGCATCGAAGCGCAGCGTGACCCGGCAGCGCCCGCCTGCTTCGAGCATCTCGGCGCCAAGGATCACGCCTTCGAAGGCGTGCCCCAGATAGGCGCCGTGGACCCGTTGCCCGGCGCGGAAGGCTTCGGGCTCCGGTGCATCGGGAAGACCGGCGCGCAGGGTGTTCCAGTCACGGTGACCATGATGGCGGGCGACGGCTTCGAGCGCCTGCCCATGAGATATCTCCCGGCCCTTGGCGGCAATGGCCGCGCGCAGCTCCCGAGCCTGGGCCTTCGCGCTGCGCAGGGAGAGCGGGTTGATCGACATGATGAAATCCTTTCCAGTATCATGTGTCTCTAAATGCCGGGGCTCGCATTGCCGGCGGATCACATGCGGTCAGGAAAAACGGCGACCTCTCTTCATGGCTTCACCTCGGCAGAGCCAGCGAGCGGCGGGGGCCATGATCTCTGTGCCAGATCTAAGCTATGGCGCGACGACCGTCAAAACCTTCCGAACCGAAATGACGCCCTGTCATAGTGTCAGTATTTTCTGAAATGTCTGGACAATATTCGGGGTTGGGACTACATGCACACCATGCCGAGACCGACGGAGAGACGGAACATGACCAGCCATGCTGCCGAACTGACGGATCTACGCGCCGATTTCGTCGAGCGCCTTGGGGTGCTGGCCCAGGCCGAGGGCGGCTCGCGCAATGCCGGGCGGCTGTTCGGGCTGCTCGCCTTTGAGGGGCGTGCCATGACCGCCGCCGAGATCGCCGAGGCGCTGCGGATCGGTCGCAGCAGCGTGGTAGAAGGTGCGAAGTATCTCGAGACCCATGGCATGAGCCGCCGCCTTGGCCGGAAAGGCCAACGGCAAGACGAATTCGAACTGACGCCTTCCGTGCTTCCGGCCTTGCAGAACTGGATCCGTGCGCGCCGCGCCGCCGTGTGCCGGGAGTTCGACGAGATCATATCGGCCCTGCCGGACGAGGCGGGCGACACGCGTGAGCGGCTCGAGAGCTTTGCGCGATTTCACCGCCGCATCGAGGCGGCGATCGCTTCGGCGCAGGATGAGACATCCCGCCAATGACACGCGGCGACGGGCCGCTATTTCCATTCCGACCGGGCGTTTGGTCGCCCGGCATCAGGAGATCGATCATGACCACCCATGCAGAGACGACGGGCCCCGATACGGGCCGCACGCCCCTGAGCTTCGAGAGCGACAAAGGGTCCTCGAAGTCGAAATTCGTGGCCGGCGGGCTGGTGCTGGCGCTGTTGGGCTGGATGGGCAGTGGTTTCGTGCTGCCGTCGGAGCCCGAAGTGACCGAGGCGTCGGTCGAGCAGGCGCCGCGCCGCGTGGCCGTCGCGGTGCAGAACTCGGTCGCCCAGACCGTGGCGCAGGTCTTTGCCGCCGAGGGGCAGGCGCTGGCCGAGCGCGACACGCAGATCCTTGCCGAGACCGGCGGGCAGATCGCCGAGGTGCCGGTCCGGCGCGGCGCCGAGGTCGAGGCAGGCGACGTGATCGCGCGGTTCGAAACGGCCCAGGGCGACGCCGAACTGACGCAGGCGCAGGAAGAGCGTAACCGTGCCCAGAGGGAATTCGACAATGCGCAGACGCTTCTGGAGCGCGGCACCTCGACCGTCGATCGCGTGGCACAGGCCCGTTCGACGCTGGCCGCCGCCGAAGCCGCCGTGACGGCGGCCGAGGTGGCGCTTGGCGACACCATCGTGCGCGCGCCCTTCGATGGGCGGATCGAGACGCTCGAGGTCGAGGAGGGTGAGTTCGTCAATTCCGGCGCGCAGGTGGCGCGCATCGTCGACAACACGCCCCTCAAGATCGCGATCCAGATCCCGCAGCAGCAGCTCGCCGACATCGAGGCGGGTCAGGCGGCGCAGGTCGCCTTCATCACCGGCGAGACGGCGGAGGGCGAGGTCCGCTTTGTCGGGCGCAGCGCCGACGCGCAGACCCGCACCTTCACCGCCGAGATCGAGGTGCCCAATGCCGATGGCGCGATCCCGGCGGGGATCAGTGCGCAGGTCCGCATCGCCACCGGCGAGCAGGTGGCGCATTTCGTGTCGCCCGCGATCCTGTCACTCGGCACCGACGGCACGCTCGGCATCAAGACGGTCGACGCCGAAGAGCGGGTCGCGTTTCAGGAGGTCGAGATCATCCGGGCGCAGACCGACGGCATCTGGATCGGCGGCCTGCCCGAGACGGCGCGGATCATCAGCGTCGGTCAGGGCTTCGTGAATGATGGCGAGCTGGTCGATGCCCGCGCCGACGAAGCGCAGCAGGAAACGCCGACCGGCCCTGAGCCGGTCGTCCTCGGTGCCTCTGGCGGCGCGGATGAGGAGGTGGTCCAATGAACGGCCTGATCGATGCGGCCTTCAGCCGGACCCGCACCGTCATCCTCGCGCTGATCGCGATCCTGAGCGTCGGCGCGCTGTCCTATGTCTCGATCCCCAAGGAAAGCTCGCCCGAGATCCCGATCCCGGTGGTCTATGTCTTCACCACGCTCGAAGGCATCTCGCCGCAGGATGCCGAGCGGCTGCTGATCGAGCCGATGGAGACCGAGTTCGGCGCGCTCACCGGCCTCAAGAAGATGGAGGCCTCGGCCAGCGAGGGCCACGCTTCGATCATGCTGGAGTTCGAGCCGGGCTTCGACGCCGACGAGGCGCTCGATAGCGTGCGCGAGGCCGCTGACCGCGCCTCTGGCGAGCTGCCCGATGACGCCAGCGACATCACAGTGACCGAGACCAACACCGCGCTGTTCCCGATCCTCACCGCGATCCTCTCGGGCCCGGTGCCAGAGCGCACGCTGAACCAGCTGGCCGAGGATCTTCAGGACCGGATCGAGGGCTTGGGCGGCGTGCTGGAGGTCGATGTCGCGGGCTCGCGCAACGAGCTTCTGGAGGTGCTGATCGACCCCACGATCTTCGAGACCTACAACCTGTCCTTCGAGGAGCTGATCGGCCAGATCAGCCGCAACAACCGCCTGATCGCCGCCGGCGCCATCGAGAACGGCGCGGGTCGCATCGTGCTCAAGGTGCCGGGGCTGATCTCGGACATCGAAGACGTCATGGCGCTTCCCGTCAAGGTGCGCGGCGATACGGTCGTAACCTTCGGCGATGTCGCCACCATCCGCCGCACCTTTGCCGACCCGTCCGGCTTTGCCCGGATCGACGGCCAGCCGGCGCTGGCGCTCGAGGTCAAGAAGCGGATCGGCTCGAACGTCATCGAGACGGTGGCCGAAGTGAAGGAGGTCGTGGCCGAGGCGCAGGCCGGTTGGCCCGACAGCGTCGACATCAACTACATGCAAGACGAGAGCAAGCAGGTGAAGACCATGCTCTCGGATCTCGAAGCCAACGTCATCGCCGCCGTAATCCTGGTGATGATCGTCATCGTCTGGGCGCTCGGCATCCGCTCGGCGCTGCTGGTCGGGCTCTCGATCCCGGGCGCCTTCCTCGCCGGCGTGACGCTGCTTCTGGCGATGGGCTTCACGATGAACCTCGTGGTGCTGTTCTCGCTCATCCTCGTGGTCGGCATGCTGGTCGACGGCGCGATCGTCACCACCGAGCTGGCCGACCGCCAGTTGCAGGAGGGGGCCGCGCCGAAAGAGGCCTACGCCTATGCCGCCAAGCGCATGGCCTGGCCGATCATCGCCTCGACCGCGACGACATTGTCGGTGTTCTTCCCGCTGCTGTTCTGGTCCGGCACGGTGGGCGAGTTCATGAAGTTCCTGCCGATCACGGTGATCCTGACGCTTTCGGCCTCGCTTTTCATGGCGCTGATCTTCATCCCCGTGGTGGGCGGGATCATCGGCAAGCGGCCGCCGCAATCGGCCGGAGACAAGGCCAAACTGCATGCCGCCGAAGCGGGCGACCCGCGCGCGATCAAGGGCTTTACCGGCGCCTATGTGCGCCTCTTGGAGAAGGCGATCCTGCGGCCATGGGCCACGCTGATGTTCGCCTTTGCCTTTCTGCTCGCGGGCTTCGGCGCTTACGGCCAGTTCGGCAATGGCGTCAGCTTCTTTCCCTCGGTCGAGCCGGACTTCATGCAGGTGCAGGTCCGCGCCCGCGACAACTTCTCGATCTTCGAACGTGATCAGCTGGTGCGCCGGGTCGAGGAGCGTCTGGTGGACGAGCCCGAGATCGCCAGCGTCTATGCCCGCTCCACCGCCGGGTCGGGGCAGGGCGACGAAGAGATCATCGGCACCATCCAGCTCGAACTCACCGAATGGGACACACGCCGCACCGCGGCCGAGATCGGCGAGGAGATCCGCGGCGAGATGGCCGATATCGCCGGCATCGACGTGCAGGTGCAGACCGCGTCGAGCGGGCCTTCAGCAGGCAAGCCCGTCAACATCAAGGTTCGAAGCTCCGACCCCGAGGCCCAGGCCGCGGCGGTCGAGACGATCCGCGGTGCGATGGACCGCATCGGCGGCTTCACCGACGTCACCGACACGCGCCCGCTTCCGGGCGTCGAGTGGAGCATCCGGGTCAACCGCTCGGAGGCCGCACGTTTCGGGGCCGACGTGTCGCTCTTGGGTCAGGCGGTGCAGCTTCTGACGCAAGGCATCACCGTGGCCGACTACCGCCCGTCGGACGCCGACGGCTCGGTCGACATCCGCGTGCGCTTTCCCTCGGATGAGAGGACGCTCGAGGAACTGCAATCGCTACGCGTGCCGACCAATGCCGGTCTGGTGCCGATCTCGAACTTCGTGACCTTCGAGCCGAGCCCGCGCACCGGCACGATCAAGCGCATCGACCAGCGCCGCGTCGTGTCGATCGAGGCCAACGTGGCACCGGGCGTGCTGGTGAACGATCAGATCACCGAGCTGCGCGGTGCGATCGAGGGCGCGGATCTGCCGGAAACGGTGGACTGGTCGTTCGGTGGCGAGGCGCAGGATCAGGCGGATGCGATGATCTTCCTCGTCGGGGCTTTTGCTGCGGCGATCATCCTGATGTTCGCGATCCTGGTGACGCAGTTCAACAGCTTCTACCAAAGCTTCGTGGTGATGTCGGCGATCGTGTTCTCGGTCGCGGGGGTGCTGTTCGGCCTGATCGTCACGGGCCGCCCCTTCGGCGTCGTGATGGGCGGCATCGGGGTGATCGCGTTGGCGGGCATCGTGGTGAACAACAACATCGTGCTGATCGACACCTACAACGATCTCAAGAAGGCGGGCATGTCGCCCTACGAGGCGGCGATCCGCACCGGGGCGCAGCGTCTGCGGCCGGTGGTGCTCACCTCGGTGACGACGGCGCTGGGTCTGATGCCGATGGTGATCGGGCTCAACATCAACTTCTTCACCCGCGAGATCGTCTATGGCGCGCCCTCGACCCAGTGGTGGACCGAGCTGTCCTCGGCCATCGCCGGCGGCCTGATCGTGGCCACGGTGCTGACGCTGGTGGTGACGCCCGCGATGCTGATGCTCGGCGAGAAGAAGGGACGGCGGCACCTGCCGGCAGGGCAGGGCGGCGACACCACACCCGCCGCGATCCCGGCGCAGTAGTAGAAGAGGGCCGAACGCGCCCCGCATTCGAAAGATCGCGGGGCCGTCCTGTTCCGTGCGTCGGACGGGGCGGCCTTGGCCCTCGGGTCAGACCGTGCTGCCGAGACTGCTCTCGAGTGTTGCAAGTTCCTGTCCACCCGCCATCAAGTCCTGAAGCTCCTCGGGCGTGATCTCGCCGCGCTTGGCGGTGCCATAGGTGCGGCCCCGGTTCAGCACGGTGAAGCGGTCGCCCACCGCCATGGCGTGGCGCACGTTGTGGGTGATGAAGACCACCGCCACGCCCTGCTTGCGCACCTTGTCGATGGTGGCGAGGACGTTGGCGGTCTGGCGTACGCCCAAGGCCGAGGTCGGCTCGTCGAGGATCAGCACGCGGGCGCCGAAATGCACCGCGCGGGCGATCGCCACGGTCTGGCGTTCGCCGCCCGAGAGCGTGCCGACCGCCTGGTCCGGGCCGCGCAGCACGATGCCCATCTTTTCCATCTCGGTCATGGTCGTGCGGTTGGCGAGGTCGTGGTCGAAGAAGGAAAAGGGGCCGATCTTGCGCACCGGCTCGTTGCCCATGAAGAAGTTGCGGCTCACCGACATCAGCGGGATCATCGCGAGATGCTGGTGCACGGTGGCGATCCCGGCGGCGATGGCGTCGCGCGGATCGGCGAAGTGCATGTCGCGCCCTTCGAACAGGATCTTGCCGCGGGTCGGCTTGTGCACGCCCGAAAGCGTCTTGATGAAGGTCGATTTGCCCGCGCCGTTGTCGCCCAGAAGGCAGTGACATTCGCCGGCGTGGATGTCGACCGAGACGCCCGCAAGCGCGATGACCGAGCCGAAATGCTTCTCGATGTTCTTCATCTGGATCAGGGGCTGGGTCATGTCAGCGTTCTCCGGTGATGATGCGGCGGATATAGGTGTTGAGGATCACGGCGAAGAGCAGGATCACCCCGAGGAATACCCGGAAGAGCGAGCTTTCGACGCCCGCGAAGAACAGCCCCTGCTGGACCACGCCGAAGATCAGCGCGCCCAAGGCTGCCCCGATGACCGAGCCGTAGCCCCCCGTCAGCAGAGCGCCGCCGATAACTACGGCGATGATCGCCTCGAATTCCTTCAGGAGGCCGCGATCGGCACCAGCGGAGCCGAACTCCATCACCTGACAGGCGGCAAAGACGGTGGCGCAGAAGGCGGTGAACATGAACATGGAGATCTTGACCCGGTTCACCGGCACGCCCGAATTGCGCGCGGCCTCGGCGTCGCCACCGGCGGCGAAGATCCAGTTGCCGAAGCGCGTCCGGGTCAGCAGCACGTGGCCCACCACGACGAGACCAAGCGCCCAGACGATCAGCATCGGGATGCCGTTGACCACCGGCTCGCCTTCACGCGTGCCGCGCTCGAACGTGGCGATGATCCCGGACTCGCCCATCCATGTGAAGAATCCCTGCCCGATGGTGCCGCCAAAGAGATTGGCGAGCCAGTCGCCTTCGGCCGCCTCGCGGATGCCCCCGATGATGGTCTTGCGCTCGATGGTCTGCGGCAGAAAGATCGTGAAGCCGCGCAAGATGAACAAAAAAGGCCAGCGTCACGATGAAGCTGGGCAGGCCCGTGCGCACGACGATGAAGCCGTTGAGCGCACCGATCGACACGCACAGCGCGAAGGTCACGAGGATCGCGATCCACATCGGCCAGCCCAGCGTCACGCCGAAGATGGCGATCATCATGCCGGCAAAACCGATCATCGAGCCGACCGAAAGGTCGAATTCGCCCGCGATCATCAGGAGGCAGGCGCCGACGGCGATGATCATGAACTGCGCCGAGACGACGGACCAGTTCATGATGCCCTGGCTGTTGAACATGCCGCTGTCGAAGGCGAACAGTCCAAAGAAGACGAACACCGCCACGGTGCCCACGATGCCGCCCAGCTCGGGGCGGATCATCGCGCGGCGCATCGGCGAGATCTGCTTGACCCGTTCGTCCATCACGATTTGCGGTGTATCTGCCATGCCGGCTCACTCCAGGGATCGGTTGAAATCAGGTTGGGGGCGGCGCGAGGGGAGGGGCCGCCCCCGTCGCACGCTCAGCGGTATTCGCCGGCGAACTTCTCGACCATCTCCAGCGCCTCGGCTGTGACGAAGCCGGGGCCGGAGTTGATGTTGTTGCCGGGCAGCACGCCGTAGCGGTGGTAATTGGTCATCACCACGACGGGCAAGTAGGCCTGCAGGAAGGGCTGCTGGTCGATGCCCCACTCGATCACGCCATCCTTGATGCCCTGCACGATTTCGGCACCCAGATCGAAGGTGCCGAAATAGATGTCGCCCGCCATGCCGGTCTCATCGAGCGCGAGCAGCGTCGGATCGGCCGAGGTCGGCCCGAGGGTGAGCACCGCGTCGGTTTCGGGGTTGGCCGAGAGGTAGGCCTGCACCCGGTTCTTGATCTCGGCTGGATCCTGACCGCTGTCGATCATCTGCTCGCCCAGCTCGATGCCGAGCCCGTCGGCAAAGCCTGGCAGCGCTCGGTCGAGGCGGGCGAGCTGATGTAGTGGTTCACGCAGAGAAAGCTTTCGACGCCGTCCCCCTTGGCGCGTTCGCCCGCCGCAAGGCCCGCGTCGTATTCCGGCTGGCCCACATACATCAGCGCGCCGACCTCGCGCGCCTGCTCGGGCGTGCCCGAATTCATGATGATCACGTCGACGCCGCTGTCGACCGCCGAGCGGACCGGACCCGAGAGCACGTCGAAATCCGACAGGGTGGTGATTATGCCGTCCGGGCCGCTGGCGGCGGCCTGTTCGATGATCCGCGCCATGTCGGCGAGATCGCCGGTCGGCGGGTTGCGGTACTCGACCTCCACGTCCATCTGCTCGGCGGCGAGCGCGATCGCGTTCTTGATGGTGTTCCACCAGCTGTCGCTGTCGGGGGCGTGGCTGACGAGGATGTATTTCTCGCCCTCGGCCTGCGCTGTGGTGGCGGCGATCAACGGCGTGGCGGCGACGGTCGCGGCCAGCAGCAGCTTGTATGTCGGTGTCATCGGACATCCCTCCCTGGTGTCGTCGGTTGTGTCGAAGAGCGGTCCTCCACCGGCCCTTCGACTCCGACTACAGCACAAGGCCACACGTTTTGCAACCGGTTGCAATAGGCCGTGACGCAACTCATGCTGGACGCGGGCGTTCGGTGAGGTAGAGCTATGCGGTCGCGGGAAGGAAGGCGGGGGGTCATGGTGGTCACGCTCAAGGAGGTCGCCGAACGGGCGGGCGTGTCGCGCTCGGCGGTGTCGCGCACCTTCACCGACGGGGCCTCGGTCTCGCCCAAGATGCGGCGCAAGGTCGAGAAGGCGGCGCGCGATCTAGGCTACAGCCCGAACGCCTTGGCCTCCTCGCTCACCACCGGACGCACCAAGCTGATCGGGCTGGTATCGAGCAACTTTCACAACCCGTTCTTCCTTGAAATCTTCGATCTGTTCACCCGTGGCCTGCAAGAGCGCGGGCTGCGGCCCCTGCTGGTCAATCTCTCGGGCGAGACCGAGCCCGAAAACTCGGTGCGGATGCTGCGGCAATACTCGGTCGACGGCGTGATCGTCGCCTCCTCGACCCTGCCGCCGGGCTTTGCAATCGCGTTCCGCGAGGCGGGGGTGCCGGTGGTCAACGCCTTCGGGCGCTATGCCTCGGACCCGCAGGTGCACACGGTCGGGATCGACAACGTCGAATGCGGCCGGATAGCGGCGCGAACGCTGATCGCGCGCGGCTATGATCAGCTGGCGTTTCTCGGCGGCCCGGAGAGCGCCACTTCGACCCAAGATCGCCTGACCGGGTTCCGCGCCGAGATCGCGCAGCGGCATGGTGCCGAGCCGAGCGTGTCCTTCGCCGAGGCCTACACCTTCGAGGCGGGTCGGAGCGAGATGCAGCGCCTGTTGCAGGCGCCGCCGGCGGAGGCCTATTTCTGCGGCGACGACGTATTGTCGATCGGCGCGCTGTCGGCGCTGCGCGATCACGGGCTGTCGGTGCCGGGCGATGTCGGCGTGCTCGGGCTCAACGACATGGAAATGGCGGGCTGGGCCGGAACCGACCTGACTACGATCCGCCAGCCGATACGGCAGATCGTCGCCTCCTCGATCGAACTGATGGGGGCGATGCTCGACGAGCCGGACCGCTATCCGGAGGCACGGGTGTTTCCCTGCCGGATCGTCGAGCGTGCCACGCTCAGACCGCTGCCCGAGGCGGGTTGAGCCGGGGCCTTGGCGGCCCCGGCCCTACGGATCTAGCGGAACATCGGTGGCCGGGCCTCGGTCCAGATGCCGTCGCTCCTGCTGCTTTCGGCCACGGCGAAGACGGCCGCCATGGAGCGCAGGCCGTCCTCGGCGCGCGGATAGAGATCGGCGGCAGCGTCCATCTCGCGACCCGTCTTTCGCGCGGCGATCGCCTCGGCGAGGTCGGCATAGATGTTGGCGAAGGCCAAAGGCATCCCCTCGGCATGGCCGATCGTCACCCTGCTGCTGCGATCGGCCTCGGGGGAGAGCCCGGCCTCACCGCGCTCGATCACTTGACGGCGACCGCCAAGCGGCATCCAGTAGAGCTGGTTCGGCTGCTCCTGCGCCCATGACAGCCCGCCCTTTTCGCCAAAGACCTGAAGCGTCAGACCGTGCTGGCGACCGATCGCCACGGAGGAGGTCCAGAGCCGCCCTACCGCGCCGCCGTCGAAGCGCAGATTGACCATCGCGTCGTCTTCGAGCGTGCGGCTTTCGATGCAACTCACCGTGTCGGCGGAGAGGCGCTCCAGCTCCTGCCCGATCACGAAGCTTGCCATGTGCAGCGCGTGGATGCCGCAATCGGCGAATTGCGCCGAAACGCCCGCCTGCGCCGGGTCGTAGCGCCAGCGCACGCGCGGGTTGTCGGCATCGGCCGCGTCGGCGTGGTGGCCATGCGCAAACTCGGCCTTTACGAGCCGGATATTTCCAAGGTCGCCGCGCGCCACCATGGCCCGCATGTGCCGCACCAGCGAGTAGCCCGAATAGCCATAGTTCACGGCACAAATTCGACTTGTTTCCCGGGCGATAGATACAATCTCCTCACCCTCCTCGACGGTCATGGTCATCGGCTTTTCGCACAGCACGTGGAAGCCCGCGCGAAGGAAGTCGCGGGTGATCTCGAAATGCGTGGCATTGGGTGTGGCCACGGTGACGAGGTCGATCCGGTCGGGCCGGTCGCGCTCGCCCTCCAGCATTTCGCGCCAGTCGCCATAGGCACGGTCCGCGTCGAGGCCCAGACGGCGACCATATTCCCGCCCGGCTTCGGCACGGTGGTCAAGCGCGCCCGCGCGGAACTCGAACAGCCCGTCGAGGCCCGCGCCCAGGCGATGCGCCGGGCCGATCTGGCTGCCTTCGCCGCCGCCGATCATGCCCCATCCCAGTTTCGTCATGGCCGGACCTCCCTATTTGAAGCCGATGGATTCGAGATATTCGCGGTTCTTGCGGGCATCATTCAGCGGGTCGGGGTCGAGCGTCGGGTCGCAATCCTGCTCGACCGTGCACCAGCCTTCGAAGCCTGCGTCCAGCAGCGCCAGCCGCACGGCAGGAAAATCGACGTCGCCTTCGCCCAGATTGCAAAAGATGCCCTGCCCGCAGGCGTCGTAGAAACCGTACGGGTTTCGATCACGTGCGCCTTAACTTTGGGGTCGATATCCTTGAAGTGTATATATGAAATGCGGTTCTTATGGCGATGGATGAAGTTCACCGGATCAAAGCCTGCATATGAGTGATGTCCGGTGTCAAAACAGATCTTTAGGATGCGGTCATCCACCTCTTCGAGAAGCCGTTCCAACTCGGGCTCGAAATCCATGAAGCCCGCGGCATGGGCGTGGATGCCAGTGGTCAGCCCGTATTCCTCGGTGCCGATCCGGGCGATCGTGGCGATGCGCTCGCGAAAAGCGGCCCATTCGGCGGTGTCCATCTGCTCGGCCTCGGTCGCACGCCCTGCGGTCGGCGCGCGGCGCGGCGAGATCGAGTCGATCAGCACGAGGTGCTCGGCCCCATGCGCCTTGAGGGCGCGGCAGGTGCGATGCGCGGCATCGAGCACGTCTTCCCACGCATCGGGGTCGTGGAACGGGCGGAACACCACGCCGCCGATGAGCTGTAGCCCGTGCTCGTCGAGCGCCCCGCCCAACTCGGCCGGGTCCTCGGGCACGTAGCCCACCGGGCCCAGCTCGATGCCCTTGTAACCCGCCTGCGCGCAGTCGCGCAGCACGTTGCGCCAATCGGGGTTGCGCGGGTCGTTCGCGAATTCGACCCCCCATGAACAGGGGGCGTTGCCAATCCTGATCGTCATCTCGTGTCCTCTGCTCTCATTCTGTTTCGACATCGAGCCAGCGGCCCTCATGGGCCGAGGCGCGGGCGGTCTCGATCACGCGCGCCACCTCGAGCCCGTCGCGGAAGCTGGGCCAGACCGTCTCGCCGGTTTCGATCGCGCGCAGGAAATCGCGCGCCTCGATGATGATCTGATCCTGGTAGCCGGTGCCGTGCCCCGGCCCTTGGCAAAAGGGGAGGTAGTCGGGATGCGCGGGACCGGTGAGGATGCGGGTGAAACCGCGCGCGGCCTCGGGGCCTTCGGCGCGGTAGAGGTGGATCGCGTTCTGATCCTCCTGATCGAAGCGGATCGCACCCTTTGTGCCGGTGATCTCATAGGCGTAGCCCATCTTGCGGCCCGTCGCGATCCGGCTGAAATGCATCTGCCCCATGGTGCCGCGCGCGAAGCGACACATCAGTTGGGCCTGATCGTCATTGTCGACGCGGCCGCCGGGGCGGTTGCGATGCACCGTCTCCATGTTGACCGAAAGCGAAGCGATCGGGCCGAGAAGCGCAAGGGCGGCGTTGACCATGTGCGGGGCGAGATCGCCCAGCGTCCCGTTGGCCGCGCCCTCGCAGCGCCAGTTGAACGGAGTCTCGGGATCGGCAAGGAAATCCTCGGTATGCTCGCCGCGAAACCACGTCACCTCGCCGATCGCGCCCTCGGCGATGAGCTGGCGGGCGAACTGGCTCGCGGGTGTCCGGATGTAGTTGAAGCCGACCATGTTGGCCACGCCCGAGGCTTCGGCCGCCGCGACCATGGCGCGGGCATCCTCGACCGAGGCGCCGAGTGGCTTTTCACACATCACCGGCTTGCCGCGCGCGAAGGCGGCATCGGCGATCTCGCGATGCGTCTCCTGCGGCGCGGCGATCACCACCGCCTCGACGCGGGGGTCCTCGACCAGCGCGCGCCAGTCACCCGTGCCGCGCGCAAAGCCGTAAGCGGCGCAGTAGCGCTCGGCGCTCTCGGGCGAGCTGGCGGCGACCATCTCGAGCCGTGGCCTGAGCGCGGTGTCGAACACCGTGCCCACGGCCGACATGGCGACGGCGTGGGCCTTGCCCATATAGCCGCCACCGATGATGCCGATGCCGATCTCCCGCATGTCGAACTCCCCCCTCGTCGATTTCGATTTGCAACCGGTTGCAAAATACGTATCGTGAGAGTCGAAACGCCGCAAGCGGCATTCGCGACTGACCACGAAAAACCTGGAAGGGCCGCCCCGCCATGACCGCATCACAGGGTACCGTTCGCCTCACCACCGCACAGGCCATCATAAGGTGGCTTGCCAACCAGTATATCGAGATCGACGGAGAGGAGCTGCGCGTCTGCGGCGGCGGCTTCGGCATCTTCGGTCATGGCAACGTCACTTGCCTTGGCGAAGCACTGCACGGTGTGCAGGAGGCACTGCCGCTCTATCGCGGCCAGAACGAGCAGGGAATGGGATTTGCCGCCGCGGGCTATGCCAAGCAGTGGCTGCGCCAACGCTTCATGTTCTGCACCGCCAGCGCCGGGCCCGGCACGATGAACCTGCTCACCGCCGCGGGTCTCGCCCATGCCAACCGGCTGCCGATGCTGCTTTTGTGCGGTGACGGCTTTCTCACCCGGCTGCCGACCCGGTGCTGCAGCAGATGGAGAATTATGGCGACCCGACCTTTGGCGTGAACGATGCCTTCAAGCCGGTGGTGCGCTATTGGGACCGGATCACACACCCGGCGCAGGTGATCCAATCGCTGCCTGCCGCGCTTGCGACGCTGCTCGACCCGGCCGATTGCGGTCCGGCCTTCATCGGGCTGCCGCAGGACGTGCAGGGCTGGGCCTGGGATTTCCCGGACGCGATGTTCGAGAAGAAGGTTCATCGCATCCGTCGCATCGCTCCCGACGAGGCCGAGATCGCGGATGCGCGCGCGGCACTGCTTGCCGCCAAGCGGCCGATGATCATCGCCGGTGGCGGTGTGCAGTATGCGCGCGCGGCCGAAGACCTCGCCGCCTTTGCCGAGGCGCATCGCATCCCGGTGGTCGAGACCATCGCGGGCCGCGCGAACCTCCTGGCCGAGCACCCGCTCAACATCGGCCCGATCGGCGTCACCGGGTCCGACAGCGCCAATGCCATTGCAGCCGAGGCGGACCTGATCCTCGCCGTCGGCACGCGGCTGCAGGATTTCACAACCGGCTCGTGGACCGCCTTCGACGCCGAGGCGCGGATCGTGGCGATCAACGCGGCGCGGCATGACGCGGGCAAGCACCGGGCCCTGCCGGTAGTGGGCGACGCGAAGCGGGCGCTGGACGCGCTGGGGCAGGGGCTCGACTACGCCGCCCCCGCCGCATGGGTGGACAAGGCGCAAAAGGAGCGGCGCGACTGGGACGCATATGTCGCCGGGAACGTGAAGCCCGGCAATGGCCCCAACTCCTACGCGCAGGCGATCGGCGTGGTGAACGAATTGTGCCACCCGCGCGACCGCATCGTCGCCGCGGCGGGCGGGCTTCCGGCCGAGGTCACGGCGAACTGGCGCACGCTGGGCATCGGCACGGTCGATGTCGAGTTCGGCTTCTCCTGCATGGGCTACGAGATCTCGGGCGCATGGGGCGCGCGGATCGCCCAAGAGCAGCGCGAGCCCGAGCCCGACACCATCGTCTTCATCGGTGACGGCTCCTACATGATGATGAACAGCGATCTCTACTCGGCGGCGCTCAGCCGCAAGAAGCTGATCGTGCTGGTGCTCGACAATGGCGGCTTCGCGGTCATCAACAAGCTGCAGAACAACACCGGCAACGAGAGCTTCAATAACCTGCTCGCCGATTGTCCGACCATCCCCGAACCCTTCGCCGTCGATTTCGAGGCCCATGCGAGATCGCAGGGCGCAGAGGCGGTGACGGTCGAAAATTCGGCCGAGCTGGGCGCGGCCTTCGAGCGGGCCAAGGCGAGCACCCGCAGTCAGGTCATCGTCATGAAGGTCGATCCCTATGACGCTGGACCACCCGGGGCCACGCCTGGTGGGAGGTCGGCACGCCCGAGGTGACGACGAATGACCGGGTGCGCGCCGCGCATGAGGATCAGGAACAGGGCCGCGCCCGGCAAAGGCGGGGAGTGTGATGTCGGATCGGTTGAAAGGACGCCGCTTTCTGGTGATCGGCCGGGTCGGCATGGATCTGACGGCGATGCCGCCCGGCACCCGCACCTGCGAGGCCCGCGAGATGATGGTGTCGATGGGCGGCAGCTCGGCCAACATCGCCGCCGGTCTGGTCAAGCTCGGCTGCAGCGCATCGCTGGTGACCTGCGTGTCCGACGATGCGGTGGGCTGGTATTGCGAGGACCAGCTCGAAGCCTATGGCATCGAGCGCCGCCACGTGCGCCGCGTGAAGGGTGAGGAGCGCACCTCTCTCGCCCTCGTCGAAGCGCGCGTCGAGGACCACCAGAGCGTCATCTACCGCAACAACGCCGCCGATTTCTGCATGAGCGTCGCGGATGTCGAAGCGGTGGACCTCACGCGTTTCGACGCGGTGATTACCACCGGCACGGTGTTCGCCGCCGAGCCGTCGCGCGCGGCTGCCTTCCGCGCTTTCGAGCTGGCGCGCGCAGCCGGGCTGCCGGTGATCTTCGACGTCGACTATCGCCCCTATAGCTGGCCCTCGCCGCAAATCGCCTCGGAGGTGCTGAGCCGCGCCGGGGACATGGCCGATGTCATCGTCGGCAATGATGAGGAGTTCGGCTTCATGGCGGGCGGCATCGAGCGCGGCTTTGCCCATGCAAGCGCGTTGGCCCAGACCTCCGAACTGGTGGTCTACAAGATGGGCCCGGAGGGCGCGGTTACCTTCGCGAATGGCGAGGAGTTGCGCACCGGCATCTATCCCGTCGACGCATTGAAGCCCACCGGCGCGGGCGACAGCTTCATGGCCGGGCTGATCGCGGGTCTCGCCGAGGGACGCCGCCTGCGCGAGGCGGTGCTGCGCGGCTCGGCCTGCGCCTCCATCGTCGTGGCAAAACCCGGCTGCGCCCCTGCCATGCCCGATCCGGCCGAACTCAAGGCCTTTCTCGACACCCATCCCGGCCCGACGCAGGGCTGAAAGGACATCCCATGCACATCGCCCCCCATGACAACCGCAACCAGCCCATCGTCGACGCCGAGCACGATCTGGTCCCGCTCAACTACTTCAACATCGTCAAGCTGAAGCGCGGCGAGAGCTTCGATTATGCCGTACCGGGCTACGAGACCTGCGTGGTGCCCGCGACCGGCACGGTCGATGTCGATGTCGATGGCATGGGCTTCGAGAGCCTCGGCCGACGCGGCGTCGATGTCTGGGACGGCGAGCCCGAGGGCGTCTATGTCCCCACAGGCGCGACGGCCCGCCTGACCTGCCGCAGCGAGGCCGCCGAGGTCTTCATAGCGGGCGCGAAATACGACCGGGTGCTGGAGCCCTTCGACGTGCGCGAGCCCGAGCTCGACATCGTGCAATACGGCTCCGACGACACCAAGACGCATCGCAAGATCAAGCACATCCTCGGCGCCAAGCAGCACGACCGAGTGGGCCGCCTGCTGGTGAGCGAGCTTTACACCGTGGGGCAGGGCGGCTGGTCGGGTTTCCCCTCCCACAAGCACGACACCGACCGGCGCGGCGACGATGGCGAGCTGATCGAGACCCGCCACGACGAGACCTACAATTTCCGCTTCCGGCCCGATTACGGCTCCGGGCTGCAGATGCTCCAGCGCGAGGACAACGAGCCGGGCGACGCCTATCACATCGTCAACGGCTCGACCGTCATGATCGACAAGGGCTACCACCCCTGCGCGGTGCTGCCGGGCTACGAGATGTATTACTTCACCATCCTCGGCGGGCTGAGCCAGCGCAGCCTCAAGCAGTATTTCCAGCCGACCCATGCCGCCCAGCTGCACACGATCCCGGGGATCATGGACATGGTGGCCAAGTTCAAATGACGCTCGCCACGCTTTCCGAGGTGCTGCAACCCGCGCTGCGGGACGGCTACGCGGTGGCCGGTCTGGTGACGCTGGGCTGGGAGGACATGCGCGCCTATGTCGCCGCCGCCGAAGCCGAGGGCGTGCCGGTGATCCTGCAGGCCGGGCCGTCCTGCCGCAAGCACACGCCGCTCCCCGTGCTGGGCGCGATGTTCCGGCACCTGGCCGAGAGCGCCTCGGTCCCGGTGGTGGCGCATCTCGACCATGGCTACACCGAAGCCGAATGCCGCGAGGCGATCGCTTCGGGCTTCACCTCGGTGATGTTCGACGGCTCGCGGCTGCCGCTCGCGGAGAACATCGCCCGCACCGCCGAGATCGCCGCCATGGCGCATGCGGCGGGGGTGTCCTGCGAGGGCGAGATCGGCTTCGTCGGCTATGCGGGCGGCGAGGGCTCGGCCGGGACCGACCCCGAGGAGGCCGCGCACTTTGCGCGCGAGACGGGCATCGATGCCATGGCGATCTCGGTCGGCAACACGCATCTGCAGGCGGGCGGCTCGGGCGGCGGGCTCGACGAGGCGCGGATCCGCGCCATCGAGGCATTGACCGAAGCGCCGCTGGTGATCCATGGCGGCTCGGGCGTGCCGCATGCTCAAAGACGGGCGCTGGCGCGCGGATCGCGGATCGCCAAGTTCAATATCGGCACCGAGCTGCGGATGGAGTTCGGCCGGGCGCTGCGCGCGGCCGTGGCGCGCGATCCCGACCGCTTTGACCGGGTGGCGATCCTGTCGGAGATCCACGACCCGCTGGTCATGGCGACGCGCGGTGTGCTGCGCGGCTTCAAGGGGGAATGAGATGCTGACCGTCTGACCCTTGGACTTCGATGACCTGCCACAGGATTTTTGCTCGATCGTCGATTGGTGTCCGGCCCGATTTGGGGACGGGCAATGAATCAAACGAGACTTGCGGACGCGCGGATCATCAGCATCTTGGCCGAGCATGAGACGGGGGCGAAGTGCGCGGACCCCGTGTCGCCGCGCGCCTCAGGTCTCCAGCGGCAGGCGCAGCGCGAACAGGGGGCCATCTGCCGTGTCGCGGATTTTCCCAAGACCGCCAAGGGCGGTGATCCGCGTGGCAAGCGCCTCGATACGGCGCGCCATCCCGGTGCTTGATCCGCCGCGCTCCTGCCACTCGAGGGTCATCCACCCTTCCTCCAGCCGCCATGCGATCACCGGAGCTTCGCCCTCGCGCACCCCGCCACGCCCGGCCCCAAGGGCCAGCTCGTTCAGGATCAAGCCGAGTTGCAGCGCCTGTCTCGGTCGCAGCTGGATCTCCTCGCTGGTCCTCTCGATGCGGGCAGGATCGATCTCGACGAGGCCGGTCTTGACGAGCGCGTCGATCGGCACCGTCGTCCAGCCGGTCTCGATGAGCAGCTCGCAGGTCCGCGCCATGCCGTGCAGCCGTTTGGTCAGGTCGTCGGCAAAAGCATCGAGCGAGGCCGCGCCGTGCCGGGCGCCGCCGGTCATGTCGATCGCGGCGGCGAGCAGGTCGCGGACCCGGTCGTTCAACTCGGTAAAGAGCTTTCTCTGAAGCCGCTCGGCCATTGCCAGCGTCGACACGTCGACGATGGTGACCACAACGCCGCCGATCCCCTCCCCATGGTCGCGGTAGGGCATCAGGCGCACCAGATAGCTTTGATCGTTGCGCTGCGCCGACAGCCGCTGCTCGAAGCCCTCGCCGGTCTGGAACACCTCGCACACCCGCGCCTCGAGCCCCGGGAAATCGAGATGGCTCGCCAGATCGGTGAGCGGCCGGCCCACATCGCTGTCACGCAGGTTGAAGAAGGCCGAGGCGCCGGGGTGAAGTTGCGGATCACCAGCTTGCCATCCATGAAGATCGTCGCGACCTGCGTGGCCGCATAGAGGTTCTGCAGGTCGGAATTGGCGCGGTCCAGCTCCTCGACCGAAGAGCTCAGCTCGCCGTTGATCGTCGTCAGCTCTTCGTTGAGCGATTGCATCTCCTCCTTGGAGGCCTCCAGCTCCTCGTTGGTCGACTGCGCCTCCTCGTTGACCGAGACCAGCTCCTCGTTCGAGGATTTCAGCTCCTCAAGCGCGGTCTCGTATTCCTCGATGATCGATTGCAGCCGCTCGCGCAGCTCGCGCAACTCGCGCTCCACCGCCTCCTGCGCCTCGTCGGGGGCCGCCTCCTCGATCTGCTCCAGCAGCGGCTGCGCCTCGGAGAGATACTTGAACAGCACCAGAAACAGCGGCTCGCTGCTCAGCGAGGTCTCGAGCGGCTCGACCACGATCTCGACCAGGAAGCCGTCATGCCCTTCGTTTTCAAGCATCAAGACCTGCCGCATGGCCGGGCGCAGGGTCTTTTGCGACTGCCGCAGGGCAGCGCGCAGGTCGATGCGCAGCTCGCGCCGCGCCATGTCGATCAGGTCGCGGTTGGGCGCCCCGCGCGGCGCTTCGAGATAGCGGCCGGTGTTGCTCGAATAGAAGGTGATCTCGCCTTCGGTGGTGACGACCACATGCGCCGGGGCGTGGCGGTCGAGCACCTGCGCCTCGACCAGCTTGCGCAGCGGTCGGTCGGCGGTGGCGATGATGCGGCGGCTGTGGGGCGAGGCAGTGGGATTGAGCGCCATCCCCTCGACCGACATCGGCAGGCGGCGCGGCGCGCCGTCATGACCGCGGCTCTGGAAGATGCGGCTTCTCTTGTCGATGGGTCCGAACAGGTGCGCGTGGCGGCTCACGCCCTCGGCGCTGCCGAGAAACAGGTAGCCGCCGGGTTTGAGCGCGTAGTGGAAGGTCGGGATCACCTGATCCTGCAAACCCGCATCCATGTAGATGAGCAGGTTGCGACAGGAGACGAGATCCATGCGCGAGAAGGGCGGATCGCCGATGACGCTGTGTGGCGAGAAGATGCACATGTCGCGCACCTCCTTGCAGATCACGAAAGCCGCGCCGTCCTTGCGAAAGAAGCGCTGTCGCCTCTCGGGGCTGACGCCCGTCAGCAATTGCGCGGGGAAGCGCCCGGCCCGCGCCACGGTGAGCGCGTCCTCGTCGATGTCGGTGGCAAAGAGCTGAACCCGCGGCGGATGGGCGATGTCGTTCAAGGCTCGTGCAGCAGGATCCCCAGCGAATAGACCTCCTCGCCGGTGGCGCAGCCCGGCACCCAGATGCGGATCGCCTCGTCGGCGCCGCGCCCGTCGAGAAGCCGCGCGATCACCTGCGTGCGCAGCGCCTCGAAGGCCTCGGCGTCGCGAAAGAAGCCGGTCACGTTGATGAGCAGGTCCCGAAACAGCTCTGCGGTCTCGTCCGGCTCGTCGCGCAGCCGCTGCAGATAGGCCTCGGGCGTGGCGCATCCCACCACCTTCATGCGCCGCGCCACGCGCCGCAGGAATGTCTTGGCCTTGTAGCCGGAAAAATCGCGTCCCGTTCGGCTGCGCAGGATCTTCGCGATCTCCTGCTGGACCTGTGCCGAAGCCTCTTGCTCGTGGTCGAGGGGCGCCGGCGTCACGGCATCGCGCCGGATTTGCATGAGCCGCGCGGGCATCTGCTCCACCGGCTCGAAGAAGTCGATGCCGCCGGAGGCGCGCGCGTTTTCGGGCATCTCGGGGTTGGCCGGGGCCGATCCGTCGCGGCCCTGCGCCAGCGTGACGCCGCCATGCTCCTTGATGAACCTGACGCCGAGCGTGCCGTCGGAATCGCCGCCCGACAGCACGATGCCAACCGCGTGGTCGCCCTGATCCTCGGCCAGCGCGGCAAAGAAGACGTCGACCGGCTTGCGCTCGCGCCGCACCGGATCGTCCTCGTGCAGCCACAGCGCGCCGTCGCGGATCGTCATGAAACGCCCCTCGGGCATGACATAGACATGCTCGGGCTCCACGCGCAGACCGTCGGTGGCGGTCAGCACCGGCATCCGGGTGTAGCGCGCGACGATGCGGTCGAGCATGCTTTTGCGGTCGGGGCTCAGATGCGTGACGATCACGAAGGCCATGCCGCACTCGTCGTCGAGCGAGCGGAAGAAACCCTCGAGCGCGGGAATGCCGCCGGCGGAAGCGCCGATGCCCACGACGAGGGGCTGAAGTGCAGTCATCGAACAACCTTTTCGGACAAGGGACCGGAACCGGCCCCCTCGGGACGCATCGAAAACCCGGCGACGCCCGGCGTGGCGATGGCGGAACCGGTCGGTGCCCCGGTCGAAGTCATGGCCCGCGGTCGGGCGCACGTGGCGACGCTAGCACAGCGGTGACGAAGGGCCGAGATCGAATGTCCACCGCCGCGCTGGCCGCGGCGACCGGGTTCTGGCCGGGCTTTCAAACGATGCTGCCAAGTCATTGATTTATATGCATCCGGCGCGCCGGGCCATGGGAGATCGGACCGATGATGGCAAAACTATGCGCCATTTCGTACGCTTTGTTCCACAATGCCTTGGAAAAGGGTGGGTGGCCCCGATAGGCTTCCATGATCGGCCGCCGGATCGTTCGGGCATGGTCGCCGGGAGCCTCGGATTTCTCTCGCCCCAATCGAGAGGACGTCTCATGGCCCCCGAAGCCTTCGAATCGAATCTGCTGCTTGGTGGAATGCCCGCCGCCATACGGGCCGAGTTTCGCGAGGTGCTGAGCTTCGTCGACCTGCCGGCGCGCCTGATGCTTGAGCGACGCGACCGCCCTGTCGAACACGCCTATTTTCCGACCGCCGGCATCGCTCGATCGTGTCGAGCGAGAAGGGCGGGCTGAACATCGAGGCGGCCTTGGTCGGCCGCGAGGGCATGACCGGCCTGCCGCTGATCCTCGGCGATGATCGCGGCTCGGCCGATGTGATGATACAGGTGTCTGGCATGGGCTGGCGGATCGAGGCCGCGGCGCTGTCGCGGTTGCTCGAAAACCGGGCCTGCCGCGACCGGCTGCTGCGCTATGTCCACACGGTGATGATCCAGATCCAGGGCACCGCGCTGGCCTATGGGCGGGGCAAGCTGGAGATCCGCCTCGCCCGCTGGCTGCTAATGTGCCACGATCGGATATCGGGCGACGAGCTGGAGCTGACCCACGAATTCATGGCGCTGATGCTCGGGGTGCGGCGCGCCGGCGTGACGGTGGCGCTGCACGAGCTTGAGGGCCGGGCGCTGATCCGCTCGACCCGCGGGCGGGTGCTGATCCGCGACCGCGAGGGGCTCGAGGCGGTCACCGGCGGCTTTTATGGCGGGCCGGAGGCGCATTACCGGCGCCTTTTGCCGGAATGCATGACCGAGCGGACGCCCGTCTGACCCGCGAAAGGTTTTGGCTGCCGGGCTTTCGGGGATCAGGGCATTTTTCGGTGGGCTGATGGTTGAGGGCCCGGGAGAGCCGCTGCGACGCGTCACGTCGCACGAGCCCGTCTTTTGAGAAGACGGGGGCAGGGAGCGGCATCCTTTGACAATTTCCCATGTGGCGGCTTTTTCCCATGCGGCGGCTTTTGGTTGCCGAACCGGGTTCGAAGGCCCTCCCTATTGATCATCCGCATGTCAGGTCCGGCAAACCGGAATTGATCCATCGAAATGACGGATGCCGTATTCGCAGGTGCATTTCACGGCCCGCGGGGCATCGGCAAAACAACGTGCGAATGCGTACTGCACCCCTCCGGCGGCCTTGGTTTCCGCCTCGCGGACCTGCTAGCTGCGATGGCCATTCTTCACATCATGTTCGAAACAGGCGGAAAATGCCGGTTCCGAGGCTGCCGCCACAGGATAGATCAACTTGGTCGAAGCGATCATTCCGAACCTCTTGCTCGACGGTTTGCCGCCCGACATGCTCAAGGAACTGCGCGACGGCATGCATTTCGTCGAGCTGCCCCGCCAGCAGGTGCTCGAACGTGTCGGTCGGCCCGCGCCGCACGCTTATTTCCTCGTCGATGGGGTGGCCTCCCTGATCGCGCGCGAGCGCAACGGGCTGAACATCGAGGCCGCGCTGGTGGGCACCGAGGGCATGCTGGGGCTGTCGCATGTCTTTGGCACCGGGATCAGCCTTTCGGACACGGTGATGCAGTCGCACGGATCGGGGTGGCGGATCGGGGCCGAGGAGTTCCGCCGTGCCATGGAAAAGCCGGTCTTTCGGAAACGGATGCTTCTCTTTGCAGACACGGTGATGGCGCAGAGCTTCGCCACCACCATGGCGGCCAGCCGGGGCAAGCTCATGGTGCGGCTGGCACGGTGGCTGCTGCTCTTTCACGACCGGACGCGGGGGGATGAGCTCGAGCTGACCCATGACACCATGGCGCTGATGCTCGGCGTGCGCCGGGCCGGGGTGACGGTGACCATCCACGAGATCGAGGGGCAGGGCCTGATCCGCGCCCACAGGGGGCGGGTGCTGATCCGCGACAGGGCCGGTCTGCGCCAGCTTGCGGGCGAATTCTACGGGCAGGCCGAGGAGCGGTACGAGCAGCTGATCGGGCCGTTCCGGCAAGGGGATCGGGCCGCCGATTGATCCGGGGCGGGGTATCGACCCCGTTGCGAGGGGCGTGATACGCCGAGGGTCTTCGGCCAATCCGATAGGGCGATGGCCATAGGCTGGCCATATGCCGGCACGGTTCGGCCGGAACCCGATGTCCGCGCGGCGCTTGTCCTGCGACAGCCCGCGACCGGCGGTCTGACCATCTCCAAGCTCTCGTGCACCGGAAAGGCACCCATGGACATCCTTCGCATCATCATCGCGATCTTCATCCCGCCGCTCGGCGTCTTCCTGCAGGAGGGCCTCGGCAAGCATTTCTGGATCAACGTGATCCTGACGCTTCTGGGCTATGTGCCCGGCATCATCCACGCGCTGTGGATCATCATCAAACGATGAGGCCCATGGGTCGCGCCCGTCCCCGCATGGGCCGGTCGCGACCCTGATC
>NZ_BATB01000033.1 GCF_000466965.1 Limimaricola cinnabarinus LL-001
TCGACCGCGATCTCGTCGAAGGGGTTCATCGACATCTTCACGTTGGCGAGGTCGACGCCGCTGCCATCCACCTTCACGCGGGGCTGCACGTTGTAGTCCATCACCCGTTTCACCGGCACGAGTATCTTCATGTCGTTTCTCACTGTCTTGGGGGAGGGCGAGCCGGGCTTGCCCTCGGCTCGCGTCAATGCCTTGGCGGCTCGGCGCTCGGATCAGCCCTTGATGCGGATGTTCTCGGGGTCGTAGAGCCCCGGATCCATCACGGTCGCCGCGACCGGTTCGCCGATCACCTCGACCTGCAGCTTCGTGCCCACTTCGGCGTATTCGGGATGCAGGAACCCCATGGCGAGGTTCTTGCCGATCCGGTGGCCCCATCCGGCGGAGGTGATGGTGCCGATGGGCTTGCCATTGGCGAGAATGGCGTCGCCGCCATGCGCAGGGGCGTGGTCGCAGTCGAGCGCGAGGGTGACGAAGCGTTGCTTCAGCCCGTGGGCCAGCTGTTCTTCGAGCGCCGCCTTGCCGATGAACTCGGGCTTGTCGATCTTCACGAAACGGTCGAGCCCGCTCTCGATCGGGTTGAACTCGGTGATCAGGTCCGCCTTCCAGTGGCGATAGCCCTTCTCGAGCCGCATTGACTCCACCGCGTGGCCGCCGAACAGCGTCATCCCGTGCTTTTCACCCTCGGCCCGCAGCGCCAGCCAGGCGGCGTAGAGCTGGTTGTTGGGCACGTGGATCTCATAGGCAAGCTCGCCCGAGAAGCTGACCGACATGACCACGGCGGGGGCGATGCCGACGAAGGCGCGGCGCACCGAAAGCCACGGGAAGGCCGCCTTGGTCCAGTCGCCGCGCGACACGCCGGACAGAACATCGCGCGATTTGGGTCCCGCGATCACGAGGATCGTCCAGTCGTTGGTGAGCGAGCGGATCTGCACCGAGCCGTCTTTCGGAAGATGCGCCTCGAGCCAGTCCATATCGTGGAACTCGGAGGCCGCGGCCGAGCCGTACCAGACAGTATCGGCGTCAAGATTGGCGAGCGTCGCCTCGGCCTTCACGTTGCCCTGATGGTTCAAGAGGTAGGTCAGGCCGACCTTGCCGTCCTTGCGGGGGATGCGGCCGCAGACCATGGTGTCGAGCCAGTCGCGCGCGCCGGGGCCGGTGATCTCGAAGCGGTTGAAGCCATTGACCTCCGCCATCCCGACGCCCGTGCGCATCGCCTCGATCTCCTTTGCCACGACGGGAAAGGTCTCGTTGAACCTAAAGCTGTGGGTTTCCTCGAAATCGGGGCTCGGCTTGATATAGGCCACGCGCTCCCAGCCGTTGACGGTGCCGAACTCGGCGCCCTCGGCCGCGAAGATCGGGGTCAGCGGCGTGGTCTTGGCCGGGCGGCCCGCTGGGCGATGCTCATGCGGGAAGTGGAAGCGGAACTCGTTCTGGTAGTCCTCGATCGCCTTGAGCGCGGTCAGCTCGACATTGGCGTGGCCGGTGACGCGGCGCGGGTCGATCACCCAAGTGTCGTAGCAGGCCTCGCCATGCACGATCTGCTGCGCCAGCAGCCAGCCATGGCCGCCGCCCTCGCCAAGACCGGCGCGCAGGCCGATGATGCAAAACGCATTGCGCTTTCCGGGGATCGGGCCGACCAGCGGCGCGCCGTCGATGGTGTAGGTGATCGGGCCGTTGACGACCGAGTGGATACCCACGTCCATCAGCGCCGGCATCCGCTCGAAGGCGCCTTCGAGCACGTCCATCACCCGGTCGAGATCGTCGGGGCAGAGCGCGTTGACGAAGTTCGGGTCGATCCCGTCCATGCCCCAGGTCTTGCAGTCCTGCTCGTAGAAGCCGACCAGCAGGCCGTTCTTTTCCTGACGGCAGTAATAGTCGCTGATCGGGCAGCGCAGCAGTGGCATGCGAAAGCCCGCCTCCTCGATCGCCTTGATCGGCTCGGTCAGGAAGTACTGGTGCTCCATCGAGGCGACGGGATGGTGCACGCCCATCATCGCGCCGACCTCGTTCACCCGGTAGCCGCAGGCGTTGACGATGATCTCGCAGCTGATGTCGCCATGCTCGGTGTGCACGGTCCAGCTGTCGTCCTTGTGCTGGGTCAGCCCGGTGACGGGAGTGTTGCGGTAGACCTCGGCCCCGGCGAGGCGAGGCGAGCGCGCCGCGCCAGCGCCTGGCACAGCTGCGCGGGGTCGATATCGCCGTCGAGCGGGTCCCAAAGACCGCCCAGAAGGTTGTCGGTCGAAATGAGCGGATGCCGTTTCGCGCATTCCTCGGCGTCGATGATTTCGAAGTCGACGCCCATGCCTTTCGCAACGCTGGCAAAGTGGCGGTAGCCTCCATCTGACGCTCGGTATTGGCGAGGCGAATTCCTCCGTCGGCATGGTGGTAATTGATCGGATATTCCGGATCGTCGGCCAGTTCCTTGTAAAGCTTGATGGAATGGCTCTTGAGGCCGACCATTGTTTGGGTGGCGCCGAAATTGGTGACCTGAGCCGCCGAATGCCACGTGGTTCCGGATGTCAGCTCGTTTCGTTCGACGAGCACGACATCGGTCCACCCTTCCTGCGTCAAGTGATAAAGCGTGGAGCATCCGGCAATGCCTCCGCCGATAACGACGACGCGAGTCTGGTTTTTCATTTTGCCCTCGGACCATTTCGGATTTGTGACGAGTAGCGCGACAGATTGCCGCTCGGTCAATCGTCATGGCGCTGCGTTCAGGGATTCTGAACGCTATCGCGTCTTATCCTGAACGACAGGGCGAGCCCCGGCGTTCGGACGCGCGATGCATAGACCATGGCGCAGCAATCCCGGGCATGTCGCCCGCCTGGCAGGCAGAACGAGAACCGTCCCCCGCAGCGCGCGCCGCCACGCCCGCTCGTGCCCCGCGGCTTTGAAAAATTGCAGTCGACCCGCCGGGCGTCGGCGGGCACACTTGCGCGCAGCGGCCCGCTGGACAGGATGATCACAACCATGAGCAATACCGCGGCCAAGGCCATCGGCCGCCTGACATTGCGCGGCCTGCGCGCCTTCATCGCGCTTGAAGAGACGAGGTCGGTGGCCGCCGCGGCGCAGAAGCTCGGCGTCAGCAAATCGAACGTGTCGCAGCAGATCACTGCGCTCGAACAGAGCGTCGGCACCAAGCTGTTCGACCGCGACAAGAGACCGATCCTGCTCACCCCGGCGGGGCAGGTGCTCAGCCTGCACGCGCATCGCATCACCGCGACGGTCTCGGCCGCCGAAGCGAGCCTTGCCGAGATCAACCTGCGCAGCCTGCCGATCCTCAACACCGGGATCATCGACGATCTCGACGCCTCGCTCACGCCCGCGCTCGCCTCGTTTCTGCAGGCGCGATTGCCACAATGCTTCATTTCCGCCTTCTCGGGCAGATCCGACCAGATCACCGAAAAGCTTATTTCGCGGGATATCGATATCGCGGTGACGGCGATCATGCCGACCGACATGCATAGGTTTAATATCCTGCCCCTGTTGCGCGAACAATTCGTCCTGATTTCCGCGCAGGGGAAATACGATCCACGATCGGATTGGAGAAAGACCCTGTCTGAAATTCCTCTGGCGCAATATTCGGAAAACATGCCAATGGGCCGGCTGGTGTCCGGCCATCTGAAACGGATCGGATTTCACGTCCAAAGGCGGTTTTCCTTCGAATCCACGAGATCGGTGATCGCGACGGTGGTGCAGACGGGGGGCTGGACGCTCTCCACGCCGCTGAGCATTCTCGACGCCGGGGCGCTGGCCGATCGCGTCGATATCTCGCCGCTGCCCTTTGCCGGGCTATCGCGGCAAATCTACCTGATCACCCGGGTCGACGAGATCGGTGCGTTGCCCGATCTCATGGCCCGGGAATGCCGCGGCCTGCTGCGCGACCGGTTGCTTCCCGAATTCGCCAAGCGCGCGCCGCGGCTGACCGAGGCGCTGTCGTTGCAGGGGCAGGTCGAGGACGCGTGCGAACCCGGCGGGGCCGCTTGAACGCCGGGGTGAGGCGCACCAACCTGCGACGGCTCCACGGAGCTCCCCTACCCGCCCGCCTCTGCCGGAGAGGAGATCAGCTCGGTCCAGACGGCCTCCTCCGCCCGGCGCTTCGCACCGGCGAGCCGCATCACGGTAATGGTTAGCGCGCAGCTTGGAAGTTCGTCCGACAGATCGATCAGCTTGCCCTCGGCGATGCGGTCGCGCGCGAGGCTTTCGGGGATCCAAGCGCTGCCGATGCCGACCTGGGCCATCTCCTGCGCCGCCAGCGTCAGCGCCGTCTCGACCCGCTGCACTGCCTGCAGCGGCGGCGGCAGGTTGGGGAGGATCAGCAGGTTCATCACCTGTCCCAGGAACACCGCGTCCGGGTAGGTGACGATCGGCAAAAGCCCCATGGCCCTGTCGCGCAGGTGATCGGCCCGCCGGGCGGCCGCATGGACCGGGATCAGCCGGTCCTGCCCGACCTCGACCGTTTCCAAATAGTCGGCCTCGACCTCGGGGGCGATCGCCTCGATCCGGTAGACCAGCGCGATATCCGCCTTGCGCGACAGCAGCTGGCCGAAGCAGTCGTCGAAATTCGCCGATCGCAGGCGAACCGAGATCGACTCGTGGCGCTCCAACACGCCCTGCAGCAGCCGCGGCGTACGCGAGGTGGTCAGGGCATGCTGGCTCGCCAGCACAACGTGGTTGTCGACCATCTGGCTGCCGCTGCGCAGATCGGCGACGAGCTGGCGCAGCGTGCGGATGATCTGGAGGATTCGATCGCGCTGCGCCTCGGTGGTGCGTTGCAGCTGCACCGGCTTGCGGCTGCGGTCGAAAAGCTCGACCCCGACATGGTCCTCGATCTGCCGAATGCGACGAGAAAAGGCAGACTGCGTCAAAGAGCGGCGTTCAGCGGCCTCGCTGAAGGATCCGGTTTCGGCCACGGCGATCAAGTCTTCCAACCATTCCAAACGCATGCCAGCCTCCGGTCAACTTGCGATTTATGCATGTTACTTTGTTAAATTCGAATTTGCATTGGGGTTTCCTTGAGCGCAACATCCATTTCATGAATTTTTGAACGGGAGCGTCTCATGCATCTGGCCCGGTTTCCCCGCGTCCATCTTGCCCATCTGCCCACTCCGCTCGAACGGCTCGACCGCCTGAGCGCCGAACTCGGCGGCCCCGAGATCTGGATCAAGCGCGACGACTGCACCGGTCTGTCCACGGGGGGCAACAAGACCCGCAAGCTCGAATTTCTCATGGCCGAAGCACAGGCCATGGGCGCCGACATGGTGATGACCCAAGGTGCCACCCAGTCGAACCACGCCCGCCAGACGGCGGCCTTCGCCTCCAAGCTGGGGCTGCGCTGCCACCTGCTGCTCGAGGACCGCACCGGGTCGAAGGATCACAACTACAACCGCAACGGAAACGTGCTGCTCGACCATCTGCACGGCGCCACCACCGAGACCCGCGGCCCCGATCTCGACATGCATGCCGAGATGGAGACGGTGGCCGACACTTTCCGCAAGGACGGCAAGAAGGTCTACACCATCCCCGGCGGCGGCTCGAACGCCACCGGCGCGCTCGGCTATGTCAACTGCGCCTTCGAACTGGTGGGCCAGGCCAATGACCGCGGCATGGTGATCGACCACATCGTCACTGCCACCGGCTCCGCAGGCACACAGGCCGGGCTGATCACCGGCCTCAAGGCGATCAACGCGCAGATCCCGCTTCTAGGCATCGGCGTCCGCGCCCCCCGCGAGAAGCAGGAGGAGAACGTCTACAAGCTGGCCCGTCTGACTGCCGAAAAGCTCGGCTGCGAGGGCGTGGTGGCGCGCGAGGACGTGATCGCCAATTGCGATTATGTCGGCGAAGGCTACGGCATTCCGCGCGAGGACACGATCGAGGCGATCCGCATGTTCGCGGAGCTCGAAGGCATCCTTCTCGACCCGGTCTATTCCGGCAAGGGTGCTGCCGGCCTGATCGACCAGATCCGCAAAGGCCGCTTCAAGAAGGGCGAGCGGGTGGTGTTCCTGCACACCGGGGGTGCGGCGGCGCTGTTCGGCTACGACGCGGTGTTCGAATGCGCCCCCGGCGACAAGCTGGCGGCGGAGTGAGAGATGGCCGAGATGCGTTTCGCCGGTAGCTTCACCCAGCAGGAGCCGATCCCGGAGGAGGGCATCTCGGCGGCGCTGGAGCTCCTTCGCACCGGGCGGCTGCACCGCTACAACACCGTGCCGGGCGAGACCTCGCTCACCGCCCGGCTCGAGGCGGCTTATGCCGAATGGCAGGGCGCGAAATACTGCCTCGCGCTGGCTTCGGGCGGACAGGCGATGCAGATCGCCCTGCGCGCCTGCGGCGTGCGCCCCGGCGACAAGGTCCTGTCGAACGCCTTCACCCTTGCCCCCGTCCCCGGCGCCGTGGCCGCGGTCGGCGCCGAGACGGTGCTGGTCGAGATCACCGAGGATCTGGTGATCGACCTCGACGACCTCGCCGCCAAGGCCCGCGCCTCCGGCGCCGGGCACCTGCTCCTGTCGAACATGCGCGGCCATCTGTGCGACATGGACCGGCTGATGCGGGTCGCCAAGGAGTGCGGCCTGACCGTGATCGAGGATTGCGCCCACACCATGGGGGCGAAGTGGAACGGGCGCCGCTCCGGCAATTTTGGCGCGATGGGCTGCTTCAGCACCCAGACCTACAAGCACATGAATTCCGGCGAGGGTGGGTTCCTCACCAGTGACGATCCCGAACTGATGGCCCGCGCGATCATCATGTCGGGCTCCTACATGCTCTATGAACGCCACGGCGCGGCCCCCGCCGCGGAGGCGTTCGAACGGATCCGGCTCGAGACGCCGAACATGTCGGCGCGGATGGACAATCTGCGCGCGGCGATCCTACTGCCGCAGCTCGACTGGCTCGACGACGCGATCGCCCGCTGGAACGCGCTGCACGACCGGATGGCCGAACGCCTCGCCACCCTGCCCGGCGTCGCCCTGCCGCATCGACCCGAGCCCGAGCTCTATGTCGGCTCCTCGATCCAGTTTCGCCTGCCGGGGCTCGGGGGCGACGCGGCGCGGCAACTGGTGGCCGAGGCGGCGGCGCGCGGGGTCGAGCTGAAATGGTTCGGTGCGTCGGAGCCGGCGGGCTTCACCTCGAACCATGGCAGCTGGCGCTACCTGCGCGAACAGTCCCTGCCCCGCACCGACGCGGTCCTGTCGACCCTGTTCGACATGCGGCTGCCGCTGACCTTCACCCCGGCCGATTGCGATGCCATCGCCCATCATCTCGACGCCGCCCTCGCGGCGCTGCGCAGCCCGGAGGGCGCGGCATGACCCCGAGGCGGATCGGCATATTGGGCGGCATGGGCCCCGAGGCGACGGTGCTGCTGATGCAGCGGCTCATCGCCGCGACACCGGCCCGCGACGACGCCGACCACATCCCCCTCCTCGTCGACATGAACCCACAGGTGCCCTCGCGCATCGCGCGGCTGATCGAGAGGCGCGGCGAGGACCCCGGTCCGGTGCTGGCCGCGATGGCGCGGGGACTGGTGGCGGGCGGGGCCACCGCGCTGGCCATGCCTTGCAACACCGCGCATCACTACGCCCCCGAGATCCGCGCCGCCGCCTCTGTGCCCTTCATCGACATGATCGCGCTCTCGGTCGATCATGCGGCCCGGCTGGCCGGGCCGGGCGGCACGGTCGGGCTTCTGGGTTCGCCCGCGCTGCGCAAGATCGAGGTCTTCGACCGCGCCTGCGCCGAGGCCGGGCTCACCCTTTTGCATCCGGCCGACGAGGGCGCGCTCCTGACCGCGATCCGCGCGATCAAGGCGCGCGGCCCCGATGAAGAGAGCCGCGCCGCCCTGTACACGGCCTCCGCCGATCTCGCCGGGCGCGGCGCGACGCTACAGCTTATCGCCTGCACCGAGTTTTCGCTCATCCCCGAGGCGCTCGCGCCCGAAGCGCAGGGCATCGACACGCTCGACCTTCTGGTCGAGGGCATCCGCGACGCCGCCTGGGGCGCGCGCAACCAAGACGGCCCCGCCGTCTGACCCCCGCATGAAGCGCGAAACAGCGCCGATGCACCCAACAATGGAGACTGAAATGAAACGGATGACGACACGCGCAGCCCTCGCGCTTACCACCTTTCTGGCCGCCGGATCGGCGCTGGCAGAGACCGTGACGATCGGCCACTTCGGCAACCCCACGCCGATGCAGGTCGCCCGCGCCGAAGGCAAGTTCGACGCCGCCACCGGCTGGGACATCGAATGGCGCAAGTTCGGCTCGGGCTCCGAGGTGATCGCGGCCATGGCCTCCGGCGACATCAAGCTCGCCGAGCTGGGCTCCTCGCCGCTCGCCATCGCCACCAGCCAAGGCGTCGAGTTGGAGATGTTCATGCTGGCGCAGGTGCTGGGCTCGGCCGAGAGCCTGATCGCCCGCGACGGCAGCGAGATCGAGACGCTGGAGGATCTCGCGGGCAAGCGGGTCGCGGTGCCCGTCGGCTCGACTGCGCATTTCTCGCTGATGGGCGCGCTCGATCATGCCGGGATCGAAGCCTCGGATCTCACGCTTCTCAACATGCCGCCCGACCAGATCGCCGCCGCTTGGGAGCAAGGCGCGATCGACGCCGCCTTCATCTGGCAGCCCGTCCAGAACCAGATCCTCGAAACCGGCACCCGCCTCGCCACCTCGGCCGAGACCGCCGAGTGGGGCTTTCCGACCTTCGACGCCTGGGTGGTGAGCGCCGAATTCGCCGCCGAGGACGCCGAGGCCGTCGCCGCCTTCGCCAAGACGATGGACGAGGCCAACGCCGCCTATCTCGCCGACCCGGCGGCCTGGACCGCAGACAGCGCGCCGGTGCAGAGCATCGCCGCCGAGACCGGTGCCGATGCGCAGCAGGTCCCGACGATCCTCGAGGGCTTCACCTTCGTGCCGCTCTCCGAGCAGCTGGGCGAAACCTGGCTCGGCAGCGCGCATGAGACGATGCGCGACACCGCCGAGTTCCTCAACGAAGCCGGTCGCATCGACCAGGTGGCCGAGGACTACTCGGGCTTCGTCAACACCGAGATCGGCTCCGCCGCGACGCAGTGATGCCGCGCCCCCCGGCCCCCGCGCGGGGGCCGGGGCCTCCAGACCCCGACGAGGAGTGGTCCAATGGGACTGAACATCAATTCTGCCTCCGTGGTGTTTCCCGCAGCCGAGGGTCGGCCGCCGGTCGAGGCGCTGCGCGGCATCGACCTGGCCATCGCCGAGGGCGATTTCGTGGTGGCGCTCGGCGCGTCCGGCTGCGGCAAATCCACGCTTTTGAACCTGATCGCGGGCTTTCTCTCGCCTAGCTCGGGCGAGATCCTGCTCGATGGCCGCCCCGTGACCGGCCCCGGCGCCGACCGCTCGGTCGTGTTCCAGAAACACGCGCTGCTGCCTTGGCTCAACGTGATCGAGAACGTGGCCTTCGGGCTCAAGATGCAGGGCGTGGCCGAGGCCAAGCGCCTCGCCATCGCCGAGGAATATGTGAAACTTCTGGGCCTCGACGGGTTCCAGAAATCGCCCGTCTACCGGCTCTCCGGCGGCATGCAGCAGCGCGTCGGCATCGCCCGCGCCCTGACCTGCGACCCAAGGGTGCTTCTGATGGACGAGCCTCTGGGCGCACTCGACGCGCTGACCCGCGAAAAGGCGCAGGAGCTGATCCTCAGGATCTGGAACGACACCGGCAAATCCGTCTTCTTCATCACCCACAGCGTCGAGGAGGCGCTGTTCATGGGGACCAAGCTGATCGTGATGTCGCCCCGCCCGGGCCGCATTTCGCATCGCTTCGATCTGCCCTTCTCGCGCCGCGTGCTCGCGGGCGAACCGGCGCGGCAGGTCAAGGCCTCCCCCGAATTCATCCAGCTGCGCGAGGAGGTGCTCGGCATCATCTTCGCCGACGAGGAGGAAGCGGCATGATCGAGACCGTGAAGCACCGTCCGAGCGTCGCCGAAAAGGCCCGCATCAACCCGCGCAGCGGCGTTTTCGCGTGGTTCGCGCGCAGCCGTCCCACCAAGCCCGGCGAAACCTACGGCGTTCCCGGACAGGGCGACACCGCCTGGCTCTCGGTCGCCTCGATCCTGTTCCTGCTCTTCGTCTGGTGGGCGGTGACGGCGCTGGGTCTGGTCAAGCCGCTCTTCGTGCCGAGCCCGCAGGCCATCGTCGCCAAATTCATGGACGTCTGGCAGAACGGCTTTACCAACACCTCGCTGCTCGAACACGTCGCGGTTTCGACCGCGCGGGTCTTCGGCGCCTTCCTTCTGGCCTGCGCCGTGGGCATACCGCTCGGCCTCGCCATGGGGATGAGCCCGGTGATGCGCGGACTGTTCGATCCGCCGATCGAGTTCTACCGCCCCATCCCGCCGCTGGCCTACCTGCCCCTGATGATCATCTGGTTCGGCATCGGCGAGACCTCCAAGGTGCTGCTGATTTTCCTGTCGGTCTTCGCGCCGGTCGCGCTCGGCGCCCGTGCCGGGGGTGCGGTCCGCCGCGATCGAGCAGATCCACGCCGCCTACAGCTTCGGCGCCTCGCGCTGGCAGGTGATGCGCCACGTGATCCTGCCCTCGGCCCTGCCCGAGATCCTGACCGCGATGCGCGTCGGCGTCGGCTTCGGCTGGACCACGCTGGTCGCCGCCGAGATGGTCGCCGCGACCAAGGGGCTTGGCTACATGGTGCTGTCGGCCAGCCAGTTCCTGCAGACCCCCACCGTGATCATGGGGATCATCGTGATCGCCGCGATCGCCTATGCCTTCGACCTGCTCATGCGCTGGATCGAACGCAAGGTCATTCCCTGGAAAGGCAAGATGTGAGACCCGACATGACCGTGACCCATCTCAAGACCGCCAAGCGCCATGCCGAGAGCGACCAGGCCGATACCCGCGCCGCCGTCAGCGCCATGCTGGCCGAGATCAAGTCGGGCGGCGAGCCCCGGGTCGAGGCTTATGCCCGCGACCTCGACCACTGGGACGGCCCGGTGCTGGTCGATGCCGAGACCCGCCGCGCCGCCGCCGATCGGCTCCCCGAAAGCCTCAAGGAGGACATCCGCTTCGCCCATGCCAACATCCGCCGCTTCGCCGAGGCGCAGATGCGGACAGTGCAGGACTGCGAGGTCGAGATCCTGCCCGGCTGATCGCCGGGCAGCGGCAGATCCCGGTCTCGGCGGCGGGCTGCTACGTGCCGGGCGGGCGCTACAGCCACATCGCCTCGGCGCTCATGACCATCACCACCGCCAAGGTGGCGGGTGTCGGTCACATCACCGCCTGCTCGCCCACCCGTCCGGGCGAGGGCATCCCGGCGGCGATCCTCTTCGCCATGGATCTCTGCGGCGCCGACGCGATCCTCAATCTGGGCGGCGTGCAGGGCGTGGCGGCGATGGCCGACGGGCTCTATGGCCTGCCGCGCGCCGACATCCTCGTCGGTCCCGGCAACCAATACGTGGCCGAGGCCAAGCGCATCCTGTTCGGCGAGATCGGCATCGACATGTTCGCGGGCCCCACCGACAGCATGGTGCTGGCCGACGAGACCGCCGATCCCGAGATCGTCGCCATCGATCTGGTGAGCCAGGCCGAGCATGGCTGGAACTCTCCGGTGTGGCTTGCAACCACCGACCGCGCCTTGGCCGAAAAGGTCATGGAGATCGTACCCGGCCTGATCGACGCGCTGCCCGAGCCCAACGCCTCGAGCGCCCGCGCCGCATGGGCCGATTTCGCCGAGGTGATGCTCTGCGACAGCCGCGAGGCGATGGCGCAGATCGCCGACGATTACGCGCCTGAACACCTCCACGTGCAGGCTGCCGATCTCGACTGGTGGCTGAACCGGCTGCGCGCCTATGGCTCGCTGTTTCTCGGCGAAGAGACCACCGTGGCTTACGGCGACAAGGCCTCGGGGCCGAACCACGTGCTGCCGACCTCGGGGGCCGCGCGCTATACCGGCGGTCTTTCGGTGCACAAGTTCATGAAGACCGTGACCTGGCAGCGGGCCGATCGCGCCGCTTCGCGCCGGCTTGGCGGGGCGACCGCCCGGATCAGCCGGGTCGAGGGGATGGAGGGTCATGCCCGCGCTGCCGACATCCGCCTGATCCGCTACGCCGTGACCGAGCCCAGCCCCGCCTCCGCCAAGGTCGCGGGCTAGGTCCTCCCCCCCCGGCGCCCCGGCCCGGCCCAGTCGGGGCGCCTTCATTGCCGAAGGATTTCCCGATGTTCGTCGATGCGATCGCGCCAGCCTGGCTGCGCGCGCCGGTGCTGCGCCTGCCCGTGCTGCTGCCCGGTTTCACCGTCGCCGCCGTGGTCGCCGTGGCGGCCCAGTTCATCTCCGAGCATTACGGTGCGCCGGCGATGCTCATGGCGCTGCTCTTGGGGATGGCGCTGCAGTTCCTGTCGCTCGAGGGGCGCTGCGTCGAGGGCATCGGCTTCACGGCCCGGCAGGTGCTGCGTCTCGGCGTGGCACTCTTGGGCGCGCGGATCTCGGTCGAACTGCTGCTCGATCTCGGGGCGGGGTTGATCGGTCTTATCGTGGCGGCGGTGGCTGCGACGATCTGTTTCGGCTTTCTCGCGGGCCGCGCGCTCGGCAAGGGTTGGCGCTTCGGCCTGCTGACGGGGGGCGCGGTGGCGATCTGCGGCGCCTCGGCCGCCATGGCCATCGCCGCCGTGCTGCCGCGCGACGAGACCTCCGAGACGGATCTGAGCTTTACGGTCCTCGGCGTCACCGTGCTGTCGACGCTGGCGATGATCGCCTATCCGCTGCTGACCAGCTGGTTCGGCTTCGACACGCGCACCACTGGGGTCTTCCTCGGGGCCACGATCCACGACGTGGCACAGGTCGTCGGCGCGGGTTTCTCGATCTCGCCCGAAGCGGGCGAGACCGCGACGCTGGTCAAGCTGATCCGCGTCACCCTGCTCGCGCCTGTCGTATTGCTGTTCTCTCTGGCGATCCGAGCACGCGGCCTGGGCGAGATTGCCGAAGGTCGCAGGCCACCGCTGATCCCGGGCTTCGTGCTCGGGTTTCTCGCTCTGGCGGCTCTGAACTCCGCCGGTTTCGTCCCGGCCATTCTGGCGGATCTCTTGGCCGACGCCTCGGGCTGGGCGCTGCTGATCGCGATCGCGGCGGTGGGGATGAAAACCTCTCTTGCCACCGTGCTGCAGGTCGGCGGCGTGGCCATCGCGCTCATCACAGCCGAGACGCTCTTCCTCGCGGGTATCTTTGCCGCTGCGCTGTGACACGGTGTCGAGGGACGGCGCGAATGCGCTCGGCACAAGGAGAAGGCGCAGGCCGATCACGGCGGGCAGACGGGGCCTGCGGGTGATGTCACGGCTGCTCCCCCGGTCGGCAGCCGGGGGTCCGGGGTGGCGGTACGGCGCGCGGCGGGCAACCACCCCCCGCCGCGCCAGTGGGCGGTATCCTCAGTTCACCGCGAAGCAGTAGAACAAACCATCGCCGCCCGTGCCCTGCAGGTCCGGCAGGCTGCATCCGCGTGACGCATGAGCCGCGTTCCAAGACGTCGGCGCGTCGCCGCCACCGATGCGGTCGTGATGCCCGACCATGGCCGAGCCTTCGCCGCTGCTCGTCCAGTCCGAACAAGCCTTGCCCGCGAGCCTGCCATCGGCGGTCGAGCCGGTCAGGATGTCGTGCCGGTTCGGCTCGTCGCCACGCCCGTTGATGACCGCGCCGGTTTCGCTGAGCGAGGTCTCCTTGCCCAGATCGTTGGCCTCGCTATGCAGCTCGGCCACATCGGCGGCCACCGTGACACCTTGGGCATTCACCCAAGGGCCTGTCCCGATCCGGTCGCGGGCATCCTCGGCGCTGGAGGAAAGATAGGCAGCCCATGTCCTGCCGGCGACACCCGCCGCCTCGGCGAGCGCAGTGCAATGCGCATCCGCCCCCTCCAGACCGCCCAGATCGGCGCCTTGCCCGGGGTTCTCGCTGGTGATGAAGAAGCTCATATCCGCGTCTTGGGCGGTGGCGGCCGTGCCGAGGCCGGTCAGAAGCACGAGGGGAAACATCAAGATTCTGGTCATTGGTTTTCTCCTGCTTGGGTGTCGTTCTACTGGTCCGCCTCCGGCCCGCCTTGCCCAACGGGTCCACCGGGGCCGCGCCCTTGCGCGGAGGCGTCGCATGTGCCTTCCGCATCGTTCAAGGTGCAGCCCGCCTGCGCGGTCAGACAACCAAGGATCGCGTTCGATCCCGGCGCGCCGGCGTGATAGTGATAGCCGTCCGTTTCATCCGCATGGCCATTGCACTGATCGAGGTCCGCAGGCGCCGATCCATCCGCCATCAGATGCGGCAGGATCGCGTGGCCATCCATGGCGATGCCGATCCGCGCGCCGTGATCCCCGGCCCCGTCCGTCTGCGCCACGCCGTCGAGGCAATCGGTGACCGCGTGGTAATGATAGCCGACATGCGGGTTCACATGCCCGCCACAATCGTCGAAGGGCGCGATGGTATAGGCCCCGAGGATCGCGTCGACAGGGGCCGGCCCGTCGAGACGCACGCCGTTATGGGCAAGGCCCGAGCCGCTCTGCCCGGTGCGACCCGCCGCTTCGGCCGCGACCGGCTCCAGCGGGATGACATAGGTCATCGCAGGCGTCTCGGGCAGCGTCTCGGGCAGGCATTGCACGCAATAGTTCTGATAGGCCGGGTCGACATCCGGGCGCGCCGCCGCCTCGCAGTCCTCGAGTGTGCCGGTATAGCGCACCTTACCGGTGTCGGGATCGAAAAGCTGCCAATTGCTGTCGCCGTAGATCTCCGACAGGCGGGTGATGAAATCGCCATCCACGTCGACGGTTTCCCCGTCGAGAAACCAGATGCCGCCCGCCTCCGCGCCGTCGCTCACGGTCGTCGGGCACCATGGCCCCGGCGCATGGCCCTGCGGAGCTGCGGTGAGGGTGATCGAGAAGCAGTCCGCTTTGGCCCCCTCCGACAAGGTGCATTCGACGATCTCGGGGCCGGAGACGACATCCGCGCCCTCGAAGAAATGCGCAATGTCCTGCAGGCGATCATCATTCGCCTGCGCCACGCCGATGGTCGGAAGGCTGGCCAGCGCGGCAAAGACGCACGTGGTCCTGATGGTCACGGGCTCTCTCCTCTTGTTGCCGGTCATTGCCCGCCGGGCGTGGGCAATGCCGCGCGCAAAGCCTCTTCCTCGATGCCGAGCGCCTGTGCGACTTCGGCCAGATCGGCCTCGCGTCCGCCCGCGTCGGTCATGGCCTGCATCAATGCCTCGGCGCTAATCCCCAGCGTGGTGGCGGCCTCTTCGAAGCCCGGGGGCATGCCACCGGCCGGCCCGCCGCCGCCGCGCATGTCTGCGGCACCGATGCCCTGATCCGCGGTGGTCGAGAAGTTGTCTTCGGCCATCGTGCCGACGAGGCAGGCGGGCAGGTTCGGGAAGCTTTCGGAGGCATGGTAGTGATAGCTCTCGCCCTGCGCCGTCATGCCGAGATGGCCGCCGCACTCATCCAGCGCCTCGGGCGCGCTGCCATCCGCCTCGACGCTGCCGAACATGGGAAACCCGTCGAAGGCATAGCCAAACAGAGCGCTCTTGTCCTGTTCTTGCGCGCAATCGGCCAGGACGCCCTCGGTCTCGTAGACTGTCTCGATATCCGAGGCGGTCGCGTGCCAGTGATACCAGCCGCCCGGATCAATGTGACCGCCGCAAACGTCTAGCGCGGGCAGGTGGCCGGTGTCGAGCACCGAGGGCGCGTCGCAAAGATCGGCACCCCGTCGAGCGCGACGCCGACCTTAGCCACGGTGCCCAGATCGGTCGGGCTCTCGGCCATGACCGGCTCCACCGGCAGGCGCATGGTGATGACCACGCTTTCGTCCTGCGTCGCCATCAGGCAGGCATGATCGACATCGGGCCGCGCGCCGAACCGGGGTCGCTGATCGCAACGTCGCCATTTTCGTCGTAGAACCTGTAGCCCTGATCGGCCAGCATCTCGAAGAAGGCGCGGTCGAGCCGGTAGAGCCCCGCCGCTTCGCCATCCCAGTCCCAGACGCCGCCGGTCTCGTCGAGATTGGTCGGGCAGAACGGCCCGATTTCCAACGCCTCGGGCTTGTAGGCGGCGGTGAATTCGTAGCACTTCGCCTCGCTGCCATCCTCGAGCGTGCAATCGACGATCTCGGGCTCTTGCGTGAAGGCCGTGGACGCGAACTGCGCGGGGTCGGGGTTGGACAGGGCCATGCCGGGCGTCAGCAGCAGCAGCGATGCCGAAAGCGGTGTCATCTTGCGAATCGTCATGTCTCGTTCTCCGGATCATCGTTTCGGCTGCGCCCACGGGGCGGTTCGGGCGCATGCTCGCCCAAGACATCAAGTAGATCGGGGGGGAGGGTTTCAAGCTGTGGTCGTCCGGCACGGGAACCTGACGTGCAAACGCCAGATCGACCTTTTGGCGACACGTCGTTCGCCCCGAAGGAGACACCCCGTCCCGGATCGCCCCGCATCAGGCGCCCGAATTCCTTGACGGCCATTTCCGACATGCGCGTGATCCTTTCATGAACACGCAGAAACTAAACGCTCGTCGGCAGCAGCCCGTTATCTGACATACCGTAGGGGAAACATATATTTGGAACGATGAGGCCAGCGGTGGAAACGATGGTACAGGACATTCGTCCTTCATCGAAAATTCGGCGCTCGAGCCGTCTTCCGGATCGGGCCGTGCCGCTCGTTTGAAAAGCAATGACCTTCACGAAGCCGTGGATGCGGCGTCTGCGGTATCCCTTGCCCGTCCGTAATTTGATATGAACGAAAATGAGGTTCGCGCGCATGGCCTCGACCGTCTCGACATGCCAGCGCCACCTTTCGACAAGCGAAACAGGAGGGACCGACATGTTCCCTGACCGACCCAACCGACGCGGATTTCTCATCGCCGGCACGACCACGGCCGCAACGGCGCTGGCGACCGGTGCCTCCGGGCTTCTCTTGCCCGCCCATGCACAAGGCCTCGCTCCGACGCGCAGCATGCGCGGCGGTTCCAACAACTACCTGCCGGGCGCACCGATCGTCGGTCGGATCGGCGGCGGCGGGTTCTGGATGGCGGGCACGGTGCGGCGCGCGGGCGACGGCGCCCCGCTCGGGGGCGTGCGCATACAGATCTGGGCGCACACGACCGAGGGGCACGAGCGCGACCCCCATAGCCACGGCGCGACGCTGACCGATGCCGATGGCGCGTTCCGGCTCGAAATGCCGCAGATCGTCCCGGCCTTCGGCCAGCCGCACGGCCACCTTGCCTATGACGACGCCAATTTCGAGACGGTGTTCCTGCGGCCGGTGATGCCGAGCGCCAAAGACACCAGCCTGAGCGCGCATTTCGTGCTTCGGCCCGTCTGAGCGGCTTGCCGGTCCTGCGCGCGATCCTGATCTGGGGGGCGCTCGTGATGGTCGCCGGGGTGCCGGTCGCCGTGGCCGCGACGAGCCCGCTGCTTGCTTGGCGCGATCCGGTCTACATCGCGGCGGGCTTCGCGGGTGTGGTCGCGATGGTGCTGCTGCTGCTTCAGCCGCTTCTGGCGGGAGGATACCTTCCCGGCCTGTCCGCTACGCGCGAACGGCGTGTTCACGGCTGGATCGGGGGGACGCTGGTCGCGGCGGTCGTTTTGCATGTTGCAGGGCTATGGGTCACCAGCCGCCCGATGTGATCGACGCGTTGCTATTCGCGTCGCCCACACCGTTTTCCGCCTGGGGCGTCATCGCCATGTGGGGCGTTTTCGCCTCCACGATACTGGTGGTCCTGAGGCACAAGCTGCGCCTTCGCACCACGCGGTGGCGCCTCGGGCACACGGCGCTCGGGGTGGTGATCGTGCTGGGCAGCGTGGTGCACGCGCTGCTGATCGAGGGGACGATGGGCATGGCCTCGAAAGCGGTGCTCTGCGCGCTGGTCCTTGCCGCCACGCTCAAACTCGTGTTCGATCTGCGCCATCGGCTTTTACGAGCGAAGCCCGGCGACCTTCCCTGACAGCCCGACCGGTTCGGATTGGCAGGGCCGCGTGCAATGGCGGCCCTGCCGATCCCGTTTGGGCCTTCGCAAAGGCAGTCCCTCAGAAGGCGGGCACGGTCTGGCGGCGGCGCTGCAGCAGCACCACCACGCCCAAAAGCAGCAGCGCCGGGATGTAGAACACGTATTTCGTGATCCGCTCGCGCGGTGCCTGCACCTGCGAGATCTGCACCGGCGTGTCCGAGTAGAAATCGAAATTGCCGAGCTTCTCGGCCGCCGAGGTGCCGAACATCGGCTCGTCGAGCCGCACCACGTCGCCCTCTGGAAAAAGCAGCAGGCCGGAGGCGTCGATCCGCTCGGCGGCCCCGCCATCGCCCTCGATGTCCATCACGAGCGTCGTCTCGGTGATCTCGCCCGAGGTGAAGTCGGGCCCTTCGATCTTGAGACGCAGCGTGTCGCCCGCATTGGCCTCGGCCACCGCCGTCTCGAACTGCGCGGGCGCGTAGCTCTGGAACGGGCTCTGCAGCTGGTTCAGCCAGAAACCCGGCACGAAGAGCGTGAAGGCCACGAGAAGGAGTGCCGCGGATTCGTGGATCTTCGACGGCGCGAGGAAATAGCCCTGCGTCGCGGCGGCGAAGAGCAGCATGGCGAAGGTCGCCACCACGAAGATGAACACCGCCTGCCCGATGCCGAACCACGTGCCCAGATCGATGCCATAGAGGATCAGCGCCGGGTTGTAGATGAACAGGAAGGGCAGCGCGACGGTGCGCAGCGAGTAGAAGAAGGCGGTGAAGCCCGTCTTGATCGGATCGCCGCCCGACACGGCGGCGGCGGCGAAGGAGGCCAGCCCCACGGGCGGCGTCACGTCGGCCATGATCCCGAAGTAGAACACGAAGAGATGCGCCGCGATCAGCGGCACGATCAGCCCCTCCTGCGCGCCCAGATTCACCACCACCGAGGCCATCAGCGACGAGACCACGATATAGTTCGCCGTGGTCGGCAGACCCATGCCGAGGATCAGCGAGAACAGCCCCACGAAAATCAGCATCAGGATCAGGATGCCGCCCGAAAGCTGCTCGACGAGGCCGGCGAGCTCGGTGCCGATCGGCGTCTTGGTGACGGTGGCGACGATGATGCCGGCGGCCGCCGTGGCGACGCCGATGCCGATCATGTTGCGCGCGCCCGCGACGAGGCCGTCGCGCAGGTCGTGCAAGCCCGCGCCGAATTCATGCGAGAGCTGGCTCCCTTGCCCGCGGAACAGCGCCTTGAGCGGGCGCTGGGTGACGATGATGAACAGCATCAGGCAGGTGGCGTAGAAGGCCGATTTGGCCGGGCTCTGCCGCTCCACCATCAAGAACCAGACCAGAACGATGATCGGCAGCACGTAGTGCAGGCCGGTGGCATAGACCTCGCCCACGGTGGGCAGCTTGATCTCCTCGTCCGAGGGGTCGTCCATCGCGAGGTCGGGACGCTTGGCCGCGACCCAGACGAGACCGAGATAGAGCAGACCCAGCACCACCATCATCACCGGTGCGGCGAGGGACGGCAGCGCCGCCTCGAGCGCGTCGACGCCGTAGATCAACGCCGTGAAGGCGATGCCGGCGACGGCGAAGCCGAGCAGGAATTTCACGATCATCCCGGCGAAGCTCTTGCTTTGGCCAAGCGCGGGCATCTCGCGCTTCAGCGCCTCGAGATGCACGATGTAGACCAGAGCGATGTAGGAGATCACCGCCGGGATGAAGGCGTGCTTGATCACCTCCAGATAGGAGATGCCGATGAACTCGACCATCAAAAAGGCGGCGGCGCCCATCACCGGCGGCATGATCTGGCCGTTGACCGAGGAGGCCACCTCGACCGCGCCGGCCTGCTCCTTGGAGAAGCCCACCCGCTTCATCAGCGGAATGGTGAAGGTGCCGGTGGTGACCACGTTGGCGATCGACGAGCCGGAGATGAGACCGGTCATGGCCGAGCCGACCACGGCCGCTTGGCAGGACCACCGCGCAGATGCCCCAGCCCCGCCGAAGGCGAGCTGGATGAAGTAGTTGCCGGCGCCCGCCTTGTCGAGGAGCGAGCCGAACAGCACGAAGAGGAAGACGAAGGCGGTCGAGACCCCGAGCGGGATGCCGAAGACGCCCGCCGTGTCGAGCCATTGCGCGTTGATCAGCGAGGTGAAGGAGAGGCCCTCATGCTCGATCAGGTCGGGGATCAGCCAGCCGGTCCCGAACCACGCATAGAGCAGGAACAACCCGCCGACGACGGTCAGCGCGGGCCCCAGCGCCCGGCGCGAGGCCTCGAGCAGCACGAGGAGACCGACCGAGCCGATGATGACCTGCGTCTGCGTCGGCAGGCCCGAGCGCGCGGTCATCGCGAGATGGTCGGAAAACCAGAAGACGTAGAAGGCGCAGAAGGCGCCGACGAGGGCGAGGCCCCAGTCGATCAGCGGGATGCGTTCGCGTGGGCTCGACTTGAAGGCCGGGTAGGCCAGAAAGGCGAGGAAGATCGCGAACATCAGGTGGATCGGCCGGGTCTGCGAGGAGTTGAGCACCGGCAGGTAGGCGCCGAACCACAGCTGCGGCTGCGCGATCCAGAGCTGGAACAGCGACCAGACCATCGCCGTGCCCGCGATCAGCATCGCCGTGGCGCGGCTGGTCGGCGCGCGCGCGCCCGAATCCGAACTGGTGACAAGGTCCTGAAGATCGTCGTCCGAATATTGCCGGTCGTCCCGGTCTTCGCGCTGGTCGGCCATCGGACGCGTCCCCTCATGCTGTGGCGGTATCAGGCCCGTCCTTCGGGACGGGAAAGGCCGGGGCGCGCGGTCCATGCGCGCCCCGGCCGGTCATCTCGCGGGGCGTGGGGCTTACTCGCTGAGCAGCCCGGCTTCGCGGTAGTACTTCTCGGCACCCGCATGCAGCGGTGCGGAGAGACCGTCGGCGACCATCTCTTCCTGGGTCAGGCTGGCGAAGGCCGGGTGCAGGCTCTTGAACTGGTCGAAGTTCTCGAACACCGCCTTCACGGTCTCGTAGACCACGTCCTCGGGCACGGTGGCCGAGGAGATGAAGGTCGCGCCGACGCCGAAGGTCGAGACGTCCTCGTCATTGCCGCGATACATGCCGCCCGGAATGGTGGCGGTGCGGTAGTAGGGGTTGTCCTCGACCAGCTTGTCGACGGCCTCGCCCGAGACCTCGACCAGCACCGCGTCGCAGGCGGTGGTCGCTTCCTGGATCGAGCCCGACGGGTGGCCGACGGTGTAGACCATCGCGTCGATGTTGTTGTCGCACAGCGCCTGGGACTGCTCGGCGGCCTGCAGCTCGGAGGTGAGCTGGAAGTCGTCCATGGTCCAGCCCATGGCCTCCATCAGCACCTCCATGGTGCCGCGCTGGCCCGAGCCGGGGTTGCCGACATTGACGCGCTTGCCCTTGAGGTCCTCGAAGGTCTCGATCCCGGCATCGGCGCGCGCCACGACGGTGAAGGGCTCGGGGTGGACCGAGAACACCGCGCGCAGGTCCTCGAACGCGCCCTGCTCCTCGAACTGCGAGGTGCCTTCGATCGCGTGGAACTGCCAGTCGGACTGGGCCACGCCGAACTCAAGCTCGCCCGAGCGCACGGCGTTGATGTTGTAGACCGAACCGCCGGTCGATTCGACGCCGCAGCGGATGCCGTGATCGGCGCGGCCCCGGTTCACGAGGCGACAGATCGCGCCGCCGGTCGGGTAGTAGACGCCCGTGACGCCACCGGTGCCGATCGAGATGAACTTCTGGCCCTCCTGCGCGGCGGCACCGCTTGCGGCAAGGGTCAGTGCGGTCGCGGCTCCGACGAGATAGGTCTTCATAGGCTCTCTCCCTTAAGTCTCTTGATTTTCGTTGGTCGCCTTGGCGATTGGCTCGCCTAAGCGTGATCTCCCGCCTGTGAAAGTCAACACTGCACCGGTGTCAACGGGTTACGGCGCGGGCGTTTTCTCCAATTCTGCCAGAATGTTGGCGTCAAGGGGCAATTCGGCCGTGTTGGCGATGAAAGCCAGCACCGTATAGAAGCCCACCGTTGCCATCAGATCGAACATGCCCGCGCGACCGACCAAAGCTTCCAGATCGGCCTGCCGGGCGCGCGACAGACGCGACGCCTCCAACAGCTCGTCCACCGCGCCCGCGAGCACCGCGTCGGCCTCGGACATGGCGTCGAGCGGCCCCTTGATCGAGGCGATGCGCGCCTCCTCCATGCCGAGCTTGCGAGCGCGGCTGACATGGTGGCCCCATTCGTAGTCCGATCCGTGGCGAAGCCCGGTGCGCAGGATCACCACCTCACTGAACTCCGCCCCGAGTGCCGTGTCGACCACCACATGCTGTCGCAAGTCGGACCATGCCCGCAAGAGGGCCGGGTGATGCGCCATCACCCGGTAGATGTCGAGCCGGCCCGCGAAGCCGGGCAGCATGTCGGCGATCCCGCCGGGCCATTCGGCATCCGAGAGCGGCGTCGGCGCCGTCATGCGACCTCTCCCAGGCCCGCATCCACGGCCTCGGCCAGACGCTCGACGATGCGGTCGATGTCCTCGCGCTCCACGATGAAGGGCGGCGCCAGCAACACGTGGTCGCCGCGCGCCCCGTCGATCGTGCCGCCCATCGGATAGACCATGAGCCCGCGCTCCATCGCCGCCGCCTTGATCCGGGCATGCAGCTTGAGAGCGGGGTCGAAGGGGTCCTTGGTCTCGCGGTCGGCCACCAGTTCGATCGCCTGAAACAGCCCCCTGCCCCGAACGTCGCCGACATGGGCGTGGCGGCCGAAGGTCTCCTTCAGCCGCGCGCGCAGATGCGCGCCCATCTCGCGCACATTGGCAAGAAGGTCGTCGCGTGCGATCACCTCCTGCACCGCCAGCGCCGCAGCCGCCGCCATCGGGTGGCCCATATAGGTGTGACCGTGCTGGAAGAAGCCCGACCCGTTCGAGATGGCGTCGTAGATCCTTTCGCTCAGCAACACCGCGCCGATCGGCTGGTAGCCGCCGCCAAGTCCCTTGGCCACGGTCATCAGGTCGGGCGAGATGCCCTCCTGCTCGCAGGCATGCAGCGTGCCGGTGCGGCCCATGCCGCACATCACCTCGTCGAGGACCAAAAGAACGCCGTGCCGGTCGCAGATCTCCTGGATGCGCCTGAAGTAATCGCCCACCGGTGGCACTGCCCCCGCCGTGGCACCCACCACCGGCTCGGCCACGAAAGCCAGAACGGTCTCGGGGCCGAGTTCCTGAATCTTCGTCTCCAACTCGCCCGCCGCGCGCGCGGCGTAATCGGCGTCGCTCTCGGCCTCGCGCTGCTCGCGATAGGCAAAGCAGGGGGCGATGTGGTGCGTCTCCATCAGGAGCGGTTTGAACTGCGCGCGTCGCCATTCGTTGCCGCCCGTCGCCAGCGCGCCCAGCGTGTTGCCATGGTAGCTCTGGCGCCGGGCGATCACGTGGCGACGCCCGTCCTCGCCGCGCTCGGTCGCGTATTGCCGCGCGAGCTTCAGCGCCGCCTCGACCGCCTCGGAGCCGCCGGAGACGAGATAGGCGTGGCCGATGCCCTCGGGCGCGTCGGCCACAAGCCGATCACCGAGCCGCTCGGCCGCCTCGGTGGTGAAGAAGCCGGTATGGGCATAGGCGAGGGTGTCGGCCTGCTCGTGCAGGGCGGCGATCACATCGCGATGGCCATGGCCGAGGCAGGAAACGGCGGCGCCGCCGCAGGCGTCGATGTAGTCGCGCCCCTCGCTGTCCGTGATGGTCAGGCCACGTGCCGCGACGGCCGGCGGGGCTGAAGGCGCGTGGAGCGATGGAGAAGGTGGGTCATGACGGCTTCCGACGGTTTCGAGTAGGACCGATGTATGCGCCCCGGTGCCGGGCCGCGCAATCGTTGAAGCATCAAGCGGGGCAGTCATATCAAGTGTGGGCAGCCCCGGTCTTGCGGGCCGAGGCCGTTGCTAGGATCATACGGTCGAACGCGTCCGTGTGTCAGGCCTTTCCGTAGGGCGCTTTGTCCTCTTGGCCGGTATGGGTGCGGGTCAGGCTCTCCGAACTCTGCCGTCAGCGTTCAATACTCGATCGTGACAAGCACGGAATCCTCGTATTGCCCGGCATGCAATGCCTGACCGGCGAAGATGCGGCCATAGACGGTCACGGCGCTTGTGGCGGCCGTTCCGGTCGCCCGGACATCGCTGCCGGGCTGGTCCCCCCAAGGGCGCGAACGGCCGGCGTCCTGATAAAGGCCGTATCTCAGCTGTCCCAGCGGTCCGGTCAGGCGGCGGTCGGCAGGCCCGCTGGCCCCTATGCCCAGCCCGGGGCCCAACCGGATCGCGTATGGCGTATCGGCGGTGCACCGGACGCCGAGCTGAGCCGCGGCGTCGATCGGACCCGTGGCACCGGGATCGATCCGACCGAAATCGAGCGTGGCGCCCGCGACCTCGCAGAGGGACCTGACGCTGGCGCGCACGGAAAATTGGGGGATCGTCTTGACGGTTCTGCCGATCTCGGCGCAGGAGCCCACGGGGTAGTCGAGCCTGATATCGGCCTGCGACGAGAAGGTGGAGGCGTAGTCTCCCGTGCCGGTCGATGCGCCGGTGGAGGTGATCCAGGCCTGAACCGGCAGGGTCGTCCGCGTCCCCAATAGCGACCCCAGCCGCACGAAGACTTCGTTCCGGCTGCTGGCGGCATCGGCGCCCAGACGCATGTCATAGCTGATCGCCGCCCCGTCGGCGCGGCGCATGTAGCGCGGCGCGTTCTGGGTCGCGGCGCCGCCGCTTCCGGGACCGAACCGCACGCAGATGCCGACGTTCGACAGCAATTGGGCACATGAGATCGTCAAGCTGCCCGAGCTTTGGTTCGTCACGCCCGCGCGCAGGCTGACCGAGCCGAAGGCGATATCCGTCATCGTGGCGGTGCAGTTCGACATCATCTCCATTTGCGCAGGGGCCCGATCGGGGAGGCCGATCGACAGGACGACGATGAGGGCGCACAGGGCCGCCCGGATCAAAGGCATGGCAGGGTCTCCATCGTCGCCATTGAAACGGGCGGCAGGGTTGCGCGACAGTTCCGCGCATCATGCGAAGCCTCTACCGTCGAACCCGGCGCGGTGTCCTGCAACAGCACCTGCCCGTCATAGCCGATGGCAAAAGCATTCGGCCTGCCATCAATTCGGACCGGCGTGCCAAGGGCAAGAGGCGCACCCGTGGCATCGACCAAGGTGACGAGACGCGACCGGGTGACGTCGGAAATACCGAAATCGACCGCAATGCCGCTGCGCCTCGCAGGCACGATATCGGTCGCGGTCGAACTCCAGAGCGTATCGCCCGGCAGATCATCGACATCCATCGAGAGGCTGTTGACGTGGTACGACGTCAGCCCCGAAACGAGAGCGTGGCCACCCGGCCCCGTGCGGGCGACCTCCCGGTTCTGAAGGCGTATCGGCAGACCGGCCCGGCCCGCATCGACCACCGCGAAGGAATCGTGGATCTGCCGTCCGGCCGCCAGACGGCGATCCAACACCGCGATCGCCCCTCGAAAGGCGATTTCCGAAGAGGCGAAACCGGAGCCGGATGCGATCTGTCCCGTGGCGCGGCCGAAGCGGGTTTCCCTTTCCACCTGTCCGCCAACCCGCAAGGCTTCGCCGTCGCGTGTCGCCTGCACGGCATAGCCCGTGGCACCCGGCCGCTCATCTATCGCGCGTGACGCGTGCAGGCGGCTTCGGCCCTCATGGTCTAGGTGGAATTGGCGCGTCCGGCGCCCCTTGGTCAGGCTGAAGAGCACGGCAAAACGGTCTTCGTCCTGCTCGAAATCGTGACCACCGCTGAGGGTCAACGTCCCGCCGACCCGGTCGAAGGCCCTCGCGTAGCTCAGGCTGGCAAGCCGATGGCGCCGCCCCTCCTGTTCGAGGCGGATATAGTTCAGCCCCAAGGAGCGGCCGGCGCCTCGATACACCAGGCTGACCAGATCACGGGCGCTTGGCGGATGCAGGGCTTCGCTCGCGGTCTCGGCCGTGCGGTCGACGCCAAAGGCGAGGTCGGCGAAATCCCCGAAACTTCGATAGAGGCTGGCATCGAGAGACAGGCGGCCGAGCGGATAGGCCGAGAACGTCACCTCGCCGAAATGGCCGGTCCGGTCGCCATCATGGCTGGCCCCCGCAGAGATCGAGACCTCGGCCCGGCGTCCGGCGACATATTCGGCGCCCACTCCCGCCATGGCGAGATCGTCCATGCCCTCGACATGCGCCGACAGGGTCACCTCGTCCGTCGCGCCAAAGCGCAACGTCGCCGAGACCGCCGTCTCGTCGAGGTAGTCCGTTGTGGCCGAGCCATAGTTCAGCCGCGGCTGCCCCACCTCGATCGAATAGTCGGATATGCCTCGCCCGAGCAGCCGTCTTGCACCGAAGAAGGCCAGCTCCCGGCTCTCGGTGCGTCCGTCCGCACCGCGCAGCGTGACGACGGCGGTGCCCGGGCCCGTCCGGATCGGCACGTTGTCGATCTCGAACCGCCCCGGTTCGGTCGATCCGGAATAGACCGGCGCGCCATCGAGAAAGACGTCGACTGTGCTCGGGACCGCCGCCGTGCCGGCGTAGGACAGCATCGGCGCGGTCACCAGATCGCGGCGAAGCGAGAAGTCCTTTCGGACCTGCACACCGCCGAGGCGCACGGATCGCCCCCAGGACAGCGACGAGCCGATCATGTCGCCCGCCCGGAACGTCAGCGCGCGGTCCACCGCGTCGTGCTGCAATACGCTGTCATAGCGCACCCAATCCGTCCTCGGATCGCTGCCGAGGGTGATGTCGGCATATCCCCTCGTGCCGGCCCAACCCCACGGCGTGAACACCCAGCCATCCAGCGCCAGCCCCGGCCCATCGGGCCGTATCTCCCCGGCCACATCCCGATACATGCGCAGGCTGGCGTCGTAATTCAGCGCCAGCCCCGATGAGGGGTCGGCGCGACGGCATCGGGCCGGAGCGGTCCGATCATCTGTGGCAGCAGCGCTTCGGGGGCCGCGTCGATCTCGATCCTTTGCGCCAGCGGATCGTAGCGGTAGTCGAGCGACGCGATCGCGTCGAGGGCCACGAGGCGATCACCGGGCGGTGCGTCGATGCCAAGCTCGACCAGCTCGCTGGCCGGTGAGGAAAACCGCTCCTCGGGGTCTCGCTCGAACATCGCGATCAGCCCGGTCGCCGCATCGTTGATGATGACTTCGAGAAACAGGGTCTCTTGGGCCTGCGGCATCAAGGCCGGAGACATGCCCGGATCGGTGAGAGCGTTCCGATCGGCCGCCGCGGCGCTGCCCAGCCCGCCGATCCCGACGGCGCATGTCGCGATCAGCAAGTGGCGTCGCCCCGATCTCCCCGTTCGACCTGCGTTCAGTTCGAGAAGCACAAGGGTACGGAGTGACGGATTCTGAGGTTGATCTGACCGGCGTTGCGGGAGGCATCGGGCAGCCTGTCCACGAGGACGCGGTAGCATTCCCGGCCACGCGGCGGCGTTCCTGCAAGGCGCACGATGCGCGCGGTCAGCTCCTGCCGCGGACCCAGCTGCGCCATGGGCGGGCTGACCGCCACGGCGCGCGTCGGGGTCAGCCGATCGGCGGGCGTGCCCTCGGTCCATGCGAAGATACGCAGCTGCACCACGGCGCCGGCCTTGCTGGCGGCGCGCACGGCGATGGTGGTCTGCTCGGCCCCGCCCGGAACTTCGAGGCGGGTTGGCGCGACAGAGACCCCTTGGGCCGCGACAGGCGCCGCGGCGATCAGGGTGCCAAGGCAGGCCATGATCGCGGCAGGCCGGCACAGAAAGACAGGCAGCATGGTCGTCCCCATCAGTAGTTGACGGTCACCGAGATGGTGTCGCTGTAAGTTCCGGCAGAATATTGTCCGGCGGGAACGCGCCCATAGATCTGGAACAGCTGTGGTGCCGTGGCCAGGATCGAGCCCGAAAACAGGGCATCGCTGATCGAGAGAGGCGCGGTGCGTGCGGCGTTCGAGTAGATCTCATAGGGGACATGGGTTCCGGCGTCGCTTTTCATCCGCCGCTGGCCCGAAATCGCGAAAGTGCCGCCGTCGAGAAAGACCGACATCGCGGACTTGTCGGCCGAACAGATGATGGAGACGGTGCCCGCCGCCGCCTCCTCGGTCGCGCGCCGACCTTGAGCAGGGAGAAGTCGAGCGGCGTGACCTCCACCGAACAGGTGTCCGCAACGGTGGCGGTCACGTTCAGCTTGGCCGTCTCGATGGCCGCGCTCGCGGTCCCCGGGCCAAGTGCCGCCGCCGTCACGCAGCCGATAAGTTGTACGAGACGCTGAGCGAACGGTTTCATTCTGGCCCTCCCACATGCTTTGGCACACGTATAGGTATATATGCGAAAGTATTGGTAACAGTCCCTGAGTTGAGTGGCGCTCAACTGGCTTTCACCTGTCGCCTTTCGGCCACAGCCTCGCTCTGCCTCGGACTGGTGATGGTCGCTCCGATCCTACGCAGTGCCCCTGTCTGCGGCCCTGCCTACCTTTGCAGACCCGTCAGCCATGCCGCAAATCATGCGGTGAGCCGTGCCGAGAGCCTTCGGCGATCTGGCGGCAAGGGTCACCGCCCTCGATCAACGAAAGCCCGACTGCCGAAGGGCGGGACGCAACATCGCGGTGGAAAGCGTTCTTTCCGATCTAGGCCACGGCCATGACCGGACCGTCGAGCAGCCGCATCAGCGCCCCGAAATACCCGTCGGACCGGGCCGGTAGTGTCGGGTCCGAGGTGATCGCGACGGCGAGATCGCGGCCCGGATGCGCCGCGATGATCTGACCGCCATAGCCGCGCCCGAGCACGTAGCCGGAGGGCGACAGGAACCAGCCATAGCCATAGGACAGCCCCGACCACGGCGAACGGGCCCGAGGCTCGGTCGAGGCGGCGATCCAGTCTCGCGGCACGACCTGTTCCCCGGCAAAGCGCCCCCCGTCGCGCAGGAGCGTGGCGATCTTGAGCATGTCCCGCGGGCGCAAAGCCATTTCGTTGCCGCCCAGGTAGTACCCTTGGGGGTCGCGGGTCCATGGCGGGATCTCGATGTCGAGAGGTGCGCCCAGACGGTCGCGCGCCTGCGTAAGCAGGTCTTGTCCCGTCGCTTGGGCAAGGGCCGCGCCGAGGATGTGGGTCGAGCCTGTGGAATAAAGCATCCGTGTGCCGGGTGCCGCGACCATCGGGCGCGTCATCGCATCGGCCAGCCAGTTGCCGGAACTGATCCAGCCCCCGTAATTGGCCCCCGACGTCCGCTCGAGCCCCGCCCGCAGAGTCACGAGGTCTTCCATGGTGATGTCGGCCACACCTTCTGTCGCATTCGCCGGCAGGAGGCTTGGGGCGACTTCGTCCAGCGTGGCGGTCACGGCGGGGATCTCGCCGCGATCGACCGCCACACCGAGCAGCAGCGCCACGATGCTCTTGGAGCAGGATTTGATGTTCGCAAAACGGTCGAGACCGGGACCCCGGGGCGCTTCGGCAAATACGATGCCATCACCGCGCCGGACTTGAAGGGAGTGCAGTTGCGGCAGGGCCTGCATGGTGGATCGCAGATCGTCCGACTGTGCGCGAACCACCCACGGCGCGGAGAGCGCGGCGCAGGCGGTGAAGACGAAGGTGCGGCGCTTGGTCATGCGCCAATATCTTCAAGCGGTCGGCGCGGCTGTCCAGCTTTGCGCGGTCACAACACTGTGGGGTGGCATCGCGCTTATGGCAGTCGGTGTTACCCCCCTCCGCCATTTTGCGCGTGTCCGTGTCCGAAGCATCCGAGCGCCGAACCGAAGCCCGGCTCGAGCAAATAGGCTTGCCCGGAGCAGGACGGGGCCGAAAGACCCCGCCCGGTAGGGTCGCGTCTATTCGGCCGCTTCCTTGCCACCGATGCTCTCGGCTGATGCGAGGCCCGGCGCATCGGAGGCCCCGCCCAGCTTATCGCGCACCCCGGCCTCGATCTTGTCACCGGTCTCGCGGTCGATGTTCCGCCAGTATTCGAAGGCGCGCAGAAGCACCTTTTCGCTGACCCCGTCGCACAGATGCCCGACGACGTTCATCACCAGACGACCCCGCGCGGCATCATCCATCACCTCACGCACCAGCTTGCCAGCCTGGCTCCAATCGTCGTCATCCTTGCGCAGGGTATAGGCCTGGCGCACCATATCGCCATCGGCGTGCCACAGGCCGGCCTCGCCACGTGGATCGGGTTGGGCGGCGGGACCTCCGTAGGAATTGGGCGCGTAGACCGGGTCCGAGACATTCTCGGTCCGTCCGGCGCCATCCTTGGAATAGCTGTGAACGGGGCTTTGGGCCTTGTTCACCGGGATATGCTTGTAGTTCACGCCGAGCCGGGCGCGGTGCGCGTCGGCGTAGGAAAAGCCGCGCGCCAGCAGCATCTTGTCCGGCGACAGCCCGACACCCGGCACCATGTTGTTCGGCTCGAACGCCGCCTGCTCGATCTGGGTATGAAAGTCCGTCGGGTTACGGTCGAGGGTCAGTTTGCCGACCTCGATCAGCGGGTAATCCGAATGCGGCCAGACCTTGGTCAGGTCGAAGGGATTGATGTTGTAGGTCTTGGCGTCCTCATAGGGCATGATCTGCCATTTCAGCGTCCAGCTGGGGTGATCGCCCGCCTGGATCGCGTTGAACAGATCGCGGCGGTGGTAGTCGCCGTCGCTCCCGGCCAGCTTGTCGGCCTCGTCCTGGCTCAGATAGGCGTTTCCATCCCCCTGGTCGGTGTGGAAATGAAACTTCACCCAGAATTTCTCGCCCTCGGCGTTCACCAGCGAATAGGTATGGCTCGAATAGCCGTTCATTTCGCGCCAGCTCTTGGGGATGCCCCGATCCCCCATGAGATAGGCGACCTGATGCGCGCTTTCGGGCGACAGGGTCCAGAAATCCCACTGCATGTCGTGATCGCGCATGTCGTTGTCGGCGCGGCGCTTCTGGCTGCGGATGAAGTGCTGGAACTTCAACGGGTCACGGATGAAGAAGACCGGCGTGTTGTTTCCGACCATGTCGAAATTGCCGTCATCGGTATACATCTTGACCGAAAAACCGCGCGGGTCGCGCCATGTGTCGGGGCTGCCACGCTCGCCTGCGACGGTCGAAAAGCGCATCAGCACGTCGCATGTCGCAGCGGGCTGGAAGATGCCGGCCTTGGTATAGCGCGAAACGTCCTGCGTGGTCTCGAACCGCCCGAAGGCACCGGCGCCCTTCGCATGGGGCTGACGCTCCGGGATGCGTTCCCGGTTGAAATTTGCCATCTGCTCGAGAAGGTAGTGGTCGTGCAGGACGATCGGTCCGTCCGGCCCCACGGTAAGCGAATGTTCGTCGCTCTGTACGCGGATGCCTGCATCTGTCGTGGTCGGAGGACCGTCTTTTCCGCGTGTCATCGTTTCACTCTCCATGATTTGTCCGGGGGACAAGCGATCCCTGTGGGGGATGTTCCCCATGGTCGATAGTATAACACGCTCCACCGAGCGGCCCATGTCGGGATATGGCCAAGCGATCCTCTCTCAGGCGCCCCGCTCCGGCCATGACGCCGAGGGGAGACCTCTCGCACCCGCAAGGCGCATGGCAAGAATGGTGGCCGCCACTCCATGGCAGATAGGCCGCAATGAAGCCCGAACCTCTTGACTGCCATGCCATCTGACACGATATAATGGCAACATATATGGAGTTGGCCATGTTCATCGAGATCTCCGCCCATGACGGGCAATTCGCCCCCGGCCGCATCGCAGAGGCGCTGCGAACCACCAAGGACGAGGTGGCGCGGACCGTCGGCCTTGGCCGGGATGCCATCATGCGCGCGGATCGGGTGGCCAGCCCGAAAACCCAGAAGCGTTTGCGCGAGATGGTCGAGATCGTGAACCGGCTCGAGCCGCGCTTCGGCTCGCCGCTGATCGCATATGCCTGGTATCGGTCCGAGCCCCTGCCGGGGTTCGGGGGGATGACGGCCATGCAGCTCGTGCGGGAAGGGCATGCGGACGAAGTCATGGATTATATCGACGCGGTCGATTCCGGCATTCACGCCTGAACATGCGCTTTCAGGGCATTCTGTATCGCGCCCTGAATCCGATGAGGGCGCGCGAGCCGCTCTCTGGCGAAGGCGCGCGCTTGTATGGCGGGCGGTTCAATCCACGCGGCACGCCTGCGCTCTACACCTCGATGTCGGTGCTCACCGCCATACGCGAGGCGAACCAGGCCGGATCTCTGCAGCCGACGACCCTGATCTCCCTAGAGGCCGAGTTGGACCCGATCTTCGATGCGGAGGATCCTGCCGAACTCGCGGCCAAGGGGATCGACCATGCCCTGCTGGGGCAGGGCGACTGGCGCTTGCAGATGCGGCGGAGCGGCACGAGCGCGGGGCAGGACTTCGTGCTGCGCCTCATTGCGGAAGGCTATCACGGATGCGCGTCCGAAGCTTCGCCAAAGGCGCGGGCAGTGCCGATCTGAACATGGTCTTGTGGAAATGGGGGCCGCGACCTCCCGTACGTGTGAGCCTCATCGATGACGACGGCCGCCTCGCCTGAGCTGCCCGGTTCCGCATCTTGGCGTCCATCCAGTGTCACTCGCAACAGCGGGTTGTCCTCAGGCATCCGGAGAGTCTCCGGCTCATGCTTGTGATTGGTCGGTTCGATCTTAGAGCATGACAGGTTGCTGGCTCCGGCATCGCCGCATCCCATTGCAAAGGCATGATAATTCCTAGAAAACGCGCGGCTATCAATGCCCGATGTCGCGGGCACCATGATCCGCGCCGGCAAGGATGGTCGGGCACAGGATTGGACGCAGCTTCCGCTTCGGGCTGACGAGTTCGTTCCGGGCTCGAACCTCGCGGTGTCATGGCGCCCCGCGCGGGCGTCAGCTGCGTCGCCCCGGATCGCTGCATTCGTCACGCCGGTCCGTTCCGATTTTACCGATGAATTTGCCGCCGAAGCGGTGAACTATGCAATGGACCCCCGGCGCGGCCGTGCCGTAGCGTCACGACCAGACACCGTTCCAAAAGGTACCCCCATGAAAGTCGCACTCTTCGGCGCAGGCCGTATCGGCAAGGTCCATGCCGCCTCGATCAAGATGGACCCGCGTTGCGAGTTGGTCGCCGTCACCGATGTGATGACCGAAGCGGCCGAGGCGCTGGCGCACGAGCACGGCATCGCAGCGCGCCGCGCCGACGAGATCCTCGCCGACCCAAGCATCGACGCCATCCTGATCGCGTCGTCAACCAATACCCACGCCGACCTGATCGAGGCGGGGGCGAAGGTCGGCAAGGCGATCTTCTGCGAAAAGCCGATTGACCTCGACTTGAAGCGCGCGCTCGAGATCGGGCGCATCGCCAATACGCATGACAAGCCGATGATGATGGGCTTCAACCGGCGCTTCGACCCGAACTTCGCCGCCGTGAAGGCCGCGCTGGAGGCGGGCGAGGTCGGCAAGGGCGAGCTTCTGGCCGTGACTTCCTACGACCCTGCCCCGCCGCCGGTGAGCTACATCAAGGTGTCGGGCGGGCTCTACCGCGACATGATGATCCACGACTTCGACATGTGCGCCTTCCTCTTCGGCATGCCCAAGTCGGTGATGGCGCATGGCTCCTGCCTCGTGGACCCCGAGATCGGCGCCGCGGGCGACATCGACACCGCCGTCGTGGTGCTGACCTACGAGGACGGCCGCATCGCCACGATCCGCAACTCGCGCCGCGCGCCCTACGGCTACGACCAGCGGGTCGAGCTCTTAGGCTCGGAGGGCACGCTCGAGGCGCGCAACGAAATCGAGAACACGGTGGTGAAGTCGACCGCCGTCGGCACCGTCTCGGCCAAGCCGGTCTTCTTCTTTCTCGAACGCTACATGCGCGCCTACGCGATCGAATGGTCCGCCTTCGTCGATGCCTGCGTCGAGGGCAAGCCGGTGCCAGCCACGGTGCAGGACGGAGTGAACGCGCTGGCGCTCGCCGAGGCCGCGAACCTGTCGTTCCGCGAAGGCCGGCCGATCGAGATCACCTCGGCGATGACGGGGGCCTGAGCCGAGGGTTTTACCTATGCCGCCTGCGCCGAGATGCCAAGACGCGACCGTCTCATCGAGGAGCGCTGCACGCAGCTTCACAAAAAAGCGGCATCCAAGCCTGTGGAGCAACGCCGGAAAGCCGGTTCTGACGAAAGTCGATGGCTTTCCGGCGCCCCCGGAATCCGGACAGGCTGGCGTCAGCGCAGCCGCCGCTCGGTGCTCGCGTCGAAAAGCATCACGCGGGATGCGTCGACGCGCAGCCCCACCCGGTCGTTGGGACGCGGCGCGGGATCGTCCTCGCGCAGCTCCACCACCAGCCGGTCGCCGGTCGCCGCCACGAGATAGGCGTAGGAGACGCCCCCCAACCGCTCGACCAGATCGACGAGATGGCTCTCGCCCGGTGCCAGAGCGAGGTGCTGGGGACGGATGCCGACGATCACCTCCGTGCCGACGCCGGGCACCGCCGCCGCCACCTGAAGGGTCTGCGCGCCGAGGCCCGGTGCCAGCACGCCGTCTTGGGCGGCCGATCCGCCGACGAAGTTCATCGCCGGGGAGCCGATGAAGCCCGCGACGAAGCGGTTGTCGGGGTCGCGGTAGAGATCCATCGGCGCGCCGACCTGCTCGATATGCCCGGCGCGCAGCACGACGATCTTGTCGGCCAGCGTCATCGCCTCGACCTGATCGTGGGTGACATAGATCATCGTCGCGCCGATCTCCTTGTGCAGGCGCGCGATCTCGACCCGCATGTCGACCCGAAGCTCGGCGTCGAGGTTCGACAAGGGCTCGTCGAAGAGAAACACCTCCGGCCCGCGCACGATGGCCCGGCCGATGGCGACGCGCTGACGCTGACCGCCCGAGAGCGCCTTGGGCTTGCGCTTGAGATAATCGTCGAGCTTGAGGATACGGCTCGCCTCGCGGACCTTCTCCTTGACCTCGGCCTTGGCATGGCCGGTCATCTTCAGCCCGAAGCCCATGTTTTCCTCGACCGACATGTGCGGATAGAGCGCATAGGTCTGGAACACCATCGCCACGCCCCGGTCGGCCGGATCGGCGCGGGTCACGTCGCTCTCGCCGATGCGGATCTCGCCCGAGCTGGTCTCCTCCAGACCCGCGATCATGCGCAGCAGCGTGGACTTGCCGCAGCCCGAGGGACCCACGAAGACCACGAATTCGCCATCGGCGATATCGAGATCGACGCCGTGGATCACCTCCACCTCGCCATAGCGCTTCACCAGCTTGCGCAGGGTGACGTCAGACATTGCTCTCTCCCTTGTCGCGGGCCTGCCCCTGATCGGGGAATCGCCACGCCTCCGTGTCCTTCGATATCCGTCCCGCCGCCTCGCGCAGCAGCGGCACCATGGTCTCAAGCTCGTCCAGTGTCTTGCGCGCGGTCACCGAGGTGACCGAGAGCGCGCCGATCACCCGGTCTCGCGCCGACAGGATCGGCATCGCCACGCAGATGATGCCCGGCTCGTGCTCCTCGCGGTCGAAGGCGTAGCCGCGCTTGCGGATCTCGGCCAACTCGGCGCGCAGGCTCTCCGCGTCGGTGAGCGTGTGCGGCGTGAAGCGGTAGAAGCTTTGCAGCGCTACCGCCCGGTCGAGCGCCACCGCATCCAGAAACGCCAGCATCGCCTTGCCGACGCCGGTGCAATGCGCGGGCCCCACTTTGCCCGCCTGGCTGAACATCTCGATCGGGCGCGAGGGCACCCGCTTGTCGACATAGAGCACCTGGCCTGCGTCGAGCTGCGCCAGATGCACCGTCTCACCCGCCTGCACCGCAAGGCGCGCCAGATGCGGCCGCGCCACCGGAGCGAGCGACGCCTGCTCCCATGCGGCATGGGCCAGCCGCATCAGCCGCAGCCCCGGCGCATAGGTCTGCCGCTCGGGATCGAAGGCGAGAAGCCCCTGATTCGTGAGGGTCTGCAGCAGCCGGTACAGCGTCGCCTTGGGATAATCCGATCCTTCGCGCAGCTCGTTGAAGCGCACGGGGCGCTCGAACCCCGCCACGAGGTCGAGCACCGTCACCGCCTTGCCGATGGTCCCGTCGCCTGCCTGCTGTTCGCGTCGCTGCGCCGTCATGCCGCCTCCTCCGTCACGTCGCAGCGGGCAAATGCGCGCCTCGACTGTTGACAACCATAGGGCAGACCGGCGTATGATTTCAATATGCAAAACCTAGTCCCAAATAATGAGACAGGCGATGCGTTAGAATGGGGAGGAAACCATGAAGATTTACCACCGGGCCGCGATTGCCGCGCTGGCCATGTCGACCACGCTGGCCAGCGGCGCCTTTGCCGAAAGTCACGAGATGGCGCTCTCTGGCGATCTCAAGATCTTTTCGGACATGTCCAACCCCGCGCCGCGCGCGGTGATGGAGGGGATGATCGAGCGATTCGGCGAAATGCACCCGGAGCTGAACATCGAGCTGACGGTGATCGACCGCGAAGCCTACAAGACCCAGATCCGCAACTTCCTGTCGGCCAACCCGCCGGACGTGGCGAACTGGTACGCGGGCAACCGGATGGCCCCCTATGTGGATGCCGGGCTTTTCGAGGATGTGTCGGACCTCTGGGAGGGGGATCTGAGCGAGCAGCTGGCCTCGACCAAGGGCGCCATGACCCTCGACGGCAAGCAGTGGGGCGTGCCCTACACCTACTACCAGTGGGGCGTGTATTACCGGAAGGACCTCTACGAGGAATACGGGCTCGAGGAGCCGACCGATTGGGAGACGTTCAAGTCGAACTGCCAGACGCTGCTCGACAACGACATCAAGTGCTTCACCATCGGCACCAAGTTCCTGTGGACCGCCGCCGGCTGGTTCGACTACCTCAACATGCGCACCAATGGCTTCGACTTCCACATGGCGCTGGCCAATGGCGAGGTCGAGTGGACCGATGAGCGGGTGAAACAGACCTTCGCCAACTGGCGCGAGCTGATCGACATGGGCGCCTACATCGACAACCACACCGCCTATAGCTGGCAGGAGGCCCTGCCCTTCATGGTCAACGGCGAGGCGGGCGCCTACCTGATGGGCAACTTCGCCGTCGCGCCGCTGCGCGAAGCGGGGCTCACCGACGAGCAGATCGACTACTACCAGTTCCCGGCGATCAACCCGGATGTGGAACTGGCCGAGGACGCGCCGACCGACACCTTCCACATCCCGTCGGGCGCGCAGAACAAGGAGGCGGCCAAGGCCTTCCTGACTTTCGTGGCCTCGGCCGACAACCAGACCACGATCAACGCGGGCGACGCGCTGGGACAGCTTCCGGTCAACAGCGGCTCCTCGGTCGATGACGACAAGTTCCTGAAGGAAGGCTTCGAGACGCTGTCGTCCAACAGCCCCGGCGGCGTGGCGCAGTTCTTCGACCGCGACGCGCCGGCCGAGATGGCAAAGGTCGCGATGGAGGGCTTCCAGGAGTTCATGGTCAAGCCCGACCAGCTCGACCAGATCCTCGACCGGCTCGAGCGCGCGCGCCAGCGGATCTACTGATCGCACCTGAATGACTGCGGCCGGGGCCGGCCCGCCCCCCGCGTCCCACGTTCATCCCAGAAGGTTCAGCCATGGCCCCGCTTCCGCCCTCCACCGCGCCCCGAGCGGCCCCGCGCTCGTGGTGGCGCCGCAACCAGATCGCCATCACCCCGTGGCTTTTCCTCGCGCCGGGCATCCTGTTCTTCGCGATCTACGTTCTGATCCCGGTGTTCCAGAGCTTCAACGTCTCGCTCTATGATTGGGACGGGCTCGGCGCGGCCGAATATGTGGGCCTGCGCAATTACGAGGAGATGTATTGGGACGATGCCTTCTACACCTCGCTCAGGAACAACCTGATCTGGCTGGTGCTCTATCTTCTGGCGATCCCGGCGGGCCTCGCGATCGCGTTGTTCCTGAACCAGACCGTCACCGGCATCCGCATCTACAAATCCCTGTTCTTCTTTCCCTTCGTGATCAGCCAGGTCGTCGTCGGCCTCGTCTTCAGCTGGTTCTACGACCCGTCCTTCGGGCTGTTGAACGTGATGCTGGGCTGGGTGGGCCTCGGGCCAGTCAACGTGCTGGGCGACGAGAGCTACGTCACCTACGGCATCATCGCCGCCGGCCTGTGGCCGCAGACTGCCTATTGCATGATCCTCTATCTCACCGGCCTCAACGCCGTGGACCCCGAGCAGATCGAGGCGGGCCGCCTCGACAACGCCAAGGGCTTCCGGATGCTGTGGCACATCATCCTGCCGCAGCTGCGCCCGGCCACCTTCATCGCCTTCGTGGTGACGATCATCGGCGCGCTGCGCTCGTTCGACCTCATCTCGATCATGACGGCGGGCGGACCCTTCGGCCAGAGCCGGGTGCTCAGCTTCTACATGTTCGAGGTGGCGCTGTCCGAATACGGCTTCCGCATGGGTTACGGCGCGGCGATCGCGTGGTGCTGTTCCTGATCATGCTGGTCTTCATCACCTACTTCCTGTGGTCCATGTACCGCGACGAAAGGGGCCGCTGACATGTATCCCGCACCCATCGAGCGCGCCTCGCGCCCCGTCCAGTTCGCCTATCAGGCGCTCATTCCCATGGCCCTCGTGCTGTGGCTCCTGCCGCTCATCGCCGTCGCGGTCTTCTCGATCCGGCCCGACGCCGATTTCGCCAACGCCAATTACTGGGGCTGGCCGTCGTCGTTCGAGGGCATCACCAACTACTCCAAGGTGTTCCTCGAAAGCGACATGCCGCGCTACCTGTGGAACTCGGTCCTGATTACCGTGCCCACGGTGATCGGCGCGGTGGCGCTGTCCTGCATGACCGGCTTCGCGCTCGGCATCTACAAGTTCAAGGCGAACCTCTGGATCTTCTTTCTCTTCGTCGCGGGCAACTTCGTGCCGTTCCAGATCCTGATGGTCCCCGTCCGCGACCTCACGCTCGATCTCGGCCTCTACAATACCAAGACCGGTCTCGTGCTGTTCCACATCGCCTTCCAGACCGGATTCTGCACGCTGTTCATGCGCAACTTCATCCGCGCGCTGCCCTATGAGCTGATCGAGGCGGCACGGGTCGAGGGCGTGGCCGAATGGCGGATCTTCTGGTTCGTGGTGCTGCCCCTGATGAAGCCTGCCATCGCGGCGCTGGCTGTCCTCATCTTCACCTTCATCTGGAACGACTACTTCTGGGCCGTGGTGCTGACCCAAGGGGCCGAGAGCCAGCCGGTCACCGCCGGGATCACCTCATTCAACGCGCAGTACCGCGCCGCCTACCACCTGATGAGCGCGGGCAGCATCGTCGCCGCCTTGCCGCCCGTCGCGATGTTCTTCCTGATGCAGCGGCACTTCATTGCCGGGCTGACCCTCGGAGCCGTGAAATGATGCAATGCTGGCGACTGGACAGCTTCGTCCAGACCCTCGTTCTCGCCTCATCCGACGCGCGCCTGCCGGTTGTCGTCTACTGGGGCGCGCCGCTGCCGAAGGGGTGCGATCTCGACGCCATCGCCGAGACGGAGGCGCGCGACATCACCGGCGGCATGCTCGACGCCAACCCGCCCCTGTCGATCTGCCCCGAGGCGGATCGTGGTTTTCCGGGTCAGCCGGGGCTGAGCTTGCGCGACGCCGAGGGGCGCGTGCTGCGCCCCCGGCTGCGGCTCTCGGGCGTCGAGGAGGGGCGCGACGCGCTCACCGTCACCTGCGAGGCACGCGGATGCCGGGCTGCGCCACTGG
>NZ_BATB01000032.1 GCF_000466965.1 Limimaricola cinnabarinus LL-001
GGCTCGGCCTCGCGGTGCTGGGCTTTGGCACGGGCGCGCAGGCGGTGCTTCCGGGCGCGTTCTGGGCCGAGTTCTACGGCACGCGCCATATCGGCGCGATCAAGTCGGCGGCGGCCGCGGTGATGGTGTTCGGCTCGGCGGTGGGGCCGGGGATCAGCGGGCTGCTGATCGACCGGGGCGTCGATTTCCCGGACCAGATGCTGGGGATCGCGGCCTATCTGGGCCTCGCTGGGCTGCTCGCGGCCCTCGGCGTGCGCCGGGCCGCGCGGCTCTTGCCCGCGCCAGATGCATTGGCGCGCGCAGCCTAGCGGGCGCGACGCAGATAGACGTAATAAGCGCCTTCGCCGCCATGGCGGAGATGCGCCGGGGTGATCTGCAGCACCGCTTGCCTGAGCGGCGACAACCCGAGCCATTGCGGCACCTGATGGCGCAGCACGCCGTGACGCACCGGCATCGGCGCCTCGTAGTCCTTTTCACGGCCCTTGCCGGTGATCACCAGAACGAGACGGCGGCCCATGGCCTGCGACGACAGGATGAAGGCCACCAGCTCGGGATGTGCCTCGGACATGGTCATGCCGTGCAGGTCGAGCCGGGCCTCGGGCTTGAGCTTGCCGCGCGTCATGCGGCCATGCGCCTTGGCGTCCATTGCCACGGGCGCGGCGCGCAGCCGGTCGCGCAGGCCCGGCAGCAGGTCGTCGGACCGTGCGGCATCGGCCTTCTGCCCGACCCGGAACCGGGGCAGGGGATCGAAGCGCTCGGACGGGGCGACCTCCGGCGGTTTGGGTGCGGCCTTGGCCTCGGGGGCGGGAGCGGCGGCACGGCGCTTGTGCATCGGCGCGGCCTGACGCGCGACGCTGTCCCACAACGCCCGCTCCTCGGGCGACAAGTGCCGGGGCCTGCGCGCCATCAGGCCGGATCGGCCAGCGTCTGCGGCAGCATGTCCCAAGCGCGCTGGATCGGCAGCAGCATGACCAGCCGCCCCGTATCGCGGGTCCGGCCCGCGCGCTTGCCCGCCATGCGCCCGGTGCCGAAGAAGATGTCGGCGCGCTGGGCGCCCTTGATCGCCGAGCCGGTGTCCTGCGCCACCATCAGGCGGCGAAACCCGTCCTCGCCCTCGGTCTCAATCCAGACCGGTGCGCCAAGCGGCACATAAGCCGGATCGATGGCCACCGTGCGCAGCGGCGTGATCGATCGGTTCATCGCCCCCAGAGGGCCCCGCTCGGGCGGCACCTCGTTCACCTCGCGAAAGAACACGTAGGAACGGTTGGTCCACAGGAGCTTGCGCCCGTCATCGGGGTTGCGGCGCACCCATGAGCGGATCACCTCGCCGAGACCTGATGCGGCTCGTAGACGCCGCGCGCCACCAACTCCTGACCGATCGAGGAATAGGGCTGGCGGTTGGCCGCGCCATAGCCGAGACGGATCACCTTGCCGCCCGGCAGCCGCACCCGGCCCGAGCCTTGAATCTGCAGGAAAAACAACTCGACCGGATCGACATAGGCGATCTCGAGCCCGCGCCCGGACAGCGCGCCGCCCTCGTCGATTTCCTGCCGGGTGAGCCATGGCCCCTCTGCGGGCAGATCGTCGGGCACGCGGTAGACCGGGGCGACATATCGTCCGTCAGGCACCTCGGAGCCGCGCAGCTCGGGCTCGTAATAGCCGGTGAACAGCGCGTCCCGCCCGTCCTCAAACAGCACCGGAAGGAAGAACAGTTCGAAGAAACCCCGCGCGTCGTCGGTTTCGCGGGCCAGCGCGCAGAGCGCCTTCCAATCGCGGTCGCGCAGGTCGCGGCAGGTTTCGAGAAAGGTTTCGAGCGCGGCGGCGTGATCGTCCTCGGCCCAACCGCGGAGCTGCTCGAAACCGAGCAGCTTGGGACTCGCCGTCGCGGCGAGCGGCAGCCCGAGGGCCAAGGCCAGTGCCGCCGCGCGCCGGATCATTCCCCGGTCGCCACCAGTTTCCAGTTGGGATCTTCGTTGCCCATGATGCGGCCGAAGGTCCAGACATCACGCTGGCGCTTGATCTCGGAGGTGGAGCCTTCGACGATTTCGCCCGCAGTGTTGCGCACCACGTAGGTCAGCTCACCGGTGAATCGCACCGCGATCTCGCCCTCGCGGCTGGCGGCGTCGAAGCTGGCTTCGCGCACCGCGATCTCGCCCAGACCCACGAAGGTCGCCTCGACCTTGAGGCCTTCGCGCTCGCGCGCGGCGATCACCTCGGCGAACGCCTCATGGACATCCTCCGACAGAAACGGCTTCACGCTTTCGAGATCGCCGTTCTCGAAGGCCATGAGGATCATCTCATAGGCCCCACGAGCCCCTTGCAGGAACTCGCTCAGGTTGAAGTCCGGGTCTGCCGCCTTCATCGCGTAGAGTGCCTTGGCAGTGTCGCTGCCCTCGGGCACGTGATCGGTGATATCGCGATCGGGGCCGCCCTCGATCACCTCGAATTCGGGGCGGGGACGACGCTTTTCGGTCTGTGCGGGAAGGCTCGGCTTCTCGAAACCCTCGCGCGTGCCCAGCACACCGCGCAGCCGCAGAATCAGGAATATCGCGATGCCTGCGAGCACCAGAAGCTGGATGATGGGAGAGTTCATTCTGGGCCTCTTGTCAGCACGGGCCTCGCACCGGACCCATGTGGCACCTATGTAAGCCACGCGAACCTTCAAGTCCACCAACGCCCCGGCGCAGATCGTCGCGGCGGGACGATCACAGACCATCGGGAGACCGCCCATGTGGCTCTTCATCGCTTTTCTCGCCGTGCCGCTGATCGAGATCGGCCTGTTCATCCAGATCGGCGGGCTGATCGGGCTCTGGCCGACGCTGCTGATCGTGGTGCTGACCGCGATCGCGGGCACCGCGCTGGTGCGTGGGCAGGGGCTCTTGGCGCTCGATCGGCTCAAGCGTTCCATGTCCGAACTGTCGGATCCCTCGCGGCCTTTGGCCGACGGGGCGATGATCCTGTTCGCGGGCGCGCTGTTGCTGACGCCGGGGTTCTTCACCGATGCCTGTGGCTTTGCGCTCCTGATCCCGGCGGTGCGGGCGCGGGTGTTCCGGCTTCTCAAGGACAAGGTGAAGGTGGCCAGCTTCGAGATGGGGTCACGGCCCGAGCCCGGCCCGCGTGCGCCGCGCGATACGGTGATCGACGGCGAATTCCAGGAGTTGGGCGAGGGCCGCGCGCCGACGCATCCTTCGGGCTGGACCCGCCATTGAGGGGCGACCACGGGGCTGCTAGACATTCGTGCAACTGACACCGGAGGATCTTCATGACCGACACGCCCGACGCCCCCGCGACCCCTCAGGCCAACGATCAGGCCGCACAGCAGCCCAAGGTGACGCAGCGCATCGTCGCGCAGTACATCCGCGACATGTCCTTCGAGAACGCGCTGGCGCAGAAGGGCCTTACCGGCGACCTGCAGCCCGAGGTCTCGGTGCAGGTCAATCTCGATGCCCGCAAGCGCGGGGCCGAGGGCCAGTACGAGGTCATCACCAAGCTCAACATCACCTCGAAGGCCAAGGAATCGGGCGAGCCGCTGTTCCTGTTCGAGATCGAATATGCGGGCGTGTTCCAGATCTCCGGCGTGCCGGACGATCAGCTGCACCCCTACCTGCTGATCGAATGCCCGCGCATGACCTTCCCCTATCTGCGCCGGATCGTCTCGGACGTGACCCGCGACGGTGGTTTCCCGCCGCTGAACCTCGAGCAGATCGACTTCCTGCAGCTCTATCGCAACGAGCTTCAGCGCCGCGCACAGCAGCAGCAGGCCCAGAAGGCAGCCGAGGCCGAGCAGGGCCCGTCGGGCACCGCGTGAGGCCTAGCTGAACTTCTTCCAGAGCGCAGCGTCGCCCAAGCCCCCCACGAAGGCGGCATGGGCGGCGGCCTCATCCCCGGTGATCCGCTGTGGCAGCGGCACCGGGCGCGGGCGCGGGCGCCAATCGGCTTCCGCGTCGCCACCACGCCCCTGCGCCACCTTGAGCGCGAAATCGGGCTGCCGACCGCCAATCAGCTCCAGATAGACCTCGGCGAGGATCTCGCTATCGAGAAGCGCGCCGTGCAGCGTGCGCGCGCGTTGTCGATGCCGAAACGGCGGCACAGCGCGTCGAGCGAGGCGGGCGAGCCGGGAAACCGCTTGCGCGCGATGGCCAGCGTGTCGAGGGCGCGGTCCATCGGGATCTTGGGCTTGTTCACCCAGCCCAGCTCGGCGTTGAGAAATTTCATATCGAAGGCGGCGTTGTGAATCACCAGCCGCGCATCGCCGATGAAGTCGAGAAAGTCCTGCGCGATGGTGGCGAATTTCGGCTTGTCGCGCAGGAAATCGTCACCGAGTCCATGCACCTCGAACGCGCCCTTGGGCATGGAGCGTTCGGGATTGATATATTGATGATAAGTGCGGCCCGTGGGCATGTGGCCTTGCAGTTCGACCGCGCCGATCTCGACGATGCGGTCGCCCTCCGCCGGCTCGAATCCGGTGGTCTCGGTGTCGAGTACGATCTCACGCATGACCCAGCTGTCTCCTGATCCGCTCGATGACATCTCGCACGCTGGCGCGGGCCGCGTCGAGGCTCACGGTCTCGATCAAGTAATCGGCACGAGCGCGTTTCTCAAGATCGGGCATCTGCCGCGCGAGGATCGCGTCGAACTGAGAGCGGGTCATGCCGGGGCGGACGAGCACGCGCGGGGCCTGAACCTCCGGCGGCGCGGTGACCACCACGACGGCGTCCATCTCCGCCTCGCCGCCGGTCTCGAACAGCAGCGGCACGTCGAGCACCACGATCTCCGCAGATTGCGCGGCAACGAAAGCCTCGCGGTCGGCCTGCACCAACGGATGCACGATCCCCTCGATGCGGGGCAGGGCCGTGGCGTCGGCGGCGATGATCGCCTTGAGCCGGTCACGCGACACCGCGCCGCTCTCGATCGCGCCGGGAAAGGCCGCGCCCACCGGTGCAACCGCCGCACCGCCGGGACCATAAAGCCGGTGCACGGCGGCATCGGCGTCCCAGACCGGCAGCCCCTCATCCGCGAACATCGCCGCCGTGGTCGATTTTCCCATGCCGATGGAGCCGGTGAGGCCGAGACGGAAAATCATCCCAGCACCGCCGCGCGCGTGGCTCCGTGATCTCCGGCGTGGCGCCGAACCAGCGTTCGAACCCCGGTACGGCCTGATGCAGCAGCATCCCCAGCCCGTCGACCGTGCGGCAGCCTTGCGCCCGCGCCGCGATCAGCATCGGTGTGTCGAGCGGCGTATAGACAAGATCGGTCACCAGCGCGTCGCGGGGCAGGGCGGAAAGGTCGAGATCGAAGGGATCGGCGCCCTCCATGCCCAGCGAGGTGGTGTTGACCACCGTCGCCGATCCATCGAGAGCCTCGGGAACCTCGACCCAGTCGATCACCCGGATCCTCGGGCCGAACGCCTCGGCCAGCGCCTGCGCCCGGGCGCGGGTGCGGTTGGCGAGGCGGATCTCGGGGGCGCCGGCCTCGACCAGCGCGTCGAGCACGGCGCGCGCGGCACCGCCCGCGCCCAACACCACCGCCGCGCCGTCCGCCGCGGACCAGCCGGGCGCCGACTGCCGCAGATTTTCAAGGAAGCCATGACCGTCGGTGTTGTCGGCGTGGATGCCGTCCTCGCGGAAGGTCAGAGTGTTGGCCGCACCGATGCGGCGGGCGCGGTCGCTGAGGTGATCGGCGATCTGCAGCGCCGCGAGCTTGTGCGGCAGCGTCACGTTGGTGCCGCGAAACCCCATCAGGGGCAGGGCGCGCACGCCCTGCTCGAAGTTGGCGGGCTCGATATGCAAGGGCACATAATGCCCGGCGATCCCCATGGCGCCGAACCAATGCGCGAAAAGCCGGGGTGAGCGGGAATGGGCGATCGGAGCGCCGATGACCCCGGCCAACGGAATGCGATGCGCGCTCATCTTTGCAGATCTCCCCTCAGAACCAGCCAGTTGATCAGCTCGACCAAGGGCAGGCCCAGCACCGTGAAATAATCGCCCATCACTCGCACGAACAGGCGCACGCCCTCTTCCTCGAGCTTGTAGCCGCCGACCGAATGGCGGATCGAGGCCCAGTTGCGGTCGACATAATCGCGCAGATAGCTCTCCGAACATTTGGCCATGTCGAGCCGGACCACCCCGACGTGGCGCCAGATCGGTTCCCCGTCGAGGCAGACCACGGCGGCCGAGAGGAGCTGATGCGTGCGGCCCGAGAGGCGGGTGAGTTGGTCTAGCGCGTCCTCGGGGCTTTCGGGTTTGGAGAACACCTCTCCGCCGAGGGCGAGAACCTGGTCGCAGCCGAGCACTAGCGCCCCGGGGTGGCGGGCCGAGACCTTGAGCGCCTTCATCTCCGCGAGCTTGTCGGCGAGATCGCGCGGCGGTGCGTCCTCGGCGAGAAGCGCAGCCTTCAGCGCGGCTTCGTCGATGCGGGCTTTCTCGATCTCGAAGGGGATCGCGGCCTGCCGCAGGAGGCTGGCGCGGATCTCTGATCCGGAGGCGAGGACGAGGGCTTGGGTCATGGCGGGCCTGTGGACGACTCTAGGGAGGAATCGGGATCGAATCATAAGGACGACTCGGTGGAGAGTTGTGACCCCTGTCGCGACTCGGGACAAGCGGGGTGAGTCGGCTTTGCGACTCAGCGAGTTATCCACGGGGGACGAGGACAAGAGCCTCGCTGGGGGCAATTGTGGGCAAATGCCCGAGTCAAGATCACGACTCGGTTGGGACATGCGGCAAGTGATAAATATTTTTCATTTTATATCATGGGTTTGACCGGTGTAGCCGAGTCGTTCCTCGGCATCGTCGAGTCCGCGTAGCCTGTGGACGACTCTGGGGACATGCTGTCAACTGCCGCTTATCCACCGCCCTACTACCATCATCATCTTTTCTTTTATCCTTATTCATTTGAGAAGGAGCCGGTCCGAGAAAGGGATCGAAATGACCGACCTGCTTGCCGCCGCCTATCCGTGGATAAAGACCGGACACATCCTGTCCTTCGTGGCGTGGATGGCCGGGATGTTCTATCTGCCGCGGCTCTTCGTCTACCACGCGGAGCGGGCCGAGAAGGGGACAGAGCTGGACCGCACGTTCCAGATCATGGAACGCAAGCTCCTGAAGCTGATCATGACGCCGGCGATGATCTCGACCTGGATCTTCGGCGGGTTGCTGATATCCACTGGGGTGGTCGACTGGTCGCAGGGCTGGCCTTGGGTCAAGGCGGCGGCGGTGCTGGCGATGACGGGAATGCATGGCTGGCTCTCCAAGCGCCTCAAGGAGTTCGCCGCGGGCACCAATACCCGCGCGGGCCGCAGCTACCGCATCGCCAACGAGGTGCCGACGCTCCTGCTTTTGCTCATCGTGGTCGCGGTGGTGGTCCGCCCGTTCTGAGGCCATGGGCGCGCTGCGACGTTGACGCGCGACTTATCCCCGCCTAAGACTTCTCCCGCTTGCCCGTCCGGGCGAAGCGATTCCATTTTCACGACCGACAAGAGCGGCCCGCGGGCTGCCACAGGACCGTTTCCCATGTCCCAGGACCGCCTGAACCTCGCCGATCTCAAGGCGCAGAGCCCGAAGGATCTTCTCTCGCTGGCCGAAGAGCTGGAGATCGAGAACGCCTCGACGATGCGCAAGGGCGACATGATGTTCGCCATCCTCAAGGAACGGGCTGAGGAAGACTGGGTCATCGGCGGCGATGGCGTGCTTGAGGTGCTTCAGGACGGCTTCGGCTTCCTGCGTAGCCCCGAGGCCAACTATCTGCCCGGTCCCGATGACATCTATGTCTCGCCCGACATGATCCGCCAGTTTTCGTTGAGCACCGGTGACACGGTCGAGGGCGTGATCGCCGAACCCAATGAAAACGAACGTTATTTCGCGCTGCGCAGCGTCGAGAAGATCAATTTCGAGGATCCCGATCGGGCGCGCCACAAGGTCGCCTTCGAGAACCTGACGCCGCTCTATCCCGACGAGCGGCTGAAGATGGAGGTCGAGGAAGAGGCGGCGACGAAGGACCGTTCGGCACGGATCATCGATCTCGTCTCCCCGATCGGCAAGGGCCAGCGCTCGCTCATCGTGGCGCCGCCGCGCACCGGCAAGACGGTGCTGCTGCAGAACATTGCGCACTCGATCGAGAAGAACCATCCCGAGTGCTATCTCATCGTGCTGCTCATCGACGAGCGGCCCGAGGAGGTCACCGACATGCAGCGCAGCGTGAAGGGCGAGGTCGTCTCATCGACCTTCGACGAGCCCGCAACGCGGCACGTTGCCGTGTCGGAGATGGTGATCGAGAAGGCCAAGCGCCTCGTCGAGCACAAGCGCGACGTAGTGATCCTGCTCGATTCGATCACGCGACTGGGCCGAGCCTTCAACACCACCGTACCGTCCTCGGGCAAGGTGCTGACTGGGGGCGTCGACGCCAACGCGCTACAGCGGCCCAAGCGGTTCTTCGGTGCGGCGCGCAACATCGAGGAGGGGGGCTCGCTCACCATCATCGCAACGGCGCTGATCGACACCGGCAGCCGCATGGACGAGGTGATCTTCGAAGAGTTCAAGGGCACCGGCAACTCCGAGATCGTGCTCGATCGCAAGGTGGCCGACAAGCGCGTCTTCCCGGCGATGGACATCCTCAAATCGGGCACCCGCAAGGAGGAGCTGCTGGTCGAGAAGATCGATCTGCAGAAAACCTATGTGCTGCGCCGTATCCTTAACCCGATGGGCACCACGGATGCGATCGAGTTCCTGATCTCGAAGCTGAAGCAGACCAAGACGAACTCCGATTTCTTCGACTCCATGAACACCTGACGCGAGATCGCAAGGCATGGCCATGGATACGATCTATGCCCTGGCGACCGCGCGCGGGCGCGCGGGCGTCGCGGTGATCCGGATCTCGGGTCCCGCCGCGCGTATGGTGGCCGAAAGATTGACCGGATCGCTCCCCGAGCATGGCCGAGGACTGAGAGTGGTTCGGAACATGGCGGGTGAGGTCCTGGACGAGGCATTGGTGCTGACCTTTGCCAAAGGGCGCAGCTTTACCGGGGCCGGGGTCGTGGAGCTTCATCTGCATGGCAGCCGCGCCGTCATAGATGTCGTGTTGAGGGAACTGTCCGAGCAGCCGGAGCTTCGGTTGGCCCAGGCGGGAGAATTCACGCGGCAGGCCTTGGAGAACGGTCGCCTCGATCTATCGCAGGTCGAGGGGCTGGCCGATCTGGTCGATGCCGAAACCGAAGCGCAGCGGCGGCAGGCGATGCGGGTGATGTCCGGTGGGCTTGGCCGAAAGGCCGATCAGTGGAAGCGAGACCTGTTGCGGGCCATGGCTCTGCTCGAGGCCGTTATCGATTTCGCCGAAGAGGACGTGCCTGTCGATGTCACGCCTGAGGTTACCGCGACCCTCGAACGCTGTCGGCAGGCGATGCAGGTCGAAATGGACGGTGTCGTCGCGGCGGAACGCATCAGGGACGGGTTTGAGGTCGCCATCATCGGTGCACCGAACATGGGCAAATCTACCTTGCTTAATCACTTGGCCGGACGCGAGGCGGCAATCATCTCCGACGTGCCAGGCACGACGCGGGACGTGATCGAGGTCCGGATGGATCTCCGTGGGCTTCCTGTGACGCTTCTCGATACGGCGGGCCTGCGGGAGTCGACGGATGCCGTCGAGGCGATAGGGATCGCGCGGGCACGCGAGCGCGCGCAGCAGGCTGATGTAAGGGTGCATTTGGTCACTCCGGAAGAAATCGATACCGTCACCGAGGGGCCGAAAGACATCGTTCGGATTGGTCGCTGTGACCGATATTCCCCTGGCCTTTCAGGAGTTTCCGGCCTGACTGGGGCGGGTGTCGACGAACTTCTGTCGGCCATCTCGGACCGTCTGTCATCACGCGCGCTGGGAGCCGGGGTTGCCATACGCGAACGCCATCGCGAAGCGCTCTCTGTGGGAGTGGAGCATATGGAGCGTTGCCTTTCCATTGTCTCTGAATCTCATGGGGCGCTCGATCTTGCGGCGGAAGAGCTGCGCCTTGGGGTCAGAACACTTGACACTTTGGTCGGCCGGGTCGATGTGGAAGACATCCTTGGCGAAATATTTTCGAGCTTCTGCATCGGCAAATAGGGGGTGTTTCACGTGAAACATGAAACCTACGATATTATCGTGGTTGGCGGGGGACATGCCGGCGTGGAAGCTGCGGCTATAGCCAGCCGCATGGGTGCCCGAACGGCGCTTATCACGATGAAGGCCGCCACGATTGGCGTTATGTCGTGTAATCCTGCGATCGGAGGTCTTGGGAAAGGACACTTGGTCCGCGAGATCGACGCACTCGACGGGTTGATGGGACGCGTCGCGGATGTTGCCGGGATCCAATACCGCCTCCTTAATCGAAAGAAAGGCCCTGCGGTTCAAGGCCCAAGGTTGCAAGCAGATCGTCAGTTGTATCGCGAGCGGATGCAGGTTGAACTGCGACAGATCAAAGGTCTGGATATCGTCGAAGGCGAGGTGACCGATCTTGTTGAAGCACACGGCCGCGTCTGTGGAGTCGAACTAGCAGAGAGCCAACGGCTACATGCGCAAGCGGTCATTCTGACCACCGGTACTTTCCTCAATGGCATGCTTCATTTCGGTGGTGAGACCCGCGTGGGCGGCCGGTTCGGTGACAATGCTTCGAACCGGTTGGCCGATCGGATCATGAGTCTCGGCCTGCGCATGGGGCGTCTGAAGACCGGAACTCCCGCCCGTCTGAACGGACGGACGATAGACTGGTCACGTTTGGATTCGCAGCCGGGTGATAATGATCCGGTGATGTTGTCCTTTCTGAATGAGCAACCTCAAGCGCGTCAGATCGCCTGTGGTATTACCCATACCAATGTTGCCGCCCACGACATCATTCGTGCGAATTTGACCAAGTCCGCTATGCATAGTGGCAATATCACTGGATCCGGTCCCCGATACTGTCCCTCTATCGAAGACAAGGTTGTACGCTTCGCCGAAAAGGACAGCCATCAAGTCTTCCTAGAGCCCGAAGGGTTAGGCACGGATACGGTCTATCCTAACGGGATATCGACATCATTGCCGCTCGATGTGCAGGAGAGCTTCATCAGAAGCATGGCGGGCCTCGAACGTGTCGAAATCGAACAACCGGGATATGCCATCGAGTATGACTATGTCGACCCGCGCGCCCTGAACAGCAGCCTTGAACTCAAGGAGGTGCCTGGGCTTTACCTTGCTGGGCAGATTAACGGCACGACCGGTTATGAAGAAGCTGCTGCACAGGGCTGCGCCGCTGGTGCAGCGGCAGCTGCGACGGCGCTTGGCCGAGATGGGATCGTCTTCAGCCGAACCAGTTCTTATATCGGCGTGATGATCGACGATCTGATCACGCGGGGCGTGACTGAACCCTATCGTATGTTTACGTCACGAGCAGAGTTCCGCCTTTCTCTTCGTGCTGACAATGCCGATCAGCGGTTGACAGAAGCCGGGCGAACGGTTGGGTGCATTGGTGATCAGCGTTGGAGCCATTTTCAGGACAAGATGGACAAATTGCAGGCAGGGCGCGCGGTTCTTGGTTCCAAGACATTTCCAGCGGCCGAACTCGCGGCACGCGGAGCTAACCTGAATCCGGATCGACCAGCCAAGTCGGGATTGGCAGCATTGACGCTTGCCGAGATCGATTTTGATATGCTGTTGTCGATCGATCCTACGTTGCAGGATGTCGACCGGGCCACGGCGGTACAATTGAAGAATGAGGCAACATACGCTGCTTACCTGCAGCGCCAAGATCGCGACGCCGAAGCTATTCGGCGTGACGAGGGTCGTCATCTGCCGGCCGATCTAGATTATTCTCTTATCGCCGGTCTTTCTTCAGAACTCCGCGGCAAGCTTGAGAGTATCCGACCCCGGTCTATTGGCGAAGCCGGGCGCATTGAGGGCATGACTGCTGCCGGCCTCTTGTTGTTGATGGGTGCCAGTCGGCGGGCGGCTGCGTGATGGTAATTGAGGATCCTGCTCCGCTAGCCGTACCAAGTGTTTCACGTGAAACAAGCGAAGCACTAGCAGAATATATGGCACTACTGAGGAAGTGGTCGCCGATTATCAATTTAGTTTCTCGAAACGATCTTGAGCATCTCGAAAAACGGCATATCGAAGATAGCTTGCAACTGGCTGCATTTTTCCCGAATGATACCGTCAACTGGATAGATATTGGCTCCGGAGGCGGTCTTCCAGGTATCGTCCTTGCGATCGCGGCAAGATCCATTGCACCACAATTGCAATTTCAACTGATCGAAAGCGATAATCGAAAAGCCACTTTTCTCCGTACAGCGGCCCGCACCTTTGATCTCAACGTAAAAGTCCATACAGGCCGCGTCGAAGACATCGATCCTCTAAAAGCTGGTGTCATTAGTGCGCGTGCACTCGGATCTCTTGATATGCTGCTCAGCTACGCCAACCGACATCTCGTTCAAAATGGGCAATGCGTGTTCCTGAAAGGGCAGTCTCATGAGACTGAAATCTCGAACGCCAAACGCAATTGGACTTTCAACGTTCGCAGATACGTCAGTTGCACTGACGACGCTGCCCGCGTCCTCCTGATTAGTGATCTGCAACATGCCTGACACCTGCCACATTATCGCATTGGCGAACCAGAAAGGCGGCGTGGGCAAGACCACTACTGCGATCAATCTCGGCGCCGCTTGGCAAAAGCTGGGCGGAAGGTCCTATTGATCGATATGGATCCACAGGGCAACGCCTCGACAGGGCTCGGGCTTGCTCGTAGCGATCGGCGCTCGACCACCTATGACCTGCTTCTTGGAAACGGCAAAGCGAGTGCTGGTGTCCACGGGACTCAAGTTGTGGGTTTGGATATCATACCTGCCACGACCGATCTCAGTTCCGCCGATGTCGAACTCATGTCTTCGGCCGACCGGAGCCGCATTCTGCGCAGACGTTTGAAGGAACTGCTGCAGGATAGAGTAGAGTATGACTATGTCCTTATAGACTGTCCCCCGGCGCTCAACCTTCTGACCATCAATGCCATGGTTGCGGCCGCTTCTGTCATCGTGCCGCTGCAGAGTGAATTCTTCGCTCTCGAGGGACTATCGCAGCTCATGCTTACACTGAGAGAAGTCCGCGGATCTGCGAATAAATCCCTCCGCATCGAAGGGATCGTTCTGACCATGTACGACAGGCGCAACAATCTGTCGCAACAGGTCGAAGCAGACGCCCGAGAAACCCTTGGGGACTTGGTATTCAAGACGGTCATCCCGCGCAATGTGCGGTTGAGCGAAGCGCCATCTCATGCGATGCCGGTGCTTGATTATGATCCCGCCTGCGCGGGGACCAAGGCCTATCTCGATCTGGCCGCAGAAGTGATCCAACGCGAGGGGTGATGTCGGACATGGTTGAGAAGCAAAAGGCACGTGGGCTGGGCAGAGGGCTCTCGGCTCTCATGGCCGATGTTACGCAGGATCAAAGCACCGCAGAGCAGGCGAGACGTCCCGACATGATGGTTCCGATCGAAAATATCCGTCCGAACCCGGACCAGCCACGGCGTCATTTCGATGAAACCGCTCTCGACGAACTCGCTGCCTCCATTCGCGAAAAAGGCGTCATCCAACCGCTGATCGTACGGCGCGATTCATCCCGCGAAGGGTATTTCGAGATTGTGGCAGGCGAACGTCGCTGGCGCGCCTCGCAGCTCGCCAAGCTGCATGAACTGCCAGTACTCATCCGAGAATACAGCGATACCGAAGTTCTCGAAGTCGCTATCATTGAGAACATCCAGCGCGCGGACCTCAACGCCATAGACGAGGCCGCGGGTTATCGGCAGCTGATGGACCGCTTCGGTCATACCCAGGAACAACTGGCAAGTGCGCTCGGCAAGAGCCGCAGCCATATTGCCAACCTTATGCGGCTTCTGTCGCTCCCGGATGACGTGCAAGAAATGTTGACCTCCGGCCAGTTGACTGCCGGCCATGCCCGGACGCTCGTCGGGAACGAGCAGGCGTCAAGCCTTGCTAGGCAAATGCTGCTCAAGGGGATGTCGGTGCGCGATGCCGAATCCCTTGTGCGCAAACCGGGGAAGGCACCGACCGTAAGATCCGCGCGCAAATCCTCAAAGGACGCGGACACCGTTCAGATCGAAAGTGATATCTCGGCCACCCTGCGGATGCCGGTAAGCATCGATCACGATCCTCAAGGCGAGGGTGGCAAAGTAACGCTGCGCTACCGAGATCTCGAACAACTCGACGATCTTCTTCGGCTCCTGTCCGGGGGGTGACCCCCGGGTTCACGCCAGAAGTTCGCGCAGTAGAGCGTTCAGGATCGGCCGACCAGCTTCCGTCGCGATCAGCCGGTCCTCAACTCGGCGAAGGAAACCAAGGTCCTCCAGGCCTTGGACCCGGCTAGCGAAATCCTTGGAATTGACCGGGGCACGCTCGGGAATTGCCACACCTTCCTGAAGCCGGAGACCCATCATGATGGTCTCCTCGAAAGCTTCGACGGGCTCCAGCGGTACACGCGGGAGCTCTCCAGCAACATCGGCCTCGACGTCCCGCAACCAGGCACCCGGAGCTTTCGGGGCTTCGGTTGCCAGTCGAGCACCAGCGATCCCAAGTCGACCATGGGCGCCGGGTCCGATACCGACCCAGTCGCCAGCGCGCCAATACACCATGTTATGCCGGCTTTCCGCCCCTGGAACAGCATGATTCGACACTTCATACGCTGGAAGACCCGCTGACGTCGTCAGGGCTTGGGTGATCTCGTACATCTCCGCCGCCCGATCCTCGTCAGGCAGTCCTCTTAACCCACCACGCGCCAGTCGATCACCAAAGGCTGTCCCGTCTTCCACCGTCAATTGATAGAGCGACAGGTGATCCGCACATAGCTGGAGAGCGCGTTCCAATTCGGCGGACCATTGCTCGGGCGTCTGATCTTGCCGGGCGTAGATCAGGTCGAAACTGATCCTATCAAAGGCATTTCGCGCAATATCGAAGGCCCGCAGCCCTTCGGCGACAGAGTGTAATCGGCCAAGCCGCCTGAGGTCATTGTCATTCAAGGCCTGCATTCCCATGGACACGCGGTTGACGCCGGCTTGGCGGTAGCCTGCGAACCTGTCCGCTTCGATCGACGTCGGGTTGGCCTCGAGCGTGACCTCGACATCGTTGCGAAGCCGCCAGCGGCGACCGATCCGATCCAGGATCGCACCGACGATGCGCGGCTCCATCAGGCTCGGTGTGCCACCACCGAAGAACACCGATCCCAAGATCCGATCCCCGGTCTCCTCGGCAAGCCGATCCAACTCGCTCAGATAGGCCGCTGCCCAGCGATCCTGATCGACCGTTTGGGCAACATGGCTGTTGAAGTCGCAATAGGGGCATTTGGCTTGGCAGAAGGGCCAATGCAGATAGAGGCCAAAACCGCCCCTCTGCCAGTTTTCGAGAGCCTCAGCCAAGACAGGCCCGCAGCTTCTCCACCGCGCGGGCGCGGTGGCTCATGGCGTTCTTCGTATCGGTGTCCATCTCGGCAAAGGTGATCTCGTGGCCCTCGGGCACGAAGATCGGGTCGTATCCGTGACCGCGCGCCCCGCGCATCGGCCATGTGACCGTGCCGGCAGCATGACCCTCGAACACCTCTTCATGGCCATCGGGCCAAGCCAGCACGAGGGTGCAGCAGAACCGGGCCCGGTGCGGAGCAGGGCGACCCGAGGCTTCGAGCTCGCGATGCACCCGCTCCATTGCGATGTCGAAATCGCGGCCCTCGCCGGTTTCGGCCCAATCGGCGGTATAGACACCGGGCTGACCATCGAGATCGAAGACCTCGAGCCCGCTATCGTCAGCCAGCGCCGGAAGCCCGGTCGCCGCGACGGCGGCGCGGGCCTTGATCCGGGCATTGCCGACAAAGCTCTGCTCCGTCTCTTCGGGTTCGGGCAGGCCGTGATCGGCATTGCCCGTCACCGTGACGCCATAGGGCGACAACAGCGCGCGAAATTCATCGAGCTTGCCCGTATTATGCGTAGCCACGACGAGGGAGGTCTCGGCAAAGCGGCGCATCATGCGATCGCCGCGAGCTGTGCGCGGCCCAGCTCGGCGCATCCCGCCTCTGCCAGATCCAGCAGCTGGGTCATCTGTTCGCGCGTGAAGGTCGAGCCCTCGGCCGACATCTGTACCTCGATCAGGCGCGATCCCGACATCACGAAATTGCCGTCAACGCCAGCCTCGCTGTCTTCGGGATAGTCGAGATCGAGCACGGGTTGCCCCGCATAGAGACCGCAGCTGACTGCCGAGACCGGCTCGGCCAGCGGATCGGTCTTCACGAGGCCCGCCTTCATCAGCTTCTGAACGGCGAGCTTCATGGCGACCCAGCCACCGGTGATCGCGGCGCAGCGGGTGCCGCCATCGGCCTGAATCACGTCGCAGTCGATGGTGATCTGCCGCTCGCCGAGCGCATGGAAATCGACTCCGGCCCGGAGGGACCGCCCGATCAGGCGCTGGATCTCCTGCGTGCGGCCCGACTGCTTGTCCTTGGACTCGCGCCGCATCCGGCTGTTTGTGGCGCGCGGCAGCATGCCGTATTCCGCCGTGACCCAACCTTGGCCCGAGTTGCGCTTGAAGGGCGGCACGCGCTCCTCGACGGTGGCGGTACAGATCACTTGGGTCTGGCCGACACGGATCAGGCAGGAACCTTCCGCGTGACAGTTGAAGCCCGTTTCGATCTCGACGGCGCGCAGCGCGTCGGGGGTCCGTCCGGAGGGGCGCATAGTGTCATCCTTTCATGTGTCGGGCTTGCGCATACGCCTTGCCGACCACAAATCCAAGGCCGCCGCGGGGCCGCATTGACCTCGCCCCCGACCCGCCCCTATGGTGCCATGCCCCGCAAGGAACCCTGACCGCGATGCCAGACAGATCGCCCCGTATCGAGGACATGAACGACCGCTCGCGCGAGGTGTTTCGGCGCGTGGTCGAAGGTTATCTCGAAACCGGGGCCCCGGTGGGGTCACGGACGCTGACCCGGCATATGTCGGAAAAGGTCTCGGCCGCGACGATTCGCAACACCATGCAGGATCTCGAGCATCTGGGCCTCTTGGGCAGCCCGCATATCAGCGCCGGCCGGATTCCGACCCAGACCGGGTTGAGGATGTTCGTCGATGGGCTTCTCGAGGTCGGGGATCTCGACGGCGAGGACCGCCGCCGCATCGATTCCTCGATGCAGGAGGCGGATGGCGACGTGGCCTCCCTGCTCGATCGGGTGGGCCATGCGCTGTCGGGCATCACCCATGGAGCGAGCCTCGTGCTCACGCCCAAGCACGAAGCCCCGATCAAGCATATCGAGTTCGTGTCGCTCTCGGCCGAGCGGGCGCTGGTGGTGCTGGTCTTCGCGGACGGCCATGTCGAGAACCGCATTTTTGCCCCGCCCAAGGGCCAGACCCCGTCCTCAATGCGCGAGGCGGCGAATTTCCTCAACGCCATCGCGGGCGGTCATACCTTGCGCGAACTGGCTGGCGTGATTTCACGTGAAATCGCCACTCGGCGGCAGGAGATCGACCGGCTTGCCGCCGATCTGGTCGAAGCCGGCCTCGCCACATGGGTCAATCCCGGTGAGCAGAGCGAGAGGTTGATCGTGCGCGGTCGCGGCAATCTCTTGGGCGAGGCAGGCGAGGAGGCCGATCTCGACCGCATCAGGACGCTGTTCGACGATCTGGAGCGCAAGCGCGACATCGCGCAGTTTCTCGACCTCGCCGAAGAGGGCGACGGGGTACGGATTTTCATCGGCTCCGAGAACAAGCTTTTCTCACTTTCGGGTTCCTCTTTGGTTGTTTCTCCTTATATGAACGCCGACCGTAAGATTATCGGCGCCGTGGGCGTCATCGGGCCGACCCGACTCAATTATGGGCGGATCGTGCCCATCGTGGACTACACCGCACAGCTGGTCGGGCGCCTCGTGTCCGACCGCTCCTGAAGGGGAAAGACAGCAATGGCAGAACAGGACGAACCGCGCAGCCTCGACGAACTGGCCGCGGAGGTCGACGAGAACGGCGAAGTGAGCGCCGAGGCCGCCGAGGGGTCGGACGATCTCGAGATGCTCAAGCGCGAGCGCGACGAGATCCGCGACCGTTTCATCCGTGCCCTGGCCGATGCCGAGAACACCCGCAAGCGGGCCGAGCGGGATCGGCGCGAGGCCGAGAATTACGGCGGCTCCAAGCTGGCGCGCGATCTGTTGCCGGTGCATGATAACCTCTCCCGCGCCCTCAACGCCATCGCCGAGGATCAGCGCGAAGCGCAAAAGGCGCTGATCGAGGGGATCGAGCTGACCATGCGCGAGCTTCTGAGCGTTTTCAAAAAGCACGGCATCCACCCGATCGACCCTAAAGTGGGCGACAAATTTGACCCGCAGCAGCATCAGGCGATGTTCGAAGCGCCCGTACCGGGGACCAAGGCGGGCGAAATCATTCAGGTTGCGACGCAAGGTTTCATGCTGCACGACCGCCTGCTGCGCCCCGCGCAGGTCGGCGTCTCGTCGATGAAAGAAAGCTGAAAAAATCAGTAGCTTGCCGGAACCCATCCGGTTCGATCGCGTTAGTGAGGCAAGTGATCAGGTTATGAGTTCGAGAGCGCGGCGAAAGCCGCGCTCTCTTTTTGGGGAACCATTACGAAATGTCGTGCGATAGCGACTTCAACTCGTAGATCAGCTCCAGCGCCTCACGCGGGGTCAGCCTGTCAGGCTCGATCTCCTGCATTCTCGATGACAGCTTAGACGTCGTAGGTTCCTGAACAGGTGCCGTGGCGGCAAAGAGGGGCAGATCGTCGATCAGCGCCTGACGCCGTCCGCCGCCTTCGCGTTCGCCCTGTTCCAGCGCCTGAAGCACCACCCGTGCCCGCTCGACCACCGATGTCGGAAGCCCGGCGAGACGGGCCACCTGTACGCCATAGCTGCGATCCGCGGTGCCACGCCGCACCTCGTGCAAGAAGATCACCTCGCCTTGCCACTCGCGCACCGCGACGGTCGCCGTCGCCACGCCGTCTAGCTTGGCGGCAAGCTGGGTCATCTCGTGGTAATGGGTCGCGAAAATGCCGCGGCAGCGGTTCACGTCGTGCAGGTGCTCCAGCACCGCCCAGGCGATCGACAGGCCGTCATAGGTGGCGGTGCCGCGCCCGATCTCGTCGAGGATCACCAGCGCCCGGTCATCGGCCTGATTGAGGATCGCGGCGGTTTCGACCATCTCGACCATGAAGGTGGATCGGCCCCGCGCGAGATCGTCCGACGCGCCGACCCGGCTGAAGATCTGGCTGACGAGACCGATATGCGCCGAAGTCGCGGGCACGTAGCTTCCGATCTGCGCCAGCACTGCGATCAGCGCGTTCTGACGCAGGAAGGTTGATTTGCCCGCCATGTTCGGACCCGTGAGCAGCCACAAGGCCGCGTTGTCCAGATCGCAATCATTGCCCACGAAAGGCTCGCCCGCGCGGCGCAGGGCCTGTTCCACCACCGGATGCCGACCCGATTCCACGTGAAACGCCCGGCTGTCGTCAAGCTGCGGGCGACACCATTCGGCCCCGCGTGCCAGATCGGCAAGGCCAGCCCCAAGGTCGATCTCCGACAGCGCACGGGCCAGTTGGCCCAGTGGTCCGGCATGGTCGAGAATGGCGGATCTGAGCCTGTCATAGACCCGTTTTTCAAGATCCAGCGCATGGCCACCCGCATTCAGGATGCGGGTCTCGATCTCGTTGAGTTCGAGCGTGGTGAACCGCACCTGGTTCGCCATGGTCTGGCGGTGGATGAACCGCTCGGAAAGCGGTGGCGTCAGCATCTTGGCGGCGTGGGTCGCAGTGGTTTCGATGAAATAGCCCAGCACGTTGTTGTGCTTGATCTTCAGGCTCTGAATCCCCGTATCCGAGGCATAATCGGCCTGCATCGAGGCGATCACCCCGCGCCCTTCATCGCGCAGGCGGCGGGCATCGTCGAGGTCTGGGTCATGGCCCGTGGCGACAAAGCCACCGTCGCGCGCCAGAAGCGGCGGCTCGGCCACCAGTGCCTGATCGAGCAACTCGTGTAGGATCTCGTGTCCCGACAGGCTCCGGATCGCCTCTTCCAGGGGGGCGGGCAGGTCGCGGCCCTCGGCCAGAGCGCCGATCTCGCCCGCCACCTCCAATGTCGCACGGATCGCCGCCATGTCGCGCGGGCCGCCCCGGTCGAGGGCGAGGCGCGACAGCGCCCGGTCGAGATCATGCGCGCCGCGCAGTGCCGTCCGAAGATCGCCGCGGAGCCGATCGTCCTCGACCAGATGCGCCACCGCCTCCTGCCGCGCGGAGATGGTCCCCAGATTGCACGACGGCGAGGCCACGCGCCGCTCCAGAAGCCGCGCGCCGCCCGCCGTCACGGTGCGGTCGATCGCATGCAGGAGCGATCCCTCGCGACCGCCGCCCATCGCGTGGGTCAGCTCGAGCGACCGGCGCGTCGCGGCGTCGATCCGCATCGCCGACATCCGCGCCTCCTGATGCGGCGGGCGCAGCAGCGGCAGCTTGCCCTTCTGCGTCAGTTCCAGATACTCGACCAGCGCTGCCATGGCCGATACCTCGGCGCGCGAGAACGCCCCGAAGGCGTCGAGCGAGGCGACCTTCCACAGCGCCGCGAGGCGCGCCGCCCCGCTAGCGCTGTCGAAGGCGCCCCGGTGCAACGGCGTCACCGCCAGATCGAAGCCCGAGGTGACGTCCGACAGGGCCTGTTCCGCGCTGTCCTCGACCAAAAGCTCGCGCGGGGTAAGCCGCGCAAGCTCCGGGCCCAGCGCCATCCGATCGCAGCCCAGCACCGAGATCGCGCCGGTCGAAATGTCGACCCAAGCCAGGGCGCAGTCGTCGCGCAGCTCCGAGAAGGCCGCGAGGAAGTTGTGCCGCCGCGCGTCGAGCAGGCTCTCCTCGGTCAGCGTGCCGGGCGTCACGAGGCGCACCACATCGCGCTTCACCACCGATTTCGAGCCGCGTTTCTTCGCCTCCGCCGGGTCTTCGAGCTGTTCGGCGATGGCCACGCGAAACCCCTTGCGGATCAGCGTCAACAGATAGCCCTCGGCTGCGTGCACCGGTACGCCGCACATGGCGATATCCTCGCCCATATGCTTGCCGCGCTTGGTCAGCGCGATGTCGAGCGCCTCGGCCGCGGCCACCGCGTCGTCGAAGAACATCTCGTAGAAATCGCCCATCCGGTAGAACAGCAGCGCATCGCCATGCGCCGCCTTGATCTCCAGATACTGCGCCATCATCGGCGTCACGGTGCCGGCTTGCGTGTTCATGCGTCTCTCCCGGGGGTGCAGCGGCGCGACACTAGCTTTTGCGGCCCCCCGGCGAAACCCCGGACACGCTCGGGAGCCGCTTTGACGCAAGGGCGTTGCGCCGCGCCGCAGCATGCCGCTATCCCTGATCGTCCAAGGCAGGAAGGACGACGATATGGCCAAACCCCGTTTCACGCGCGAGGACGCGCTGAACTTCCACGAGGCCCCGTCCCCGGGCAAGTGGGAGGTGACGGCCACTGTCCCGATGACCACCCAGCGCGACCTGAGCCTTGCCTACAGCCCCGGCGTCGCGATCCCCTGCGAGGTGATCGCCGAGCACCCCGAGACCGCCTATGATTACACGAACAAGGGCAACCTCGTCGCGGTGATCTCGAACGGCACCGCCGTGCTGGGCCTCGGCAATCTGGGCGCGCTGGCCTCCAAGCCGGTGATGGAGGGCAAGTCGGTCCTGTTCAAGCGCTTCGCCGACGTGAATTCGATCGACATCGAGCTCGACACCGAGGACGCGGACGCCTTCTGCAACGCGGTGCGGCTGATGGGTCCCTCCTTCGGCGGCATCAATCTCGAGGACATCAAGGCGCCCGAATGCTTCATCATCGAGCAGCGCCTCAAGGAAGAGATGGACATCCCCGTCTTCCATGACGACCAGCACGGCACCGCCGTGATCTGCGCCGCCGGCCTGCTCAACGCGCTGCACATCTCGGGCAAGAAGATCGAGGATGTGCGGATCGTGCTGAACGGAGCGGGGGCCGCCGGGATCGCCTGTCTGGAACTGCTCAAGGCGATGGGCGCGCGGCACGACAACTGCATCATGTGCGACACCAAGGGCGTGATCTGGCAGGGCCGCACCATCGGCATGAACCAGTGGAAATCGGCCCATGCCGCCAACACGTCGCTCAGGACGCTGGAGGAGGCGATGGACGGGGCTGACGTGTTCCTCGGGGTCTCTGCCAAGGGCGCTGTGACCCAAGCGATGGTCAAGTCGATGGCGCCGAACCCGGTGATCTTCGCCATGGCCAACCCCGATCCCGAGATCACACCCGAAGAGGCGCATGAGGTGCGCGAGGATGCGATCGTCGCCACGGGGCGTTCGGACTACCCCAATCAGGTCAACAATGTCCTCGGTTTTCCCTATCTGTTTCGCGGCGCACTTGACATCCACGCCCGCGCCATCAACGACGCGATGAAGATCGCCTGCGCCGAGGCGCTGGCCGAACTGGCGCGCGAGGAGGTGCCCGACGAGGTGGCGCTGGCTTATGGCCAAAAGCTCAGCTTCGGTCGCGATTACATCATCCCCACGCCCTTCGATCCGAGACTGATCCACCGGATTCCGCCCGCCGTGGCCCGCGCCGGCATGGAGACCGGCGTGGCGCGGCGCGAGATCGCCGACATGGAGCAGTACGAACAGGCATTGAAGGGCCGGATGGACCCGACGGCGAGCGTGCTGCGCGGCCTCAACGCACGGGCGCGGGCGGCGCAGGCGACGATGATCTTCGCCGAAGGCGACGATCCGCGCGTGCTGCGCGCCGCGGTGCAGTACCAGCGGTCCGGCTTCGGCAAGGCGCTGGTGGTGGGGCGCAGCGACGACGTGGCCGAGAAACTCGCCGCCGAAGGCATGGCCGATGCGGCGGCCGAACTTGAGGTCGTCAACGCCGCCAACACGCCGCATCTTGATACCTACAAGGCGTTCCTTTATCGGCGGCTGCAGCGAAAGGGTCTCGACCAGCACGACATCCACCGACTCGCGGGGCGCGACAGGCACGTCTTCGCGTCCCTGATGCTGGCGCATGGCCATGGCGACGGCATGATCACAGGGGCAACGCGCAAATCGGCGCATGTGATGGAGCTGGTGAACCACGTCTTCGACGCAGGCCCGCATGACGGCGCGGTCGGCGTCTCGGTCGTCATGCATAACGGTCGGATCGTGCTGATCGCCGACACGCTGGTGCATGAATGGCCCGACGAGGAGGATCTCGCCGATATCGCGACCCAAGGCGCGCAGGTGGCGCGCGAACTGGGGCTGGAGCCGCGCGTGGCCTTCGTCAGCTTCTCGACCTTCGGCTACCCGGTTTCCGAACGCGCGACCAAAATGCACCGCGCCGCCGAGGTGCTCGACGGGCGGAACGTCGATTTCGAATATGAGGGCGAGATGGCGGTCGACGTGGCGCTGAATGCGAAGGGGCAGGAAAACTATCCCTTCTCGCGCCTGACCGGACCGGCCAACGTGCTGGTGGTTCCGGCGCGGCACTCGGCCTCGATCAGCGTGAAGCTGATGCAGGAGATGGCGGGGGCCACGATCATCGGGCCGATCCTGTCGGGCGTCGACAAGCCGATCCAGATCTGTTCGACCGTCTCGACCGTCAACGACATCGTCAACATGGCCGTCATGGCCGCCTGCAAGGCGAGGCGCGCATGACGATCTGGAACCTGGGCTCGATCAACGCCGATCACGTCTATTCCGTCCCGCATATCCCCACCCCGGGCGAGACGCTGGCCGCGACCGCCCTGTCGCGGGGGCTGGGCGGCAAGGGGGCCAATATGTCCGTCGCCGCCGCCCGCGCCGGCGCCCGGGTCGCGCATCTGGGCGCGGTCGGCGCGGATGGCGGCTGGATGGTCGAACGGTTGAGGGATCACGGCGTCGATTGCACCCATGTGCAGCGCCGTGATGGCCCGAGCGGCCATGCGATCATCGCCGTGGACGCTCAGGCCGAGAACGCGATCACGCTCTGGCCCGGTGCCAATCGCGACATTGACCTCGACGCCGTGAAACAGGCTCTGGACAGGGCCGTTTCGGGCGACCTGCTGGTCACCCAGAACGAGACCAACAGTCAGGTCGAGGCGGCGGCGCTGGCGCGCGCGCGCGGCCTCACCGTGGCCTATGCCGCCGCGCCGTTCGAGGCCGGGGCCGTACGCGCCGTGCTGCCGCATCTCGACCTCCTCGTGCTCAACGAAGTCGAGGCGCGACAACTTTCCGAGGCGCTGGGCACCTCGGTCGAGGATCTGCCGGTGCCGCATGTCGTGGTGACGCTCGGGGCCCAAGGCTGCGATTGGATCGACACCGCCTCCGGCACACGCCACCACGTCGACGCGCCGCGCGTCGCGGCGGTCGACACCACCGGCGCGGGCGATACCTTCACCGGCTATCTTCTCGCCGGGCTGTCCGAAGGGCTGCAGATGCCCGAGGCGCTGACGCTCGCCTCACGTGCGGGGGCGCTCAAGGTCGGACGGCACGCGCGGCCGATGCGATTCCCTCGCGAGAGGAGGTCGAGCGGGCGGCCTTCTGAGGTCGCACGCGGCACGAACATGCAGGATTTCGTCTTTTCAGACCCTTGGGCGCTCCTCGCGGCCTGCGTCGCCGTGGTGTTGGTCGGCCTGTCCAAGGGGGGCTTGGGCGGCGCGCTGGCGCTCTTGGGCGTGCCGATCATGGCGCTGGCGATCCCGCCGGTGCAGGCCGCGGGCATTCTGTTGCCGATCCTGCTGATGATGGATGCGATCAGCCTCTGGGCATGGCGCGGCACCTATCACGCGGGCACGCTCAAACGGATGCTGCCCGGCGCGGCGATCGGCATCGGCATCGGCTGGCTCACGGCGGCGCTGGTTTCGGACGGGGTGGTGCGGCTGATCGTCGGGGTGGTGGCGCTGGCCTTTTCGGCCCGCTGGCTGCTGTCGGGCAATGCCCGCCGCGCCGCGCCACGCGTGCAGAGCACGGCGCGCGCCTCGGTCTGGTCGACGCTCGCGGGCTACACCAGTTTCGTCGCCCATGCGGGCGGGCCGCCGTTTCAGGTCTATACCATGCCGCTCAGGCTCGATCCCCGTGTCTATACCGGCACCAGCGTGATCTTCTTCGCTGCGGTGAACGTCATCAAAGTGATCCCCTACGCCCTTTTGGGCCAGTTCGACGCCGCCAACCTCACTGCCGCGGCGGCGCTGCTGCCGCTTGCGATCGCGGCGACGCTATCGGGCGCCTTCGTGGTGCGGCGGATGCGGGCTGAAATCTTCTACCCGGTGATGTACGCCATGGTGGTGCTCGTCGGCCTCAAACTGTGCTGGGACGGCGTCGCGGCGCTGATCTGATGCCGCCAGACCTTTGACACTCAACACTGATCCGCGCAATTTGCAGCATCCAGGGGCAGATCGCCAAAGGTCCATCCATATGCAACTTTCCGTCAATTTCGAGAACACGCGCGGCACCGCTTCCGGCACCGGTCCGGTCACGGTCGGGTGGTGCCTGAGCGAAACGAAAGGGGGCATCATCTATGCCCCGCCCGAACGCGTACGCTCCACCGATCTCGACCGCAGCCATGGCAAGTCGGCCTCGCGCTGCCCGGCGGTGATCAATCTCGAAAGCCGCTATTTCCTGATCCGCTGCCCCTTCGACATCAACATCGGCTTCACCCGTGACGACAAGGGCATCCCCCGGATGCGCAACCTGAGCGGCGCGGCCAGCTCGATCCGCAGCAACAAGCTCGGAGAGAAGCTGTTGATCGTGGCCGAATCGGAGTGGCGGCATCCGGGCGTACCTACGCTGCAGCTCGTGCTGCCTTACGTGTTTCTGTGCGACGAACCGGTCTATCTCAGCCAGCTCTCACCCTTCATGCATTACAGCCGCACGCCGCTGCCCGGAACGATCTTCGGCGGGCGCTTCCCGATCAATGTCTGGCCGCGCCCGTTGATGTGGGGCTTCGAATGGCACGAGCCCGAAAAGCCGCTGAAGATCTCGCGCGGGGACCCATTGTTCTACGTCGGATTCGAGACGATGCCGCAAGATCGCGGCGTGGCGATGGTCGAGGCGCAGCGCACCCCCGAACTTGTCGAGTATCTCGACCTCATCTCGGGGGCGGTGAACTACGTCAATCAGACCTTTTCGCTGTTCGAAGCGGCCGAGGCGCGTCGGCCCGAGACGCTGATCACGCCAGTGGCGCGCAAACCCCGACGAGAGTGAGCGGGCGAGATCAGCGAAGGGTGGCGGAAACCGAGTTTTGGGGCGAACTCGATCTTCAGCGCTTTCTACATGAAATATTAGCCTGCGCTTAAGACCTGCGTGTCACAACCGCCCTGTCCCCCGAGCGGGGATGCACTCCAAGGCGACGGACCCTCTTCGCTTCCAAGGACGTCCGCACAGCGGCCTGCAGAAAGCGGCGTTCCGATACAAACCCGGGGCAGGGGGCGTGACCGCGCCCCCGCCCGCGCCGAGCGGCAGACGGAATCGACCGCCAGGGGCCCGTCCAGGACCGCGGCCTTGCGATCCCGTGTCTTGAAAGGACTTATTCGTGAACCTTGTCGAAGAAGATCGTCAGGCCCGAGGTTCCGGTAACATGGCCTTGCATGCTTCCATCTTGCATCTGGCGCGTTTCACCCGTCATCAGTATCACCCCTCCGCGGCTGAAGGTAAGACTGCCAACCTGCCACCATGCAGGGGCGACGCCATCATGCTTGCGGATCTGTCGAATCGCGTCGCTGCGAGGACGGCCTGATGTCGGGGCTGGTGCTCAAGCTGGGGCCGGGGGAGCGTGTTCTGGTCAATGGCGCGGTGATCGAGAACGGCGACCGCCGCGCGCGGGTCTCCGTGCTCACGCCCAATGCCAATATTCTGCGCTTGCGCGATGCGATCCGGGCCGAAGACGCGAACACCCCAGTGCGACGGGTGTGCTATGCCGCGCAACTGATCCTCGCGGGCGACGTCACAGCCAATGAAGGTCATGACCGGATTCTGGCGGACATCGAACAGCTGAGCCAGGTGTTCTGCGACAGCGACAGCCGCGCCCTTCTGGACGAGGCATGTCGGGCCGTGCTCGACGGAGAAACCTACCGTGCGCTGAAACGCCTTCGCGCGCTTTTGCCAAGGGAGGAGCGGATGCTCTGCCTCCCACTGAAGGCGCCTTGAGCATTCGCTGATCGCGGGTCGATTTGCCGCCTTCATGAAGGGGCAGAGCGGCTTTTGGAGCGTCGCGACAAGGTCGAAATCAGAATGGGACCGGTGGGTTTCGGAGCCGGATCGTATGATCGAGGCGGAATTGGCGGTTTTGGCCCGGCGGCGGACAAGGCCCTGCGCAAGGCACCTCAAATCAGTGAGGCAACCCAGCCCGCCGCCGCCGTCAGCGCCGCGCCCACGGCGATCCAGCCCAAGGGCGGTAGGTCGCGGCGGCGCGGCTCGGGTTCGGGGTGGCTCTGGCGCACGAGGGCGGCTTCGGCGAGGGCGGGCAGACGTGGGCCGAAGCGCGACAGCACCTGGATCGTTCGGCCGAGATCGCGGGCCACGGCCTTGGGGCCGATACTCTCGCGGATGTAGTCCTCGACCACCGGGCGCGAGGCTTCCCAGATGTTGATATGCGGGTCGAGCGTGCGCGCCACGCCTTCGACCACCACCATGGTGCGCTGCAAGAGGATCAGCTCGGTGCGGGTTTCCATGCCAAAGTGCTCGGTCACCTCGAACAGATAGTTGAGCAGCCGCGCCATCGAGATGCGCGAGGCGTCCATGCCGAAGATCGGCTCGCCCACCGCGCGCAGGGCCGAGGCGAAGGCATCGACGTCGCGATCGGCGGGCACGTAGCCCGCCTCGAAATGCACCTCGGCGACGCGGCGGTAATCCTTGCGGATGAAGCCGAAGATGATCTCAGCATAGACCCGGCGGGTGTATTCGTCGATCCGCCCCATGATCCCGAAGTCGAGCGCGATCAGCGTGCCGTCGGGGCCGATCTTGAGGTTGCCCTGATGCATGTCGCCGTGGAAATAGCCGTCGCGCAGCGCATGGGCGAGGAAGAGTTGCAGCACCCGCGCGGCGAGACGCTTGCGGTCGTGACCGGCGGCGTCGATCTGCGCCACCTCGGCCGCGCCGATGCCGTCGACCCAGCCCATCGTCATGACGCGCCGCCCCGACAGGTGCCAGCGCAGCGTGGGCACGGCAAAGCCCTCGTCCTTGGTGGTGTTGGCGGAAAACTCGGCCGCGGCCGCCGCCTCGAGCCGCAGATCCAGCTCGCCCAGCACCACGCTTTCGAAATGCGCGATCACCTCGACCGGGCGCAGACGGCGCGACGAGGGCGAGAGCCGTTCGATCATCCGGGCGGCGAAGTAGAACGCCTCGATGTCGCGGCGGAACGCCTTCTCGATACCCGGGCGCAGCACCTTGACCGCCACCGTCTCGCCGGTCTCGGCGAGGCGGGCGCGGTGAACTTGCGCGATCGAGGCGGCGGCGACGGGTTCGGAGAACTCCGAGAACAGCCGGTCGACCGGCTGGCCCATCTCGATCGCGATCGCCCGCTTGGCTTGTGCGGTGGGAAAGGGCGGCAGGCTGTCTTGCAGCACGCGCAGCTGCACGGCGAGCTCGTCGCCCACCACGTCGGGGCGGGTCGAGAGGATCTGGCCGAACTTGATGTAGGCCGGGCCCAGCGCCGTGATGGCGCGGGTGGCGGGCGGCATGGCCGGGTCGCCCTCATAGCCGAGCCAGCGGAACGGCGCGGCGAAGAGACGGATCGCCACGCGCAAGGGGCGCGGCGCGTCCATCGCGTCGAGCACCACGGCCATCGCGCCGGTGCGCTCGAACGTGGCGCCGGTGCGGATCAGCCGGAGAAGGTTGTGGGGGCCCCTCAGAGCTTCCACCCCGAATGCAGGCAGGCGATGCCCATGCTCAGGTTGCGGTACTTGGCCTGCTCGAAGCCCGCCGCCTCGACCATGCCGAGAAATGTTTCCTGATCGGGGAAGCGGCGGATCGATTCCACCAGATACTGGTAGCTGTCGCGGTCGTTGGCGATCAGCTGTCCCATCGCCGGGATGACGTTGAAACTGTAGAGGTCATAGACCTTCTGCATCATCTCGTTGGGGATCTGGCTGAACTCCAGCACCATCAGCCGGCCGCCGGGGCGCAGCACGCGAAACGCCTCGTCTAGCGCCTTCTGGGGCCGTGTGACGTTCCTGATGCCGAAGCTGATCGTATAGACGTCGAAGCTGTTGTCCGGGAAGGGCAGGGCCATCGCGTCGCCCGCCACCCAGTCAAGGCTGTCCTCCAGACGCTCGGCCTCGGCGCGCTTGCGCCCCTCGACCAGCATCGATTCGGTCAGGTCGCAGACCGTGGCGTGGCCATGCCCGGCGCGTCCGAGAAACCGGAACGACACGTCGCCGGTGCCGCCGGCCACGTCGAGCAGCTTCTGGCCAGGCCGCGGCGCCAGCCAGTCCATCATCGCGTCCTTCCACAGGCGATGGATGCCGACGCTCATCACGTCGTTCATCACGTCATAGCGCGAGGCGACGGATGTGAAGACGCCGCGCACGCGGCCCGCCTTCTCCTCTTCGCGCACCGTCTGATAGCCGAAATGCGTGGTCTGCTCGTCGCTCAAGGGTCTTGTCCCGTGCCGCCATGATGCCTTGATAGGGCTCAGTGGCGGCATATAGCCCGCAACGTGCGAAAGAAAGAACCGATGCCCGAATTGCCAGAGGTCGAGACGGTTCGTCGCGGGCTTGCCCCCGCGATGGAGGGGGCGGTGATCGAGACCGCCCACGTGAACCGCCCCGACCTGCGCTGGCCGTTTCCCGAACGCATGGCCGAGCGGCTCTCGGGCCAGCGGGTGGAGCGGCTGCGGCGGCGGTCGAAATACATCCTCGCGGACCTGTCGGGCGGCGAGACGCTGATCGTGCATCTGGGCATGTCGGGGCGGATGACCGTCTCGGGCGTGACGCTCGGCGACTTTCATCACGCGCATCCCACGCCGCAAAAGCATGACCACGTGGTGTTCGACATGGCGAATGGCGCGCGGGTGACCTTCAACGACGCGCGCCGCTTCGGGGCGATGGATCTCGCCGCGACGGAGGCGGTGGAAGATCATTGGCTCTTGCGCGAAATCGGGCCGGAGCCCTTGGGCAATGCCTTCGACGAAGCCTATCTCGTTGAGCGGCTCAGAGGGCGGATGGTACCGATCAAGACCGCGCTTCTCGATCAGCGCGTGGTGGCGGGGCTTGGCAACATCTATGTCTGCGAGGTGCTGCACCGGGCCGGCATCGACCCGCGCCGCAAGGCCGGGCGCATATCGGCGGCGCGGATTGCCTCTCTGGTGCCGTTGATCCGGGTGGTGCTGGAGGAGGCGATCACCTCGGGGGGATCGTCGCTCAAGGATTATAGGCAGGCCGATGGCGCGATGGGTTATTTCCAGCACGATTTCCGGGTCTATGACCGCGAAGGCGCGGGTTGTGTCACGCCGGGCTGCGGCGGCACGGTGGAGCGAATCGTACAGTCGGGGCGTTCCACCTTCCTGTGCGCGCGCTGCCAGAGGTGACTTGATCGCCGGGGCGGGGCGGGTCAGGTTTCGCCAAAGTAGCCGGAGACAGCCATGGCCTACACCACCATCCTCGTCGAGATCGACGACGACATCGCCACCATCACGCTCAACCGTCCGCAGGCGATGAACGCCATCAACTCGGAGCTTTTGCGCGAACTGGTGACGGCGCTGGAGGCGGCGGATGCCTCAGACAAGGTGCGCTGCATCGTGCTGACCGGATCGGACAAGGCCTTTGCCGCCGGGGCCGACGTGGCCGAAATGGCCAACCTGTCCTTTGTCGAGATGTATCGCCGTGCGCTCTATGCGGGCGACATGGCGCGGCTGGCGCGTATCCGCAAACCGATCATCGCGGCGGTGGCGGGCTACGCGCTGGGCGGCGGTTGCGAGCTGGCGATGGCCTGCGACTTCATCATCGCCGCCGACAACGCCAGGTTCGGCCAACCGGAGGTGAATCTCGGGATCATGGCGGGGATGGGCGGCAGCCAGCGGCTCACCCGCGCGGTGGGCAAGCCCAAGGCGATGGACATGCATCTGACGGGTCGATTCATGTCGGCCGAGGAGGCCGAGCGCGCCGGGCTGGTGAGCCGTGTCGTGCCGGCGCGCCAGCTCGAACAGGAGGCGCGGGCGGCGGCGGCGAAGATCGCCGAGAAGAGCCAGATCTCGGTGCTCGCCATCAAGGAAGCGGTGAACCGCAGCCAGGAGCTGCCGCTGACCGAGGGGCTAGCCCATGAGCGGCGGCTGTTCGAGGCGCTGTTCTCGACCGAGGACCAGGCCGAGGGCATGGCCGCTTTCCGCGAGAAGCGCGAACCGCAATACCGCGACCGCTGAGACGCGTGACAGGGGCTGGGGACCGGGAGGCTCGTGGAAAAGGCGGCAAGGCAGGTTGACTACCCGCCGAGTCGGCCTTAGAGACGCGGCTTCAGAACAGTTACCCCGCAAGTGGATTCTCGACACATGGCCAACACGCCCCAGTCCAAGAAGCGCGCTCGCCAGAACGAGCGCCGCTTCGCGATCAACAAGATGCGCCGTTCGCGCATCCGTACCTTCCTGCGCAAGGTTGAGGAGGCGATCGCCTCCGGCCAGCAGGACGCGGCCCAGTCCGCCCTGCGCGAAGCTCAGCCCGAGCTGATGCGCGGCGTCACCAAAGGCGTCGTTCACAAGAACACCGCCGCTCGCAAGATCTCGCGCCTGTCGTCGCGCGTGAAGGCGCTTGCCGCCTGATATCGCCTAAAAGGCGATTGAATTCAAAAGGGTGTCCCGAAAGGGGCACCCTTTTTTTATGCCGTTACGCTGCCCCTGCGAAAGAATCGAGGGCCCTTGCGTCACCTCACTGTCAAGTTGGCCCCTTAGGATATCTCCGCGCGCAAGTCCCCCCTGTGGCGGCTCCGCACCCCTCTCGCGCCGCGCCCTTAGGATTCAGGGGCCCCGGAAAATCCCGCCGGATTCGATTCAGCGGAGTCCGTCGTCAAGCGCGTTGTTCGGTTGATGCCCTCCGAGCGCAGGCGCTAACTTGGCCCTGCGATTCACATCGTTCCTGGGGGAACATGGGCGAGTCGGCACCACGGTGGTCCGAAGGCCAGCTGCACGGCCGAGACAATCGGAACCGCGAAACGGGTGCCAGCTCTCATGAGCGTGACGGGCGCACGGCTTTGGCCGTGCCATTCGCCGTCCCGCGCTTGTCTGCATTGCGTCTGCCGGTCCGGCAGGCGTCACTGCCGTCATGTGCCAATCCCGGGCCGAACTGCGAGAGCGGTCGGCGGGTATGCCCGTCTCCGCTCGGGGTCCGGAGGTTAGGTCAGTCCGGTGCGGAACAGCGTCGGCGCATGCGCGCCGGCGGCCGCATCCCCTGTGCCTGAATGTGGGTCGCGAAAGCCGGGCGCGGCGGGCGCGCACGGGTGACGATGAAGGCAGGTCGGGGACAGGTCATGACGAACGATAACTGGGCGCAGGTCAGCGAAGAGCTCAAGCAGGCGGTGGGCGCCAACAACCACACGACCTGGATCGCGCCGCTGCGCTTCGAGGCGCTGGTCGATGGCGTGGCCCGGTTCCATGTGCCCACCACCTTCCACGGCAACTATGTCCTGCAAAATTTCGGCGACCAGATCCTGACGCAGCTCGCCCGCGCCGGCGTCACCGTGCAGCGTCTGATCTTCGCCCAGTCGGCCAGTGCCTCCGCGGCCTCCCGCCCCGCGGCCGCCCAGCCTTCCGGCTCGTCTTCCGGGCAGCCCGCCGCCCCGGCGCTGATCTCGGACGACGATGACGCCACGCCTTCGGCCACGCTCGACCCGCGCTTCACCTTCGACCGCTTCGTCGTCGGCAAGCCCAACGAGATGGCCCATGCCGCTGCCCGCCGCATCGCCGAGGGCGGCAGCCTCGGGTTCAACCCGCTGTTCCTCTATGGCGGCGTGGGTCTGGGCAAGACGCATCTGATGCACGCGATCGGTCACGAGATGCGCCAGCATCAGCCGCATCTGAAGGTCGTGCTCACCTCCGCCGAGCAGTTCATGTACCGCTTCATCACCGCGCTGCGCGACAAGCGCATGATGGATTTCAAGCAGCTGTTCCGCTCGGTCGACGTGCTCATGGTCGATGACATCCAGTTCCTCGGCGGCAAGGATTCCACGCAAGAGGAATTCTTCCACACCTTCAACGCGCTGATCGACGCCGGAAAGCGGATCATCATCTCGGCCGACCGCGCGCCGGGCGCCATGAAGGACGTCGAGGAGCGGATCACCTCGCGCATGGGGTCGGGCCTCGTCGTGGATCTGTTTCCCACCGATTTCGAACTGCGCGTCGGCATCCTGCAGGCCAAGGCCGACTATTACCGCGCGCAGTATCCCGGCATCGTGGTCCAGCCCGGCGTCTACGAATTCCTCGCGCACCGCATCTCCAACAACGTGCGGGTGCTCGAAGGGGCGCTGACGCGGCTCTTCGCCTTCGCCTCGCTGGTGGGCCGCGAGATTTCGCTCGAGATGACGCAGGACTGCCTCGCCGACATCCTGCGCGCCTCGGATCGCAAGATCACCGTCGAGGAGATCCAGCGCCGTGTGTCCGAGCATTACAACATCCGGCTGTCGGACATGATCGGGCCCAAGCGGGTGCGCAACTATGCCCGGCCGCGCCAGGTGGCGATGTATCTCTCGAAGAAGCTGACCTCGCGCTCGCTGCCCGAGATCGGCCGCCGCTTTGGCGGGCGCGACCACACCACCGTCATGCACGGGGTGCGCAAGATCGAGGAGCTGAAGTCCACCGACAGCCAGATCGCCGACGATCTCGAACTGCTGCGCCGCGCGCTTGAGGAATAGGCCGCACCTTTGGTGCGAGGAACGGACTGCGTCATCGCCGAAAATGCTTGAGGGCGGGCTGAAAACAGGTAGTTTTCCAGTCCCGGCCCCGGTCGGCGACAACAGCGGAGCGATGCACATGAAATTCTCGATCGAACGCGGCGTTCTGCTCAAGGCCGTGGCACAGGCCCAGTCGGTCGTGGAGCGGCGCAACACCATCCCGATCCTCGCCAACGTGCTGATTGAGGCCACGGATGGCGAGGTGCGCTTTCGCGCCACCGATCTCGACATCGAGGTGGTCGATCAGGCCCCGGCGACGGTCGAGACCCAAGGCGCCACCACCGTCGCCGCCGTACTTTTGAACGAGATCGTGCGCAAGCTGCCCGACGGGGCGCTGGTGACGCTCACCGATCAGGGCGGCAACGGGCGGCTGACCATTGAGGCGGGGCGCTCGAACTTCCAGCTCGCGACCCTGCCCAAGGAAGATTTCCCGGTCATGGCCTCGTCCGAATACGAGGCGAGCTTCACCGCGCCCGCACCGGTCCTGCGCCGGCTCTTCGACAAGGCCAAGTTCGCGATCTCGACCGAGGAGACGCGCTATTATCTCAACGGCGTCTACATGCATGTGGCCGAGGGCGAGCAGGGCCGCGTTTTGCGCTGCGTCGCAACCGACGGCCACCGCCTCGCGCGGATCGACGCCGAGCTGCCCGAAGGGGCCGAGAAGATGGCCGGGGTGATCGTGCCGCGCAAGACCGTCAATGAGCTGCGCAAGCTCTTGGATGATGACGAGGCGCTGATCGAGGTCTCGGTGAGCGAGACCAAGGTGCGTTTCACCACGCCTTCGATCACGCTGACTTCCAAGGTCATCGACGGCACCTTTCCCGATTACAGCCGGGTGATTCCGCAAAACAACTCCAAGCGCCTTGAGGTCGACGCCGCCGAGTTTGCCAAGGCGGTGGACCGGGTCGCGACCGTCAGCTCCGAGCGCAGCCGCGCGGTCAAGCTGTCGCTCGAGGAGGACCGGCTGGTGCTCTCGGTCAACGCCCCCGATTCGGGCGCGGCCGAGGAGGAGCTGGCCGTGGCTTACGGCGACGAGCGGCTCGAGATCGGCTTCAACGCCAAGTACCTGCAGGAGATCGCGAGCCAGGTGGACCGCGAGAACGCGGTGTTCCTGTTCAACTCCTCCGGCGATCCGACGCTGATGCGCGAAGGCGACGACACCTCGGCCGTCTACGTCGTCATGCCGATGCGCGTGTGACGCGGGCCGGACATGCGTATCTGAAGAGCGAAGTGGGGGAGGGCCGCGCGTGAGAGCGGCCGTCACCGCGCTCGAGCTGTCACATTTCAGGTCGCACAAGCGGGCGAAGCTCGCGCTCGACGGGCGGCCCGTCGCGCTTCACGGTCCCAACGGCGCGGGCAAGACCAACCTGATCGAGGCGGTGTCGCTGCTGTCGCCGGGACGTGGCATGCGCCGCGCCGGGGCCGAGGAGATCGCGCGCAGGCCCGAGCGGCTTGGCTGGGTGGTCCGAGCCGAGGTCGAAGCCGAGGGCGCGCCGCACGAGATCGAAACCCGCGCCGAGGCCGGCCAGAGCCGCACCGTGCAGATCGATGGCAAGGCGACGCCGCAGGTGGCGCTAGCGCGGGTGCTGAGGGTGCTGTGGCTGGTGCCTTCGATGGACCGGCTCTGGATCGAGGCGGCGGAAGGGCGGCGGAGGTTTCTCGACCGCGCGGTGCTGAGCTTCGATCCCGGCCATGCCGAAGCCGTGCTCGACTATGAAAAGGCCATGCGCGAGCGCAATCGGCTCCTGAAGGACGGGGTGCGCGACCCGCATTGGTACGGCGCGCTCGAGGGCCGCATGGCGTTGGCGGGGGAGGCGATCGGCGCCGCGCGGCGCGCCACGATCGAACGGCTCATGGCCGCGCAGGACGAGACCGAGACCGCCTTTCCCACCGCCGATCTTGCGCTGACCTATCCCGATGAGGCGCCGGAATCGGCGGAGGAACTGCGCGAGGCCTTCGCCGCGATGCGCGGCCGGGACATGGCGGCGGGGCGCACCCTGATCGGCCCGCACCGGGCCGATCTCGACGCGCTGTGGCGTGCCAAGGGGGTGGCCGCGCGCGACGCGTCGACCGGTGAGCAGAAGGCCCTGCTGATCTCGCTCATCCTCGCCAACGCGCGCGCATTGGCGGCGATGGGCGGCGCGCCGCCCGTTCTGCTCCTCGACGAGGTGGCCGCACATCTCGACACGCGGCGTCGCGCGGCGCTTTATGACGAGATCTGCGCGCTCGGGCTTCAAGCCTTCATGACCGGCACCGAGCCGGGGCTGTTCGAGGCCCTGGGCGAGCGCGCGCAACGCATCGAGGTGACCGAGATCGCCGGCATCTCGCAGATCAGGAGCGAGACATGACCCCGCAACGCGTGACCCTCATCACCCTCGGCACGGACGACATGAACCGTGCCCGCAATTTCTACGCCGCGCTGGGCTGGACCCCGCACCCGTCGAGCCAGGACGAGGTGACCTTCTACCAGATGCACGGGGCACTGCTGGGCCTGTTCGGTCGCGCGGCTCTCGCCAAGGATCAAGGACGGCCCGGCGCGGAGCTTGGCACCGGGGCCATGACGCTGGCGCAGAACTTCGCGGATCGCGCGGACGTGGATGCCGCGTGGCAGGCGGCACTCGACGCGGGTGCGACGGCGCTGAAAGCACCGGAGGAGGTGTTCTGGGGCGGCTATTCGGGCTATTACGCCGATCCCGACGGCCATGTCTGGGAGATCGCGCACAACCCGTTCTGGCCACTGGCCGAAGACGGATCGCTGACCCTGCCCAGTCCGAAATGACCCTCGCCCCCCATGATCTCGCCCTCTATGCGGGCGCGCTTTTCGTTCTGTTCCTCACCCCCGGCCCGGTCTGGGTCGCGCTCACGGCCCGCGCGCTGTCGGGCGGGTTTCACGCGGCATGGCCGCTGGCGCTCGGGGTGGTGGTGGGCGATGTGCTCTGGCCGCTTCTGGCGATCCTTGGCGTGAGCTGGGTTCTGTCGGTGTACGGCGGCTTTCTAGAGGCGCTGCGCTGGGTCGCGGCCGCGATGTTCGTGTCGATGGGCGTGCTGCTGTGGCGTCACGCCGACGCCTCCATCGCCTCCGACCGCCGCCTGACCCGGCCCGGCATGTGGGCGGGATTCGCCGCAGGCCTCGCCGTGATCCTCGGCAACCCCAAGGCGGTCCTGTTCTACATGGGGATGCTGCCGGGCTTCTTCGATCTGTCGGCGCTCACTGCGGGCGACATCGTGGCGATCTGCGCGATTTCCTTCGCCGTGCCCTTGGCGGGAAACCTCGTTCTCGCCGCTTCGATCCACCGCGCGCGGGCACTTTTGACCTCGCCCCGGGCACTGCGCCGGACCAACCGCGCGGCGGGGGTGATGCTGGTCGGCGTCGGGCTGCTCATACCCCTTCTATAGCGCAAAATATGGGGGAAAACCGTGACATCTCCCACCAGTATTCGTATATTCCGCCGGTAACGTCCCGAGGATTTCCCCCATGTCTGAACCCGCTCTGCAACCCAATGCTTATGGCGCCGATTCCATCAAGGTTCTCAAGGGCCTGGATGCGGTCCGCAAGCGTCCGGGGATGTATATCGGCGACACTGATGACGGCTCGGGCCTGCACCATATGGTCTACGAGGTGGTCGACAACGGCATCGACGAGGCGCTGGCCGGTCACGCCGACTTCGTGCAGGTGAAGATCCATGCCGACAGTTCGGTCAGCGTGCGCGACAACGGCCGCGGCATTCCTACCGACCTGCACCGCGAAGAGGGCGTCTCGGCGGCCGAGGTCATCATGACCCAACTGCATGCGGGCGGCAAATTCGACCAGAACTCCTACAAGGTCTCGGGCGGCCTGCACGGCGTCGGTGTCTCGGTGGTCAACGCGCTGTCGGATTGGCTGGAACTGCGCATCTGGCGCGACGGCAAGGAGCACGTTGCGCGTTTCGAACGCGGCGACACGGTCAAGCATCTCGAAGTGGTGGGTCCGACCGACCAGACCGGCACCGAGGTGCGCTTCCTCGCCTCGACCACGACCTTCTCGAACCTCGAATACGACTTCGCCACGCTGGAAAAGCGCCTGCGCGAGCTGGCCTTCCTGAACTCGGGCGTGCGGATCATCCTCGAAGACGACCGCCCGGCGCAGCCGCTGCACACCGAACTGTTCTACGAAGGCGGCGTGCGCGAGTTCGTGAAATATCTCGACCGCTCCAAGCACGCCGTCATGCCCGAGCCAATCTGGATCGAGGGCGAAAAGGACGGCATCGGCGTCGAGGTGGCGATGTGGTGGAACGACACCTACCACGAAACCGTGCTGCCCTTCACCAACAACATCCCGCAGCGCGATGGCGGCACCCACATGGCGGGCTTTCGCGGCGCGCTGACCCGGACCATCAACGCTTATGCCCAGACCTCGGGCATCGCCAAGAAGGAGAAGGTTTCCTTCACCGGCGACGACGCGCGTGAAGGGCTGACCTGCGTGCTCTCAGTCAAGGTGCCGGACCCCAAATTTTCCTCGCAGACCAAGGAAAAGCTGGTCTCGTCGGAGGTGCGCCCGGCGGTCGAGAACCTCGTGGGCGAAAAGCTCGCCGAGTGGTTCGAGGAAAACCCCAACCTCGCCAAGCAGATCGTCGGCAAGATCGTCGAGGCGGCGCTGGCGCGCGAGGCCGCGCGCAAGGCGCGCGAGCTGACCCGGCGCAAGACCGCAATGGACGTGAACTTCCTCGCCGGCAAGCTCAAGGACTGCTCCGAGAAGGACCCCTCCAAGACAGAGGTGTTCCTCGTCGAGGGCGATTCGGCGGGCGGATCGGCGCAGACGGGCCGCGACCGGGGCACGCAGGCGATCCTGCCGCTCAAGGGCAAGATCCTCAACGTCGAGCGCGCGCGCTTTGACCGGATGCTGGGAAGCCAGGAGATCGGCAACCTTGTGATGGCGCTCGGCACCGGGATCGGCCGCGACGAGTTCGACATCAAGAGCTGCGCTACCATAAGATCGTCATCATGACCGACGCCGATGTCGACGGCGCGCATATTCGTACGCTCTTGTTGACCTTCTTCTTCCGGCAGATGCCCGAACTGATCGAGGCGGGGCACCTCTATATCGCGCAGCCGCCGCTCTACAAAGTCGCGCGCGGCAAGTCCGAGGTCTATCTCAAGGATCAGGCCGCGATGGACGACTATCTGATCCGGCAGGGCACCGAGGGCACTGCACTGCGCCTCGGCACCGGTGAAGAGCTGACCGGCAACGACCTGCGCCGCGTCGTCGACGAGGCGCGCCAGCTCAAGCGGGTGCTCGACGCCTTCCCCACGCATTACCCGCGCCACATCCTCGAACAGGCCGCGATCTCAGGCGCCTTCGTACCCGGCGCGGTGGATGCCGACCTGCAGGGCGTCGCCGACAAGGTGGCCCGCCGTCTCGATCTGATCGCGCTCGAATACGAGCGCGGCTGGCATGGCCGCATCACCCAGGATCACGGCATCCGCCTCGCGCGGATCCTGCGCGGTGTCGAGGAGGTGCGCACGCTGGACGGCCCGATGCTGCGCTCGGGTGAGGCACGCAAGACAGGCAGCTTCACCAAGTCGTTGCAGGAGGTCTACGACCAGCCCGCAACCTTGGTGCGCAAGGACCGCAGCCAGCTGATCCACGGCCCGCTCGACCTGCTCGCGGCGATTCTCGAAGAAGGCCAGCGCGGCCTGACGCTACAGCGCTACAAGGGCTTGGGCGAGATGAACCCCGATCAGCTGTGGGAAACCACGCTGGACCCGGAGGCGCGGACGCTGCTTCAAGTGCGCATCGAGGATTCGCTCGAGGCCGACGACCTGTTCACCAAGCTGATGGGCGACGTGGTCGAGCCGCGGCGGGAGTTCATCCAGCAGAACGCGCTCAACGTCGAGCATCTCGACTTCTGACGTCTTGTAGGATCGCGCATAGTCATGCGCGATCCCCATAATCTTGCGCTATTTGCCCAAAGGCTTGCGCACTTGCGTTTCTATAAATTGTATACTTCGAGACGTGGCAGGGTGGTCGGCCAAAATTTTATATTTGGCGTCGTTTCATAGGGCGATGTTGCGCAAATC
>NZ_BATB01000031.1 GCF_000466965.1 Limimaricola cinnabarinus LL-001
ATGCCGACGCGCTGCTGCATACCGCCCGAAAGCTGGTGCGGATACTGGTCGCCCAGACCCTGCAGCCCGACCCGGTCGAGCCACTTGGTCGCCTCGTCGGCATAGGCGCGCGTCTTCTTGCCCTCGATCGCGGGGGCGAGACCGGTGTTCTCCAGAACCGTGCGATGCGGCAGCAGCGCGAATTTCTGGAACACCATCGACATGCGGTGCTGGCGCAGGTCGCGCAGCTGGCGCGGGTTGTAGGCGAGGATGTTCTCGCCATCGACCAGCACCTCGCCTGCCGTGGGCTCGATCAGCCGGTTGAGATGGCGGATCAGCGTCGATTTGCCCGAGCCCGACAGCCCCATGATCACCGTCGTCCTGCCCGCGGGCATGTCGACATTGATGTCATTGAGGCCGAGAACGTGGTTCTCCTTCTCCAACAGATCGGCCTTGCTCACGCCCTCGTGGACATGGGCGAGCGCCGTCTGCGGGGCGTTGCCGAAGATCTTGTAGAGGTTGCGGATCGAGATCTTGATGTTGTCGGTCATGACCGTCCCCTCAGTGCTGCGACGCGTTGATGCGGGCCAGAGCGGCCTTGGTCACGCGGTCGAGGATGATCGCCAGAAGCACGATGCCGAAGCCCGAAACGAGGCCCACGCCCAGCTCGAGGCTGCGGATGCCGCGCAGCACCAGAACGCCCAGACCCGGCGCCGAGACCAACGAGGCGATGACGACCATGGCAAGGCTCATCATGATGGTCTGGTTCACGCCGGCCATGATGTTGGGCAGCGCCAGCGGGATCTGCACGCCGAAAAGCTTCTGGCGCTCGGTCATGCCGAAGGCGTCGGCGGCCTCGATCACCTCCTTGTCGACCATGCGGATGCCCAGATCCGTCAGGCGCACCACCGGCACGATGGCGTAAAGGATGATCGCGATGCCGTAGAGCTTGGGCTCGGTCACCGAAAACAGGAAGATCAGCGGGATCAGATAGACGAAGGGCGGCAATGTCTGGAGCATGTCGAGCACCGGGATCATGCCGCGCTGCACCTTGTCGTTGCGCGCCATGGCGATGCCGATCGGCACGCCCAAGAGCACGCATATGAAGGCGCAGACGAAGATGATCGCCAGTGTCTGCATGGTGTAGTCGTAGTAATCGATGAAGGCGAGGAAGGCGAAGGAGAGCCCGACGAGCCCCGCGAGCTTGAGCGAGCGGCCCACCGCGTAGGAGACGATCATCAGGATCGGGATCATCAGCCACCAAGGGGCGGCCTGCATGATCCAAAGCGCGTTGGTCAGCGCCCAGCTCAGCGGCTGGGTCAGCGGATCGACCACCACCTGCAGCCCGTCCTTGATGGCGAGAAAGCCGTCCTCGAGTCCCGAGGTCAGGTCGCGCGACTGCGGCATGGCCGGGCAGGCGGCGTTCAGCGCGTCGAGCGACGGAAAGGGCGTGTCCCAGGCCGAAACCTCGGTCTCGGTGCCGCTGGTCTCGCTCAGCAGCGCATCCATCGACATGAGACCGCCGCCGGCCTCGTCGCCGCCGCACCATTCGCGCAGGCCCAGCCCGTCGAACACGAAATCATAGGTTGCCATTCAGGCTCACTCCCCGGCGGGTTACCGCCTTGTTATTGCTTCAAAGAACATGACAAGGGGCGGCTCGGGCCGCCCCTTGAAGCGATCGGCCACGAAGGCCCGGTCTTATTTCAGCAGCGCCGCGAGCTTTTCGCGGGCCTCGTCGTTGAGCCACTCGGACCAGACGTCCGGGTTGTTCTTGAGGAAGTAGACCGCCGCCTCCTCGTTCGAGGCGCCGTTCTGGTCGGCCCAGGCGAGCAGGCTGCTCATGGTCTCGGTCTCGAAGGACAGCTTGCTCATCAGCTCGACGATCTCGGGCTCGCGCTCGCGGAAATCGGTCGTGACCACGGTGTAGACCGGGGCCGCGGGATAGGAGCTGACGCCCGGGTTCGGCGTGTCCTTGTTGCCGTTCGCGAAATGCGCCTCGGCGTCGTAGTCGCCGATCTTCACCTCGGTCATGTCGTACTTGCCCAAGGGCACGGTCGGACCCCAGTAATAGCCGAACCACGGCTCCTCGCTCTGCACGGCCGAGGCCATCGAGGTGGCCAGCGTTTCGCCCGAGCCGTGGTTGAACACCTCGAGACCCGAGCTTTCGAGATCGAGCGCGCGGATCAGGTTGTCGTTGGTGACGCGGCAGCCCCAGCCGTCGGGGCAGTTGTTGAAGCGCCCATCGACCAGCTCGGGGTTGGCCATGATGCCTTCGATCGTCGTCAGCTCGGGGTGCTCTTCGGCGAGATAGGTCGGAATCCACCAGCCCTCGACGCCGCCGGGGGTCAGGACCTCGCCCAGCTCCTCGACCTTGCCGGCCTCCTTCAGCTCCTTGTAGACGTCGCCGGTGGAGTTGGTCCACAGCTCGGTCAGGATGTCCGGCTCGCCGTTCTCGGCCACCGAGGTGACGGCCGGCACGGTGTCGGAGGGCACGGTCGCGACATCGCAACCATAGCCCTGCTCCATCAGGAACTTGGCCACGGCGGTGACGATCTCGGAGGACGCCCAGTTCATCTGGGTGATCGAAACTTCGCCGCATTCGGCCGCGGCGGCGCCGGGCAGGGCGATGGTCGCGAACAGCGCACCGAGTATCTTCTTCTTCATTCCGTTCTCCTCATGTTGGTGTGTCGGCAGGGGTCGGCCCGCACCTGCGGGCGTCGTCGCGCCGACGGGGATCTTGCGTCCCGTCCCGGGGGCGCCCGGCGTCGCGCCGGGCCCATGGGGCAAACGGCGGCCGGGCGCCGCCACTCGGGGTCATAACCTAACGGTTGAGACCGAAGGAGCAAGCCGAATGCCCCCCGAAGCGGACACGACGCAGGTCGAAAGGCCGTCTTGAGCGGGTTCGGCTCGCGCGAAACCGGGCCGCGCGGGGCGGCCGCGCACGGGTGCGGCCGGTTGTCGTGAGGCGGTATTGCCTCGGCTCAGGACCCATTGATCTTGAGGAAGCTGCGCAATCCAAGCCCCCCGAGAGACATGATCGATGAGTAGAGTTTTCCGGATGAAGCCGAGCATATGGCCTGACTACAGATGTTCGTCAGGAAAACCGTCGCCGGGACCGTTCCCCGATACGGCACTGTCATGCAATTCCCGTTCGGGCCCAAGCTTACCTTTTCCCATCGTGCTGCGAGCCACTCTCTTGATCTGGGCCCTGTCGAGGGCCGAGAAGCGGGCCATGACGGTAATGTGGACCTGCGTCTCAGCGATCTTGCGGCCGGGGTCTCGTGAGATGACGCGCGCCGCCGAACCTCCTCGGCCAGTTCGTCCGCGCTTCGAGCCGATGCCGGGCAATATGGCCGGTCCATCGCTTCTACAGCGCCCGACCCGGATCGTGCGGGACAATATGGACCCGGCGCCATCGCCTCCGGCGCGAAGGGCCACGTTTGTGGAGCCGACACAAGACAGGCGCAGGAGAATCCGGCTCATCGTCAGGTGCAGCAGCGCCTGCATATTGCCACGAAATGGAAGCTGTATATAATCTGTTAACGTGGGCGCCGATGTTGTACAAATTGCCGCGCATTGCCCTGCCCATCGCGGGGGCAGGGGAAAATCGGATACCGTTTTCATTGGTATCGACGCTGCGGACGCCTCGTACAGGTTCGATATGCGGCCCGACACTTCAGTTGACCTAACAGCGACGGACGGGGGTAGGGAGGAGAAGGCGGGCCCGAATATCGAAGTTCTCTCAGGTTTGTTTTTGAAGGAAATTCTGTTTTGCGGTATCGTCCTGAGATCGACGGCTTGCGAGCCGTCGCGGTTGTCCCGGTCATCCTGTTTCATGCAGGCTTCGAAGCGTTTGGCGGAGGATTTGTCGGGGTCGACATCTTCTTTGTCATCAGCGGCTACCTCATCACCTCCATCCTGATCAAGGAGATGGAGGCCGAAAGGTTCAGCCTGGTCGATTTTTACGATCGCCGGGCAAGACGGATCCTTCCGGCACTCTTTCTGGTGTCACTCGTCTCTGCCGTGTTCGCGTGGCTTTTGCTGCTGAAGCATGATTTCAACGATTTCTTCAGAAGCCTCGTAGCCGTCGCGACATTCTCATCGAACATATATTTCTGGCTCGAAAGCGACTATTTCTCCACGGCCGCAGAGCTCAAGCCGATGCTGCATACTTGGAGCCTCGCCGTCGAAGAGCAGTACTACATCCTGTTCCCGCTGATCTTGATGGCGATGTGGCGCTATGGCAGGTTCGTCCTCCTGACCCTGCTCGCGACCATTTTCCTGCTGAGCTTTGGTTACGCGCAGATGATCGTCGATGATCGTCCCATGGAGGCGTTCTTCCTTTTGCCGACCCGGGCCTGGGAAATCCTGGTGGGGGCGTTCTGCGCTTTCTACCTGCATAGCGGCAGACCGACGGGTTCGGCCATGGCCCGGCAGCTGTTCAGTGGGTTGGGCCTCGGCCTGATCGTGATGGCCGTGCTTGCCTATTCCCCGGATACACCTTCGCCCAGCATTTACATGCTCGCTCCGACAATGGGTGCGGCGTTCGTGATCCTTTTCGCGACCGAGGGAACATTCGCTCGTCGGCTGCTCTCCGCGTCTCCCATGGTCGGCATAGGGCTGGTCTCCTACAGCGCATATCTTTGGCATCAGCCGATCTTCTCCTTCGTACGCCACAACTCCCTCGAAGAACCCGGGGCGGCAGTCATGATTTTGCTGTCGGCCTGTGCCGTTTTTCTGGCGTGGCTTACATGGAAATTCGTCGAGACCCCGTTTCGGAGAAAATCCGTCTCACGGCGGCACATCTTCATCGGCAGCGCGTCGGGAAGCGCCCTGATCTTGGCCGCCGGCCTGGCCGTGCATTTCAACGGTGCGGTCAACTATGGCAATGGACGCTTCAATCTTCTGGATCAGGAGATCACGCTTCTAGATTATGAAAGCAACAACAAGGCTTTGCAGAAAGCATCCTGGAGCGTCTTGCGGGAATACGCAGATGAGCTGGAATATGTCGCCGACCGCAACGATTCCAACAATGATCGAAAATGGTTCTTGCCCGATGACGGGCGCTTCAATGTTCTTCTCGTGGGAAACTCGCACTCCAAGGATCTGTTCAACATCATGTTTCTGAATCCGGAGACCTCGAACCATATCCGGATCGGTCGCTACAACGCACAGATCGGAGAGTTGGGGCCGGACCATCCGTTTTTTGAATCCTACAGCTACAAGCACGCCGATGTGGTGATGGTGGCGACCCGCTTCGATGACCGGCGGGGCGATGTCTCGAACCTTCAGCCTTTGGCCGAGCGCGTGCTTCGAGACGAGAAATCCATCGTATTGGTCAAGAACATCTTCGAGTTCCCGACACTTCTCGGCGGGAAATGGACCCTGTTCGACATGGCCGTTCACCAAGCGATCGAGGCGGGAATTCAGGACGGGGACTATATTTCGCGCATGGCGAACGAGTACTATTACGAGGCCTTCACCGCAGGCGACGTGGACAGCAGGGTCATCGCGGCGAACGAAGAGATCCAGAGATTGGAGGGTGTCGATCCGAGAATCATCGTGCTGGATCGCATGGATTACATATGCTCGAGGGTGGAGCGTACCTGTTATTCGGGGTCGAACCAACTCGAGAAGTATTTCCCCGATTACGGGCACCATACGATTGCCGGGGCCACATTCTTCAGTTCGCGGGTCGACGAGGTCGATTGGCTGAGGCCGGTTCTCGATCTGGCGCAGCAGATCAAGAGTTGAAATCTGATCTACCGACGCGGTTTTGCCCTGCACTTCACCCAACCGCGAAACGAGCTTGATCCGTCAGATGCGCGGCCAAGGGTGGCAGGTCGGGCAGATGCGTGAATGGTTCATAGTCCCATGCAAGGCAGGCGGTGATCGCTGTTATGACCTGAGGTGCCTTGGGGGCCCCGGCCCCGCGTATCCGCCCGATCTGCCATGCCAGCAGGCTCGGCGGGCGTGACAACTGGCGCGCAAAGCGTGTTGGCTTTGGTGATCCCACGTGTTCGACGGCGCGATCGAAGGGTGCTCTCCTTCGATATGGGTCAGATGCCGTAGTAGCTTCGGTACCATGCCACGAAACGCTCTACGCCCTCTGCGACATGGGTCGCGGGGGCGTAGCCGGTCAGGTCCTTGATCAGGCGCGTGTCCGCCCATGTGGCAGGCACGTCGCCCGGCTGCATGTCCAGGAAACGCTTCTGGGCCACGCGTCCGGTCGCCGCTTCGATGGCCTCGACGAAATCCATCAGCGCCACTGCCGAGCCGTTGCCGATATTGACGACCCTGAAGGGTGCCACGGGTGAAAGGCTGTCATGCTCGCCAAGAGATGCGGCGCCGGGATGGCCTGGCGCCACATCTGCCAGCCTGCGGATGCCTTCGACGAGATCGTCGACATAGGTGAAGTCGCGCTTCATGTCGCCATGATTGTAGATGTCGATCGCCTCGCCATTGAGGATCGCGCGGGTGAATTTGAACAAGGCCATGTCGGGCCGCCCCCATGGCCCGTAAACGGTAAAGAAGCGAAACATCGTCGTCGGCAGGCCGTAGAGATGCGCATAGCTGTGCGCCATCGCTTCGTTCGCCTTTTTGGTGGCGGCATAGAAGGACATCTGCGTGTCGGCCTTGGCCGTTTCGCGATAGGGCATCTCGGTATTGGCACCATAGGCCGAGCTCGTCGAGGCGAGCAGCATGTGCCGCGGCGGATGGGCGCGGGCGGCTTCCAGAAGCTCGAAGGTGCCTTGAAGGTTCGCCTCGAGATAGGAGCGTGGGTTGTCGATCGAATAGCGCACCCCTGCCTGTGCCGCGAGGTGGATGACGATCTCGGGGCGGTGCGCCTCGAAGAGCCGCATCAGGCGTCCGGGCTCCTCGATCTTGCCTATGTCGGCCGAGAAAGCTTCATGCCGCCCGAGCCGGGCATGACGTGCCTGCTTGAGCTCGACGCTGTAATAATCGCTCAGAGAGTCGATTCCGACCACGCGATAACCATCTGAGATCAGTCTTTCACAGACATGCATCCCGATGAAACCTGCGGAGCCTGTGACAATCGCGGCGGGAAGGTCGGTACGTGTCATGGCGCCGCCTGAGAATATTATTCATGAGTTTTCAATGACTGAACGCAGGGTGGACCTGTGAGGCGCGCTTGGCAAGCACGCTCGGTACCAAAGACGATCCATGAGGGCGACTTCGGGTCGCGATCTGCGTCGGTCCCAGTCACATGTCGATTGTCTCGCATGTAACGGAAGCCTGCTTCAGGGCCGGACAAAGGCGGCGTGGGAGCAGGAACGAATCATACTTCCGACTTCCATCGCGCTCCTCCGGGCGCCGGAAAAAAATCTGCCATGTTTTCATTCCACAGGCCGCCTCGGGAACCTCGGCGATACGCGTATTGGTTGAATGAAGGCAAGTCCCGACCGGGCTAACGGTTGAGGTTCGCTGAAATGCCTTCGATTTGCGTAAATCACTGTGTTCAATGGTGTATCGATCGATACTGGCATTCGAAATGCCTTTGGCGCGGTCTGGGGTCTGAGATAAGGGCACAGTTCAAATTCATGCCAATAGTTTCGCCTATGTGTTATACATACTTAGGTTAGCAATTATAATATAATTTCCCTGAAAAGCATTACTAAGCAATAATATATTATAATACCAATAACTTAAGCAATATAAAGTCGCGATGCGAGATCGTCACTTGATTACAGCTGAAAAGTGTTTGTCTGACGGCGTAAGATTGTTAATCTCTGCAGTAAGGAGCGAAAGCAGTTCCTGGATTGCAGGATCGAACGCCGAGTCGGATCTGTTGAAGATCCGGGAGGGATGCGTCGATTGGCGCAGGAGGGTCGTTTCCAGGCCAAACTCCATCCAGATCTGTGAAATCGGACTTGCAAGCCGGAGATGCATTTTCCGCGATTTTTCGATTTTTTATTTAGTACCCAGGGGTAATGGTTGTGGCTGTTTCCAACAATTTTTCCGCAAGCTCTCTCGATCTCAATGGCATCGGCACACTAAGCCAGCCGACCGCTCTTGTCTGGGGGGCGGACGGCCGTCTTTACGTGACAGAAGTCGATGGGGACGTGAAGGTGCTGACCATCGCATTCGGCGATCCCAACCCGAATGACAGCGACAACACGACGAAGTTCTACGTCACCGATCAGGTCACGCTGGATCACGTCAAATCGATCCCGAACCACAACGATGACGGCAGCCTCAACACCGCAAACAATGGCACCAAGCGGCAGGTCACGGGGATCGACGTCACGCCGCAGTTCGATGCGAACGGCCAGCCCGTGATGATCGACGGCAAGCCCGCGGTCACCATTTACGTCACCTCTTCGGACAGCCGGATCGGCGCGGGCGGCGACGGCGAAGATGTCGGCCTCGACACCAATTCCGGCACCATCACCAAGCTGACCCAGACCGGCCCCGACAGCTGGGATGCGGTGGACCTCGTGCGCGGTCTGGCGCGCTCCGAGGAGAATCATGCGCTCAACGGTCTGGAGGTGATCCAGGAGTTGGATGCGAACGGAAACCTCGTCTCCGAGCGGCTCATCGTCGCCAATGGCGGCAACGCCAACACCGGCGCGCCTTCCAACCACTTTGCCGGGCAGCAGGAGACGGCCTATTCGGCGGCCATTCTCGAGGTCGACCTGACGATGCTGGCGGGCATGCCGGTGTTCGACGACAATGGCCGGGCCTATGTCTACGACGTGCCGACGCTCGACGATCCGACCCGCGCCGGGGCGGATGACGGCAACGACCCCTTTGGTGGAAATGACGGTCTCAACGGCGGCAAGATCGATCCGAACGGGCCGATCAGCATCTACTCGGCAGGCTACCGCAACTCCTATGATGTCGAGGTCACCGATGACGGGCGCGTCTATACGTATGACAACGGCGCCAACAACACATGGGGCGGTCGGCCGATCGGCGAGGCGGGGGACAATGGCGGCATCGTCGATTTCGCACAGGCCGCGGGTTACATCGCGCTGAACTTCAACAACGGCGATGGCAGCAACAAGGATCCGATGAGCTTCGTCTCGTGGGATCCGAAGAATTTCGACCAGATGCACGAGGCGACACGGTCCGACGATCTCGCCGGGCGCACCCTTGCCGCGGGCCAGGGTGGCGCACAGACCTACGAGATCGACGGGCTCACCTATGTCTATGGCGGTCATCCCAACCCGACACGGGCCGAAGGCTCGCGCGCGGGCCTGCTCTTCACACCCGAAGGTGGCGTCAACAATTCCTTCCTGCTCGTCTCGAACGTCGACAGCGCCGGCAATGGTGGCGGCAGCGATTATGACGAGGTCATCGCATGGCTGCAGGCGGTCGAGGCGGACAACGCCAATTACCCGACCACGGGGGTTTACGGCGCCGACAACCAGGAGCTGACCAACAGGGTTCTCGCGGTCACGCCCGGCGTGGCCTATGACATCTACGGCTTTGCCGATGGCACGGGCCAAGCGGTGCCCGTCGGCGATCCGGCGCCACAGGGCGGCACATTGCTCGGCCAGGCCGGGCTGCCCTCCGATATCGGCGAGGTGATCGACGCGGCCAACCCGGTCGAAGGCAACTACCTCGAGGGCGGTTTCACCGACGGCGCGCTCGATTCCGGCAAGGGGTCGATCAACGGCATGACGGAATACACCTCGACCGTGCTCGACGGGGGCGGGGTCGACATGTCCGGGGCGCTGATCGCGGCCTCGCTGAACCAAGGCTCCTTGATCGTCATCGGGCGCGACGAGAACGGCGTCGTGCAGACCACGGCCGCAGGGTCGGGCGAGACCCTTGCGGCGGATCGCACCACACTGCAGGCCGGGGGCGGGCCGCTGGGTCTGGCGTCGATCGGCGACGAATTCGGGGAGCTTGGCCTCGGAAACGCGTTCCGCGGATCGATCTGGGTTGCGACCTACAAGCAAAACGGCCCCTTCATCGAGATCTTCCAGCCCGCCAACGGCGCCGTGCCCCTGGCCGGACAGGATATCGTCGACGAAACCGACGCCGATCTCGACGGGGTCGACGAAATCAACGACCCGTTCGAATTTTCGGCCGAGAACGGCTATGCGATCGAGGCGGGGCAGAAGATCGTCCTCGACTTCACACAGCAGAACACGAATTTTCCCGGCACCCTGTCGGATACCGGTTTTCTCGGGGCTGCGCTCGACGGTGTGACCCCGAACCAGGATGCGCGGACCGCGGCGGAGAACTTCCCCGTCGATCAGCAGCAGGACGGTCTTTACGACAACGCGGGCAACATCATCCCGGGCGGCAACGCCCCGACCTTCCAGATCAAGGACGTGCAGCCGGGCTCGGCCGTGGGCGCGAGCAACTCGGCCCGGGACGCCGTGCATACCGGTATCCGGCCCGACCCGGATGTCGGGCGCATCGTCGCGACCCTCGACATGGCAAACTGGATCTCCAGCCAGCAGGGCACGATCGTCGAAGGGCAGGTCTCGGGCATGATGTTCGGCGACGGGACCCAGTTCAACTTCGTCCGGATCGTCATGGGGTCGGTGGGAGGAAACCCCTATATCGAGGTCGGCTATGAGCTGTCCGATGTCTATGAACAGCTGGCGCGCATCGACGTGCCCGAGCTCGGCAACATCGGCGTCACCGGCGTCGAGTTGCGGCTCGAGATCGACATCAATGCAGGCTTCGCGGTCGAGGTGCAGTACCGCCTCGACGGCTCCGCCGACTTCGTCACCATCCCGCTCGATGGCGGGGCGGGCTTCAGCCTGCCCGCGGGGGTGCTGCAGGATGTTCTGACCGGAGCGCATATGATCGACAGCGGGTCGGGGGCGGTGCCCTCGGGTGCCGCGGTCGGCCTGATCGCCGAGGATGTCGCGGCCGATACCCTGGTGACCGTCGATTTCAACGACCTGACGATCGAGGCCTTCGGCAACGAGATCGTCACCAGCGACCCCGCCGCCGTCAGCGGACCCGGCACCTCCGGCGAAGACACGATCTTCTATACCGGGACGCAGGCCGTCGATGCGACGCTTGCCGATGATGTCGAGAACTTCGACAGCTCCGGATCGGGGGCGGACGTCTCCTTGATGGGCAATGACAACAACAACATCATCACGCTCGGCACCGGCTCAAACCTCATCGGCACCGGCGGCGGCGCCGACGAGGTGCGCGGCACGCTCGCGGCGGTCGGCGGGTCCGAGATCATCGACTTTTCCTTCGACGACGCGGTGGTGATCGCGGATGCCGATGCCGGCATGTCGGTGAGCTACCAGGCGGGTTCGGCGGTCGTGGTGGTGAACGGTGAGGCGATCACCTTCTCGGGTTCGGATTTCGAAACCTTCGACCCGGCGGACGGCCCCACGAGCTTTGCGTTCGAGGACACCGCCGAAGGGCTGCGCATCACCCGCGTGCCGAACGAGACGATCCTCTACCGCATCAATGCGGGTGCGGGCACCATTGGGGCCATCGATGGCGGGCCGGACTGGGAGGGCGACACCGCGCTCGAGAACGGCACCGGTTCGGTCTCTGTCACGGGCGAGGTCGACAACGAGTATTCGAATTTCCTGACCGACGCCGAGGACGAGGTCGATTTCGTCGATGCGGAAGTGGCGGCCTATGCCCCGTGGGATCTGTTCGTGTTCGAGCGCAGCGACAACAGCGACAATGGCGTGCCCCTGACCTATAATTTCGACGTCGTCACGGGTGCGACCTACGAGATCACGCTGCTCTACGTCGAAAACTGGCCCGGCGCGTTCAACATTCCCAGCAATGACCGCATCTTCGACGTGCTGGTCGATGGCACCGCTTTCGCAGAGTTCGCCGATCTCAACCCGCTCGTCGAAGCGGCGGACGCGCTTGGTCTGACGCTGCCGCCGAACTCGGCCACGAACGAAGAGAAGCAGCCCTTCATCGGCACGGTGGTGACGCGCGAGCTGACCTATACCGCCGTCGATGACGAACTGAATCTGTCCTTCATCCACAACAACCAGAACCCGAAGGTCAACGCGATCCAGATCACCCAGCTGGGCGGCGCGTTGCCCAGCGACACCAAGGCCCCGGTGATCGAGAGCATCACGATCGAGAACCTGACCAACGACACCGACAGCCCCCGTGACGTCACGGTCGTGCTGACCGACAACACCGGCTTTGATGCGGGCACCTTGCAGACCGATGGCACGGAGTTGGTCTTCACCGGTATCGTGCCCGATTCCGTCTCGGCACCGACCGTGGTGCTGAGCAATGGCGGCAAGACGGCGACGCTGACTTATGTGGTCCAGCCGCCCGAAGGCGCCTGGCCCAGAGGCGAAGGGCAGATCTCCATCGCCGCGGGCGCCTTCGCGGATGCGTCCGGAAATGGATCGGTGGCTTCCTCCTCGTCCTTCATCCTCGAGCCCGACCTCGACAACCTCGTGCGGGGCGCGGTGGTGCGCGCGATCAATGTCGGCACCTCCGACACGTCTCTTGCGACCAATCTCGGCCCCGATCCGCTGGAGGGCGGCGCGGTCGACAACAACCGTTATGGCGGCGCGATCGTGGCGGACAGCATCCTGACCGATGCGACCGGCCAGCCGATCAGCTTCGAGGCGGACGACAACGCCCATTACTCCAGCCCCAAGGGCGTCTCGGGGCTCAACAACAATGTCGACGGGCAGTCCGGCACCACCGGATCGAACTCGGGCGGTATCGATCTCGACGGCTCGGCGCTGCACACCTACCGCGATTCCGGGGCCGATACGTGGACCGCGGCCTATGACGGCTTCGCCAATGGCTCCTATGTGGTCGAGCTGCATTTCGCGGAGCTGTTCCAGACCTCCGCCGGTTCGCGGGTTGGCGATTTCTACATCAACGGCACGCTGGTGGGCGATGATTACGACGCCTTCGTAGAGGGCGGCGGTGCCGACAGGCCATCCTTCATTCGTCACAACGTCCTCGTCACCGACGGCACCATCACGGTGGATGTCGACAGCTCGGCCGGGCAGGCGGGCTATTCCGCCATCGTGGTCTATGACGCCGTGCCCTCGGACCTGCCGCCCGCGATTTCGGTTTCGGCGGGCAATGTCGCCGAAGGTGACGACGCGGTGATCACGGTGACCCGGATCGGCGACCAGACCGAAGAGATCACCGTCACGCTCGAGCTGACGAATGGCACCGCGGGATCGGATGATCACGCCGGGCTCGGCACGACCACGGTGGTGATCCCGGCCGGACAGGGCTCGGCCAGCACGACCGTGCCGATCATCGACGACGACATCGAAGAGGCGTCGGAATCCTTCACCGTGTCGATCACCGGCCTCGCCAACACCAGCAACAACGCGGTCGTGGCTTCGGGTGGCGACATCGCGACCGTGACCATCGCGGCCAGCGACGTGTCCGGTGACATTCCCGAAGGCGGCACCTTCTTCGCGCTTGATTTCGAGAACGGGAGCGACCCGTTCGCTGATGGCGGATTCGACAGCGCGCTTGGCGGTTCGGGTGCGATCGTCGCGGCCGATGCGACGCTGCAGGGCGGCAAGCTGGTGGTGCAGACCGCCGATGGCGACCTCAACCAAGGCGGTGTCGCGAGCAAGAACGACCTGACCCGGATCGTCGACCTGACCGACCCGGATCTCGACGTGATCCATATCGCGACGCGCTTCGGCAATCCCTTTACCCAGGCCCTTTTGGAGGGGCAGCCGACGCCGATCACGAATGGCGAGGTGCCGCAATATGCGCAACAGGGCATCGTCTTCGGCACGGGCACCCAAGGGCTCAACGAGCTGGTCAAACTGGTCTGGGGCGGAGTCGCCCAAGCCAACGGGGTCCAGACCTGGAGCAACCCGACCGGCGGCGTCGGTCTGGACGTGAAGGTCACGCTTGCCCAGATGGCGCCGGGCGCATCGCTTTTCGACGTGGCCGAGGTCGAGCTCGGTCTCGGCGTGGATCTCGCGACCGGCATGGTGTCGAGCTATGTGACGCTGTTCGACGCGGGCGGCGAGATCCTCGGGGGCGTGCGTCCCATCGAGACACCGGGCTTCTTCATCCAGCCCCCGGTGCAGGCACCGCAGGCCGTGCTCGACAACCTGGCGAGCGGCGCGACCCATATCGGTGTGACCTCCAACGACTTCCAGACGCTCGAAAGCTACGAGGCGACGTGGGATTACCTGAACGTGACATCGCCGCAGATCCCTGTGTCGAACGAAGGGCCGGACGCTTTCAACGGCACGGTTTTCGGCGACTTTTCCGAGGATGGGCTGGTCCCCACCGATATCGGCGTGCTGCAGGACGGGGACAACAGTCTCGTCGCCCAGCAGGCCGGTGACAACGGGCCGGAGGGCCGCGATCGCGACTATTTCACCTTTGAGGTGCCGGTCGGCAAGGTCCTGACCGAGATCGTTCTCGCGGGCTTCGACAATGGCGATCCGACCGACACGGCGGGCTTCATCGGTATCGTGGCGGGCAACCAGATCACGACCGATCCGACCGGCACCGATCCCGGCAACCTCGATGGTGGTTTCATCTTCGGCAGCGGCGAGCTTGGCGAAGACATGCTCGACGATCTCGGCGCAGGCACGGATCAGCAGGGCACCGGATTTCCGGGCTTCGAGCTTCCGCTGCCGCCGGGGTCTATACGATATGGCTGAACCAGGGGGCCGATCTTCCCGCGACGGTGACGCTCAACCTCAAGACGGCCGATGCGACCGCGACGCTGTCGATCTCGGATGCGCCGAGCATCGTGGAGGCGGGCGATATCGGCACCACCGAGCTGGCCTTCGGGCTGACGCTCGACGATACGGGCTTCAACGGCGAGCTGGATGTGGGCTTCGACACCGACACGGTTTCGGGGCAGTCCCAGACGGTGAGCTTCGTCAATGGCGCGGGCACGCTTGCCGTGCTGGTCGCCAATGACGACACGGATGACGGCGACGACACGGTCGCGGTCACGCTCACTTCGGTGAGCGGGGGGGGGCCAGACGGTGGTGCTTGGCACGGCGACGGCCAATGGCACGGTCACCGAGGATGACTCCGTCAGCGATCCGTCGGCGGTGGTGACCACGGCGGGCGATCCGGTCGTCGTCGAAAGCGGCGACGCGGCCACGACGACCGCGCTTGCCTTCGGCCTCGCCTATACGGGGGCGGACGCGACACGGACCATCGAATTCTCGATCGATGGCGGCGCGACGCAGAGCGCGCAGGTGAGCTTCGTGAACGGCGCCGGCACGCTGACGGTCGAACTGGCCAATGACGATCTCGCCGATGGCGACGATACGGTGGCCCTGGCGCTGATCTCGATCGATGGCGACGCCGCGCTCGGCGACACGACCACGGCGACCGCGACGGTGACGGAGGATGATTTCGCCACCACGGTCGATCAGGGCATCGCGCTTCAGACCACCGACGAGGACGCCCTGTTCAGCTTTGCGGTGCCGGGCGACGCTTTCGCGGATGCCGACAGCGCGGCGTTGGCCATGACCGCGACCCTCGCCGATGACAGTCCGCTTCCGGCATGGCTGACCTTCGACGGGACCGGCTTCAGCGGCACGCCGCTGCAGGCCGATATCGGCACGATCCGCATCAAGGTGAGCGCGGGCGATGGCGCCAACCCGGTCGTCTCGACCGAATTCGACCTCATCGTCGACAACGTCAATGACGCGCCCACGGTCCTGCCGATCGATGCGGGGACCGTGACCGAAACGGACACGTTCCAACAGATCGATCTTCTGTCCACCGCCGCGGACGAGGATGGCGACGCGTCGTGCTCAGCACCATCCTCAGCGTCGTCGACAGCGCCGGCGCCGATGTCGCCTATACCGACAATGGCGACGGCACCGTGTCCATCGATCCGCAGCAGTTCGCGGGGACGTTGTCGGACACCGACACCACCACGGTGACGATCACCTACGAGGTCTCCGACCAGATCGCCCCCGCGGTGCAGAACACGGCCACGTTGGTGGTCAGCGGCGACAATGCGCCGCGATACTGGTATATCGACGCGGATGCCGATGGTTTCGGCAGCAGCGACGAGAACGACCCGGTCCTGTACCAGAACGACCAGCCCGACGGCTATGTCGACAATGATCTCGACTGGAACGACGCCGATCCGACGGTTCACCCCGGCGCGACCGAGATCAACGATGGCAAGGACAACGACCAGGACGGCCTTGTCGACGAGGACAACACCGCGCCCGAACCGGTGGATGACAGCTTCAGCGTCACCAAGGACCAGCCTCTCGTGCTGCAGGCCTCGGATCTTCTGGGCAATGATGCGGATGATGATGGCGACACGGCCTTCACGATCCTGGGCGTGACCAGCGGCAATGGGGGACAGGCGAGCTACGACGCCAACTCCGGCGTGGTGTCGTTCACCCCGCAGACCGGCTTCGTCGGCACGGCGAGCTTTACCTATCAGATGGCGGATGGCTTTGGCGGTACGGCCAGCGGCACGGTCACCGTCGAGGTGACCGGGGAGACGGGGGGCACGACGGAAATCCCGATCCCGATCACCACCTCGGCGATGTCGGGCTATGCCAACCAGGACAAGTCGCCCGCGGGTTACGAGTTCGTCGAGGGTGGAAACGACATCACCCTGACGGGCAACACCTGGAAATCCATCACCTTGCCACAGCCGCTGACCGTGACGGCGGGCATGGAGCTGGTCTTTACCGTCGCGTCCGATCAGCTGGGCGAGATCATCGGCATCGGGTTCGAAACCGACCAGATCTGGCGAAATGGCGGTCAGGCGCTGTTCCAGCTCGGTGGCACCGACACGGTCGCGGGTATCTTCGATCAGACCTACAACAGCTATGAGGAGGATGGCGGCGCGGTCGAGTTCCGCATCGACCTCTCGGACCATGTCGGCACGACCTTCAACTATCTTGTCGTTGCCAATGACAAGGATGCCGGCCCGGAAACCAACACCGTCACCTTCAGCGACATCCGCGTGGTGACCACCGCGCCGGCAGGAAACGCACCGCCGGTGGCCGTCGACGACGCGTTCGACATGGGCAGCGAGGCGTCGATCGTCATCGACAAGAGCGCGCTTCTGGCCAACGACACGGATACGGATGGCGATACGCTGTCGGTCGGAAACATCTTCAACGTCACCGGCGGCGCGGTGACCCAGACCGCCGACCAGATCACCTTCACCGCCGCCGATGGTTTCACCGGCGAGGCCAGCTTCGACTATGCCGTCAATGACGGCAATGGCGGCACGGCGGTCGCGACGGTGCGGATCGACGTGGAGGCTGCCGGGGGCGGCAACGAAACCGTCCTGCCCATCGATTTCAACCAGAACCCGATCGAGAGCTATAGCGGCGGGCAGGACAAGACGCCCGACGCCTTCGAGATCGATGCCGATGGCAGCGGCATCACCCTGAGCGGCAACATCTGGAAGAAGACCGTGTTGCCCGGCGGCACCTTCACGATCGACGCCGACACGGTTCTGCGCTTCGACGTCACGATGGAGACGGGCTCCGCCGAATTCGTCAGTATCGGTCTCGAGAACGACGATGACTACAGGACCGACGATGACCTGCTCTTTCAGGTCTTCGGCCCGGTCACGCTCTCGAAGTTCGATCAATCGGTGCATGGGAAATACACGACGGTCGGGCAGACCGTGAGCTACGAGATCTCGCTCGCCGAGCATGTGGGACGGACCTTCGAAGTTCTGGCCCTGATCAATGACGACGACGCCACGCAAAGTTCGGTGGTCCGGTTCTCGAATGTCGAGCTGGTGAAGGCCGGCATCGCCCCCCCCGTCGGTGAGCCGCCATATATCGTGAACGGGACGCTGCCCGATGTCGGGGCGACCGAGGATGTTCCGATCGAGATCAGCCTGCCATTTCTCGATCCGGACACGCCTTACGATCAGCTCGCTTTCACGTTCTCCGGACTGCCCGAGTTCCTGACCCTGACGGATGGTGTGCTGAGCGGCACCCCGGACAACGAGGATGTCGGCCTTCATACGATCGAGGTCACGGCCACCGATCCCGAAGGCAACGCCACGGTGGGGGATTTCGACCTGACGGTCGAGAACGTCAACGACGCGCCCGTGCTCAACGGCAGCATCGCCGATACCACGGCGGCACTGAACAACTCGTTCACGCTGGCATTGCCGACGGGGCTGTTCACGGATGTTGATGCGGGCGATACCATCAGCTACAGCGCCGAAGGTCTGCCTTCGGGTCTGGAGATCGATCCCGTCACGGGCGAGATCTCGGGCACGCCGGACACGGTAGGCAGCTTCGCGGTCACGGTCACCGCCACCGATCTGGCCTTGGCCGAGGTTTCGACCAGCTTCGTGCTGCAGGTGGGACAGCAGGTATCGACCGACCCGATCACCATCGAGATGGAGGAGTTCACCGGGCTTACCGAAACCAACTCCGACCTTCTGAACTTCCGCGAGGATTTCGCGGCACCCGCCTCGGGCAACCAGGTGGTTCGCGTCTCCAACAGCCAGAGCGGGGTGATCTCGACCAGCCTGTCGAACTTTGGTGTCACGGCCGGTCTCTATGAGCTGGAATTGTACTTCTTCGACGAGGATGACGGTGAATCGTCTGTCGAACTCTTCCTGCAGATCCCCGGTGGCCCGCTTGAATCGATCGGATCCTTCACGATGGATCAGGTTCTGCCGGGGCAGGGCAATGCAACGCAGGCGGCCAACCTGACGTCGATCACCCTGAACGGTGTCAACGTGCCCGAAGGTGCCCGCTTGGTGATCAGCGGCACCGCCGACAACATGGAGGTGCTGCGCCTCGACAAGGTCGTCCTCACTCCGGTGCAGAACGCGGCGCCGTCCTTCGAAAGCCCAGCGGCGCAACAGGTGGCCGAGAACGCCACGATCGCGGGCGATGTCGACGCGGTCGATCCAGAGGGTTCCACCGTGAGCTATGCGATCGTGGGCGGCGCCGATCAGGGCCTGATGACGATCGACCCCGCCAGCGGCGTGCTCTCCTTCGTCACGCCGGCCGATTTCGAGGTGCCGGGGGATGCGAATGGCGACAATGTTTATGAGGTCACGGTTTCGGCCAGCGACGGCGCCACCCTCGCCACGCAGGACGTCACCGTCACCGTGCTGGACACCGATGGTGAGCTGAGCTTTACCAGCCCGTCCGCTGCGCAAGCGGCGGAGAACCAGACCGTCGTCACCACCGTCGTCGCCACCGAGGATGGGGGTGCTGGAACGATCACCTATGCGATCGGTACGAGCGGCGTCGATGGTGGGTTGTTCGCCATCGATGCGACAACCGGCGCCCTGAGTTTCCTTGCAGCGCCGGACTTCGAAGTGCCAGGCGACAGCGATGGCGATAGCGTCTACGAGGTGGAGGTGGTCGCCTCGAACGGCACCGCCGAAGCCAGCCAGACGGTTTCGGTGACGGTCACCGATGCCAACGACGCGCCCGACCCGATCGAGCCCGCGCCATCGCAGGTGGCCAACACCAATGCCGCCTCGACCTTCACGGCGACCGATTTCTTCACCGATCAGGATGGCGACGCGATGACCCTCGTATCCGCGACGGGTCTGCCGAGCGGCCTGAGCCTCGTCAATGGCGAGGTGACCGGCACGCCGACGCAGGCGGGCTCGTATCAGGTGACGATCGAGGCCACGGACGGGGTGGAGACCGTTTCCACGATGTTCGATCTGGTGGTCGAGGGCGAAGTCGGTCCATTCGGGCCGGTCGCGCCCGGGCAGGATCTCGACGGCGATCTCACGCCCAACGCAAGCGATCCGGACGTCGATGGCGACACGGTGCCGAACGCCGCCGATCACTTCGCTTACGACGCGAACAACGGTGTCCTCCTCGGTGAGAACGACGTCATCGATCTGACCTTCGACGTGGATGGCACCCCCTATCAGAACGGGTTCACCGGACTGCTGCAGGCGGCTCAGGGCGCGAACAACACCCTCAAGGACTTCAATGAGGAAACGGGTGCCGCCAGCGTCGCGAACGGCCTGTTGAGCGTGGCCACCACGACCGGTGACACCGGCGGGAGCAACACTCCCCAGGACGACTACCAACTCGGGATCAAGAATGCCGAGTTCACGGTCGAGGCGCGGGTGTTGAACCCCTTCACCGGCCAAGCGCCCGTCTCCTTCGACCAGATCGGAATTCATGTCGGAGTGGACTCGACCGATTTCGCAAAGCTCGTCATCGGCAACACGATCGAATTCTCCAAGCGCAGCGACGATGCCGAAACCAAGGCGGGTGGCAGCAACCAGCCGCTGCCGGGCGGGCTCGGGACCGGAGAGTGGGCCTCGGTCGACATCCGCCTCGTGGTCAATTCGACCGATGCGAACTCGGCTTCGATCTCGGCCTTCGCCACGTTCCTCGGCGCAACCGGCAACCCGCTCGCGGGGGCGACCAACGTCAACATCGGGACATTGCAGATCAATGGTGCGCTGGCGGCGGCTCTGGCCGATGAGACAGCTGCGGTCGGGACCGGCTTCACGCATGTCCATGCCGGAAGCTCCACCTCCTTCACCGCGCAGCTCGACAGCTTCAAGGTGACGCCGGGTGCCGATCCCGAGCCCGGCGACCCGACCAGCGCGCTCGAGGCGTTCGAGACGCAAACCGATCTCGATACCTCCCAGAGCTATTCGACCGGCACGGTCGGCTCGGCCGTTCTCGAGATCATGGCAGGCAACAACAACATCGAAGGATCGAATTTCGGACAGAACTCGTTCCAGGTCACCAATACTGGCGGCAAGAAGATATCCGCGGTGTTCATCGACGTGTCGCAGGCACTCTACCCCGACAGCGTTTTCGACCCGGATGGCGCCGGTGGTGACAGCGCCTCGAAAGCTTGGGCGATCAACACCGGTGGCAACACCGGGGGCTATATCGGCGGCGGCGTGGGCGGCTACTTCCTGCCGGGGCCTGATCCGCTTCCGAACACCACCGGGACGGGCTCTTCTTCGAACGGCGGCTACAAGGGCGCCATGGTCAAGTTCGACCCGACCACGAGCAATGGCTTCCAGACCGGTGAGACGGTCGGCTTCTCCGGCGACATGGACCCGAACTCGATCGCGGGTCTGACCAAGAGTTCTGTCGACAACCTGGCGATCGACAGCTGGGATGTCGGCGGCATCTCGGGCCACGAGTTGATCGGTTCGAACTTCACGGTGCTGTTCGACGATGGCACCACGGCCTCGGGCCAACTCGGCTCGGATGGAAGCGCCTCGGGGTCGCATGCCATCGCCACGCAGGATGCCGCGATCGGAGCCGCGGCCCCGACCCTGACCGTCAACGGCGTCGGCGCGGGCGGCTTGGGCACCTATGGCGTCACGCTGCCTCGGTGATCGTGAGCGGCACGCCCGGCGACACCATACAGGTCACGCTGACCAAGGGTTTCAACCCGGTCGTAGGCACCGGGAACGAGATCGCGCAACTGGTCGAAGATCGCTTGGATGCCTATGACTTCAAGGCAAACAACACCTTCGACAACCAGCATATCACCGTGACGCTCGACAGCAGCGGCACGGCGGATATTTCGGACCAGTTCGACTATGACGACAGCCCGGCCAACAACAAGGAGGATGGCACCTTCCCGGGCGACGACGTGGCGCAGATCGGTTTCGTGGCCGCGGTGGTGGATCCCTCGAACGGCAACCTGCCGATCAGCCCGATCACCTCGCCCATCTACCTGACCAATGATGGCGGGCCGGTGGTGAGCGATCCGAACACGGCGCCGGAGGGTTACTTCCAGATCGTGAATTCGGGCGGCAACGGCTACTTCAAGATCCAGATCGAGGACGAGAACGGCACCGGCGGCACGAACCCGGGCGGCAAGTGGTCCTATCAGACCGCCGCGGATCCCGAAGGGCGGCAGAGCGGTTTCCAGGGAGACGGATACTACCTGTTCGGGTCGAACAGCTCGACCGCGATCGACAACAACATCAATGGCGATGATCTGCTGGAATACACGATCTTCGTGCCCGACACCGATCTGGGCACCTACACCGTCGCCTTCGGCGTCTCGCGCGACGGGGTTGCTGCGGGCGATCAGCAAAATGATCTCTGGCTGAACCTCAAACCCGCCGAACAGGCCGGCAATGGCGACATCCATGCCTTCATGCCGCCAGACACCGAGCCCGAACCGCATCAGAAAGGGTTCGTCAAACTCTTCGGCGGTTCCAACAACGGCAACTGGTCCGAAACGTCCAAGGTCGACGGTCTGCCGAACTTCACGGCCCAAGTCACCTTCGACAATGCCGGGCTCTACACGGTCCAGGTCGAAGGGCGCAGCGAAGGCTACCATGTCGATTACTTCGAGCTTTACCAAGGCGGCACCAGCCGAGTGCCGGCGCGGCGGATTCGCAGTTCATCGAGGGCGATCCTGACACTGGCGGCGGCGGCGGTGGAGGCGGTGGCGGCACCATCGGAACCATCACGACACCGGTCGACGCCTCCAGCGATGATTGGGAGCAGTTCGGCGGCGCCAACAGCAAGGATCTCGAATTCGGCCTGAACGGATCCAACCCGCAGGCCGTCGGGGTCCGGTTCGACGGGATCGACATCCCCGACACCGCAAACATCGTGGATGCCTATCTGCAGTTCACCGCACGCGAAACCTCGTCGGGGGCGGCAAGCTTCACCATAGGGATTGAGGGAACCGAGAACGCGGCCACCTTCTCCAGCGCGGCACCGCCGCAGACACGCGGCATCGTCGACGAGTTCAACTGGTCCAATGTCGAACAGTGGAGCGCCGGCACGATCTACCGGACGCCCGACATAAGCGACCTGATCGAGACCGTGATCGGAAATGATGGTGTCTCGAATGGGGCTTTCGCCTTCGTCATCGAGGGAAGTGGAAGCCGGGTGGCCAGCAGCTTCAATGACAATATTGCGCCGGAGCTGGTTCTCGTACTCGAAGATGGCACCACGCAATTCCTTTGATTGCGAGGCGGTAGTAATCTCGCGAACCTGGCCAAAATCTTTGGCCAGGTTCGACCCTGAAGGACACCGCCGGAGATCCGGTCATATGGGCTGAAGGTGGAATATCCGGAGTGCATTTTACGGAATCCGGAATCCACGACATTGGATATGACCGGTGCATGTCATCGGTCGATATAGCTTGTTCAGGGGTTAATATTAAAGGAATCAATTAGTTACCATTGGAATAATCTTGAAATAGTTACCAGCTACCCCTTTAATGAGTTCATTCACATTTACATGAGGTCGGTCGGAATGAAGATCGCGATTATCGGTACCGGGTATGTAGGCCTCGTTTCGGGCGTTTGTTTTTCGGATTTTGGCCACGAGCTGGTTTGCGTCGACAAAGTGCCCCAGAAAATAGAGATGCTTCGACGTGGAGAAGTCCCGATTTTCGAGCCGGGTCTCGATCGGCTTTTGGAGCGAAATGTACGGGCCGGACGGCTGAGTTTCACCGGCGATCTCGCCGAGGCGCTCGACGGGGCGGAGGCCGTCTTCATCGCGGTCGGCACGCCGACGCGGCGTGGCAATGGCCATGCGGATCTGAGCTTCGTGATGGGGGCCGCGGAGGAGATCGCCCGGGTCGCGCGGCATCCGATCGTGATCGTGACCAAATCGACCGTTCCGGTGGGCACGAACCGCAAACTGCGCGAGCTGGTCGCGGCGACCAATCCTGATCTCGATTTCGACGTCGCCTCCAACCCCGAGTTTCTGCGCGAGGGTGCGGCGATCGACGACTTCATGAAACCCGACCGGGTGATCGTCGGGGCCGAGACCGAGCGCGCCGCACGGGTCTTGCAGGAGATCTACCGCCCGCTCTACCTTCGCGATTTCCCGATCATGATGACGGATCTCGAATCCGCCGAGATGATCAAATACGCGGCCAACGCGTTTCTTGCGGCGAAGATCACCTTCATCAACGAGATCGCCGCCCTGTGCGAAAAGGTCGGCGCGGATGTGAAGCAGGTGTCCAAGGGCATGGGCCTCGATGGGCGCATCGGCAAGACCTTCTTGCATGCGGGCCCCGGCTATGGCGGGTCATGTTTTCCCAAGGATACGCACGCGCTGGCCCGGATCGGACAGGATCATTCCAGCCCCGTCCAGTTGGTCGAGACGGTGATAAAGGTCAACGAGGAGATCAAGCGGCGAATGGTCGACAAGCTGTGCGACCTTTGCGGCGGCTCGTTCAACCACAAATCCATCGCGGTCCTCGGAGTGACCTTCAAGCCCAACACCGACGACATGCGTGACGCGCCGGCCCTGACCATCGTGCCGGCCATGGTCGGCGGCGGTGCCGACGTTCGGGTGGTCGATCCCCAGGCCCGCAGGGAGGGTGAGGAATTGTTGCCGGGTGTCGAATGGATGAAAGACCCCTATGCCGCCGCCGAGGGGGCCGACCTCGTGGTCGTCCTGACCGAGTGGAACGAGTTCCGGGCGCTGGATTTGCGGGAGTTGGCAAGCCGCATGGCCGTGCCGCAGATGGCCGATCTGCGTAATGTCTATAGCCCCAAGGATGTCCGGGCCGCAGGTTTCATCGCTTATGAGGGGGTCGGCCGCAGGGGGTGAGACCCACGAAAAGCCTCGCATCCCATCGATGCGAGGCCTCCTTCCACGACGTGTCGATGGAGATCCCATCTTTTCATCCGGACGCGTCGCCCGGAGGTTCGAACCGGGCCACGGGCCCGGGACCGGGGGTCGCGATGCCACCCCCGGCGGATGGTCGTCAGGCGACCAGCAAATCGTTCGGCGTGAAATCGAGCGAGTCGACGCGCAGCGGCTCGCCACCATCATCCTCACCGATCAGCACGAGACGATCGCCTTTTTCGAGGCGGACGTCTTCGATCACGTGCTGCGTCAGGGTGTCTTTGTTCGCCACGCTGTGGCCAAGATCCTCGTCCCAGACCCACGAGGTCAACTCCACCCCGTTCAGTTTGAACATGAAACTGCTCTCGCCATCGTTCTCGTCGAAGTAGTTCAACGCGATGTCGTAGGTGCCATCGGCACCTTCGAAGGTTGTCGCGGCCGAATGTTCGCCCTTGCCGTCACGCCGGATGATCGTGCCACCGGATCCGGCACCCAGATCGTCGACACGGAAACCGGTGAGCTCGAATTCGTCGACTTCGAGATGCAGGGGCGCCGCAGGTGCCGACGTCGCTCCATCCTCGACGGAAGCGGTCTCCCGCGCGGTCTCGGTCGATCCGCCGCTTTGGGTGAACCGCAGGTTGTCGATCCGAAGCGGCTCCGAACCATCACGAGTGCCACGCAGAGTGACCGTATTGCCCTTGGCGAGCTCGATGTCTTCGATCACCTTGGACGTGCGAGTGTTGCTGTTGGCCTTGTTGTCACCAAGATCCTTGTCCCACGTCCATTCCGTGACCTGCTGGCCATTGACCAGAACGGCCATGGTGCTGTTGCCGTCGGCCTCGTCGAAATAATTCAGGGTCAGGTCGTAGCGGCCCGTATCGCCGTCGAACTGCAACTTGGCTTCTTGAGCCGCGTCGGAGCGGGCGCGGATCACCGAATTGCCGCTGGCAGCGCTCAGGGAGTCGATGCTGAAGCCCTCGCTGAGTTTCAGCGTCTCGGCTTCGATCGTGATGTTCGGAGCAACGCTCGCCACTTCGCCGGTCTCAGGCGCGGTCGGCGTCGATGGGCTTTCGACCGGCGGGGTCGGATCGAGGGTGATTTCGGGTTGGCTGGTCACCCCCCCTTTGGGCGCGTCATCCCCAAAGCCGTCGAGCAGGCCGTTGATGTAGTTCTCGATATTGGCGTAGCATCCTTGTCGGCGTCGCTTGGGCGTCCGCGCGGTTCGGGTTGGACCCGATGAGGGTCTCGTATTCGTCGGGGATGCCGTCATCGTCGCTGTCGCGCAGGCCCTTGCGCAGGCGACCGTCTTCATAGCCACCGACCTCGTTCGGGCTGTCGATGATCTTGCCGGTGCCGTTACGCACCCCTTCGATGATCCGTGCGTCGATCGCATCGAGCCCTTGGCCACGCGCACCGACATTGGCGAGCACATGATCAAACAGGTCCTTGGATGACACCACGTCGGTGGTCCGGGGGGCGAAGACGTAGCCATCCTTGATCTTGGACATCGCCGCGCCGGCGACCTCGGCATCGTTGTCCTTCAGGAAATAGGCCGTCGACTCCTCGGGCGACAACAGACGGATCGCCTCACGTCCGGCGGAATCCTTACCCGGCGCGTAGATGTTGGAAATCACGTTCGCGTGGTGCCTTCGTGGATGGCCAGACCATTCGGGCCATAGTTGCTCACGACGTTGTTGATGAACTCGATCTGCTTGGCGTCGTCCTTGATCGTCGCGTTCCGAAACTCGGTGTTCGCGATCAGATTGCCCACGACGCTGATGTTCTTGCTGTTGTCGCCGATCAGCAGGCCCATGCTGTGATCGCCCTTCGGGTGGATCGAGTTCTGCAGCGCCTCGGCCATGATGTTGTTGGAAAAGGTCACGTTGCTTGGCGCGCCCCAGGTCGAGGCCAGCTCGTCGACCGACCACGAGATCGAGTTGCTGTCGATCATGACGTTATCGACGGTCTGGCCACGCTTGCCGACGGCGATGCCGTCGCGATTGCCCGGATCGTCGCCGCCGGCCTCATCGCCGGGACGCACATGCATGCCGCGGATGATCACGTCGCTGTCGACGACCCGCAGGCGACCACCGGTCACGGTGACGCCGCCGGGCGCGGTCTGACCGGCCAGGGTCACGTTGCCGTTGATCTCGATCTGATCCTTGAGGTCGATCTGCCCGCCGACGTCGAAGACGACGATGCGCTTCTGGTCCAGGTCTTCGAGCGCCCAGCGAAGGGATCCCTCGCCGGAATCGTTGAGGTTGGTCACCTTGACCACTTCACCGCCACGGCCGCCTTGGGCCTGCGCGCCGAAGCCTTTCGCTCCTTTGAAAGCCAACATGTTGCTGCATTCATCCTTTTTGATGGATCGTCCGATCCGGTGATTTCGACCAAGGCCGGTTTCCCAACCTGATTCCGACGCCATGCATATCCATCCCGAGACAGCGGTGCAGGCCTATCGGGCTTTACGCAGCGTCCCTGAGTGGAATCCCGCCCTTCGTCGGCGGAGGCTTACCGAAACGCGAAAAATGCGCTCGAACACGAAAATACCGGGCCGATATAATTTGAAAAAGATTTCTGGATCTAACGGACAAGCGGTATCTATATGTCAAATTGTCGCATGTGTTATTTGTAAGGTGTGCAGATCCCCAAGGCCCAGCCGCGCGACGCGGCTTGCAACCTGAGGTAATAGAAATCGACGCTTTTAACGCCTTTGCCTTGAGGTGCCTGACAAACAGTTCAGAAATGTGACAATTTTCTATGACCTGATGCGTCGATACGGCATGATGGTATTTGCCGTTGAGAGAGGCCGGCGAGGTTATTCGGGCATGGTCTAGTAGATTCGATCTCATGGTCTAGTAGATTCGATCTATGGAACGGCGTGTACTTCGTTTTCTCGCGAAAACGACTTTTAAATTTTGATCTGAGGGCGGGTTATCCTCATGCAAAAACTGAATATTCTCGCGCTGACGAAATCGACCGGAGGAATTGCCCTCTACAACAGGCTCCTTCTGACAGAGCTTGGCCGGGTCGGCATGGGCTCGGAAACCTTGTGTCTGTCCGACGGTGCGGCGGAGTACGCGCTCAGTCTGACGTCAAAGGGGCTCGGGGCCACGCCCATGGACATGGCCCGCTACAGTATCGACCCGCGCGGCGACCTGCGCGTGTTGCGACATGTGATCGCGCGTATCCGGGCAGACGAAATCGACGTGATGATCTGCCATGGGAGCAAGGCCGGCTTCATCGGCCGGGCGGCGGGCCTGATGACCGGTTGTCCCGTGGTCTACCGGCAGGCCTCGATGCCGTTCCTGCCACGGGTGCAAGGGCGCAAGGCGCCGTTTTACTGGGCACTCGATTTCGCGGCGCGGGGGTTCGGGGGGCATGTCGTGACCCTGTCCGATTATGCACGAAGCCAGACATTGCGGCACCGGCTCGTGCCCCCCGACCGGATCAGCATCATCCGGACCGGTGTGGATATAGACCGGTTTCGTCCCAGCCGGGATCGGGCCGCGCGTGTTCGCGACTTGGGGCTGGATCCGGCGCGTCCCGTGGTGGGCTGGATGGGGCGGATCGAGCCGCAGAAGGCGCCGTTCGATTATGTCGAGACCCTGCGACTGGTGGCGGACCGCCATCCCGAGGCGCAGTTCGTTCTCGCGGGCGAGGGACGTCTGCGCGGCGAGGTCGAAAATGCCCTTGCCGCGGCGGGTCTGTCGGACCGGGTGGCGATGCTTGGTTGGCAACCCGAACCCGCGCTCGTCCTTCGCGCCTTCGACGTCTATGTGCTGACATCACATTGGGAAGGGCTGCCGCTCACATTGCTCGAAGCGATGGCCAGCGGATGCTGCTGCATCTCCACTGATGTGGACGGTTGCGCCGAGGCGATCGAGGACGGGGTGAGCGGACGTCTGCTCGCCGCGGGGGCGACAGGCGACATGGCGGCCGCGCTGGACGAGGTGCTGCGCCAGCCCGACCTGCGGCATCGATACAGCGTCGCGGCACGCCACAGGGCAGTGACGTTGTTCGACAAATCCGAGATGGTCGACAAGTGGATCCAACTCCTGTCGCGCATGACCGCCGAGACGGCGATTGCAGCGCAAACCTCCGCGCCGGCAGTCTCGGTCGACCGCACCGCGGAGGGCGGGTGATGTCGCTGTTCACCCCGAGCGGTCCGGGCGCGGCCGTCATGGAGGGAACCGCGCGCACGGGGCCGCTCGATGTCTGCATGGTCATCTCGTCCTATCATCCGATCGTCGGCGGCGCGGAGAAGCAGGTCGCGCAGATCGCGCGGATCATGGCGGATGATGGCCACCGTGTGTTTATCGTGACGCGGCGCTACCCTGGCCTGTCGGCGCGTGAGCGGATCGACGGGGTCGAGGTTTCGCGGATCGCCATGTCAGGTCCCCTCGGTCGGCTGAGCTTCGTCATCGGCGCGGCCCGCGAAATCCGTCGCCTGAGACCGGATGTGATCCACTGCCATTCCCTGTTTTCGCCCGCCCTCGCGGGCGCGATCGGTCGGCAGCGCGCAGGTCAGCCGCTTCTGGCAAAGCCGATGTGCGGTGGCGAGGCCAGTCGGATCGCAAGCAAGGCATTCGGTCGCAAGCGGCTCGCCTATCTTGGGCGATCCGTGGACCGTTTCGTCGTGGTGAGCCGCGAGATCGAGGATGAGCTTCTGGATCTGGGTTTGTCCGAAGAAAAGCTGCGCTACATTCCCAATGGCGTGGACGCGCAGCGTTTCAGCCCGCTCCACCATGCTGCCAATCGCGAGGAGCTCAGGCTGCGGCTTGGCCTGCCGGCCGGGGTGTTGTTCCTGTTCGCGGGTCGAATGGCCGCACAAAAGCGGTTGCCGCTGCTTCTCGAGGCCTGGCGATCCGTCCGGGCCGACCTGCCGCAGGCGACCTTGCTCATCGCCGGGGCGAACCGCGCGTCGCAAGACGGCTTCGAGGCCACGTTCGGCGAAGGAGAAGAGATTCCCCCCGCACTGCTCGATCAACCCGGCGTGCGGCTTCTGGGCCATGTCGATGACATGCCGACATTGCTGCGGGCATGCGACGTCTTCGTGCTGCCTTCGGCGCGCGAGGGGCTGTCGAATGCCTTGCTAGAGGCCTGTGCCACGGGGCTGGCCACGATCACGGCGCGCACCGGCGGTGCCATGGATCTCATGTCCGACGGTCAGAACGGCCTGATGTTTGCCGTGGACGACCGGTCGGAACTGGCTGATGCGCTGCATGCCCTTGCCGTCGACGAGGATCTGCGCATCCGGCTCGGCGCCGCCGCGCGGCGCACCGTCTGCGAAAAGTTCGATATCCGGCAGACCGCTGCGGGACTTCTGGCGCAATATGCCGATCTCGTGGAGCATGAAGGACGGAGAGAGCGCGATGACTGAGACCGGTCCCATATTTCTGCTCGGAATGCAGCGCGGTGGCACCAACCAGCTGCTCAATGCGCTGCGCTCGCATCCCGATACCTGTTGGCCCGACGGCGAACTGCACGAGGTGTTGCGGCCCAGACGCGAGGTCGGCCTTGCCGCCTTGCGAGGTTGGGCCAGCTACCTGCCCGTCGCGTGGCGCACCAAGGATGCCCTCAATCCGCGCAAAGCGCCCGGACCGCTCGCGTCGCGCGACCGAGACTGGCTCAAGGCGGCGTTGAGCCGGGCCGCGCGCGCCAACCTGCCGGAGGTCCGGCGCTACAGGCACGCGTTGGCCGAAAGCGGGCTGGGACCGTTCGATCCGTCACCCCGATCGCGGCTGCTGGTCAAGCTCGTCAATTACAATGTCGGGCTGGCTCCGGATCTCGCGCGGATCTATCCGGATGCAACCTTCGTCGGCCTCATGCGAGACCCGTTCGGCATTTGCGAAAGCATGATGTCCCGCGGGACCTCCCCCGAAGCGATCCTGCCGCTTTACCGCTATGTCGGCGAGACGCTGATCAAGCTCGAGGAGCGCGGTCTGCCCGTGACCATCATTCGGCTCGAAGACATGATCGCGGATTTTCGGCGCGTGGTGGATGACGTCTACGGGGCCTGCGGGCTCGGACTGGAGGCCACCCGGGGCTTGTGCCTGCAGCGCAAGGACCGAATAACCGCAGATGGCCGCGTGGTCGGCATGACCAAGGTCGACACGTTCCATGACTTCGACAGCGTCAACGCGCATATGCGCTCGGACGTGAACAGCGCCGCCCGCGCAAGCCTGCCGCCGGACGCGGTCCGGGGCATCTTGCAAAGCTGTGGTGCGATCATGGGCCGGTTCGGCTACGCGGCCCCTATGGAGACCTGATCGGGTCGGTATTTTCCGCGCTCAGCCGGGTCTGCAGGATATGCTGCATCTCCAGTGCCAATGCGATGACCAGCCACAAGAAGCGCGGAAAAGAATCCTGAAGAAAGGTCATCGCCATGAGATAGCCGGCGCATCCGGCCCCGAACGCCACGATATGTCGCGCGAGCCGGTCGTCGTTTGCCATCCGGGCGAGACGAACGGCCATGAAGATGCTTCGGGCCGCGACGATGAGGATCACGGACAACAGCAGTATCCCGGCCAACCCCTGCTCCGCCAGAATTTCTAGGTAGAGGCTATGGGTCGAGCGACCCTCGCCCCGGAAGATCAGGCCGAGTTCGAGCGCGATGTCCTGATAATATGGTTTGAAGTTCCCGACCCCGACACCGAGCAGCGGATGATCGCTGAACAATTTCAGCGCAACCTGCCAGCTGGCGAGCCGCCCTTCCGTGCTCGTGTCCTGCACTTCGCCCGCGGTGACGGTTCCGAAAATGGTGGAGAACCGCTCGATCACCGCATCGCTCGTGAAGGTCGTGACCAACAAGACCGCGACGAGGGCGGCAAGCCCGAACGTCAGAAGCTGGCGCAGCGTGAGGCCCGTCCCGAGCGCCGCGAGCGCAACGGCAAGGCCGATGAGCCCGCCGCGTGACTGGGTGGCCAGAAGGCCGACGACCAGCAGACCCGTGACGATCATCCAGCCGATCCCGCGCAGAATGCCGCGCGCGTTGAGAAACTGGAACAAGGCCAAAGGCACCGTGAAGACGATGATGCTGGCAAAGAAGTTCGCGTCTCCCAGCGGCCCGGAGAACCGCCCGCTATTGCCGATGACGAGGGCGAAGCCGCGAAAGCCGCCCATGTAATTGCCGAAGATCAGCTGGTAGACGCCAAGCGCGCAGATCACCGCGACCGCGAGGACCGCCGTGACGGTAAAGGTCTCGATTCCCCGACGCTGCGACATGAAAGCGAGCGCGAGAAGGGCCACGATCGCATCCTTGGTAAAGTCGATCGATAGCTTCAGGCTCGTCTCCCAATGCGCCGCATAGGTGGCGCTCAGCAGCTTGAGCGCAAAGAGGGCCACGAGGCAGGCCGTGGCAAGCCAACCGATATAGGGGACGTCGCGATAGATGAACCAGCGGGCGGCGAGCAGGGTGAACAATCCCGGCGCCGCGAGCTTGGCGATGGATGGCAGGTCGAACGACACGATGAGGTTCTGCGACATGTTGGTCACGATCATCACCGTCAACCCGGCAAGGGCGACGAGCGGATAGCGGATCGATGCCGCGAGACCGATGAAAACCAGAGGGGCGAGCAGCAAGATCTTGGCCGATTTGTCGCCGATCAACAGCGCGATGCCGGCCGCGAACAGCCCGGCAGCAAGGATCTTCAAAAGGCTGAGGCCCGGCGGCGCGCCGCTTGGGAGGGTGTGGTCGCTGCTCATGGCAGCTTGCGGCGCTTTTGAAGCCGATTGCCGATATTGATGCCGATACCGTCGAGCAGGCCCTTCTTGCGTACGTATCGGACCGCCGAGCGCCCTCCGTCAAGCGCGGCGCACATGCCGAGCCGGAGCGGAGTGAGGGGGAGGTGGCGGGTGGCGTATTCAGGCCTGTAAGGAGTGCCTTGGGCCGCGTCGAACACGATTTCCTCGATCCGGCGCTGCTCCTGCGCGTTGAGGCGTTCGCGGAAACGACCAAGATTGGCGGGGTCGATATAACGCTTTCCTGCCGCTCGACCGATGTTTTCCGAAGGTCGGATGAGCGAGGTCATTTTGGATGCATAGGCAACATCTAGAAACGTGCAGGCCCGCTGCAGCTCGGCTTTCGGGTGACGCAACAGGTCTTCGTAGAAGATCTCCATGAAACGCCCGTCAAAACAGGCCGAGTCGCGCCGACCGATTGAGACGTTGCGCGTCCATTTGTTGGCGCTGCGCAGCAGGTTGTGGCGCCATGCATTCCTTGCGGAAACCGCGACATCGCGCGGATCACGAATGATGTGGATCACCCGCGCGGCGGGAAATATCTCGGCCAGAAGAGGCAGATCGAGCACGTATGACGGCGTTTTGTCGCCCCAGATCGCCGTTGCAGAGGCGCCGGGCTCTCCGTAGTGGCGCAGTATCATCTCGAAGGCTTCGGCCCAGCTTCGGGCGTCGCGCAACGCCTCGAACTCTGCCCGTCCCATGACGGGCTTGCCCATGCGGCGGCTGAAGATCTGGAACGGCATTCGATCGAACGCGGCGAAGAAACGGTCGAGATCGACCGAGAACACCCCGGGATCGGTGCCGAAGCTGCGATAGAGATAGGGGATGAAGTGACTCTCGGGGTTGCACAGGTTGATGCCCGGATTCCGGTTGAGCAATTCGCGCAGCAGTTTGGTGCCGCTGCGGGGGCTGCCGACGATGAAGAGAGGTCCTTGGAAGGCATCGGTCTGGGGCATGCGGGCGCTTTCCTGGTACGGGGCAAAATGGCGCGGCTCAGGCGGGCGGCTCAAGCCAGGCGGACAGGTCGAGGCGTGTGAGATCCTGCAATCTCAGGATGTCGTCGCGGTAGATCCGCAGCAGCTCGGCGTGGATTTCGGGAGGAATCTTCGGAGCCCGGCCGAGATTGCCCTTCTTGGCGCGCCGCGCGAGGTGGCGGGCCCAACCGGGCAGGGCAGGGCGCAGCACATCCCGGGTCAATCGGTTTTCGATCAAAGAATTGAAGAGCTTCGAACGAGGATAGGTGCTGACATTGTGCCGCTCGTGCAGCGGCGGTGCAAAGTCCGTGTCGACGCCGATGAAGTCGAAGACACGCGCGAGCGTCGCGGCGTTGTCGCGGGCGAAATCCTCATAGAGGACCAGCATCAGTTGCTCTTTGGGAAAGTGGTCGAGATAGCGTTTGACCTGCGCGTGGTAGAACCCGGCCTGAACGTGATGCGACGCCGGGTCGAAGGCGTCGCGCATCTCGCGGCCTTCGCGGCCCGAACGAACCTGCATGACATATCCCGAAAACGCCCTGTGCACCGGGTTGCGCAAGCTGGCGATGAGCCGGACCTGCGGGGCCAGATCCCTGATGCGGCGCGGCGCGCTCGGACTTTCGAGATAGATGGGCGCGATTTCGCCCCAAGCCAACGCCGGGTCGGCCTCGGCAAAGAGCGCTTCGTAGGCCGCAAGAGATCTGACCTCGAAATGGTCGCGCCCGAAACGTGCCATGCGATCGCGGGCCTCCGGGCCGTCATCATAGGCAAAGAAGCGTATCTCCTTGCCGGGCATGAAAATCTGAGGGTGCTCGCGCATGTAGCGGTAGAGCGCGCTCGTGCCGGCCTTGGCGGCGCCGATCACGAGGAAATCGGGCAAGGTCTTGGGAGCCGTCCGTGGCCGGGCTGCGCCAGGGTTCGTCATACGCGCCTCCTGCGTAAAAACATGCGCGACCCGGCAGCGAAGAGCTCGGGAACCAGGTATCGCAGCACCGTCAGATAAAGGGTCGAGAACACCACCATCCCGGTGAGCAGACGGATGATTTCAGCGCCGGAGACGACCTGCAGCGCGGCATAGGTTCCGGTCGCCGCGAGGCCCGAACAGAAGAAGGCGGGGGCCAAGCGCGCAACGTGTCCGGAAAAGTGACGTCGATCACCCGCTTCATGACGATAAAGGTCGGTATGAAGCGCAGCACCGCAAGCACCAGTTGCGCCCCGGCCACCGCGACGATGCCGTAAGGGACGGCCAGCACGATAAGCCCGACGAAGAGGGGCAGGTTGATCAGCGACACCTTGAACAGCAGGTCGGTCCTGCTGACCGCCTTGAGCAGCTTTCCGGGCACCATGTTGAGGGTGCTGATCGCGAAGGCCACGGCGACGATCTGCATCGGTACGATCATCCCGTACCACTTGGGAGAATAGAGCACGTGGACGAGCGGGGCCGAAAGCACCGCGATCGCGGCTCCGACGCCGAACATCAACAGGGCGCAATAGCGTAGCGACTGATAGAAATACTGCCGAAGCTCGGCCGGGTCCGACTGGATCCTGGACATCACCGGGTGCAGCACGGACCCCACCACGGTGGTAAAGCTCTTGATGCCCAGCTCGGGGATTCGGAACGCAAGCGCGTAGACCCCGAGTGCCGCAGGTCCGAGGATCTTGCCGATCAACAAGTTGTCGAGCAGCCGCGGCGTCGAGTTGATCGTCTCTGCGCCGATGAGGTGAATGCCGAACCGCAGGACATGGCGGATCATGGCAGGGCCGGGCAGGGCGGTGGGACGCCATGGCCGAACGATCGCAAGCACGAGAGAGCCTGCGATCGCGCTGGCCAGATAACCGAGCGCGAGCGCCCAGACACCGTATCCCATCATCGCCAATATGATGGAAACGACCCCCTTCGTGAGACCACGCGCGATGTCTGGCGCCATCTTCTCGCGCAGCTTCAGCTCTCTGTAGAGCAGGCTCGAATTCACCGAAGTCAGGCCCCGGATGAAAAGCGCGATGGCAATGGTGCCAAGAAGGTCGCGCAGCGCAGGCGCGCCGTACCACTCTGCGATTTGGCCCGAAACGAGCCATAGTAGGCCGGCCATCGCAGCCGACATCCCGACCGCGCAGATGAAGACGGCGTTCGCGGTCTCTTCGAGACGGTCGCGCGCGGAGATCAACGCCGCCCCCAGCCCGAACTGCGAGATGATCTCGAAATATCCCATGACAGCGAGGCAGATCGCCATGAGCCCGAACTCGGCCGGGCCGACATATCGCGCGACCAGCACGATGGCCACGAGGTTGAGCACCTTGGTCGAGGCGAAGGACGCATAGGCCCAGGACACGTTACGCGTCGTGGCCTTCGCAGCTGAGAATGTCATGTGTCCCGTACCTCAAAAATACCGGGGTGCGAATACCTGCGCCGCTCTCCAAATCTTCGAAGCGGGCTTTCTCCGAGAATCATGATTAAGCCTACGGGCATCGCAACGATGCGCAAAGTCCCAAAAAGGGCCGGACGTCGCAATTGGATGCTGCAACTTCGCCCATCTCGCCATCGCCTCGATGCAATCGGAGCCTTGGGCCGGATCGTTTTCAAGTTCGTCGACCACCATGAAAAGGGATTGTTGCCAGATGCCCGGGGCGGTGCTAAGATTCGAACAACACCTCATTCTCTTTTATTTTTATACCGTTACGTTTAACGATATGTGGGCATTCAGCGCCCAAGGGTGGATTGCAAACGTGAAACGCACTTTCCTCGCACTGGTTGTATTCTGCGCCGTTCTTGCACCTTTGATCCATCTGGTGAGGCAGCAGGTTCCCATCTACGAAGCGCGTTCCTTGATCTCTTTTGCGCTTGGGCGCGAGTATGTTTATGTCCCCGAGCCCAGCCTGTCCGATATCAAGGCGCCGAATGCCGGTGATTTCCAAGGGTTCGTCAATGCGGAGATCCTTCTTCTGGACAACCCCAGATTGATTGAATCCGCAGTGGACAAGGTCGGGTTCGAGCGGACCTATCCGGATCTTCCCTTTACCGACGCCGGGCGGCGCGCAGCCACGGTAGCGCTCGATGCGGCGACCAAGGTCGAACTGATCACCGGCTCGTATGTCGTCAAGATCGCGGTGCGGCACACCGATCCGGAGATCGCGGCCGAACTTGCGAATGCCCTGACCGACAGTTTCCTCGAACAACGGCGAAGCATGTATCTCGGCCGGGAGGTCGAGACCGTGACGGAGCGCCTCGAAAGCACGCGCCTCGAAGCCGATCGCATCGATGCCCGTCTGGCGCAGCTTCTCGGGGGATCGGACCCGGTCGTCATCGAAGAGAGGCTGAAAAGCGCGACCCGCGAACAGGCCCAGTTGACCGAAGCGCTGCGCGATGCCCGCCTCGATCTGCTATCGCTGCGGCAACAGCGCAGCGCGCTTCAGGACAGGCTCGTGTCCGATGCCGAATGGCGGCAGGCCGATCTTGCCGTGTCCGAGGCGGAGGCGCGGGTTGCCTTTTTCGAACAGGAGAAGACGACTGTCGAAGCCGCGATAGGCGAAATGTCCACGATCATGCCGCGTGTTCGGCTCCTGAAGGCCAGCCAGGACGCGCAGACCGAACGTCTCGCCGAGTTGGAACTGCGCCTGCGCGACACCAAGGCGGTTTCGAGCTTCGACAACGTCCGTGTCATTGAAACAGGTGTTCCGCCGCTTCGCCCGGTGAGCATGCCTCCCAAGACCCAGTTTGCCATTGCGGGCGCCGTGGCCGGTCTCGCCGCCTTTGCCGCCGTGATCATCGCCACTCTGCTCGCGCCCAAGCAGCCCGAACCCCGGCCGCGCCGGATGCGCTCCGATCCGGGCCTGATGGTGCTACGCAATACCAGGCGCGCCAATGAGCGGGCCGGGGCCTGAGGCGGATGAACGCGGATCCCGATCGGCGCTCGCGCTACCGGACGGCCGAACCGCTGCGCCTCGGCTACATGATCGACACCTTGGTCACGGGCGGAGCCGAGCGGTTGGTCGTCACCTTCGCCGAAGCGCTGCGCGGAAGATCGGATGTCGCGCTCACCGTGTTCGTCCTGCATGACGGCGACACGCCGTTTCGCCGGCAACTCGAAGCCCTCGAGATCGACATCATACGGCTTCCGGGGAAGAACCTCGTCGATCGGAGGCGCTTTCTACGCTTGCTGACTGCCCTGCGCGGCAGGCGGATCGAGTATCTGCACGCCCATCTGGCCTCCTCGACGACCCTCGGCGCTTTTGCCGCGGGTCTTTTAGGCATCCCCTTTGCCACGACCCTACACAATGTCCGGCCAAGCGTGCGCAGGGTGCGGCGGGTGCGCAAACTTTTGCACCGCGTCGCACTGCGTCTGCCCGGAACGGAAAAGATCGCGGTCGGACAGGCTGTTGCCGAAGCCTCACGCTCCGAACTGGGGCGGTCGGATTGTCGCGTCGTGCCGAACGCGGTGCCCGCAAGTGTGGTCGCCGATACGGCGGCGCGTGGCCGGGTCAGGCATGAACTGGGCCTCGGGGAGGATGTCACCGCCCTCGTCTGTGTCGGAGCCATCATCGGTCAGAAGGCGCATGAGGTCCTGCTCGACGCCTTTGGAGCGGTGCAGGCCCGACGGCCGGATACCGTGCTGGTTCTCGTGGGCGACGCCCGAGAACCCGACCGGCAACGCAATCTCATGGCGCAAGCCGAAAGACTCGGCATCAGAGAAAACGTGCGTTTCCTTGGACTTCGACGCGATATTCCCGACATCCTCGCGGCCAGCGACATTTTCGTCAGCGCCTCGGATTGGGAAGGCGCCCCTGTCTCGCTGCTCGAGGCGATGGCGAATGGGCTGCCGCCCGTGGTCACCGATGTCGGCGAAAATCGCCGCGTGTTGCAAGACACCGGGGCGCGGTTGGTCCCTCCCCGCGATCCATTCGCGCTGGCCGAGGCCCTGATGGAGATGGTCGCCGACAAGGGGCTGCAGATGCGAACGGCCGACGAGGTGCGCAGCCGCGTCCTGAGAGACTACGGCGCCGACGCTTGGGTGGAGCGCCTTCTCGATCTCTATGCCGAGCGCAGCGCGCGCCGCGATTGGCGGCGCCACACTCAATAGCGGAAAGACATTGCCATGGATGCCTCAGACGGAAACTCCGGCAGAGCCCTGCTTATACCGCCGTGCGAGAAGCCCGGCTGCATTGGCGTACCCTGGTCGAGCGCGATCGCGCCCTGCCGGATTTCCTGATCATCGGGGCGCACAAGGGGGGTACGTCATCCTTTTACGAGAACCTCGTCACTCACCCTCAGGTTTATCCCTCCCTCACCAAGGAGGTCCATTATTTCGACCGGGACCCCCGCCCATCCTTGCGCTGGTATCGGGCGCATTTCCCCTCCCGTGAGGAACTGCGCCGCAATGACGCGATCTGCGGAGAGGCGACGCCGTCCTATGCCATCTACCCCGGCATTCCTGCCGACATAAAAACTCTGTTGCCGAAAGCGAAACTCATTTTCCTGCTCCGCGATCCGGTAAAGCGCGCCTATTCTGCCTATCAGTTCAATTCAAGACGTGGCGCGCCAGCCATGTCATTCGAAGCCTGGATCGAGCGAGATTTCGACCTCTTAGGGGGCCAGAAGATAGACCGCTCCGCATTCATGGAATATGTCGGAAACAATAAGAGGATCGACAAGGTTCCGGTGGCATTGCTACGCGGTATATATGTCGAGCAGATCAGGAACTGGCATAGCGTATTTTCTCAAGATCGGCTTACAATCATCGAAAGCTCGGAGTATTTTCGGGACCCGTCAAAAGTACTGAATGCGGTTGCGACACAATCTCTCGGGTTGCGTCCGCACCAATTCGCATACCGCAAAACACATCACGAAAAGAGGGGATATCCCAAGATGCGTGACGAAACGAGGGCCCGGCTCGAGGCCTTTTTCAAGCCGTACAACGAGGCCCTCTATACGTATCTCGGTCGCGACTTCGGCTGGTAGTCGCGCCGCCCCGCGCCGGGCGCGGAATTATTGTCCCACCGTTTCCAGGCGCACCACCAGCAGATCATCAGGTGCGAGCGCGGTTGAGTCATTGCCGATCAGGGGGGCATCCTGCCCCGGGCGATGGATCTCGAACACGGTTTGCATGACCGCGCCCAGATCCGTCAGGCCCTGCAACGCCGCAGGGTTGGTCTCTCGAAGATAATTCGTGGCGAGCTGCATTTCGGCACGGGCCAATTCGGCACGCTGGTCTGCCGCGATCTTGTCGGCCAGAAGCTTGTGGCGATACTCCATCTGCGCAACCCGAATGTCGCTTTCTGCGTTCGCGGCCGTTTGCCGGGCCCGGGCCTCGAACGCGGCCGCTTCAAGCGCATCCGAGCGGAATTTGTCGGCGTTGATCTCGAGCTGCAATGTCTGCTCACGCCGGGCCAGGCCACGTTCGGCCAGATTCTGCATGCCGCTGAGCTGCTCTTGCGTGGCGGCCAATTGACTGTTGATGAGGTCGCGCCGTTGCGAGAACAGGTCTGCTTCCTCGCCCGCCAGCGACAGCTTGCGCTCGGCGCCTTCGGTCACGCGGGCCGACAATGCACGGCGCAGGTCGACGAGGCGATACTGGTCGGCCCTGACCGGATCATCGGCCTCGACCGGCGCGGGGTCCCCGCCATCCGTCAGCCGGGCCAACTCTTCGGCGATCGCCGCCTGTTCGGCCTCTGCGAATGTGAGCTTGCTGCGCGCTTCGATCGCACGGCGCTGCGCGGCGTCCACGTCGCGATCGGCGCTTACATCCGCGGGCGCAGTCTTGAAACCGCCCGCCAGAGCTATGGCCTTCATCACGGTAAGACCGGGCCGGTACTCATAGGCGCCGGGCGTCTCGACGACGCCCGCGACGAAGACATTGCGATACATGGCCATATCCACCAGCACCGACTCCCGGCTCGAAAATCTGTCCTGCGCTTCGGCGACGATGCGCTGCTCGATCTCGCGGATCGTCGAACCGGCCGCCGGTATGCCGCCAAGCAGGTGCAGCACGACCTGACCGTCGGCGCGCACCTCGAATGTCCCCGACAGTTCAGGCTTGCCATAGATCGACACCGAAAGCCGGTCCCCGATGCCGACGGTATAATCGATACCGGTCTGGGCGTGCGACATGCTGGCCAGATGCACCGAGAACAGCATGACGATCACGGCTCTCAGGGTCCTGCGGATCATGGGTGTCATCCTTTTTTCAAATGGCCGGTTCGGGGGTCGTCGAAGACAATTGCGTTCCCGCCAGCGTGGCATCGTAGAGGTCGCAGAGCTTTGCGCGCATGACATCGGCGCCAAACCGGGCGGCGACGGTTTCGCGGGCCACCCCGCCCATGCGTCCGGCCTGAACGGGATCGGCGCAAAGCCGCGCCATGCCGTCCGCGAGCG
>NZ_BATB01000030.1 GCF_000466965.1 Limimaricola cinnabarinus LL-001
CGAGCCGGGCGGTGTCCTCGGTGCGCTGGCCTTGGGCGTGCTCGGCCTCCGACAAGATCTCGCCCGCCTCGCGTGCCACCGCCTCGATCTGCGCCAGCCGCACCTCGTGCCCCTGCCCGGCTTGCGCCAGCTCCGCCGCTTCGACCTCGAGCGCGCGCATCGTCTCGCCCGCGTCGCGGTCGAGCACGCTTTCGCGTTCCATGTCGCGGTCGAGCTGTTCGATCCGTGCGCCCAAGGCCCGGATCGCCCCCCGCGCCCGCTTTTCCTGATCAAGCAGCCGGTCGCGCTCGGCCTCGTGGCGGTTCAGCACGGCAGAGGCGATGGTCGCCTCCTCGCGCAGGGGCGGCAACGCGGCTTCGGCGGCGGCGCGCGTCTCGACCGCGCGGGCGGCGAGCCCGTCGGCCCGGGCGGCGGCCTGCGCCATCTCGCGCAGCTCTTCCTCGGCGGCGCGGCGCATCGTCTCGGCGGCGTTCCAGCGCAGCCACAGCAGCAGCCCCTCGGCCGTGCGCAGGGAGGCCCCGATCTCGCGGTAGCGCGCCGCGTCCGGGCCTGACGCGCCAGCGTCGCCAGCTGCGCCGCCTGGCTCTCGACCACGTCGTCGACGCGGGACAGGTTCGCTTCGGCCCCCCGCAGTTTCAGCTCGGCCTCGTGGCGGCGCTGGTAGAGACCCGAGATGCCCGCCGCCTCTTCGAGGATACGACGCCGCGCGGTGGGCTTGGCATTGATCAGCTCGGAGATCTGGCCCTGCCGCACGAGGGCGGGCGATTGCGAACCGGTCGAGGCGTCGGCGAAGAGCATCTGCACATCACGCGCGCGGACCTCGCGGCCGTTGAGGCGGTAGGCCGAACCGAGGTCGCGGGTGATGCGGCGCCCGATCTCCAGCGTGTCGGCATCGTTGAAAGCGGCGGGCGCCAGACGCTCGGCGTTGTCGATCGACAGCATGACCTCGGCGTGGTTGCGCGCGGGACGGGTCGCGGCCCCGGCGAAGATCACGTCCTCCATGCCGCCGCCGCGCATCGCGGTGGGGCGGTTCTCGCCCATCACCCAGCGCAGCGCCTCCAAGAGGTTCGACTTGCCGCAGCCATTCGGGCCGACCACGCCGGTGAGCCCGTCCTCGATCACCAGATCGGTCGGGTCGACGAAGCTCTTGAAGCCGTTCAGCCGCAGCCGGGAGAATCGCATGAAAGCTGCCCTCGTTCGCGCTCTTGGTCGCGCGCCTATGCGGGAAAGGGGGGCGCGAAGTCAACGCGCGCGGCCCTTTGCGCGCGGGGTTCCGCCGCGTTTGCTGGGCCGAGCCGTGCCCCGCGCCCCGGCCTTGGCGCTTGACGCGGGGCGGCGGCGCGGCGCAGAAACAAAAGGCAAGGTTCCCCGATGCGGCGCGAAGCGCCCGAGGGGAGGAAATCGGGAATGCGGAAGGGGCCGATCCAGTCAGGAGGCCCCCAGCCGCAGCCGCCCCCGCGACTGTAAGCGGTGAGCGCCCCTCCGGCACCACTGGGAGAGATCCCGGGAAGGTGGAGGGATGCCACGACCCGCGAGCCAGGAGACCGGCCCTGCGTGACGTAACCGATACCCCGTCGGGTGGACGGGACAGGAGAACAGACATGACGACCAAGACCATCGCCGCCTCCGACAGCACGACCGACATCGCCACCATCGCCTTCGCCGCCATTCTCGGCCTCGGCCTGATCTTCGCCGCCGGCTTCAGCCAGGCGGGCGCGATGCACGACGTGGCCCATGATTCGCGCCACGCCACCGGCTTTCCCTGCCACTGATCGCCCGGACATGTTGAAACAGATCGGGGCCAGCGCGTTGTTCGCTGGCCTGGCCGCGGGCGTGCTCGCCGCACTTCTGCAGCTTTGGTTCGTCGTGCCCCTTCTCATGGAAGCCGAGCTTTACGAGACCGGCGCGCGGGCGCATTTCACCGACGGCTATATCGGCTCGGATGCGGGCGCACCGCCCTTGGGCGACGCGATCGGGCGCCATCTGGGCACCATCGCGCTCAACATTGTCGGCTGGATCGGCTTCGGCTTCGTGCTGGCGGCAGGCTTCGCGCTCGCGGCCCGGCGGGGCGTGCGGATCGACGCACGCGCAGGCCTCCTGTGGGGCCTCGCGGGTTTCGCGGCACTGGCGCTCGCCCCCGCCTTCGGGCTGCCGCCCGAGCTGCCCGGCACCATCGCGGCCGAGGTGTCCGAACGGCAGCTCTGGTGGGGCGTGACGGTGGTGGCGACGGCGCTTGGTCTCGCCGTTATGGCGTTCGGGCGCGGACCCGGCTGGCTTGCGGGGGGCGCGGCGCTGATCGCGCTGCCGCATCTGATCGGCGCGCCGCATCTCGACCGCTACTTCGGCACCGCCGCGCCCGAATTGGGCGCGCTCTTCGCCACGCGGGCGCTGGGCGTCTCGGCGGTGGCCTGGGCGCTTCTGGGCCTGCTGGCCGGTGGGATCTGGTCGCGAGAGGCGGCGTGACGCCTCAGCCCGCCGGGATGCGCCCGATCAGGCCGTGCCTGAGCCGTCCCAAGGGTCGCGCATCGGTGATCTCACCGCCCGGCGCTTCGGCGTAGAGGTCCGCGAGCTTACGGATTTCGGCCGCCTGCGTGGCCGGGTCCACCCCCGCAAAGAGATAGGCCGTCTTGCCCGCGCCCCGGATCGACAGGGCCACCGGCGAATGGCAGACATTGAGACAATCGACGAGGCGCACCACGACCCCATCGCTCAGACCCTCGCGCAGCGCCTCGGCCAGAACCGCCCCCTCGGGCGCCTCGCCCGGCGCCGCGCAGGTCGCGCAGATCGTGATGCAGTCCATTTCCACCTCCGGTGCCTTCGCGCCGATCAGTAACGGATGACCCCGATGCCTGCAAAGATCCCCGCCACCGTCGTCACCGGCTTTCTCGGTGCCGGCAAGACCACGCTGATCCGCCACCTCCTGGAGAACGCCAAGGGCAAGCGCATCGCGCTCGTCATCAACGAGTTCGGCGATCTCGGCGTCGATGGCGGCATCCTCAAGGGCTGCGGCATCGAGAACTGCCGCGACGAAGACGTGGTCGAGCTGTCGAATGGCTGCATCTGCTGCACCGTCGCCGACGATTTCATTCCCACCATGGAAAAGCTTCTCGACCGCGACGAGCCGGTCGATCACATCGTGATCGAGACCTCGGGCCTCGCGCTGCCGCAGCCTCTCATTCGCGCCTTCAACTGGCCGGGCATTTCGACCCGCGTGACGGTCGACGGCGTCGTCACCGTGGTCGATGGCAAGGCGGTGGCCGAGGGCCGTTTCGCCCATGACATCGCCGCGATCGACGCCCAGCGTGCCGCCGATGACGGCCTCGACCACGAGACGCCGCTGTCGGAGCTGTTCGAGGACCAGATCGCCGCCGCCGACATGATCGTCGTCAACAAGACCGACCTGCTGGACCCCGCCGAGGCCGAGGCGCTGGTCGCCAGGCTGAAGTCGGAGGCCAGAGGCGGCGTGCAGGTTGCCCGCGCCACGATGGGCGCGCTGCCCGTCGAGGTGCTGCTGGGTCAAGGGGCCGCCGCCGAGGCCGACATGGAAGCGCGCCACGAGGTGCATCATCACCATGACCATGACGATGAGGACGACGATCATCACGACGCGGCGCATCACCACGGCCATGACGAGTTCGAAAGCTTTGTCGTCACCCGCGCGGAGGTGACCGACCCCAAGGCCTTTGCCGCGCAGGTCTCGGAGGTGATCCGCGCCCATGACATCCTGCGGCTCAAGGGCTTCGTCGCGGTGGCGGGCAAACCGATGCGGCTGACGCTTCAGGCGGTGGGCCCGCGCGTCGACACGCATTTCGACCGCCCCTTCGGTGCCGACCCGCGCGAGACACGGCTGGTGGTGATCGGCGAGGCAGGTCTCGACCGTGCGGCGATCGAGGCCGCGCTGGCGGCATGAGCGTCGAGGTGAAGCGGGCGCGCGCAACCGATCCCGGTCCGCGCGCGCTGGTCGAAGCGAGCCAAGCGCTGATGCGCTCGCTTTACCCCCCGGAGGAGAACCACTTCCTGCCGATCGAGGCGCTTGATGCCGCCGATATCCGTTTCTTCGCGGCTTATGACGGTGACATGCCGCTGGGCTGCGGCGCGCTTCACGTGAAACCGGGTTATGGCGAGCTGAAATCGGTCTTCGTGGCCGAAGCCGCGCGGGGACGCGGCGCGGGCGCCCTGCTACTCAACCGGCTGGAACAGGCGGCGCGCGACGAGGCGCTGCCGCTGATCCGGCTGGAGACGGGCGACAGGCTGACCGCCGCCCATCGTCTTTATGCAAGGCACGGTTTCGCCGTGCGGGGCCCGTTCGGCGACTATGTCGAAAACGGGTCGAGCGTCTTCATGGAGAAGCGGCTGTGACCTCAGCCCTTGGGCTCGGGCGCCTTGTCGGCGGTCTTCTTAGCGGCCTCCTTCATGCGCTTGAGCAGTTCGGCCTTGTCGTCGCGCTTGTCATAGGGGGTCTTCTCGGTGCCGCGCTCGTTGTGCTCGCGGTGCTTGGGCGCGTTGCGGCCCTGACGGGGCCCGCCCGACTTGCTGTAATCCATCATCCGCTCCTTTAACTGGGGGGTGCCGTTCCCTGCCCCAACGCAGGGCGCGGCGCAAGCGTTCTCGAAAGGGCCGCCATGCATCTTCTCGCCGCCACGCCGGGCACCGTCTCCGACGGCACCGAGGCCGTCGATCTCGGCCAGACGCCCGGAGATCTCGTCGTCATCTCCGCCGCCGATACCGAACTGGCTGCGCTGAGCGCCGCGCGGGCGCAGATGGACGCCGCACCCGATCTGCGGCTGGCGAGCCTGATGCACCTTCAGCACCCGATGTCGGTCGACCTGCATCTCGACGATTGCGCCACGAAATCACGTCTCGTCGTCGCCCGCGTGCTCGGCGGCGCGGGCTACTGGAAATACGGGTTGGTGCAATACGCCGCGCGGCTGGCCGAGGCGGGCGTGCCCTTTGCCGCCCTGCCCGGCGACGACAAGCCGGACCCTGAGTTGCGCGAGTTGTCGACCGTGGGGGCCGATGATTACGACGCGCTCTGGTCCTACCTCGTCGAGGGCGGGCCGGAGAACGCCGAAAACTTCCTGGCCCATGCGCGCCACATGATCGACGGCAGCGAGCCGCCGCAGGCGGCGCGGCCGCTCTTGCGGGCCGGTCTCTACTGGCCCGGTCTCGGCATCGCCGATCTGCAAGGCATCCGTGACGCATGGGCCGAAGGCGCCCCCGTGGTGCCGGTCGTGTTCTACCGCGCGCTGCTGCAGGGCGCACAGTTGGCGCCGATCGACCGGCTGGTGCGGGCCTTGCTGCGGGCCGGGCTGAACCCGATGCCGGTCTTCGTGGCCTCGCTCAAGGACCCGGTGTCGCGCGATACGCTGATCGGGCTGATGGCCGAGGCCCCGCCTTCGGTGATCCTCAACGCCACCGCTTTCGCGACGGGGGGCGCGGTGGCGGGCGACGCGGCTTCGCCCAACCCTCTGGCCGCCCCGGCGGCCAACGAAGCCCCGGTGTTCCAGATCGTGCTTTCGGCCAGCAGCGAAGAGGTCTGGGAAGAGGGCCTGACGGGCCTTTCGGCGCGCGACATCGCGATGAACGTGGCACTGCCGGAGGTCGACGGCCGCATTCTGAGCCGCGCCATCGGCTTCAAGGGCGAGGCCTTCTTCGACGAGGCGACGCAGTGCCGCGTCGCCACCTACCAGCCCCGCGCCGATCGGATCACCTTCGTGGCCGATCTGGCCGCGCGCTGGGCCCAGCTACGCGCCACGCCCGCCCCCGCGCGCAAGGTGGCGCTGATCCTCGCCAACTACCCCAACAAGGACGGTCGCCTCGCCAACGGCGTCGGCCTCGACACCCCCGCCGCCACGGTCCACGCGTTGCGGCTGATGCAGGGCGCGGGCCACGCCGTCGAGAACATGCCCGAGGACGCACAAGCGCTGATGGAGCGGCTGATGGCCGGCCCGACCAACTGGCTTACCGACCGCGCCGCACGCGAGGGTGGCGAGGTGCTACCACTTCGGGAGTACGAGCGGCATTTCGGCGATCTTCCCTGGGAGGCCAAGCGCCAGATCCTCGACCGCTGGGGTCCGCCGGGCGACGACCCCTTCCTCACAGGTGAGGGCTTCGCCCTGTCGCTGCACCGCTTCGGCAATGCCGTGGTCGGCCTGCAGCCCGCGCGCGGCTATAACATCGACCCGACCGACACCTACCACTCCCCCGACCTCGTGCCGCCGCACCACTACCTCGCCTTTTACTTCTGGCTGCGGCATCATTGGGGCGCGGACGCGCTGGTGCATATGGGCAAGCATGGCAACCTCGAATGGCTGCCGGGCAAGGCGCTTGCCTTGTCCGAGACGTGCTGGCCCGAGATCGCCTTCGGGCCGATGCCCCATTTCTACCCCTTCATCGTCAACGATCCGGGCGAGGGGACCCAAGCCAAGCGCCGGGCGCAGGCGGTGGTGATCGACCATCTGACACCGCCACTCACCCGCGCCGAGAGCTATGGCCCGTTGCGCGATCTCGAGGCGCTGGTGGACGAGTATTACGAGGCGGCGGGCGTCGATCCGCGCCGCATCACCCATCTGCGCCGCGAGATCCTGAGCCTTGCCGAAACCACGGGCCTTGCCTCGGACGCGGGCTTCTCCGGTCAGGCCGACACCGATCTCGCCAAGCTCGACGCTTGGCTGTGCGAGCTGAAGGAGGCGCAGATCCGCGACGGGCTGCACGTCTTCGGCCAATCCCCCGAAGGACGGCAGGAGCGTGACCTTGCTATCGCCCTGGCGCGGGTGCCGCGCGGCGCGGGGGCCGCCTCAATCCTGCGGGCGCTGGCCGACGACTTGTCACTGGGCTTCGACCCTCTCGACTGCGACATGGCGACAAGCTGGACCGGCCCGCGCCCCGACGCACTTTCGGGCGAGGGCAAATGGCGCAGCGCGGGCGACACGGTCGAGCGGTTGGAGGAGCTGTGCCAGCGCCTGCTCGACGGCAAGGCGACGCCCCCCGGCCCTGCCTCGGCCGCCGTTCTGGAAGAGATCGAGACGAAGCTTCGCCCCGCCATCGCCGCCTGCGGCCCGGCCGAAGGCGCGGGCCTGCTGACCGGCCTCGATGGCCGCGCCGTCCTCCCCGGCCCCTCCGGCGCGCCGACGCGCGGGCGGCCCGACGTGCTGCCAACGGGGCGCAACTTCTTTTCCGTCGACGCGCGCGCCGTGCCGACGCCGACCGCTTGGGCGCTGGGCTGGAAATCGGCAAACCTCCTGATCGAAAAGCACCTGCAGGATCACGGCGACTGGCCACGCGCCATGCTGGTCACCGCATGGGGCACCGCCAACATGCGCACTGGCGGCGACGACATCGCGCAGGCGCTGGCACTGATGGGTGTGAAACCGACTTGGGACAGCGCCAACCGCCGCGTCACCGGCTTCGAGGTGCTGCCCGAGGGCGTGTTGGGCCGCCCGCGCGTCGACGTGACCCTGCGCATCTCGGGCTTCTTCCGCGACGCATTCCCGCAACTCGTGGCGCTGGTCGACAGCGCGGCGCGCGCCGTGCAGGCGCTCGACGAGGCCGAGGAGATCAACCCCGCCGCCGCGCGGGTCCGCGCGGGCGAAAGCGCAGCACGGGTCTACGGCTCCAAGCCCGGCGCTTATGGCGCAGGTCTGCAGGCGCTGATCGACGAGCGGATCTGGACCGAACGCGCCGATCTCGGTGCCGCCTATCTCGATTGGGGCGGCTATGCCTATGGCGCGGGACAAGAGGGTGAAGCCGATCGCGACGGCTTTGCGGCACGGCTCGGACAGGTCGAGGCGATCGTCCAGAATCAGGACAACCGCGAGCACGACATCCTCGATTCGGACGATTACTACCAGTTCGAGGGTGGCGCCGCGGCGGCGGTGGCAAGCCTGCAGGGCCGCGACCGGCCAATCTACCACAACGACCACTCGCGCCCCGAACGCCCCATCATCCGCAGCCTCGACGAGGAGATCGCCCGCGTGGTGCGCAGCCGCGTGGTGAACCCCAAATGGATCGATGGCGTGAAGCGCCACGGTTACAAGGGTGCCTTCGAGATCGCCGCCACCGTGGACTATCTCTTTGCGTTCGCGGCGACCACGCGGGCGGTGAAGAACCACCATTTCGACCTCGTCGAGGAGGCGGTTCTGGGCGACGAGGACACGCGCGACTTCATCGCCGAGCATAACCCGCCCGCGCTCAAGGAGATTGCCGAGCGGCTGCAGGAGGCGATCGATCGCGGGCTGTGGCAGCCGCGCTCGAACTCGGCCCGCGCCCGGATCGAGGCGCTCAGGTGAGCGAGTCGCTGGAAGCGCGGCTGCTCGGGATCGTCCAGGCCATGCCGGAACTGATGGCCGCCTTGCGCGCGGCCCGCGCGCTCGACCTGCCCGACTGGTGGATCGTTTCGGGCGCGCTCTACGGCGCGGTGTGGAACGCACTCACCGGACGAGCCGCGTTGCACGGGGTCAAGGATATCGACCTGTTCTATTTCGACCCCGACACGAGCTGGGAGGCCGAGGACCGCGTGATCCGCCGTGCCGCGCCGCTCTTCGCCCCCGCCCCGCCGGTCGAGATCCGCAATCAGGCGCGGGTGCCTTTGTGGTATCGTGACCGCTTCGGGCATGCCTGCCCGGATTACGCCTCCAGCCGCGACGGCATTGATCACTTCGCTTCGCGCACGCATTGTGTCGGCATGCGGCTGCGTCCCGATGACGGCTTCGATATCTATGCGCCTCATGGCCTCGAAGACATCTTCGCGATGCGGATCGTGCCGAACCCGATCCTGCCGAACCGCACCACTCACGAGGCCAAGGCGGCACGGCACAAGACATGCTGGCCCGAACTGACGATCGAGCCGTGGCCGGAAACACCGCAGGCTCGACGCCCCGCGTCTCCCCTTCAAACCGAGAGCCACCCAAGCCGCCCGGAGGCCCCATGATCGTCAATCTCGTCGTCCTGCTCGCCTGCCAGCTGGCGGGCGAGGTCGCAGCAAGGGGTCTCGGTCTGCCCATCCCCGGCCCGGTGATCGGCATGGCGCTGCTCTTCGCCGCGTTCATCCTGCAACCCCGGCTGGCGCAGCGCATCGCCGCCACCACCTCGGCGCTGCTTGCGCATCTGTCGCTGCTGTTCGTGCCGGCAGGCGTCGGCGTGGTCGGCCATCTCGACACGCTGGGCCGCGACGGGGTGGCACTGATGGCCGCGCTGCTTTTGTCGACCGTCGCGGCGATCCTCGCGGGCGTCTACGTGTTCCTCGCCGTCGCGCGTCTCACCGGGGCCTCGGAATGAGCCCGGCCGATCCCGCCGAGATCTGGACCTATCTGCGTCAGGACCCGCTCTTGTGGCTTACCGCGACGCTGGTGGCCTATGCCTTGGGCGATCTGGCCTTTCGCCGGGCGGGCCGCCGACCGTTGGTGAACCCGGTGCTGGTGGCGGTGGCACTGCTGGCTGTCCTCCTGCGCGTCACCGGCACCCCCTATGAGAGCTACTTCGAGGGCGCGCAATTCGTGCATTTCATGCTCGGACCCGCCACCGTGGCGCTGGCCGCGCCGCTCTATGCCAACCTGCGGCTGATCCGCTCGGCCTTTTGGCCGATGCTGGCCGCGCTGGTCGCCGGCTCCGTCACCGCGCTGGTCACGGCGGTCGCCATCGGCGCGGCTTTCGGGCTGAGAGGCGAGACGCTGCTGTCGCTCGCGCCGAAATCGGTGACCGCGCCGGTGGCGCTCGGCGTGTCCGAGACGATCGGCGGCGCGCCGAACCTGACGGCTGTGTTGGTGATCATCACCGGAATCACCGGGGCGATCGTCGCGACGCCGCTTTTGAACCTCATGCGCATCCGCGACTGGCGCGCGCGCGCCTCGCCGTCGGCGTGGCCGCCCATGGCATCGGCACGGCGCGGGCGTTCAGGTCAACGAGACGGCAGGGGCCTTCGCGGGCATCGGCATGGGGCTCAACGCGCTGCTGACGGCGCTGATCGCGCCGCTGCTCGCTCCGTGGCTGGTGGCGCTGCTCGCGGGGTAAGACGGGTTGCGCGCGCGCGCCGTCCGGCGCAGTCTGTCGCCCCGAACGAGGAGGCCATCATGACCGAAGACACAGACCGCCACGCGATGAAGATGGCCAAGAAAAAGGCCGCCCGCGACAAGATCATGGCCACCAAGACCGACGAGAAAGGCTGATCATCGTCCATACCGGCAAGGGCAAGGGCAAGTCCTCGGCCGCCTTCGGCATGATCTTCCGCTGCATCGCGCATGAGATGCAATGCGCCGTGGTGCAGTTCATCAAGGGCGGCATGTCGACCGGCGAACGCGACCTGATCCTCGAGCGGTTCTCGGATGTCTGTCAGTTCCACACCATGGGCGAGGGCTTTACCTGGGAGACGCAGGACCGTACCCGCGACACCGAGATGGCGCAGGCCGCGTGGGAAAAGGCCAAGGAGCTGATCCGCGATCCCGAGAACCGCATGGTGCTGCTCGACGAGATCAACATCGCGCTACGCTACGAGTATCTCGACATCCGCGAGGTCGTGACCTTCCTGCGCGAGGAAAAGCCGCGCATGACCCATGTGGTGCTCACCGGGCGCAACGCGCATGATGACCTGATCGAGGCGGCGGATCTCGTGACCGAGATGGAGCTGGTCAAGCACCCGTTCCGATCCGGCATCAAGGCACAGATCGGCGTCGAGTTCTAGCGTCCGGCTTCTAACGCCCAGCAGGGCGGCTCTCGATCAGCCGCTTCAGCTCGGCCACCACCCGGTCCTCGCTCACCGGCTTGGACAGCACCTGGGCGTCGGGGAACTCCTGCTTGAGCTCCTCGCCATCGACATTGCCGGTGACGAACAGCAGCGGCACGCCCAAGCTTGCGAGATCGCGCGCGAGCGGCAGGCTCGATTCCGAGCCGAGCCGCACGTCAAGCACGGCGGCGTCGGGCCGGGTCGAGACCGCCTCCCGCGCTTCGGCAAGACGGGTATAGGGTCCCTCGACCAGCGCGCCCTGCTCGCCCAGCGCCATTTCCAGCGAGATCGCGATCAGGAACTCGTCCTCGACCACCATCACCCGGCGCCCCTCGAGCCGCGCCTCGCCGCGCGTGGCACGCTCGCTCTCGGCGGCGTCGTGGCCCACCGGCATCTCGATGGTGCAGACCACCCCCGCCTCGGCGTAGTCCATGCGCACCTCGCCCTCGTCGGCGCGCAGGATCGAACGCAGCAGTGTCGAGCCGAAGCCCATGCGCTCGGGCGGAGCGACCCGAGGCCCGCCACTCTCGCGCCAGACGACACGCGCGCGACCCGGCGCGAGCCGGTTCACCTCGATCAACACCCGGCCCGCATCGTTGCTCAGCGCGCCGTACTTGATTGCATTCGTGGTCAGCTCGTAGAGCGCCAGCGACAGGCTCTCGGATATCTTGGGCAGCAAGGTGGCCCCGGTGGCGCCACTGACCACGATGCGGCCCGGCTCGGGCTGAAAGGGGGAGAGGGCGCTGTCGATCACGTCGGAGACCCTGAGCGCGCCCTCGGAGAGCTGCACGGTGAGGGCATGGCTGCGCGACAGCGCTTCCATCCGGCCCAGCAGGCTGTGCTCCAGCTCGGCCACCGTGTCGGCGCGGCGGGCCGACATGCGCACCATGCCCTGCAGCACCGAGAGCATGTTGCGGGTCCGGTGGTTCAGCTCCGAGGTCACGAGGCGCAGGCGCTCCTCGGCCTCCTTGCGGTCGGTGATGTCGAGGACATGGCCAATGAGCCGCTCATGACCGGTCTGCGGGTCTTGCAGATGGCGGCCATGCGCCGAGATCCAGCACAACTTGCCGTCAGCGCGCAGGATGCGGCAGTCGAAGGACCAGCTCTGCTTGGCCGCGAGTGCGGCCCCATAGGCCGCGTCGACACGAGGCCGATCCTCCTCGACCACATGGGCGAGGAAATCGTCATAGCTCCACGACTCTCTCGGCGTGTCGTAACCGAAGATCTGGTCATGGCGCAGGCTGCGCCAAGCTTCGCCGGTGGCAGCATCCAGATCCCAGACACCGATCTCCCCCACGGCCAGAACGAGCCTGAGGTGATCCACGCCGTGCTCGAGTTCCGTCAGGTCTTCCATTTACGTATCCGTAGCCGCATGCCTCCGCAGCTATATCTTCCCCCCCGACGTTTGAACCGCAAGGCCGGGATCGCGCGACCTGAGTACGTCAACGTACCGAGCTTCAACCCAGAACCTGCCCGGTCGACAGCGCCGCGGGATCGACGCGAAGCTCGATCACCGCGACCCGACCGCTTTCGCGCGCCCGCGCGAAGGCTGCCGCGAAGCCGCCCCCCTCCTCGACCACCTCGCCATGACCGCCATAGGCGCGCGCCAGCGCGGCAAAGTCGGGATTGGCCAGCGCCGTGCCGGAAACCCGGCCCGGATAGTGCTTCTCCTGATGCATGCGGATCGTGCCATAGCGGCCATTGTTGACGACGATCACGATCGGCGTGGCCCCATGCTGGGCCGCGGTCGACATTTCGTTGAGGGTCATCTGGAAACAGCCATCCCCGGCGAGGCAGACCACCATCCGGCCCGGATGCGCGAGCGAGGCCGAGATTGCTGCCGGAAAACCGTAACCCATCGAACCCGAGGTCGGTGCAAGCTGGCTGCGATAGCCCTTGAAGCAGAAGTAGCGATGCAGCCAGCCCGCGTAATTGCCGGCCCCGTTGGTCAGAATCGCGTCCTCCGGCAGGTTCTCAGAGAGCCAGCCGATCACCTGCTCCAGCTTGACCGCGCCGGGCGTCTCCTTAGGCGCAAGCCAGCCTTCGTAATCATCGCGCGCCGCACGGGTCCAACCAGACCAGTCGGCGCCGCAGGGGGCGAGATCGGCCAGCGCCGCGAGCATCGCGGGGGCTTCGCTCACCACCGCCATCCCGGGTCGCCAGACCCGGCCGATCTCGTCCGCGTCGCCATGCACATGGATCAGCAAAGCGTCATGGCCGGCAGGGTCGAGAAGCGTGTAGCCCTGCGTCTCGATATCGCCCAGCCGCGAGCCGATCACCAAAAGCGCGTCGGCGGCGCGCACCCGCTCGGCGAGCTTGGGGTTCACGCCGACATTGAGGTCGCCCGCATAGTTCGGATGCCGGTTGTCGATGTAATCCTGCCGCCGGAACCCCGCCGCCACCGGCAGGCCCTGTGCCTCGGCAAAGCGGGCGAGATCGGCGGCGGCCCGCGTCGACCAGTGCGGCCCGCCCACCACCACCAGCGGACGCTCGGCTTGGCCCAGCCGCTCCATGATCCGCGCCGCGGCCTGCGACAGATCGGGCAGGAGCCGTTCAGGCGCGGGCGCGAGATCCCGCGCCTCTGCCAACCCCGACAGCACGTCCTCGGGGAGCGCCAGAACCACTGGGCCGGGGCGGCCCGACATCGCCACCTCGAAGGCGCGGCCGACATATTCGGGGATGCGCGCGGTGTCGTCGATCTCGGCCACCCATTTGGCGAGGGGGCCGAACATGGCGCGGTAATCCACCTCCTGAAACGCTTCGCGGTCACGGTCGCCGCGCGCGATCTGCCCTACGAAGAGCACCATCGGCGTGCTGTCCTGCCGCGCCACATGCACGCCCGCGGAGGCATTGGTGGCCCCCGGCCCGCGTGTGACGAAGGCGACGCCGGGCCGCCCCGTGAGCTTGCCCTGCGCCTCGGCCATCATCGCGGCCCCGCCCTCGTGGCGGCAGACCACGTTGGCGATATCGCTGTCATGCAGCCCGTCGAGCACCGCGAGAAAGCTTTCGCCCGGCACCGAGAACACCCGCTCGACCCCGAGCCGGGCCAGCTGGTCCACCAATATCCGTCCGCCGTGCCGCATGGTTTTCCTCCGTCCCTGCCGAGGCCGGAGCATGGCCGGAGCGCGACCGCCCCGCAAGCGGCCTAAAGGCTGACCTCGGGGCGGAACCCCTCGGGGATACGGTCGCGCGCCTCCAGCACCAGATCGGCCATCACCTCGCCGACCAATGGCGCGAGGCCAAAGCCGATCTTGAAACCGCCATTGGCGATGAAGGCGTTGTCGCGGAACGGATGCGCCCCGAGCATCGGCGCGCGGCTACGCGCGCGCGGCCGCACCCCGGCCCAGCGCTCGACCACTTCGGCCCCCTTGAGCGCGGGACAAAGCCCGCGCGCCTGTTCGATCAGCGCGTCGAGCTGCGCGTCGGTGGCGCTGCTGTCGTCATAGTCGCGCTCCGAGGTCGAGCCGATTCCCACCGTGCCATCGGCATGCGGCACCGCGTGCAGCCCGTCGGCGAAAAGCTGCGGCGCGTCGCGCGCATCGAAGCCGCGCGGACGCAGCAATGCCGCCTGCCCTTTCACGCCCGTTCCCGCCATCCGGCCCGCCATGGCCGAGATCTCCTCGAGTCCCGCAACGCCGGTGGCCCAGATCACCGGGCCCTGCGGCAGCCCCTCCTTCACGATCCTTCCCCCGAGCGTCTCCAGCGCCCGCGCCAGAGCCCGCGTGGCGAGGCGCGGGTGCAGCCGCGCGGTCAGCGTGTCATGGACAAGCATTCCGCCCGGGCCCGCGGGGGACCAGTCGCCGCCTTCGGCCTCGATCACGTGCCACGCGGCCCGCCCCTGCCACAGCGCCGCCGCGCCTTCGGCCCGCGCCTCGGCCCGCGTCACCGCCGCCGCGTCGAGGAGCGGTTGCAGACGTCCGGTGCGGGCATAGCCCGGATCTTCGCCCGACAGCCGCGCGATATCGGCCCAGAACGCCTCGGCCATCAAGAGCGCCTCGAGCTGGAACGCCTTCTTCTCGTTCCACTGCTCGGGCACATGCGGGGCCAGAGCGCCGACGATGCCCCCCGAGGCCCCGGCCGCGGGCCCATGCGGGTCGATCACGGCCACATGCGCGCCGCGCCGGGCGCAGGCCACGGCGACCGAAAGGCCCCAGACCCCCGCCCCCATCACCGTCAGATCCACGCTTGCCATCGCCTCGCCCCCTCGCCATCACGAAGGCGCAACCTAAGGCAGGCTCCCATGAACGACCAGCAGGCGGACATCGACTGGCGGGACGACCGCGTGCCGGTTTCGACCCGGTTCGACGATCCCTATTTCTCGATCCATGACGGGCTGGCCGAAACGCGCCATGTCTTTCTGGCGGGCAACGGTTTGCCGGACCGGTTCGGTGCGAAGTTCCGGATCATGGAGACAGGTTTCGGCCCCGGGCTCAATTTCCTCACCGCGTGGCAGGCATGGGAGGCGGCGGGCGGGCGCGGCACGCTGCGCTTCACCAGCTTCGAGGCCTACCCTATGTCGCCCGACGACACGGCCCGCGCGCTTTCGGCCTTTCACGAGTTGGGGGGCCATGCTGGCCGGCTGGTCGCGGCGTTGCAGAGCGGCCCCGGCCCGCATGTCTTCGATGGCGCGGTGACGCTGGAGATCGTGCTCGGCGACGCGCGTGAGACGCTGCCCATGCATCGAGACCTCGCCGACGCGTGGTTCCTCGACGGTTTCGCCCCCGCGAAGAACCCCGAATTGTGGGGCGATACGCTGATGGCGCAGGTGGCGGCGCACATGGCCCCGGGCGGCACGCTGGCGAGCTATACCGCGGCGGGCCATGTACGCCGCGCGCTGGCGGCGGCGGGGCTGAAGGTCACGCGCGCGCCGGGATACGGGCGCAAGCGCCACATGACCGTGGCGCGGAGACCCGGCTGATGCGCAACGACAACCGGCTCGGCGTCCTGCTGATGGTGATCACCACCTTCGTCTTCGCCATGCAGGACGGCATCTCGCGCTATCTGGCGGAAACCTACAGCGTCCTCATGGTGGTGATGATCCGCTACTGGTTCTTCGCCGCCTTCGTCGTCGCCATCGCGCGGCGGCAGAAAGGGTCGATCCGCGCCGCCGCACGCACCTCGCAGCCTCTGCTGCAAGGGGTCCGGGGCCTGCTACTGGCGGGCGAGATCTGTGTCATGGTGGTCGGCTTCGTGCATCTCGGCCTCGTCGAGAGCCATGCGATCTTCGCGGTTTATCCGCTGCTCATCGCCGCCCTGTCGGGCCCGGTGCTGGGCGAAAGCGTCGGCTGGCGGCGCTGGGTCGCCATCGGCATCGGCTTTACGGGGGTTCTGGTGATCCTGCGCCCCGGCATCGGCGTGTTTGCGCCCGCGGCGCTGTTTCCGTTGATGGCGGCGGTGATGTTCGCGCTCTACGGGCTGCTGACGCGCTATGCCGCACGGCGCGATTCGGCCGCCACCAGCTTCTTCTGGACCGGCGTCAGCGGCGCCGTGCTGATGACGGTGATCGGCCTGCCGAACTGGGAGCCGCTGATCGGCTGGGACTGGGCCGTGATGGCGCTCTTATGCGTCACCGGCGCGGGCGGGCATTTCCTGCTGATCAAGACCTATGAGGTGGCCGAGGCCGGGGCGGTGCAGCCCTTCGCCTATCTGCAGCTGGTTTTTGCGGCAAGCCTCGGGATCGCGGTTTTCGGCGAGAGCCTCGCGCCCAACGTGGCGCTGGGGGCTGTGATCGTGGTGGGCGCGGGCGTCTTCACGCTGATCCGCACCCACCGCAGATCGGGTTAGGTCACTCGACCGGGCGCTGCGGCGGCCGCATGCCGCCGATCGACATCGGCGCGAGGATCGACAGCGACATCGACGAAGCGCGCCCCTGTGGCGAGACCTCGACTGCGGGCGGCACCGGCGCGGGGGCGGCCTCGGCCACGACCGGAGCCGAACCGACCCGCGCCTGCGGGCGCACGAAGGGCGGCTTGCCGTTGAGGATGTCCGAGAAGTTCACCGGCCCGGTCTCACCGGTGAGCCGCGCACGGTAGACCGGGATCGATTCGCTCACCCGCATCACGTAGTTGCGGGTCTCGGTGAAGGGGATGTGCTCGATCCAGTCGACCACGTCGGCCTGCCCGATCCGCGGATCGCCGCGCTCGGCCATCCATGTGCGCGGTCGCGACGCCCCGGCGTTGTAGCCGGCCGAGATCATCACCGGGCTCTGGCCGAAGGTCTCTTCGAGATAGGCGAGGTAGCGCGAACCGAGCTTGGCGTTGTAGCGCCAGTCCGAGGTCAGCTTGGCGCGCGAATAGGGCAGCCCGAGCCAGCCCGAGACCTCCTCGGCGGTGGCGGGCATCAGCTGCATCAGGCCGAGTGCGCCTACCGGGCTGCCGACGCCGATGTTGAACTCGCTCTCGCGGCGGGCGATCGACATCGCAAGCTCCGGCGCGACCGGCAGGTCGGTCTCGGCCAGCGCGTGCAGCGGGAAATAGATCTCGGGGATCACGATCTGCCGGTAGGCCGCGGCCTTGCCCAGTGTCAGCGCCAGATGCGTCTCGTCGCGCTCCATCAGCATGCGGCCGAGCTGCGCGATGCCCTCGCGGTCGAGGCTGCGGCCCAGCTCCACCACGAAGCGAAGCGCGTCGCCGTACTGGCCCGCATCGAGCAGATAGGCCACCGCTTGGGTGCGGTCATCCTTCAGGAAGTCGCCCTGCCGCCAGTCGGCCACCGGCTCGTGGCCGGTAAGCGCCGGGTCGAGCGACAGCCCCAGCTTCTCGGCGGCGAGAAGCCCGTAAAAGGCGGTCTGGTGCAGCGCCGCGCGGGCATAGTCGAGTGCTGCGGTGTCATAGGCGCCCGACGCCTCACGCGCCCGGCCCTGCCAGTATCCGGCACGAGCGAGCGAGATCGGGCTCTCGACGTCGCTTTCAAGGTGCTGGAAATGCTCCAACGCCTTTTGCGGCTGATCGAGATAGGTCAGCGCGATGTAGCCCGAGAGCCATTCGAGATCGGCGTAGAACGTGCCTTCGGTCAGGAAATGCCGGCTGGCCAGCGCATAGGCGCGCTGGGGCTCGCCATTGCGCATGAGCCAGCGCGACAGCGTCGCGCGCCACGAGGCCCAGCGGAATGGATCGCCCAGCGCCTTTTCCGAGCCGGTGTGGCGCTCGATGATCTCCAGCGCCTCGGTGTAGTCGCCCTTGTCGGCAAAGCGGTTGAACCGGGCGTTGGCAATGCCGGGATCGTCGCGCAGCCGCTCGGGCACCCGGCCCAGCGCCGCCGCGGCGCCCCGGTCGCGAATGAGGGCGACGCGGGCCTCGGCGACGCGGCGGTCGGCGTCCGAAAGCGTATCGAACAGCCGCTCCGCATCGGTGATGCGCCAGCGCCAGAGCATCGCGTCGATGCGGCCTGCGTGATGCGGTGCGAGGATGTCGCCGAAGGCGTCGACCATCGCGGCATGGCCGGTGCCGTCGAGGCCCAGCGTCAGCCACGATTCGACCAGCATCTCGCGCGCGGCGTCGATCCTGCCTTGCGCCATCAGCGCCTCGGCCAGACGCACCGCGCCCTCGCCGGTCTCGGGGCTGCCGTCACCGAACCAGGCGATGACCTGTTCGGGCGAGAGGCCCTTGGGCATGTCGCGCTCTCCCTCGGCGCGCAGCTGGTCGAGGCGCGGCCAGTCGGGATGGCCCGCGACGAAGGAGACGTACTCCTCCCAAGCCCCCTGCCCGGCCAGCAGCTTTTCCCATGTGACGAGATCGAGCGCCACTTCGCCCAAGGGGGCCGCAAGCGCCGTCGCGCGGTCCCAGTCCTTGCGATCGGCCGCGCCGAGCGCGTCCTCGATGCCGGCGATTGCCGGCATGGCCGGGGCGCACAACGCCAGGACGGTGGCGAGGGCGGTGGAAAATCGGGTGGGTTTCGTCATGCTTGGCTGCTCCGGGATTCCGTGACTCTCGGCATGGGACGCCACCCTAGGTATACGCGGCCGAGGCGCAACTCACAAACTTGGCAAGCGGTGGAAACCCGTCTAGGGTCCGCCCGATTTTACCCCCGGACTCAGGACGCCTCACATGTTCAAGGGATCGCTCCCGGCCCTCGTCACCCCCTTCGCAGATGGCCAGGTGGACCTCGAGACGCTGAAGAAACTGGTCGAATGGCACATCGCCGAGGGCAGCGACGGCCTCGTCCCGGTGGGGACCACCGGCGAAAGCCCGACCCTCACCCATGAAGAGCACGACCTCGTCGTCGAGACGGTGGTGAAGACGGCGGCCGGGCGAATCCCCGTGATCGCGGGGGCCGGTTCGAACAACACGGTCGAAACCGTGCGCCTCGTCGAGGCCGCCAAGGCGGCGGGGGCCGATGCGGCCCTCGTGGTGACGCCTTATTACAACAAGCCGACGCAGCGTGGCCTCGTGGCGCATTTCATGGCCGCCGCCGAATGCGGCCTGCCGATCGTGATCTACAACATTCCCGGCCGCTCGGTCGTGGACATGAGCCCGCAGACCATGGGCGAACTGGCTAAGCACCCGATGATCGTCGGCGTCAAGGACGCGACCGGCGATCTCAGCCGCGTGCCCAAGCAGCGCATGCATTGCGGCGCCGATTTCCAGCAGCTCTCGGGCGAGGACGCCACGGCGCTGGGCTTCAACGCCCATGGCGGCAAGGGCTGCATCTCGGTCACCGCCAACGTCGTGCCCCGGCTTTGCGCCGAGTTCCAGCAGGCCACGCTCGACGGGCGCTACGACATCGCGCTCGATCTTCTGGACCGGCTGATGCCGCTGCACGAGGCGATCTTCCTCGAGCCGGGCGTTGCGGGCGCGAAATACGCGATGTCGGTGCTCGGCCTGTGCCGCGACGAGGTGCGCTCACCGCTCACCACGCCGCTCGAAGGCACCCGGCTCGCGATCAAGGACGCGCTGCGCCATGCCGGGATGATCGGGCACTGACCGTTCGCCCCCCGCGCGGGGGGCGAAAGCGACGCTTCGTGGCATTTGGAAAAGGTGATTGGGGGCGGCGCGCTGGACTTGGGCGTGCCGCATCCCTAGATCGGGCGCATGGCCAAGAAAGATCAGAACAAGAACTACAAGGTGATCGCCGAGAACCGGCGGGCGCGCTACGACTATGCCATCGAGGACGATCTCGAATGCGGGATCATTCTGATGGGGTCGGAGGTGAAGAGCCTGCGCACCGGTCAGTCCAACATCGCCGAGAGCTACGCCTCGGTCGAGGGGGGCGAGCTGTGGCTCACCAACGCCTATATCGCGCCCTATGACGCGGGCCGCACCTTCGGCCACGAGGAACGGCGCCGCCGCAAGCTTCTGGTCAAGCAAAAGGAGCTGGTGCGTCTGTGGAACGCTACCCAGCGCGAGGGCATGACCATCGTGCCGCTGGTGATGTATTTCAACGACCGCGGTCTGGTGAAGCTCAAGATCGCCACCGGCAAGGGCAAGAAGAACCACGACAAACGCGCCACCGAGGCCAAGCGCGACTGGGGCCGTCAGAAGCAGCGGCTGCTGCGCGCGGGCATCTAGGCGGCTTGCACAAGCCGCATCACGGGTCTACTCCTCCGCGCGACGGAACCGACCCGAGGTCACGCATGCCTGAGTTCGCCGACGATCCCTGCACGCTCGTCTCCACCCGCTGGCTGGCCGAGCGTCTCAAGGATCCCGACCTGCGGATTCTCGATGCCTCGTGGTACCTTCCCGACACCGGGCGCGACGGGCGCGCCGAATACGAGGCCGCGCATATCCCCGGCGCCGCTTCTTCGACATCGACGACATTTCCGATCACCGCAGCGGCCTGCCCCACATGGCGCCGCCGCCGGAAAAATTCGTCTCGCGGCTGCGGGCCATGGGCGTGGGCGACGGGCACCGGATCGTGATCTATGATGGCGCGGGGCTGTTCTCGGCTGCCCGCGTGCGCTGGCTGTTCAGGCTGATGGGCAAGGAGGAGGTCGCGGTTCTCGACGGCGGCCTGCCCAAATGGCGCGCCGAGGGGCGGCCCCTGACCGCCGAGGCCACGCCGCTGCGCGACCGGCACCTCACCGTGACCCCGCGCCGCGACATGGCGGTGGACGCCACCGAGGTGGCCCGCGCCGTGAAGCTCGGCACCCATGCGATCGTCGATGCCCGCGCCAGCGTCCGCTTCGAGGGCGGCGCGCCCGAGCCGCGCGCCGGGCTGCGCTCGGGGCATGTCCCCGGATCGCGCAACCTGTTCTTTCGCGACCTGCTGCGCCCCGACGGCACGATGCGGGACGAGGCGGGCATCCGCGCCGCCTTCGCAGGCGCAGGCGTCGATCTGGACCGTCCCGTGATCACCACCTGCGGCTCGGGCGTGACGGCGGCGGTGCTGTCGCTTGCGCTCGAACGCATCGGCAAGACCGACCACCAGCTCTATGATGGCTCCTGGTCCGAATGGGGCATGTTCCCCGACCTGCCGGTGGAAACCGGCCCCGCCAAAGACAACCTCGAAGGATAGACATGTTCGAGCATCTGACCGACCAGCCGGCCGACAAGATCCTGGCGCTGATGAGCGCCTACAAGGCCGATCCGCGCGACACCAAGATCGACCTCGGCGTCGGCGTCTACAAGGACGCGAACGGCCGCACCCCCATCATGCGCGCGGTCAAGGCCGCCGAGAGGCGGCTGCTCGAGACCGAGGACACCAAGAGCTACACCGCGCTCGCCGGTGATCCGGCCTTCGCCGACGCGATGATCGATCTGGTGCTGGCCGACACGCTGCCGCGCGACCGCATCGCCGCCGTCGCCACACCCGGCGGCACCGGCGCGGTGCGCCAAGCCTTCGAGATGATCGGCATGGCCGCGCCCGAGGCGACGATCTGGGTATCGGACCCGACCTGGCCGAACCACCTGTCGATCCTCAAGCATCTCGACGCGAAGACCCGCAGCTACCGCTATTTCGACAGCGAGACCCGTTCGGTCGACATGGCCGGGATGATGGCCGACCTCGCCGAGGCGCAGCCCGGCGACGTGGTACTTCTGCATGGCTGCTGTCACAACCCGACCGGCGCCAACCCCACCCCCGAGGAGTGGGACGAGATCGCCGCCACGCTCAAGGCGCGTCACCTCGTGCCGATGGTCGACCTCGCCTATCAAGGCTTCGGCGACGGTCTCGACGCCGACGCGGCGGCCACCCGGCTGATCGCGGGCGCGCTCGACGAGGTGATCATCGCCGCGAGCTGCTCGAAGAACTTCGGCATCTACCGCGAGCGCACCGGCATCCTCATGGCGATCGGCCGCGACGTGCCACAGACTCGCACGCTGCAGAGCACGCTGGCCTATCTGAACCGGCAGAACTACTCCTTCCCGCCCGACCACGGCGCGCGCGTCGTCTCGACCATCCTCACCGACGCGGAACTGCGCGCCGACTGGCAGGCCGAGCTGGAGGAGGTCCGCACCGGGATGCTGCGCCTGCGCGAGGCGCTCGCGGCCGAGCTCAAGCGGCTGTCGAACTCGGATCGCTTCGATTTCATTGCCCAACATCGCGGCATGTTCTCGCGCCTCGGCGCCTCGCCCGAACAGGTGGCCAAGCTGCGCGACGACAACGGCATCTACATGGTCGGCGACAGCCGCATGAACATCGCCGGTCTCAATGATCGCACCATCCCGATCCTCGCGCAGGCGATCGTCGACGCGGGCGTCTGACCCCCTCCCGATCCCGAGCTTGCGAACGCCGCCCCTCCCTAGGGGGCGGCGTTTTGCGTTCCGGCTCGCCGAACAGCCGATTCGAGCCTGAATCGCACGCTTGTCACGATTGCGCGAAACTTTTGCTCGGCTCTGTTGGTTCTGCCAGCGAAACGGGCCTGACGCACCGCGTCACGCAGCCCGTGACAGCAAACCAAGGAGGTCGACATGGCCAGCACTGGCGAGACGATGGACCAGAAGGCAAAACGGGCTGCCGAAGACGCCAAGAGCGGCGCGGCCGAATTCGCCGAAACCGCCCGGGAACGGGCCCGGGAAATGGCCGATGAGGCTAAGACACGCGCCTACGAGTATGGTCGCGATTACAAGGACGATGCCGCGAACGAGACCTCGAAGATCGCGAACGCCCTGCGCAAGGCGGCGGACGATCTGCATGACGGCTCGCCCCAAGAGCGGGTCTTTGCCAAGCTCGCCGACACTGTGGCCGACACCGCCGACGGCATGCGGGACATGGAACTCGACGAGATGGCCTATGCCGTCAACGATTTCGCCCGCCGCAATTCGGCCGCCTTCCTCGGCGGTGCCGCGCTGCTCGGCTTTGTCGCGGCGCGCTTCATGAAGGCTTCGGCCCGTCATGATGACAAGCGGACGGGTGGCTATGGCCAAGGCGCCTATGGTCAGGCCGGTCGCACGTCCCCCGACGTGACGCCGAACGATTACGACGACGAAGACCGCATGTCGCGCCCCGTGCCGACGTCCTCCCCCACGAGCAGCGCGGCCCCGCGTCCGGCTCCGACGACCACGACGCAGCCCACCTCGCGCCCTGCCACCACCGGCGCGACCACCGGCACCAGCACGGCGGCGGGCTCCACCGGTTCGATGGGCTCGGCCGGCACTACCAGCTCGACGAGTTCGACCGGCACCGCAGGCTCGACCAGCTCGATGGGTTCGACCGGCTCCAGCTCTTCGGTCGGCGGCATCGACAAGCCCGATGAAAAGCCCGAAATCCCCGGCGCACCGCAGCCCGGCACAACGGGAGCCGTGAAAAAATGACCTATACTGATCCGCATCATGACCCCGCCCCCGGGACCACGACCCGGGTCGAGAGCAAGAGCACGAGTTCGCTGCTGTCCGAGGCGCTCAACCATGTGAGCGGCCTCGTGCGCAAGGAGGTCGACCTCGCCCGCGCAGAAATGTCGCGCGCGGTGAGCCGCGCCGGGATGGGCATCGGCCTCATCGTCGCCGCGGTGATCCTGAGCCTTACCGCGCTCAACGTGCTCGCAACCGCCTTCGTCGCATGGCTCGCGGAAACCGGCATTGGGCCGGGCCTGTCCGCCCTCATCGTCGGTCTGGTGATCCTCGTGATTGCCGCGATCCTCGTGAAGGTCGGCCTCAACCGCGTCAAAGCCGTGACAAACGCACCAAAGCGCAGCGCCGAAAGCATCCGCAAGGACGCCGCTGCCGTCAAAGGAGCTATCAATGACTGACCAGACCCGTTCCCCCGAAGAGATCGAACGCGAGATCGCGACCGAGCGCTCGGAACTGCAACGCACGATCGACGACCTGCAGGAACGCCTGTCATTCGACGGGATCATGCGTTCGGTCACCGACAGCGTGAGCGACAACGCCTCCGATATCGGTCGCACCATCTCGGACACCGTGCAGCGCAACCCCGTGCCGATCGCGCTGGTGGGCGCGGGCCTTGCATGGCTCGCCGTCTCCAACGCCCGGAGCGGCCAGGATGACGAGCGTTATGCCGGTGAGGTCGATTACCGCGGCCAGCGCGACTATGCCCGCTCGGGCCGTCTTGGCGCCGATCCCTACCTGTCGCGCAAATACGGCACTGACAAGATGGACGAGCCGCGCGGCCCGGTCGCCACACCCGAGGATCACGGCGATTCGCCGTGGAACGAGACCCGCAGCCGCGGCGGTGCCCTGCGTGACCGCATGAGCGGTGCCATGGGTGGTGCCAAGGGCAAGTTCAGCGAGTATCGCGACCGTGCCCGCACCCGCGGCGCTGCCGCCGGGGCCTCCGCCCGCAGCCTGCGCGACCGTATTTCCGACGGCACGCATGGCATGTCCGACGAGGCCAAGAAGCGCGTGATCTCCGCTCGCACCCGCGCCTACGAGGCGCAGGTCAAAGCCGAGTTCTACGCTCGCAAGGGTCGTGACAGCGCCGCCGGCCTCTATGAGCAGCAGCCGCTTCTGGGCGGCCTGCTGGCAATGGCAGCCGGTGCCGCCGTCGCCGCGATGCTGCCGCGCACCCAGCGCGAGGACGAAGCGTTCGGTGCCTATCGCGATGACCTGATGGACGAGGCACGGCACGTCTACGAGGAGGAGCGTACGCGTCTGACCGACGTCGCCCGTGCCACCGCCGAAGATGCCCGCGAGCAGGCCCAAGGCCTTGCCCGTGCCGTGCAGGACGACCTCAAGGACGCCGCGACCGACGTGCAGGGCCGGGCCCGCGAGGCCGCCGAGCACGTGGCCGACACCGCGAAGTCCGAGGCCCAGAAGAAGGACCTCGGGGCCACCGCGCAGGACGAGGCCGACAAGGCCAAGCAGAAGGCCGGCGGTCACTGATCGCAGGCTCTCCTGCCAAAACGAAAAGGCGCCCCTCGGGGCGCCTTTTCTTGTTTCATGCCCCGGACGCCGTGGCGTCCGGGGCTGTCACCCTTGCTGGGGGAGGTCAGCTCGGGGTGAAGTCGGGATAGGCTTCCATGCCCAGCTCGGCCATGTCGAGGCCGGTAATTTCGGCTTCCTCATCGACCCGGATGCCCATGACCGCCTTGAGCACCAGCCAGACCACGAAGCTCACCACGAAGGTGAAGAGGCCGACGATGACGATCGGGACGATCTGGCCCGCAAGGGTCGCGTCGGGGTTGGTGAACAGCACCGCGATGGTGCCCCAGATGCCGCAGAACAGGTGCACCGGGATCGCGCCGACCACGTCGTCGATCTTCATCCGGTCGAGCATCGGCACCGCGAAGACCACGATCACGCCGCCGATCATGCCGATCAGGGTCGCTCCGCCCAAGGTCGGGGTCAGCGGCTCGGCGGTGATCGAGACGAGGCCCGCCAGAGCACCGTTGAGCACCATGGTCAGATCGGGCTTCTTGTAGAGAATCTGCGTCAGGATCAGTGCGCCGATCGCGCCACCGGCCGCAGCGGCGTTTGTGTTGGCGAAGATCCGACCGATATCGGCCACGTCGCCCACGGTGCCCATGGCAAGCTGCGAGGCGCCATTGAAGCCGAACCAACCCATCCACAGGATGAAAGTGCCCAAGGTGGCCAGCGTCAGGTTGGAGCCCGGCATCGGATGGTGCGGCCATCCTTGTATTTGCCGATCCGGCTGCCCAGCACCAGCGCGCCTGCCAGTGCGGCCCAGCCGCCGACCGAATGCACCACCGTCGAGCCGGCGAAGTCGAGAAAGCCCCACTGGCTGTCGAGGAAGCCGCCGCCCCATTTCCAGCTCGCCTGGATCGGGTAGATCAAGCCGGTCAGCAGGATGGTGAAGATCAAGAAGGGCCAGAGCTTGATCCGCTCGGCCAGAGCGCCCGAGACGATCGAGGCGGTGGTCGCAGCGAACATCAGCTGGAAGAAGAAATCGCCCGAGGTCGAGGCATAGCCGTAATCATCCGCCCCGTCCCGGCCGATGCCGACCGCTTCGAGCACGGCAACGCCGAAGGCGCCGAGATAGCCGCCCGTTTCGTCCGAGCCCATCGACCAGTTGCCCAGCGGGTACATCAGGTTGTAGCCGATCAGGTAGTACATGATCGCGGCAAAGGAGAAGAGCGCCACGTTCTTCATGCACTGCATGGCGACGTTCTTGGAACGCACGAGGCCCGCCTCGAGCATCGCGAAGCCCGCCGCCATCCAGAACACGAGAAAGCCGCCGATCAGGAACAGCAGCGAGTTGAAGATAAAGGCGGTGTCGGTCGCCGCGGCGATGCCCGCCTCGATCGCAGCGAGCTCGGCGGCCTCGGTCGCCTCCTGTGCGAAGGCCGGTCCGGCCATCAGGCAGGCGAGCGGCAGCAGCCCGCGAAACGGGGTTTTCCAGTTTATCATGTCATCAGGTCTCCTGGGGAGGAACGCTCAGAGCGCGTCGTCGTCGGTTTCGCCGGTGCGCACGCGCAGCGCGCTCTCGACATCGAGCACGAAGATCTTGCCATCGCCGATCTTGTCGGTGCGGGCAGTCTTGGCGATCGTCGCCACCACCTGTTCCGCGAGGCCCTCGGGCACCACGATCTCGAGTTTGACCTTCGGCACGAAGTTCACGGCATATTCCGCGCCGCGATAGATCTCGGTGTGGCCGGACTGAGAGCCGAAGCCCTTGATCTCGGTCACCATCATGCCACGCACGCCTTGGGAGGTGAGCGCTTCGCGTACCTCCTCGAGCTTGAACGGCTTGATCGTTGCGATGATGAGTTTCACGTCGGTCCCCTTGTGGCGTCTCTAGTGGCGTCTCGCGGTGGCGTTCGGTGGCGCCGTGTCGCATGGCCCCGGTGGGCCGTGACTGGCCTCAAAAAGGCGGGTTCCGACGGGGCGGGCAAGCGGCAGGCAGGATGCGACCTGCCTTGAGCCGGGCATGATGCACAATTTTTGCACAGATGCCTGCCTGCGCCTAAAAAATATGCGGCATAAAAAAGCCGACAGCGCAAATCCCCCCCGCTCAACATCCCGCTGCGATGCGGCTATGGTGGCCGCCAACCATAACGAACAGGCACCGGCAGATGAGCGCGAGCAATGGCAGAAAGCCGACCCTAACCGCAGAGCGGCGCTATGCCACCGGCAAGTCCGCGGCAGGCAAGGGGGGCGGCACCGGCGACGGTGGCACCGGCAAGGGACGCAAACCGGCCAAGCCCGCGACGTCCCGCCGCCGCGCCGCGCGTCCTGCCAAGCGCGCCGCGCCGCGCGGCCCCGTGGGCTATCTCGCGGCTCTGGTGAGCGGTCTGATACGGTTTGTGGTTCGGGTGATCTGGGGCGTCGGCTGGCGCATGGCCTTCGCGCTGGCGCTCGTCGTCGGACTGGGCGTCGCCTATTACGCGGCGCAATTGCCGCCCGTGGCCGATCTGGTCGATGGACGGGCGCGTGGCTCGGTGACGCTTCTGGACCGCGACGGCGCGACCTTCGCATGGCGCGGCGACCAGTTCGGCGGCATGATCACCGCCGACACGATCTCGCCCTATCTGCGCAACGCCGTCGTCGCCACCGAGGACCGCCGCTTCTGGTGGCATCCGGGCGTCGACCCGCAGGGCGTGGCCTCGGCTGTGCGCATCAACCTCTCCGAGGGGCGCGGGCCGCTGTCGGGCAACGGGGGCTCGACCATCACCCAGCAGACCGCGAAGCTTCTGTGTCTCGGCAAGCCCTTCGACGCATCGGCCTGGAAGAACGAGAGCGAGTACGAGGCCGACTGCCGCCGCACCACGCTGTGGCGCAAGGTGCAGGAAGCGGTCTACGCGATGGCGATGGAGGCGCGCTACACCAAGGACGAGATCCTTACCATCTATATCAACCGCGCCTATCTCGGCGCCGGCACGCGCGGCTTCGAAGCCGCGTCGCAGCGCTATTTCGGCAAGCCTGCGGCGCAGGTGAACCCCGCGGAGGCGGCAATGCTGGCGGGTCTTCTGAAAGCCCCCACCACCTATGCACCGACCAACAACCTCGGCCGCAGCCAGGACCGGGCCTCGGTCATCGTCGGGCTGATGCGGGAACAGGGCTATCTCAGCGACGCGGAGGCCGAGGCCGCCCGCACGAGCCCGGCCGTTCTGTCGCCCACCGCGCAGCAGGATCAGGGCGGTTATTTCGCTGATTGGGTGATGGATACCGGACCCGAGTTCTTCACCCGCGACACTACCGAGGACGTGGTGATTCGCACCACGCTCGACCCGCGCATCCAGACGGCGACGGAAAAGGCGCTTCTGCAGGTCTTCGAAGAGCGGGTCGCCCCGGGTTCCGAGGCGCAGGCCGCGATCGTGGTGATGAGCGCGGACGGCGCGGTGCGCGCCATGGTCGGCGGGCGCAACGTCTCCGCCTCCGGTGCCTTCAACCGCGCCACCCAGGCGCTGCGCCAGACCGGCTCGTCCTTCAAGCCGTTCATCTACGCCGCGGCCCTCGATCTCGGGATGCAGCCTTTCGATTTCGTCGATGACAGCCCGCTGACCATGAACATCCCCGGTTCGGGGGCGTGGTCGCCCGAGAACTACGACCGCAAGTATGACGGCATGGTCACGCTGACCGAGGCACTGGCCGAAAGCCGCAACATCCCGGCGGTGAAGGTCTCCGAGCAGGTCGGTCGCGAGAACGTGCGCACCGTGGCGGCGATGTTCGGCATCGACAGCGACCTCGCCGCCGGGCCCGCGCTGGCGCTGGGCGTATCTGAGAGCACGCTTCTGGAGATGACCGGCGCCTATGCGGGCATCCTCAACGGCGGTTCTTCGGTGACGCCCTATGGCCTCGTGGAGCTCAAGCTCAAGGGCGACGACACGCCGCTGATGGGCACGGGGGGCGGCATCGGCGAACGGGTGATCAGCCAGGACGCCGCCGAAAAACTCACCTGGATGATGAGCCGCGTCGTAGCCGAGGGCACGGGCAGCCGCGCCCAGATCGACGGCTGGGAGGTGGCGGGCAAGACCGGCACCACGCAGGGCGCGCGCGACGCGTGGTTCGTGGGATTTGCGGGCGACTACGTCGCCGGCGTCTGGATGGGCTATGACGACAACCGGCCGCTTTCGGGCGTCACCGGTGGCGGGCTCCCCGCCACGATCTGGCGCGAGGCCATGGTGCGCGTGCTCGAGGGTCAGCCGGTCAAACCGCTGCCCATGCGGGTGCCCGAACAGATCCAGCCGCAGGCCATCGCCGGAGCCGATTCCCAAGACATATCGCCCTCCGGCGGGCAAGCGAGCGACCCCGAGACCGACCGGCTCCTGCGCGAGATGCTGGGCGCGCCTCAGCCTGCGCAATCGGCCGAAGCCCCTGCACCGGCACCGGCGCCGGCGCCGGCGCCCGATCAGGCGCCCGCAGGCAACGACCGCGAGCGGCTTATCCTCGACGTGCTGACCAATATTCTCGGCGGTGTCACGAACTGACGCGCACGGAATCTGGTACGGTCCGCCGGGCTCCTTCCGAGATCAGCCCGCGTCGCCTGCATCCCTGATCTGCGCGGCGGTGCCGCCCCGTGCCTCGCCCGGGTCATCGTTCTTTCGAGGACCGGATGACGGGTTCGGGACGGGAGCGTCATCGGGCTCGACCGCGAAGGGCGGCAGGACGCCGGGGAGGGTGATGCCGGGCAACGTGACGACGGGCAATTCGACCCATGGCAGCACGACGCGGGACGGCGGCAGCCCGGTCGCATCTTCTTCAAGCTCCAAGGCGGCACCCGCCCCGGCCTCGTCCGGCACCTCGCTTTCGTCGCCCGCCTCGCAACGGGCATAGCGAAATGCGTAGCCGTTCCAGAGCATGATCAGCCCATCATCCTGCGCCGCCTTCATCAGCAGGGCGCGCTCGGTCCAGCGCGTGTCCCCGGCGCTGCATTCCATCGTGTAGAGCGTGGCATCCATGTCGACGACATCGACGGGCCGCGTCATCCGGCATTCGCTGCCCACGCCCTGGAACAACCCTTCTTCGATCCGCAGAGCCCCGCCCTCTTCCCCGACACGCGCGCAATCGGCGTCGCCGCTGCTGCGATAGAGACCGTCATAGGGCGCGGCCGCAACGCTCCCCGCAAGCAGGAAGATGCCGGCAGCCCCCACGCTCCGGCTGGTGATATTCATGTTTCGCAAAGTCATCTGTATGAGACTAGGCGCAATCAACGACAGGTCCAGATTTCCGAGGCCACATTCACGGAACAACCGAAGCACGCCGCTACACAGAAGGCAGGCTTTGCTCTAAGCAGTATCCATGCCGGGTAACCGATCTCTGGGCCCGCTTCGATACGAATGGGACATGACATGACACGTGACGCGGCCACCATTGGCGCGGCCGAACTCCGCGAGGCCCGCAATCAGAGCAGATGGCTGTTCTGGGCGGTCGCCCTCTTCAGCCTGATGGTCAACCTCCTGATGTTGACCGGCCCGCTCTACATGATGAACGTCTATGACCGAGTTCTGGGGTCGCGCTCGATCGCGACCCTGGTGGCGCTATCGGTGCTGGTCGCCTTTCTCTATGCGATGATGGGCCTTCTGGACATGGTGCGCGGCCGGGTGATGAACCGGGTCGCGGCCCGGTTTCAGGCCCGTCTCGACAAAAGGGTCTTTGCCGCGGCATTGCGCGCAAGCTCGGGCCAGAAGGCGCGTGCCGAGGCCGCCACCGCGCAGCGCGACCTTGAATCCGTTCAGCGGCTCATCGGCTCGCCGGTCCTGATGGCAAGCTTCGACCTGCCCTTCGCGCCGCTGTTCTTCTTCGGCATCTTCCTGTTCCACCCGATGCTGGGCGTTCTCGGTCTGGCCGGTGCGCTGATATTGGTCATTCTTGCGCTGGCCAACCAGCTGATGACGCGCAAGCAGCTTGAGGAGTCGAACTCCAGCACCTTCCGCTCCGAGCAGCTTGGCACGCAGATCCGGCAGGATTCGGACATGGTGCAGGCGCTTGGCATGCGCGGCGCCGCCTTTGGTCGCTGGAACGAGGCGCGTTCGCTCTCGCTGGCCGCGTCGATCGGCGCCACCGACACGGGCGGCGGGTTCTCGGCCGTCATCAAGGCGTTCCGCCTGTTGCTGCAATCGGCGATGCTGGGTCTTGGCGCCTATCTCGTGCTGCAGGGCGTGATGTCGCCCGGCGCGATGATCGCGGGTTCGATCCTGCTGGGCCGCGCTCTGGCACCGATCGAGATGATCGTGAACCAGTGGCCTTCGTTCCAGCGCGCCCGCGAGGGCTGGGGCCGGCTGGCGGTACTCCTGGGCGAAATCCGCCCAGAAGAAACCCGCACCACCCTGCCCCGCCCCAAGGCGCGGCTGTCGTGCGAACAGGTCACCGTTCTGCCGCCGGGCGAGAATCAGGCCGCGCTGCGCATGATGAGCTTTCGGGTCGAGCCAGGTCAGGCGGTCGGCGTGATCGGCCCTTCGGGGGCCGGCAAATCGACGCTGGCGCGCGCCCTGACCGGGTTGTGGCGCCCCGCGGCGGGCAAGATCCGTCTCGATGGCGCCAGCCTCGACCAGTACGATCCCGACGTGCTGGGCAGCTATATCGGCTACCTGCCGCAGCAGGTCACGCTGTTCGACGGCACCATCAAGGAAAACATCGCCCGGATGTCGCTCTCTCCCGACGATACGGAGGTGGTGCGCGCCGCGCAGGCCGCCGCTGCCCATGACATGATCCTCAAGCTGCCCGAGGGCTACGATACGCGGGTCTCCTCCAAGGGCGGCCGGCTCTCCGGTGGGCAGATCCAACGGATCGGCCTCGCGCGCGCGCTCTATGGCGATCCGGTGTTCCTCGTGCTCGACGAGCCCAATTCAAACCTCGACAATGCCGGCTCCACCGCCCTCAACCAGGCGATTCGGGATGCCAAGGCCAGCGGGAAATGCGTGTTGATCATGGCCCACCGCCCAGCCGCCATCGCGGAATGCGACCATATCCTGATGATTGAGGATGGTGGGCGCCGTGCCTTTGGACCCAAGGACGAGGTCTTGCGCGAAACGGTGCAGAACCATCGCGAAATCGCCGCCTCGGTCCATAAAGGTGGGGGCGTGTCATGATGCGCGCCCCCATCTCTCCCGAAAACGCACCCAGCGCATGGTCGGCCGCCCGGCCCTTGATCTTGGGCTTTCTGGCGCTGGCCGTGCTGCTGGGCGGCTTCGGTACTTGGGCCACGATGAGCCAGATCTCAGGTGCCGTTGTTGCCTCGGGCCAGGTCGAGGTCGACCAGAACCGGCAGATCGTCCAGCACCCTGACGGCGGCGTCGTCTCGGAGATTCTCGTCGACGAAGGCGATGAGGTCGAGGCAGGCCAGCTGTTGATCCGGCTTGAAGCCGAACAGCTTCAATCCGAACTCGCGGTGGTGGAAGGACAGCTTCTCGAAGTGCTCTCGCGCCGGGCCCGGCTCGAAGCCGAGCGCGACGATTCGGAACGCCTCGAGTTCGACGACCTTCTGCTCGAGACGGAAAATCCGATCGCGCCCGAACTGATGGAGGGGCAAAGACGCCTTCAGGAGGCCAGGATCGAAAGCGAGAACCGGCAGGCCGAGCAGCTGACCCGCCAGCGCGAGCAGATCAGCGATCAGATCCTCGGCATTGAATCGCAGGAGACCGCCGCCGCCCGGCAGCTCGAACTCATCGAGAGCGAGCTGGGAAGCCAGCAGTCGCTGCTCGACCGGGGCCTCGCCCAAGCGACGCGGGTGCTGACCCTTCAGCGCGAGCAGGCCGATCTGCTGGGTCGTCAAGGTGAACTCAAGGCCTCCAAGGCGCAGGCGGGGGGCCGCATCTCCGAAATCGAGATCGAGATCCTCAAGCTCGCCTCGACCCGGCGGCAGGAGGCAATCAGCCAGCTGCGCGACCTGCAGTTCAACGAGATCGAGCTGTCGAACCGTCGCCGCTCCCTGCTCACCCAGCTCGACCGGCTCGACATCCGTGCTCCGGTCGGCGGCATCGTCTACGGGCTGACGGTCTTCACCCCGCGCTCCGTGATCCGCCCTGCGGACCCGGTGCTCTACATCGTGCCGCAGGACCGGCCCCTGGTGATCACGACGCAGGTGCAGCCGACGGATATCGACCTGCTGCATCTGGGTCAGGAAGTGATCCTGCGCCTGCCCGCCTTCGATCAGCGGCGCACGCCGGAGCTGACCGGCGAGGTGATGCAGATCTCGGCCGACGCCTTTCAGGACGAACGCCAGCCGATCTCCTACTATCGCGTGGAAATCCGGCTGAGCGAGGGCGAGATCGACAAGCTGCCGGAGGACATGACGTTGATCCCCGGCATGCCGGTCGAATCCTATATCCGCACCACCGACCGCACGCCGCTGGCCTATTTCGTCAAGCCGCTCTCCGACTACTTCGCCCGCGCCTTCCGCGAGGGTTGAGTCAGCCGGGCGTTGTCCCCCTGCCCGGCGCGGGCTAGCTTGCGCCGGGACACTTTCACGGGGAACAACGACATGATCGACGCCGCACGCATCGAGACCACTCTGGCCGACATGGGGCTGTCGCTGCCCGAAGCGCCGAAGCCGGCCGCCAATTATGAGCCCTTCGTGATCCATGACGGGCTGCTCTACGTCTCGGGCCAGATCTCCGCCGGGCCGGATGGCCTCATCACCGGCCGTCTGGGCGAGGACATGGCCACCGAGGCCGGGGCGGACGCCGCCCGCGCCTGCGCGCTGAGCCTGCTGGCGCAAGCCCGTGCCGCCTGTGACGGCGACCTTGGCCGCATCACGCGGCTGGTCAAGCTCACGGGTTTCGTCGCCTCGACGCCCGGCTTCACCGAACAGCCCAAGGTCATCAACGGCGCCTCTGACCTGATGGTCGAACTTTTGGGCGACGCGGGACGGCACGCGCGTTCCGCCGTGGGCGTGGCGGCCCTGCCTCTGGGCGTCGCGGTCGAGATCGAAGCCATCTTCGCGATCGCATGAGCCGCAGCGCCCCTGCCCTGCCCGCCGCCTTCCTCGACCGGCCCATCGCCCACCGCGCCTTTCACGGCGCGGGTCGGCCCGAGAACTCGCTCTCGGCGGTGCGCGCCGCCGTCGAGGCGGGCTTCGGCATCGAGATCGACGTGCGCGCCTCACATGATGGCGAGGCCATGGTGATCCATGATCCGGGGCTGGAGCGGCTGACGCGGGAGCGCGGCCTCGTCTCGAGCCGCGACGCGGAGACGCTGCGCGCGATCCCGCTGATCGGCAGCGCCGACACCATCCCGACCTTGCGCGATGTGCTCGATCTCGTTGCGGGCCGCGCGCCGTTGCTGATCGAGATCAAGGATCACGACTACACCCTCGGCCCCAATGTCGGCGTGGTCGAGCCGGCGGTGGTGCGCGCGATCGAGGGCTATGACGGGCCGGTCGCGGTGATGTCGTTCAACCCGCATTCCGTTTCCGAGATGGCCCGCCTCGCGCCCGATCTGCCGCGCGGCCTCGTCACCTGCGGCTTCGATCCCGAGGATTGGCCCGACCTTTCCGCACGCGTCGCAGCCCGACTGCGCGAGATCCCCGATTATGACAATCTCGGCGCCAGCTTCATCAGCCACGAGGCGCGCGATCTCGACCGCACCCGCGTCGCGGATCTCAAGGCGCTCGGCGCCAAGGTGATGTGCTGGACCATCACCTCCCCGAGCAGGAGGCCGAAGCGCGGCGCCTTGCCGACAACGTGACCTTCGAAGGCTACCTTCCCGGCCCGCCCCCCGCTTGACCCCGCGCCGCGGGGGGCCAACTCTGCGCCCATGAGCCAGACAGACACGGACCCCGCGGCGGTGGTCGAGATCACCGCCCATGACAACCTGCGCGACATCCCCGCCCCCGAGTGGGATGGCTGCGCCTGCCCCGAGGCCGCCGAGGGCCGCCCGAGCGACCCCTTCACAACGCATCGCTTCCTCTCGGCACTGGAAGACAGCGGCTCGGTTGGACCCGGCACCGGCTGGCAGCCGCATTACCTCGCCGCCCGGCGTGACGGCGCGCTGATCGCCTGCGCGCCGCTCTATGCCAAGGGCCACAGCCAAGGCGAATACGTCTTCGACCACGCCTGGGCCGATGCCTATGAGCGCGCGGGCGGGGCCTATTACCCCAAGCTGCAGATCGCCGTGCCCTTCACGCCGGTCACCGGGCGGCGCTTTCTCGCCAAGCCGGGCCACGAGGCCGAGGGCATGGCGGCTCTGATGCAGGGCGCGGTACAGCTTGCGGCGAATAACGGCCTGTCGTCGCTGCACGCCACCTTCTGCGCGCAGGACGAGGCGGTGGCCGGAGAGCAGATGGGGCTGATGCGCCGCACTGGCCAGCAGTTTCATTGGATCGACGAGGGCTATGGAAACTTCGACGGTTTTCTCGCGGCCCTCTCCTCGCGCAAGCGCAAGACCATCCGAAAGGAGCGGGAGGGCGCGCGCGCTTCGGGTCTGCGCATCGAGCACCTGACCGGCGACGATCTGAAACCGCACCACTGGGACGCGGTCTGGGCCTTCTATCAGGACACCGGACGCCGCAAATGGGGCTCGCCCTATCTCAGCCGCGCTTTTTTCGAGATCGCGCAGGAGACGTTGCGCGACGACATGTTGCTGATCCTCGCGTCAGATGGCGATCGGCCCGTGGCCGGCGCGCTGAACCTGATCGGGCGTGATACGCTCTATGGCCGCTATTGGGGCGCGCTGGAGCATCATCCGTTCCTGCATTTCGAGCTGTGCTACTATCAGGCAATCGACTGGGCGCTAGCGCATGGGCTGCCCCGCGTCGAGGCGGGCGCGCAGGGTGAACACAAGCTGGCGCGCGGCTACCTGCCGGTGGCGACGCACTCGTTGCACTGGATCGCGGAGCCGGGCTTTCGCGACGCGGTGGCGCGCTATCTCGATGCCGAGCGCGTGGCGGTGGACGAGGAAATCGAGGTGCTGACGGGCTATGGCCCGTTCCGGCGCACGCGCATGGAGGATCAGGAATGACCGAGACGCTCGACGAGGCGGGGCGCAAGACCCTCAAGGCCGCCGGATGGAAAACCGAAGCCAACCGCGACGCAGTGACCAAAATCTTTCGATTTTCAAATTTTGTTGATGCTTTCGGCTTCATGACACGCTGCGCGTTTTGGGCCGAGAAGTTGAATCACCACCCCGAATGGTCCAACAGCTACCGGACCGTGACCGTCACGCTCACCACCCACGACGCGGACGGACTGACGGAACTCGACGCGAAGCTCGCGTCGAAGATGGACAAGCTGGCGGAGGCCTGATGCAAGACGTTCTCAATACCGAGCTTTGGTCGGGCACCTCGCTCGGCGACCTGCTGACCCTCGAATTCCTGACCGCGATCCTCGGCGGCACGATCAGCGCGATCTTCGTGCTGACGGCGGGCTTCATCATCGCGGGCTGGTTCTCGCGGCGGATCAAGGGGCTGGCCTCGCGTCACTCGCGGCTCGACCAGACGCTGTTCGACTTCCTCTCCAACATCGTCTGGTACGCCGTCGTCGCCTTCTCGGTGCTGATCGTGCTCAACACGCTCGGGGTGCGGACCACCTCCGTGGTCGCGGTCATCGGTGCCGCCGGTCTGGCCGTCGGCCTCGCGCTTCAGGGCACGCTGTCGAACGTGGCGGCGGGCGTGATGATCGTGTTGTTCCGGCCCTTCAAGCTTGGCGATTTCGTGGTGATCAACGGCCAGATGGGCACGGTGAAGTCGATCTCGCTTAACTACATCGAGCTGGCCGACCTGCAGAACCTGCAGATCATCGTCCCCAACAGCCAGGTCTGGGGCAACACCATCGTCAGCTACTCGGCCAACCCGACGCGGCGCGTGCAATGGGTGTTCGGGGTCTCCTACGGATCGAACCTCGCGCAGGCCGAGAAGGTCATCATGGACACCATCATGTCGGACCCGCGCGCCATGAAGGACCCCGAGCCCTTCATCCAGGTGAGCAATCTGGGCGATTACTCGGTCGATTTCACGGTGCGCGTCTGGTGCGCAAACTCGGACGCATGGGGCTTTCAGACCGACTGCACCCGTCGGGTCAAGGAGGCGCTGGACGAAGCCGGGATCGAGATCCCCTTCCCGACCCGGACCCTCTACGCCAACAAGCTGGCCGGCGAGGACGAAGACCGCGAGACGCGCCACGCCGCCGAGTGAGCCCGTCGACAGGGCGAAGAGGGACATGCGCCCCCTTTCGCCCTCTCGCTCAGAGCGCTGCGACAATGCTCGCCCCGCCCGAGATGTCGCAGGTCCCGGTCCCTTCCTCGGGGTGCCAGACCTTCACCACCCCGTCCTCGGCCATCAGCGCGAAGCGCTTGCAGCGCCGGATGAAGCCGCGATCGGGGTTCGAGAACTCCATGCCGATGGCCGTGGTGAACACGCTGGAGGTGTCGCCCAGCATGGTGATCCCGGCCTCGGTCGCACCGGTCGCCTCGCCCCAGGCCTTCATCACGAAGGGGTCGTTGACCGACAGGCAGATCACCTCGTCCACGCCTTTGGCCCTCAGGTCGTCCATCGCGCGGATGAAGCTCGGCACATGCGCGGTCGAACAGGTGCCCGTATAGGCCCCGGGCAGTCCGAAGATCACCACGCGGCGGCCCTTGAGCATCTCGCCCAGCGCCACCTTTTCCGGGCCATCGGCCCCCATCCGCAGCAGATCCGCCTCCGGCAGCCTGTCTCCAACAGTGATCGTCATGCTTTGCGGCCCTTTCGCGATTGCGGTCGATGGCAGGGGATATAGTCTGCCGCGCGCAGCCGGGCCACTGAAACCAAGGAGACGCACATGTCCCATTTCGTCGTGATCGGGGCCGGACAGGCCGGATCGTCGCTCGTGGCCAAGCTGCGGGCCGAGGCGTTCGAGGGGCGCATCACCCTGATCGGGGCCGAAACCGCCCCGCCCTACCAGCGCCCGCCCCTGTCCAAGGCCTACCTTCTGGGCGAGATGGAGAAGGCGCGCCTCTTCCTGCGACCCGAGGCATGGTACGGCGAGCACGACATCGACCTGCGCCTCGGGGTCACGGCAGATGCGCTCGACAAGGGGGCGAAGACCGTGACGCTCTCGGATGGCGAGACCCTGGCCTATGACCGGCTCGCGCTGTGCACCGGGGCGCATCCGCGCCGCCTGCCCGCCGCGATCGGTGGCGATCTTGCGGGCGTGTTCACCATGCGCGACCTCGCCGATGCCGACACACTCGCCCCTGAAATGGTCGAGGGGCGCCGCCTTCTGGTGGTCGGCGGCGGCTATATCGGGCTGGAGGCGGCGGCGGTGGCCGCCAAGCGAGGACTGCAGGTCACGGTGGTCGAACAGGCCGAGCGCATCCTGCAGCGCGTCGCCGCCCCCGAAACCTCGGCTTTCTTTCGCGACCTGCACCGCCGTCACGGCGTCGAGATCCGTGAGGGTGTCGGGTTGGACCGGCTGTTGGGCGAGAGCCGCGTCACAGGCGCGCGGCTGTCGGACGGCACTGAGATCGCGTGCGACTTCGCCATCGTCGGCGTCGGCGTCGCACCAGGCACGGGCCTTGCCGAACCCGCGGGCCTCGCCCTCGACAATGGCATCCGCTGCGACATCCATTGCCGCACCTCGGACGAGAGCATCTGGCTGCGGGCGACTGTGCCTCGCTCCTCTGGACCGACATGCGCATCCGGCTCGAAAGCGTCGGCAACGCCATCGACATGGCCGAGAATGCCGCGCTCAACATGCTGGGGCGGGGCGTCGAATACCGCCCCCGTCCTTGGTTCTGGTCGGACCAGTTCGACACCAAGCTTCAGATCGCGGGCCTCAACGCGGGCTGGGACGCGGTGCATGTCCGCCCCGGGACTGGCCCGGAGCAGCAATCACATTGGTACTACCGGGGCGACAAGCTGATCGCAGTCGACGCGATGAACGACAGCCGCGCCTACATGATCGGCAAGCGGCTGATCGAAGCGGGAAAATCGCCCGATCCCGCGCGCGCCAGCGACCCGACCACCGAGCTGAAGGCGCTGCTGGCATGAGGATCATCGCGGGCGCGCATCGTGGCCTCGCCCTCGCCGCCGTGGGAAAGGGCGACGCGGGCGCGCATCTGCGCCCCACCGCCGACCGCGTGCGCGAAAGCCTGTTCAACGCGCTGGCGGGCGGGCGCTACGGCGACCCGATCAATGGCGCGCGCGTGCTCGATCTCTTTGCCGGGACCGGCGCGCTGGGGCTGGAGGCGCTGTCGCGCGGGGCCTCCCATGTTATCTTCGTCGATGATGGGCGGGTGGCCGGACGGCTGATCAGCGAGAACGTGGTAAAGTTGCGCGCCGAAGCCAGCACGACGCATCTCAAATGCGACGCGACCCGCCTGCCCGCCTGCGAGGCGCCCGCGGCCCTCGTCTTTCTCGACCCGCCCTATGGCAAGGGGCTCGGTGCACGGGCCCTCGCCTCGGCTGTCGCGGGGGGCTGGATCGCGCCCGGCGCGCTGATCGTCTGGGAGGAAAGCGCGCCGCAGCCCGCGCCCGAAGGGTTCACCCCCCTTGATACGCGCCACTACGGCGACACCCATGTCACATTTCTGGAACGCGACGGCTAAGGCTCAGATATCCCAAGTGGGATAAAATCGCTCGGCGGGCGAGATGGTGAAGATCTCATTGCCCTGCGCAGTGATCCCGATCGTGTGCTCGAACTGTGCCGAGAGCGACTTGTCACGTGTCACGGCGGTCCAGTCGTCGCCCAGCACCTTGGTCTCGGGGCGGCCCAGATTCACCATCGGTTCGATGGTGAAAAACATCCCCTCCTCCAGCACCGGCCCGGTGCCGGGCCGGCCGTAATGCAGCACGTTGGGCGGGGCATGGAATACCCTTCCAATGCCATGGCCGCAGAAATCGCGCACCACCGACATGCGATTCTCCTCGACATAGCTCTGGATCGCATGGCCGATGTCGCCGAAGGTGTTGCCCGGCCGTGCGACCTCGATCCCCTTCATCAGCGCGTCATGCGTCACTTGGATCAGCCGCTCGGCCTTGCGGCCGAGCTTGCCGGCCACGTACATCCGGCTGGTGTCGCCATAAAATCCATCGACGATGACGGTGACGTCGACATTGAGGATGTCGCCGTCCTTCAGCTTCTTGTCGCCGGGAATCCCGTGGCAGACCACATGGTTGACCGAAATGCAGCTCGCGTGCTGGTAGCCCTTGTAACCGATGGTCGCGCTCTTGGCGTTGGCCTGATCGATCAGATCGGTGATCACGCGGTCGATCTCGGAAGTGCGCTGACCCACCACGACATGTTCGGCGATGTCGTCGAGGATCGTGGCCGCAAGGCGACCGGCGCGGTTCATTCCCCCGAAATCCTCGAGATCGTGGATGCGGATGCCATCACGGGTCAGGCGGCCCTTGCGTTCGTCGGCGGCGGTCTCGTCCAAAGTCATCACCTCTATCCCTTTCATCCTGAAATAGGTCGTATGGCGGGCGGAATCCACCCGCCCGCGTGGAAATGGATGCCGCCCCGGCCTATACCTTAAGCAGACAGGCGCAGCCCGCCCCCATGACCGAATGGACGACCGAGCCGATGACCGAGCCGATGACCAACCCGACCGCCGCCATGCTCGTGATCGGGGACGAGATCCTCTCGGGCCGCACCCGCGACAGCAACATGCACCATCTCGCCCGCGAACTGACGCTGCGCGGCATCGACCTGCGCGAAAGCCGCGTCGTCTCGGACGACCACGACATCATCGTCGCGGCGGTGCGCGCGCTGTCGGGGGCGCATGACCACGTCTTCACCTCCGGCGGCATCGGCCCGACGCATGACGACATCACCGCCGAGGCCGTCGCCGCCGCGATGGGCGCGCCCATCGGCATCCGCGACGATGCCCGCGCGATCCTCGCCGCGCATTACGAGGCGCGGGGCGTGGAGCTGAACGCCGCGCGGCTGCGCATGGCGCGCATTCCCGAGGGCGCCGCCCTCATCGACAACCCGGTCAGCGCCGCACCGGGGTTTTCGCTCGGCAACGTGCATGTCATGGCGGGCGTGCCGCGCATCTTCGAGGCGATGCTGGCGGGGCTCTTGCCGAAGATCCCCGGCGGTCGCCCGGTGCTGTCGCAATCCCTGCGCATCGAGCGTGGCGAAGGCGACGTGGCCGAGCCGCTCTCGGATTTGGCCAAGGCGCATCCGACGCTTGCCATCGGCTCCTATCCCTTCTCGGAAAACGGCGTCACCGGCACCAATATCGTGATCCGCGGCGGCGACGGGGCCGAGATCGAGGCGGCGCTGGTCGCGCTTGCGGAGCAGTTCCCGGCGTGACGCCCGAGGCGGGCTTTGCCGCTCTCGCCGCCACGTGGCCCGCCCATGCGCTGCGCGATCTTGGGCCGGTGCGGCTGCGCGACGGCGCGGGCGGTGGCAGCCGGGTCTCGGCGGCGACGCTGGAGGGGCCGTTCGGCCTGCCCGAGATCGAGGCCGCCGAGACCGCCATGCGCGCCGAAGGACGCGCGCCGCTGTTCATGGTCCGCGCAGGCGAGGCGCGGCTCGACGCGGCGCTCGCGGCCCGGGGCTACGCGGTGCTGGACCCGACGCTGATCCTCGCGGCGCCGCTCAGCGCCCTTGACGGGATCACGCCCAATGCAAACTGGCCGCCGAGCCCCGCCCAGATCGCGATCTGGGCCGATGGCGGCATCGGCCCCGCCCGGAACGCGGTGATGGCACGGGTCGCGGGCACCCGGGCCGTGCTGTCCCATCCCGGCGGCTGCGCCTTCGTGGCGAACCATGGAGAGATCGCCATGCTGCACGCGCTGGAGGTCTTGGTCCCGATGCGCCGCCGTGGCGTGGGGCGGGCATTGATGGCGATGGCAGCGGGTTGGGCACGGGCCGAAGGGGCGCGTGTCCTCGCCCTCGCCGTGACCCGCGCCAACGGATCGGCCCGGTCGCTCTATGCGGGTCTGGGTTACGGGGAGGTTACCTCCTACCACTACCGGCGGGCTCCGGCATGATCCGCGCCACGCTGCTGCTGGCGCTCTGGCCCGGCATTGCCGCGACGCTGGAGCTTCCGGTGCCCGAGGGGGCCGTGCTCACCGCCGAGACGCGGCGCGATGCGGAGGTTTACGCCCTGCCCACCGGCCCGGCGCAGGGCGGCCCGCCACCGGTCGCGCCGATCATGGGCCGGGTCGAAACGCGAGCCTGGCGCATCGACCCCGACGCCCCCTCCGCCGCCGGACTGATCGCGCCGATTCGCGCGGCGCTCGGAGCGGCGGGTTTCGAGATTTTGCTCGACTGCGCGGCCCGGGCCTGCGGCGGGTTCGACTTCCGCTTCGGGACCGAGGTTCTGCCGCCGCCGGCGATGCATGTCGATCTCGGCAGCTTCCGGTTTCTTTCGGCCCGGCGCGATACGCCCCAGGGCCCCGAGGCGGTCGGCGCCTTGGCGAGCCGCACGGGCGGCACCGGGCATCTGCAACTGATCACGGTGATGCCAGAGGGCGCGGCCCCCGCCTCGCTCTCCCCTACCGCGCCCTCCCTCGTTGCCACTCCGTCCGAGGGGGAGCTTGCAACAGCGCTCTCGCGCGAGGGCAACGCCGTGCTCGAGGGTGTGGAATTCGCCCCCGGCGCCGCGACGCTCGGACCAAGAGACAGCCCGGCCCTTCCGGCATTGGCCGCGTGGCTCGAGGCCAACCCGGATCGACGCGTCGTGCTGGTGGGGCATACCGACATGACAGGCGCTCTCGATGCCAACATCGCCCTGTCACGCCGCCGCGCCGAGGCGGTACGCGAACGGTTGCTGCGCGATCACGGGCTGAACCGCGACCGGATCGACGCCCAAGGGGCCGGTTGGCTGGCCCCGCGCGCCTCCAACGCCACGAAGGCGGGCCGCGCCGCCAATCGCCGGGTCGAGGTTGTCGTCTCAGGGGGTTGAACTTCGCCCATTCGGCCCTCTCATCGCAGGCAAAGGAGACTTGCATGGCAGGACATTCTCACGATCATGGCCACGGTTCTGGCGGAGGTCATGGCCATCACCATCACATCGACCCCGAGGCCGGTGATTGGCGCGTGGCGGGGGCCATCGCGGTCAACCTCGCCCTGACGCTGGCGCAGATCGTCGGCGGCATCGTCTCGGGCAGCCTCGCACTTATCGCCGACGCGCTGCACAACCTGTCGGACGCGGTGTCGCTGATCATCGCCTTTGCCGCGCGCAAGATCGCGCGGCGTCCGGCGGATGCCGAGATGACCTTCGGCTACGGGCGGGCCGAGGTGGTGGCGGCGCTGGTGAACTACACCTCGCTGATCCTGATCGGGCTCTATCTCGGCTACGAGGCGATCGCGCGGTTCGTCTCGCCCGAGCCGGTGGCGGGCTGGATCATGATCTGGGTCGCGGGCCTCGCCCTCGTCGTCGATCTGGTCACGGCGGCGCTCACTTATTCCATGTCGAAGGACAGCGTGAACATCCGCGCCGCGTTCTTGCACAACCTTGCCGACGCGCTGGGTTCGGTCGCCGTCATCGTCGCGGGCGTGGCGGTGCTCGTGTTCGGCTGGGCATGGGTCGATCCAGTGGTGACGCTGGCGATCGCGGGCTACATCCTGTGGATGTCGCTGGCGCAGATCGGCGGCGTCATCCGCATTCTGATGCTTGGCGCGCCGCCCGATCTCGACACGGCGGCCGTGCTCGATCACCTGCGCGGTATCGAGGGCGTGGCCTCGGTCCACCATGTGCATCTGTGGCAGATGCAGGAGAACGCGGCCGCGCTTGATGCGCATGTGGCGGTGATCGAAGGGCGCTGGTCCGAGGCCGACGGCATCAAGGCGCGCATCAAGCGCGCGCTGGGCGAGCGGTTTGGCATCGGCCATGTCACCCTCGAGATGGAATGCGCCAGCCACGCCTGCGACGATGCCGAAGCCATTGGTCACGGATGAAAAAA
>NZ_BATB01000029.1 GCF_000466965.1 Limimaricola cinnabarinus LL-001
CCTCCCGATCGCCGCGGCCCGAGGGGCGCGCGATCGGGGGCGGTATGACCATCCTCACAAATGGACGGGGACCATGGACGCCATACTCATCCAGATCCTGAACGGGCTCGACAAGGGGTCGGCCTACGCGCTGATCGCGCTGGGCCTGACCCTCATCTTCGGCACGCTGGGCGTGGTGAACTTCGCCCATGGCGCCCTTTTCATGATCGGCGCCTTCTGCGCCGTGACCTTGCAGAAAATCCTGACCATCAGCGTCACCACCATCGATCCCGAGAGGACCGATTTTCTCGGCAACCCGATGAAGGTGCAGACCCCCTATGTCGAGAACTGGTTCGGCCCAGAGCTGGGCGCGGCCATCATCGACTGGTCGGTGCCACTGGCGATCCTGCTGGCGATCCCGGTGATGGTGCTGGTGGGCTTCGTGATGGAGCGCGGGCTGATCAAGCATTTCTACAAGCGCCCCCATGCCGACCAGATCCTCGTGACCTTCGGCCTCGCCATCGTGCTGCAGGAGGTGATCAAGTATTTCTACGGCGCCAACCCGATCCCGATGCCCGCCCCGTCGGCCTTCAAGGGCAGCCTCGACATCGGCGCCTGGCTCGGCTTCGATCCCTATTCGATCATCTACCCTACTGGCGGCTGGTCTATTTCTTCTTCGCGGCGATCATCATCGCGGGCGTCTTCGCCTTCCTGCAGTTCACCACCTTCGGCATGGTGGTCCGCGCCGGCATGGCCGACCGCGAGACCGTGGGGCTGTTGGGCATCGACATCGACCGCCGCTTCACGCTGATGTTCGGGCTTGCCGCCGCCGTCGCGGGGCTCGCGGGCGTGATGTACACGCCGATCCTCAGTCCCAACTACCACATGGGCATGGATTTCCTGGTGCTGAGCTTCGTGGTGGTCGTCGTGGGCGGCATGGGCTCGCTGCCCGGCGCCGTGCTGGCGGGGTTCCTCCTGGGCATCCTGCAGAGCTTCGCCTCGATGAACGAGGTCAAGTCGCTCCTGCCCGGCATCGACCAGATCATCATCTACCTCGTCGCCATCGTCATTCTGCTGACCCGTCCGCGGGGCCTGATGGGCCGCCGTGGCGTGATGGAGGAATAAGCTATGCTCGGACTTGAGCGCAGAGACACACTTCTCCTGATCGCGGTGGCCGTCATCACGCTGTTCGCCCCGATCATCCTCAACCCCTTTCCGACGGGATCAGCGCTGGCGCAGTTCAACGCGGGCTATCCCGACCTGATGCAGCGCTTCGTGATCTTCGGGATCTTCGCGATCGGCTTCAACATCCTGTTCGGTCTCACCGGCTACCTCTCCTTCGGCCACGCGGCGTTCCTCGGCATCGGCTCCTATTCGGCGGTGTGGATGTTCAAGCTCTTGTCGATGAACGTGCTCCCGGCGATCCTGCTGTCGGTGATCATGGCCGGGCTCTTCGCCCTCGTGATCGGCTTCGTCAGCCTGCGCCGTTCGGGCATCTACTTCTCGATCCTGACGCTGGCCTTCGCGCAAATGAGCTATAACCTCGCCTATTCGGTGCTCACCCCGATCACCAATGGCGAGACCGGGCTTCAGCTCACCCTGTCGGACCCGCGCATCCTCGACGGCGCCTCGACGGGCGGCCTGCCGGTCACCTCGCTCTTCGGGGCCGAGATGCGCGACACCACGACGCTCTTCGTCGGTCCGTGGTCTTGGGACTTCTCGGTTGGCTACTACTTCTGCGCGGTTCTGCTGCTCGTGGCCTTCTACATCTCGGTGCGGATCTTCCGGTCGCCCTTCGGGATGATGCTGCGCGCGGTGAAGTCGAACCAGCAGCGGATGAACTACACCGGCCTCAATACCCGGCCCTACACGCTCGCGGCCTTCGTGATCTCGGGCATGTATGCGGGCCTCGCGGGCGGGCTTCTGGCGGCGATGGACCCGCTGGCGGGCGCCGACCGGATGCAGTGGACCGCGAGCGGCGAGGTGGTGCTCATGACCATCCTCGGCGGCGCGGGCACGTTGATCGGGCCGGTGCTGGGTGCGGGCTTCATCAAGTATTTCGAGAACATCTTCTCGAAGATCAACGACGGCATCCTGCACCAGTGGTTCGCCTTCATGCCCGACGGCCTTGAGAATGTCATCGTCGCCGTCCTCCACCCCTTCATCGGCAAGGGCTGGCACCTGACGCTGGGCCTCATGTTCATGCTGGTCGTCATCTTCCTGCCCGGCGGCCTCGTCGAAGGCGCGCAGCGGACCGGTCGCCTGTTCCGCCGCCGCGACCGCAACGCCGACCACATGGAATCCGACGCCGCGCGCCAGCGCGCCGCCGCGGAATAAGGAGCGCGACGATGGGCATTCTCGAAGTCAAAGGCGTCAACAAGCGCTTCGGCGGCCTGCAGGCGCTGGGCGACGTCAACCTCTCCATCAAGGAGAACACCGTCCACGCCATCATCGGCCCCAACGGGGCGGGCAAGTCGACGCTGCTGAACTGCCTCGTCGGCAAATTGATCCCGGATTCGGGCAGCGTCATGTTCGACGGGCAGTCGGTGCTTGGCCGCAAACCGCACGAGATCAACCAGATGGGCATCTCCCGCGTGTTCCAGACGCCCGAGATCTTCGCAGATCTCACGGTGCTGGAAAACGTGATGATCCCGTGTTTCGCCCGACGCGACGGCGCGTTCCGGCTGCATGCTTACGAGACGGTGCGCAAGGAGACGGGCATCCGCGAGCAGGCCGAGGAGATGCTCGCGGACGTCAACATGCTCGACAAGCGCGGCATGACCGCCTCGAGCCTGTCGCGCGGCGACAAGCGGCGCCTCGAGATGGCGATGTGCCTGGTCCAGAAGCCCAAGCTGCTGCTTCTGGACGAGCCGACGGCGGGCATGGCGCGGGCCGACACCAACAACACCATCGACCTGCTGAAGGAGATCAAATCCAAGCGCGACATCACCATGGCGATCATCGAGCATGACATGCATGTCGTGTTCTCGCTCGCCGAGCGGATCACCGTTCTCGCGCAGGGCACGCCGCTGGTCGAGGAAACGCCCGAGAACATCAAGGGTCACCCCAAGGTGCGCGAAGCCTATCTGGGCGAAGCGCAGGTCTGAACGCGGGAACGAGAACATGGCAGAGACAGCGACATTCGACCGCGATCGCAACAGCGCCGCGACCCATCCCAAATTCCTCTCGGTCTGGGACATCCAGGCCTATTACGGCGAAAGCTACATCGTTCAGGGCGTCAGTTTCGACATCCACGAGGGCGAGATCCTCGCACTTCTGGGCCGCAACGGCGCGGGGAAGACCTCGACGTTGCGCACCATCGCCCGGCTCGACAACCCGGCGCTCAGGCATGGCGAGATCTGGCTCGATCACAAGCCGCTGCACAAGATGAAGGCGCATGAGGCGGCGGGCAACGGCATCGCGCTCGTGCCCGAGGACCGGCGCATCATTCCCGGCCTCACCGTCGAGGAGAACCTGCAGCTGGCGCAGATCGCGCCGCCCGTGGGATGGTCGCTGGAGCGGATCTACGGGCTGTTTCCGCGCCTCAAGGAGCGGCGGCGACAGGAGGGCGTCACGCTGTCGGGTGGCGAGCAGCAAATGCTCGCCATCGCCCGGGCGCTGGCGCGCGACATCAAGGTGCTGCTGCTCGACGAGCCCTACGAAGGTCTCGCTCCCGTGATCGTGCAGGAAATTGCTAAGACGCTGAACGTGATCAGGGATCAGGGGATCACCACGATCATCGTGGAGCAGAACGCCGTCGCCGCGCTCAAGCTCGCGGACCGCGCCGTGATCCTTGACACAGGCTCGGTCGTCTACGACGGATCGGCGCAGGAGGTGCTCGAGGACGAGGCATTGCGTCAGCGCTATCTCGCGATCTGAGCATCAGGGAGAGAAGAGGAAAAGCTCATGACACCGCAGCTTCACGAGCCAAGCAAGGACACCGTCGCTCGCGCCCATGCCGACCGCGCCGCCTATGACCGGATGTACGCGCAGTCGATGCAGGACCCGGAGGGATTCTGGGCCGAACAGGGCAAACGGCTCGACTGGATCAAGCCCTATGACAAGGTCAAAGAGACCGACTTCACGCTGGGGCAGGTCTCGATCAAGTGGTTCGAGGACGGCACACTCAACGTCGCGCAGAACTGCATCGACCGGCATCTCGCGACGCGCGGCACCCAGACCGCCATCATCTGGGAGCCAGACGACCCGCAGGCCGAGGCGCAGCACATCACCTATCAGCAGCTGCATTCCCATGTGGGCAAGTTCGCCAACGTGCTCAAGACGATGGGCGTGCGTAAGGGCGACCGCGTCGTCATCTACATGCCAATGATCCCGCAGGCGGCCTATGCGATGCTGGCCTGCGCCCGGATCGGCGCGATCCATTCGGTGGTCTTCGCGGGCTTCTCGCCCGATGCGCTGTCGGCACGGGTGACCGGCTGCGACGCCAAGGTGGTGATCACCGCCGACGAGGCGCCCGGGCGGCCGCAACACGCCCCTCAAGACCAATGCCGACAAAGCCTTCGAGAAATGCCCCGAAGGCACGCAGATGCTCGTGGTCAAGCGTACCGGCGGCGCGGTCGAGATGGTCGAGGGCCGCGACCACTGGCTGCACGAGATGGAGGATGGTGTCTCCGACGACTGCCCGGCCGAGGAGATGGGCGCCGAGGACGAGCTGTTCATCCTCTATACTTCGGGCTCCACCGGCCAGCCCAAGGGCGTCGTGCACACGACCGGCGGCTATCTCGCCTACGCGGCGATGACGCATCGATACACCTTCGATTACCATGATGGCGACGTCTACTGGTGCACCGCCGATGTCGGCTGGGTCACCGGGCACAGCTATATCGTCTATGGGCCGCTGGCCAATGGCGGCACGACGCTGATGTTCGAGGGCGTGCCGACCTATCCCGACGCCTCGCGCTTCTGGAAGGTCTGCGAGAAGCACAAAGTGAATCAGTTCTACACCGCCCCCACCGCGATCCGCGCCCTGATGGGCAAGGGTGAGCAGTGGGCGGAGAGCTGCGATCTGTCGTCGCTCAAGGTGCTGGGCACCGTGGGCGAGCCGATCAACCCCGAGGCTTGGGAGTGGTACGACCGCGTCATCGGCAAGGGCCGCGTGCCGATCGTCGATACGTGGTGGCAGACCGAAACAGGCGGCCACATGATCACCTCCCTGCCGGGCGCGATCGCGACCAAGCCCGGCTCGGCCACCCTGCCTTTCTTTGGCGTCAAGCCGGTCGTGCTCGACCCGCAGTCGGGCGCAGTGCTGGAGGCGACCGAAGTCGAGGGCGTGCTCGCCATCGCCGACAGCTGGCCCGGTCAGATGCGCACGATCTGGGGCGATCACGACCGCTTCGAGCAGACTTATTTCTCGCAATACAAGGGGTTCTATTTCTCAGGTGACGGCTGCCGTCGCGACGCGGATGGCTATTACTGGATCACCGGCCGCGTCGACGACGTGATCAACGTATCAGGTCACCGCATGGGCACGGCCGAGGTCGAGAGCGCGCTGGTGGCACACAAGGCTGTCTCCGAAGCCGCCGTGGTCGGCTATCCGCACGAGATCAAGGGACAGGGCATCTACGCCTATGTCACGCTGATGGAAGGGGTGGAGGCCACCGACGAATTGCGCCGCGAACTGGAAGGATGGGTGCGCCGGGAGATCGGCCCCATCGCCAAGCCCGACTGCATCCAGTGGGCCCCCGGCCTGCCCAAGACCCGCTCGGGCAAGATCATGCGCCGCATCCTGCGCAAGATCGCCGAGAACGATCACGATAGCCTCGGCGACACCTCGACGCTGGCCGAGCCGCAGGTTGTCGAAGACTGATCGCCAACCGAATGAATCGCAACTGATCGCGCCACCTAGCGGGTCCACGGCGACGTGGGCCCGCCCCGACCCCGTTCTTCGTGGTTTGTTCATATTATACAGCCAAACTCATCCTGGTCGCGACCAATGATTCGGGAGCTTTGAATGGAAACCCCTAGATCGATGCCAACGCTGTCCGGCCCGACGATCTCGGCCAACCTGCGCGCGCCGGTCGAAACCCTGCCCGCCTCGCCTTCGAGATCCGACCCGCTGCCCGTCACCCGCCCGGACGCCCCGGCCGTCATCGTGCCGCGCCCGCCCGATCAGGTCAAAATGGGCCTCGTACAAGCCGCGCTGCTCGGCAATGATGTGTCGCCCAAGTATTATTCTCCCCAAGGGGTGCTCAAGCCCTGGGGCATCACCATCCGGCCAAATAGTGAACGCGCGCGGGAGCATCGCGAGGCCGACATGGAACGCGAGCGGCAAGCCACGTTCGCGCCCCGGAACCAGAACAGGATGGTGGCACGGACTTGGCCCGCCCCATCTCCGAGACGCCCCTGACCCCGCCAGAAAACATGCCGCAGGGCCTTGGCACCGGAACCGAGCCGCTGCGCGTCGCCGATTGACGCCGCGCCGTGGCCCGGTCCCGGTCGCGGGCTGCTTTCCTCGTCCGGAGAACCGGCGTATAAGCCCCCGGAACTGCTGCCCGGACGGGCGCTATACGAGGGGCCCTGAGACATGAGCGACACGACCAGCCACGACAGCGACGTCAGCTTCATCCGCGCGCTGGCGGAACTGCTGAACCAGAACGACCTGACCGAGCTTCAGGTCAAGCGCGACTACGGCGAGAACGACAGCCTGAACGTTCGCGTCAGCCGTGCCCGCGAAGTGGTCCAGCAGGTCGCCATGCCGCAGGCGTCGAGCGCCCCCGCGGCACCCGCCGCGTCGATGACCGCCGCCGCCCCTGCCGCCGCCGCCCCTTCGGATGACCCGGCGAGCCACCCCGGCGCCGTCACCTCGCCCATGGTCGGCACCGCCTATCTTCAGGCCGAGCCCGGCACGCCTGCCTTCGTGACCCCCGGCGCGCAAGTGAAGGAGGGCGACACCGTCCTCATCATCGAGGCGATGAAGACCATGAACCAGATTCCCGCACCCCGCTCCGGCACGGTCAAGCGCATCCTCGTCGAAGATGGCAGTCCCGTCGAATTCGGCGCGCCGCTGATGATCATCGAGTGAGCCCCATGTTCGACAAGATCCTCATCGCCAATCGCGGCGAGATCGCGCTTCGGGTCGTGCGTGCCGCGCGCGAGATGGGCATCAAGAGTGTCGCGGTGCATTCGACCGCCGATTCGGATGCCATGCATGTCCGCATGGCCGATGAGGCGATCTGCATCGGGCCGCCGCCCTCCTCGCAATCCTATCTTTCCTTCCCTGCGATCCTCTCGGCCTGCGAAATCACGGGCGCGCAGGCGATCCATCCGGGCTATGGCTTCCTATCTGAAAACGCCGCCTTCGTGCAGGCGGTCGAGGACCACGGGCTGACCTTCATCGGCCCCTCGGCCGAGCACATCCGCATGATGGGCGACAAGATCACCGCCAAGGACACGATGAAGGCGCTCGGCGTGCCTTGCGTGCCCGGCTCGGATGGCGGCGTGCCGAGTGTCGAGGCCGCCCGCAAGGTCGCCGCCGAAATCGGCTACCCGGTGATCATCAAGGCCACCGCCGGCGGCGGCGGACGCGGTATGAAGGTCGCCAAATCCGAGGCCGAGATCGAGCGCGCCTTCCAGACCGCGCGCTCCGAATCCAAGGCCGCCTTCGGCAATGACGAAGTCTACATCGAGAAGTACCTTACCACGCCGCGCCATATCGAGATCCAGGTCTTCGGCGACGGCAAGGGCCGCGCTGTGCATCTGGGCGAGCGCGACTGCTCGCTACAGCGGCGCCACCAGAAGGTGCTCGAGGAGGCGCCCGGCCCCTGCATCACGCAAGAACTGCGTGACCGCATCGGCAAGGTCTGCGCCGATGCCGTGGCCAAGATCAAGTATTCGGGCGCGGGCACGATCGAGTTCCTGTTCGAGAATGACGAATTCTACTTCATCGAGATGAACACCCGCCTGCAGGTGGAGCATCCGGTGACCGAGGCGATCTTTGGCGTCGATCTCGTGCGCGAGCAGATCCGCGTGGCTTCGGGCCTGCCGATGTCGTTCACCCAAGACGACCTGCACATTCGCGGCCACGCGATCGAGGTACGGATCAACGCCGAGAAGCTGCCGAACTTCGCGCCCTGCCCGGGCCGGATCACGCAGTATCACGCCCCCGGTGGCCTCGGCGTGCGCATGGACAGTGCGCTCTATGACGGCTACCGGATTCCCCCCTATTACGACAGCCTGATCGCCAAGCTGATCGTGCATGGCTCCGACCGGGCCGAGGCGCTGGCCCGGCTCAACCGGGCCTTGGGCGAATTGATCGTCGATGGGGTCGACACCACCGTGCCGCTGCATCACGCGCTCCTGGGTGAGCCCGACATCTTGGCGGGCAATTACAACATCCACTGGCTTGAGCGGTGGCTCGAACAAACGCTGCAAGGGTAGGACGGGGGGCCGCGCATGTCCCCTGCCCGGCTCACGCCCGAGCTGCTGCTGCATGGCTACGCGCAGGGCGTGTTCCCGATGGCCGAAAGCCGGGACGACCCGGAAATCTTCTGGGTCGACCCGCGCCAGCGCGGCGTGCTGCCACTCGACGATTTTCGCATCTCACGCAGCCTTACACGGCGGATGCGCCGGGGTGGCTTCGAGATCGTCGTGAACGGCGATTTCGAAGGGGTGGTCGCAGGCTGTGCCGAGCGGCCTGAAACCTGGATCAATGACGAAATCTTCAATCTCTACGCCGCGTTGCACCGCATGGGGTTCGCCCATTCGGTCGAGGTACGCCATGAGGGCCTGCTCACGGGTGGCATCTACGGGGTAACACTGGGCGGGGCATTCTTTGGTGAAAGCATGTTCTCTCGCCGCACCGACGCATCGAAATTGGCGATGGCTTGGCTGGTGGACCGCTTGCGGCTGGGCGGCTTCACCCTCTTCGATGCACAGTTCCTGACGCCGCATCTTGCCAGCTTGGGCTTTGTCGAAATTCCACGCGCACGCTACCGCGCGGCACTGTCGACGGCACTGGAGCGACGGGGCGATTTTCTCGCGCCCGGTGCTCCAGCCCCGGTTCAGGACGTCTTGCAGCGTAAGGCCCAGACGTCGTAACGCGGGTGGTCCATCGCGTTGAGTGCGGGGGCCGAGGCGATCATCCAACCCTGAAACACCGGCGTCTCAACCTGCTGATATCGCACGATCAGCCGCTCATAGGCGTCACCCGCCGGATTGTCGGCTGGATAGCGGCACTCGTCGAGTTTGATCGACAGGTGGCCGACAGTCGCGCTCTCGCCCGTGGCGAGGTCGAGGTCGGTGACCGCTCCGGTGATCTTGTCGAGCACGCGCAGCACACCGCCGGGCGCCTGCGCCGCCTGCTGCGCGCCCGCCGGGGCGGCGAGCAACACCAGAGCCAGCGCCGCGCGGCGGATCATTCGGGCTGCCACGCGTCGTAATCCTTGGTCGCGACGGGGGCCGCGCGACGGATTGATCCCGCGGGCGCATAAGCCTGCGCGGTGCCGGTGTGGTTCGGCTCGTGCGCCTTCTCCCAAGGGCGATGGACCATGGGGCGCGTGGTCGGCGGCTCGTCCCAGGTCCGGTGCAGCCAGCCATGCCACTCCGGATCGATGCGGCTCGCCTCGATTTCGCCGTTGAAGATGACCCAGCGCTTCGAGTCGTCGGCGTTGCGATAAAAGATGTTGCCCTGCTTGTCCTCGCCCACCTTCTCACCCTTGCGCCAGGTGAAAAGCTGGGTGCCGAAGGTCTGACCGTTCCACCAAGTGAAGGTCCGCTTGAGAATGCTGCCGAGGCTCATGACTGGTCTCCTGTCCTGCGCCCCGTCATGCCGCAAAGCAGGCGCGAGGTCCAGTGGTCAGCGGGGCCTCAGCGCAGCCGCGCCGTGACCTTCAGCTCGATCCGCAACGCGGGCTCGGTGAGGCCACTTTCGATCATCGTCGCAGCCAGCGGCATCGTCCCCCAGACCGGGCGGAGCAGCGGCCAACAGGCCGGGAATTCGGCCCGGTCTGGCAGCATGTGAGTGACCCCCACCACGCGTTCCATGCCCGATCCCGCTGCCTCCAGCGCCGCCGCGACGTTGGCCAAGGCAGCTTGGCACTGCGCCTCGATGCCCTCGGGCAGCGTCATGCTGGTATAGTCGTAGCCTGTGGTGCCGGAGACGAAGACCCACCCATCGCAAAGGACGGACCGGCCGTAGCCGATCCGTCCCTCGAACTCCGATCCGGACGTGAAACGCTCCATCGCCTCAGCCCGCGGAGGCAGTTTCCTTCTTCGCGCCGTCGGCGTGGATCATCAGCGGCTTGCCGTCGCCGACCGCCTCCTCGTTGACCACCACCTCGGTGACGCTTTCAAGGCTCGGCAATTCGAACATCGTGTCGAGCAGGATGCCCTCCATGATCGAGCGCAGGCCGCGCGCGCCGGTCTTGCGTTCGATCGCCTTGCGCGAGATCGCCTTGAGCGCATCCTCGGTGAAGGTGAGCTTGGTATCCTCGATGTCGAACAGGCGCTGGTACTGCTTGACCAGCGCGTTCTTGGGCTGGGTCAGGATGGTGACCAGCGCCTCTTCGTCGAGATCGGTCAGCGTCGCGATCACCGGCAGGCGGCCGACGAATTCGGGGATCAGGCCGAACTTGAGCAAATCCTCAGGCTCCAGATCGCCGAAGATCTCACCGATGCCACGATCGTCCTGACCGCGCACATCGGCGTTGAAGCCCATGGCCGATCCCTTGCCGCGCTGCGCGATGATCTTGTCGAGACCGGCGAAGGCGCCACCGCAGATGAACAGGATGTTGGTGGTGTCGACCTGCAGGAACTCCTGCTGCGGATGCTTGCGCCCGCCCTGCGGCGGCACGGAGGCCACGGTGCCCTCCATGATCTTCAAAAGGGCCTGCTGCACCCCCTCGCCCGAAACGTCGCGGGTGATCGAGGGGTTGTCGGACTTGCGGGTGATCTTGTCGACTTCGTCGATATAGACGATGCCGCGCTGCGCCCGCTCGACGTTGTACTCAGAGGCCTGAAGCAGCTTGAGGATGATGTTCTCGACATCCTCGCCGACATAGCCCGCCTCGGTCAACGTCGTCGCGTCCGCCATGGTGAAGGGCACATCAAGGATACGGGCCAGCGTCTGCGCGAGCAGCGTCTTGCCGCAACCGGTCGGGCCGATCAGCATTATGTTGGATTTCGACAGCTCGATGTCGCTGGCCTTGGCCGCGTGGTTGAGCCGCTTGTAGTGGTTGTGGACTGCGACCGAGAGCACGCGCTTGGCATGCATCTGGCCGATCACGTAGTCGTCGAGCACGTCGCAGATCTCGCGCGGCGTCGGAACGCCCTCGGCGGATTTCAGGCCGGAGCCCTTGGTCTCTTCGCGGATGATGTCCATGCACAGCTCGACGCATTCGTCGCAGATGAACACGGTCGGTCCCGCGATGAGCTTGCGCACCTCGTGCTGGCTCTTTCCGCAAAAGCTGCAGTAGAGCGTGTTCTTGCTGTCGCCGCCGGACGTGCTTGCCATATCGAACCCCCGGGCCATCGGCCCTGCTTTATCTCTCGGTCTGCCCTTGCTTGAACGATAGGGCAGCCATTTCGTGGCCACAACGCCAAAATCCCGGCGCGGCGGTGACGGTCACCCCCTGCCGAGGGGATGACCGGCGCCGGATCAACCGGCGGTGTTGGGCGTCTTGTCGTCGCCTTGCGACCGGCTGGTCAGGATCTCGTCGATCAGGCCCCAGTCGCGCGCCTCGGTCGGCGACATGAAGTTGTCGCGCTCCAGAGCGGCCTCGACCTTTTCGAGGGGCTGGCCGGTGTGGTGCACATAGATCTCGTTGAGCCGGTTCTTGAGCTTCTGCGTTTCGGCGGCGTGGATCATGATGTCCGTCGCCTGCCCCTGATAGCCGCCAGAGGGCTGGTGTACCATGACACGGGAGTTGGGTAGCGAGAAACGCATGCCCTTTTCGCCAGCAGTGAGCAGGAGTGAGCCCATCGAGGCTGCCTGCCCGATCACCAGGGTCGAGACCTTGGGCCGGATGTATTGCATGGTGTCGTAGATCGACAGGCCGGAGGTGACGACACCACCGGGGCTGTTGATATACATCGAGATCTCTTTTTTCGGGTTCTCGGCCTCGAGGTGCAGGAGCTGCGCGACGATGAGCTGGCTCATGCCGTCATGCACCGGGCCGTTCACGAAGATCACGCGCTCTTTGAGCAGCCGCGAGAAGATGTCATAGGCGCGCTCGCCCCGGCTGGTCTGTTCGACCACCATCGGCACGAGGTTCATGTAGGTCTCAACGGGATCGTGCATCTGCTCTGCCTTTTCGGGAACGCTTGCGTCTCATGCGGATCTTGTCCTGACAGAGTCTTAGTGGTCCGCTCCGGGGGTTTCAACTGCACCTCCCTTCCGGCGTCCCCCGGAAGGGGCCGCTCGCCACACCCCGGCAGAAGGGGTCTCGCGAGCGGCGCCCGTGACCGTCCGGCAGCGAAACGGCCATGGTCCTCGTGCGCCCTGCACCTTAGTCGTCTCCGCCCGTAAGCAGAAATATCAGGAACGCGACCACCACCAGACCTGCAAGGGCGGCCACCATCGTGGCGATGGTCATGGCGTCCTCATGGGTCGTGTCGTGTCAGGCTGAAACGCACGCGTCGGTGCGAGGTTCCGCCGCGTTGCGGCGTGTCAGACCATCGCCTCGGGCACACCCGGCAGGTTGCGCCCCAATCGCCAGGCCGGTCGCAGCGGATAGGGCAACAAGAACCCCTTGCGCAGCTCGGGCACTTCGGCGCGATCAGCATGGACCATGCCGCGCCAGCGTGCCACCAGCGCGCGGCCGCTTTCGCCCTCGCGCGGGAGGCGTCGGGGCCCATCCAGTGCGACATGCAGGCCTCCATCAGCGGCATCACCTCGACCCCCGACGACAGCCGCACCCCCGCCTCGGTGTCCCAATGCATGGAGCGGCCATTGAGGTTGGCCGAGGAAACGATGGCATCCCTGCCGTCGGCGATGGTGACCTTGGCATGCACATAGATGATGGGCGCGCGCCAGATCCGCGCACGCGGTCCGCGGTCTTCCTTGGTGGCGCGCCTTGGCGCGGCGGGCGACACGATCAGGGCCCGATCGCCGAAGGCGCGGGCGATCTTGCGCACGCAGCGCGCCTGGAGGTAGTCGCCGTAACGGGCATCGACTCCGGCCGCGGAAAAGGCCGCGTCCTCGGGGGCGGCAGGAAGCACGAGGACGAGGCCGAGATCGGGCTGCGCATGCGCCGCGCGGGCCAATTCGCGCGCCAGATCGCGGTCGCGCATGAACTGCGTCTCGATATAGAGAAGGTCGCGCGCGCCCGAAAAGACGTTGCGCTGCGCATCGAAAATTTCGGACACCTTGCGCTCGGGCGACATACGCAGCACGGCGGGGCTGCGATGCGCCGACAGCGTGCGAATAACGCGGCCCGTGGGCTCGGGCGTACCGCCTGAGTTCACCGCGAGATAGCTGTCGAGATGCCGGTGTGCATCCGCCACCGCCGAGCCGCCCATGAGCAGCTGCACGTCGTGCCATGTCTCCTGCGCGGGCCGGTCGTGCCGCAGCGTGTCGTAGCGGCGGTCGTCGAGATCGAGCCCGCCGATATAGAGCCAGCGGTCATCGAATATGGCCAGCTTTTGGTGATGCGTGGCGAGGTACAGCTCAGGGATCGGCCAGCGCTTGGCCACCAGCTGCCCGCCGCGATAGGCCAAATGCCCTTCGAGGCCGGGCCTGAGGCGCAGCATCTCCTCGCGCTCCTCCTCGGGCAGCGCGCCGATCTGCCGCGCGGTGTCGCGCAGCCTGCTCCAGGTCTGGTACCATAGGAGCGCGCGCGGCACGGCCCCCACTCGTGCGGGGTGCATCGCCGCCCGCAGCTTGAGCCGTTCGGGATGGCCCGAGGCCTCGCCTGCCGCAATCAACCCGCGCATCGCGTCCCAAGTCATCGCATGCATCGCGTTGACCGCGATCGGATCGAAATCGGTGATGGCGATCTCGACCTCAAGCCCTTCGCGCAGCTTGTGCGCGATCAGGTCGAACCAGATCTCACCGATTTTGCGGGCGCTCTCCGAATGCAGCTGCGTGAAGGGATCAAACACCCGGAACGACATGCGCACCCGTTTGGTGGCCTCAAGAAAGCACCGCTCGAACACCGGGTAGGCCTGCTCCGCGGTGATCAGCGGCATCGGCACCTCCGGGTCGTCCGGCAGGACCGGGTCGGGCAAGGCCTCGCGACCCCAGCGCGCATGCGCGGGATCGTTCTCGGCATAGTCCGTGTCGGTCTTGGAGGTGCCGCGCCGCTCGCGCAGCGGGAACCCCATGCCGTCTTGTCTGCCGCGCGTCATCAGTAATCCTGTGGGTCATATTGCATTTCCCGAACCGGGAACCGGGTCGAGAGCTTGTAGACCCCCAACTCATGCCGGGTTTCGCTGGGTCCACCGAGCTGTGCCGCAAAGGCCTGAATGAGGTTGGTCCCGAGGCCTTGGGCCCGCGGGCGCATGGTGGTGGCATCTCCGTTTTCGGTGGCGGCGGAGTTGGCGATCTCCAGACATACCATATCCTCGGCCTCGCGGCGAAGCGAGACCGCGACCCAAGGCTTGCCGTTCTCGCCGGGAGCCGCGTTGCTCAGCGCATTGGCGAGTGCCTCGGAGGTGAGCAAGGACAGCGGTACGGCCTGATCGGGCAGAAGTTCCAGATCCTCGAGGTCGAGCTTGGTTTCGAGATCCGTTCCTGCTCCGGAGGCGACGCTTTGCTGTGCCACGATCTCGCGCAGCAGCCGAGCGGCATTGACCCGGCCCACATCCTGGCTCTCGTAGAGCGTGCGGTGAATCGTCGCGAGGCCAAGCACCCGATCCTGAAGCCGACTCAAAATCTCGCGGGTCGTGGCGTCCGGCGTGCGTCGCATCTGCATCGACATGATCGAGGAGATAAGCTGCAGGTTGTTCTTGACCCGGTGGTGCACCTCCTTGAGCAGGATGCCGCGCTCGCGTAGCTGGTCCTCGACCCGAGCCTCGTCCTGCAGGATATTGCCCGCCATCTGCACGAACTCGCCCTCGATCTCGCGCAGTTCGCGCGACATATCGCCCGTGCTGGCCTGTGCTGGTAGCTGCCGGTTGGCACCGAACCGCCGCATGGATCGGCCCAGATTGCGGACATGGCGGATCACCAGCCGATGAATCGCGTAATAGGCCACCAGCAGGCTCGCGGCCCACATCAGGATCGGAAACAGGCTGGGCAGGAGCGGCGACGCGAACCCCTCGGAGGCGGGCCAGATCCCCAAGGCAAAGACCGCCCCCGTCACCAGCGGCGTCACCGCATAGACAAGTCGTTCCCCATCAGGCGACAGACCGGCAGTGGCGGTCGGGCGCAGACCGGTCTGCGACGACAGATCGAAATCCTCGGGCAGCAGCGTCTCGAGCGGCCGATCCGGGTTCTGCAGGGTCAGGCGCTCGCCCAACTCGTTGTAGGTCACGAGCTGGATCGGGCGGCGCTCGGCCGCGATCAGTCCGGCGGGGGCGGCGATGCGTCGCTGCGGGATGGCGAGCTGCACGTATCCCATGAACTGCCCGTTCTCCTCGATCGGGCTTGCCACGTTGATCACCGGCTCATCCGCGATCTCGGGCCGTTGGCTCAGAGTGACGATGGTCGAAGGCGTCACCGACATCTGCTTCCAGATGCCGGTGTCGCGCATGTCGAGCGGCTGTGCGAGCGAGGAGCAGCGCATGGTGCCGTCGGAATCAACCAAACCGATCATCGCATAGAGCCTGCGCCCCTCAATGTAGCGGTTGAGGTAGCTCGAACAGCTTGTTGGATCGTCAAGTTCGTCGATGACCACGCCAAGCGCTTCGGCCACGCCGAAGGCGCGCTCGATGGTCTGTTCCACCGGCGCGCCGGCCTGCGCGGTAAGCGCAAGCAAGGAAAGTTCGGACCGCCGCAATGTCTCACGCTGAAACTCGGCGGTTTGATAAATCGCAATCAGTCCGATGGGCATAAGCGCGATAGTCAGGAAAGCGACCACGCGCAGCACCAGCCCATGCGCGCTGAACCAGCCGCCGGCTTGCGCCGTCCGGTCCCGCTCCCCTGTCGTGTCCGTCACAAGTGAGGCCCGCCTTGTGCCGCCAGAACGGCCATGGTCGCCTCGTCCGTCATGCTGAGATTGTCGCCCTCATCGAGATGCAACAACTCGGCCAAACGTACGCGCGCGCGGTTGGCCCGGCTCTTGATCGTGCCGATCGCCACGCCGCACATTCCCGCAGCCTCCTCGTAGGAAAAGCCCGAAGCCCCCACCAGAGCCAACGCCTCGCGCTGCTCGTCGGGAAGCTGCGCGAAGGCCCGCAGGAAGTCGTTCATCTGCAGACGGCCGTCATGCGCAGGTTTCTCCGCAAGGCTCGCCGTGAACACGCCATCGACATCCGCCACCTCGCGCTGTGCCTTGCGGCGGCCCGAGTAGAAGGTGTTGCGCAAAATGGTGAACAACCACGCCCGCAGGTTCGTGCCCGGCTTGAACTTGTCGAAATTGGTCCACGCCTTGACCACCGTGTCCTGCACGAGGTCATCGGCCTGGGCGCCATTACGCGTCAGCGACAGCGCAAAGGCCCGCATGGCCGGGAGGTGCCCGACCAGTTCATCTCTCGGATCCTGATGGCTCATTCTAGCCCCTGCCCACCTTGCCTACATGCGCCGATTCCCGGTCCGGCTCTGGCTGGCTGGTCTCGGACGATGCGTTCGCCGCACCCTCACCGGATCGCAGCTTCGCCAGAAGGTCCGTGAACCTGTCCGGTAGCGCCTCATCGGTGAGCTGCTGGAACGCACGTTTGAGGTGGGCGTCAATATCGCCGCGCGCGTTCCCTTGGTCCCGCTGTGTCATTCCCGCTTATACCCTCGTCATTTTCGGCAGCCTCGCATAGCATGACTGCATCATGGAACCACAATGCCGATGGCAGCGTTCGGTTCCAGAAAAAATGAATTTGGGGACTCTCAGCCGATGACGACAACCACCACCGCACCCGACCTCGCCACGGTGATCGGGCACGAGCTGCCCTATCTGCGCCGCTATGCGCGGGCGCTGACAGGAAGCCAGGACAGCGGTGATACCTACGCCGCAGCCACCCTTGAGGCGATTCTCGAGGATCGCTCGGTCTTCGATACCGACTCATCCCCGCGGACGGCGCTGTTCCGGGTCTTTCACCTGATCTGGCAAAGCTCCGGCGCCCCGGTCTCCGGTGACGAGAGCGGTCTTGCCGCCGCGGCGCAGGCACATCTGGCCAAGCTGACCCCGAACACCCGTGAAGCCCTCCTGCTCAATACCATCGAAGACTTCTCCACCGCGGAGATCGCCGACATCATGCAGACCGACGTGGACGAGGTCGAGCATCTCGTGAAGATCGCGCGTCAGGAGATGGAAGACAGCATTTCGGGCCGCATCCTCGTGATCGAGGACGAGGCGATCATCGCCATGGACCTGCAATCGATCGTTTCAGACATGGGCCATGCCATCACCGGTGTTGCGCGCACCCGCAACGATGCCGTGCGCCTCGCCCAGCAGGAAAAGCCCGATCTCGTTTTGGCCGACATCCAGCTCGCCGACAATTCCTCGGGCATCGACGCGGTGCGCGACATTCTCGAAGCGCATGGCAACCTGCCGGTGATCTTCATCACCGCCTTCCCCGAACGCCTGCTCACGGGCGAGCGTCCCGAGCCGGCCTTCCTGATCTCCAAGCCTTACGGCGAGGAACAGGTGCGCTCCGCAGTGAGCCAGGCGATGTTCTTCTCTTCGACCGGCCCACTGCACGGCTGAGTTCCGACATGCTCCCCGCCGCTCAGGCGGCGGGGGCCACCAATGCCTGAACGTGGCGGCGAACCGCCTCCGGCACGATCGGTCTCGGCTCGATGAACCATCCCGGCGCGAGCGGACCAGGAGGCGTCACCCGATCGGTTATCACCACCCGCTTCACCCCCTGCCTGAGCGCTTCATGCGCAAAAAGTCTGGCGCGCTGCTCGGCCTCCACACCGACGAAGGCGAGATCGGCCGTTTCCAAAGCCCCCAGAAAAGCGTTCATCTGCGGTAGGCCGCGCAGGATGTGCACGGCGACGTCGGGGCGGCATTCGCTGATGATCTCCATTAAGTCCTGCGCCACAAGCGGGACGCGCTCGACGATCAGTACGTTCATCATTCCAATACCTTGTTTCCGAGCCGACAATCGGCCCCACATGGAACATTCCGAACGACCTCGCATTAAACTACGACATAGTGACAGCGAGTTCCGATGAGCACACCCTGCTTGGCCTGCCCCCTTCGCGCACGACGCATCTTCGTGGAGCTTGGGCAGCAGGAAATCCGCGCAATCCAGCGTTTCAAGGCGGGTGAGTTGCGGATCGGACCAGGAACGCCGCTGCTGCTCGAAGGCTCCAACAGCCCACAACTTTACACGGCCCTGTCAGGGATGGGGCTACGTTACAAGACACTCGCCGACGGGCGTCGGCAGGTAATCAACTTCATTTTTCCGGGCGATTTCCTCGGGCTGCAGGCTGGAATGATGGGAGAGATGCAGCATTCGGTCGAGGCGACGACTGACATGACGCTTTGCGTCTTCGACCGCAGCGAGTTTTTTCGCTTTTTCAGCACCCATCCCGCGCGCGCCTTCGACATCACATGGATGGCCGCCGTCGAGGAGCATTTCCTCGGCGAAGCCCTCGCCAGCCTCGGCCAGCGCAGCGGCCTGTCGCGTCTCGCCTGGGCGATCACGCGGATCTATCTGCGAATGCAAGCGCTGGGGCAGATTGACGCAAGCGGCGGGTTCCCCCTGCCCTACCGCCAACAGGATCTGGCGGACGCACTGGGGCTCAGCCTCGTTCACACCAACAAGACGCTGGCCAAGCTGCGCGACAGGCAGTTGCTTTCGTGGAACGAGGGGCGGATGCAGATCCACGATCTGCGGGCGCTAGCCGATCTGGCGGGGGCCGATATCGAGGCCGAGGTCGTCCGGCCGCTTCTCTGAGCGCAGGCTGCGTTGCCACACGACGTTGACCGCCGCGCCCAGCAGCACCAGAAATGCCGAGATGTACAGCCACATCAATAGCGCAATCACCGCCCCGATCGAGCCGTAGACTTCGTTGTAATTGCCGAAATTCGCCAGGTAAAACGAAAACCCGGCCGATGCGACGAGCCAGAACAGGATTACCAGGAACGCTCCCGGCGTGATCCAGCGGCCTCGCGCGCCGCGCATGTTGGGACCAAACCGATAAAGCACACCAAGTCCCGCCAGAACGATGCCGAAGGCGGCAATCCAGCGGATCGCCTCGAGCAACCAACCGGTGCCTCGTTCGAGCGGCAGCACCTTGATAAGGATCGGCGCGATCACCACGACCAGCATCGCCATTACCGCGATCGAGATCAGCGACAGCGTCAACAAAATCGCTACTGCGAGCTGTCGCAAGCCGTTGCGATTAGGTCTCCCATAGATCTGGTTCAGCCCGAGTATCAGCGAGGCCACACCATTGCGCGCCGAGAATAGCGCCACGAAGGTCGAGAGCAGCGTGGCGAATCCCAATGTTTCGGGTCGCGTCGCGAGCATGAGGTTCAACTGTTCACGCAACAGTTCGTAAGCTTCGACCGGGATGATCTCCTCCATCATCACCAGTTGTGTCTCGATCACCGTAGGGTCGGCCAAGAGGCCGAAGATAGCGATGAGGGCTGCCACTGCCGGAAAGATGGCGAAGATCGAGTAGAAGGCGACGCCCGCCGCGATCAGCCCCAACTGCACCTCGCCCGACAGCGCCCAGATCCCGACCAGCAATCGCCAGATCCGGCGCGGCGTCAGAAGAAGGGGGGGGGGCTGTCTGGTTCATGCGCGCTCCGCTCGCAGGTCCCGGACCCGGTCCGGGTGAGCGGCAAGTCGCTCATGCGCAAACTGACATGGCACGTTCGGGTTGTGAAGGGTGTCGGGAGGGGTGGCCGGCAGCGGGATCTTCTCCGAGGGAATGATCGAGAAGGGCCGCCACCGGCCTTTGGGGAATGCGAGAGACGAGGGAACGGCGTCTCTTCATTCGGTGAACACGCGAGGAGGCAATGGGTTCCCCATATCGTCGCCCCTTCAGAGGATCAGTTCGCGGCGACCGGAGCTTTTTGTTGCAAAGCAGCAAGATAGGTCCGCGTCCACCATGTAATGTCTGTCTCGCGGATCGATTGCATCAAGCTTAGATGTCGCGACTGTCGCTCGTGCAGCGGCATAGACAGCGCCTGTTCAATGGCGCGCGCGGTCTCGCCCGGATCATAGGGATTGACCATCAAGGCCGCCTCCATCTGCTCTGCCGCCCCGGCAAAGTGCGACAGGATGAGCACGCCCGGATCGGCACCGTCTTGTGCGGCGACAAATTCTTTGGCGACCAGATTCATGCCATCGGCCAGCGGCGTCACGAGGCAGGCATCCCCGCGCCGGTACAACCCCGCGAGAATCTCCCGCTCGATGTTGCGCCGGATATAGCGGATCGGGGTCCAGTCCAGTTCGGCCATCTCGCCGTTGACCCGTCCCGTGATGGTCTCGAGTTCCTGACGAATATCCTTGTAGGCCTCGACATCCTCGCGAGAGGGCGGTGCGATCTGAAGCAGGGTCGCCCGGATCTGCGGATCAGGCCGATGCGAGAGGTACTCTCCGAAGGCCGCGAAGCGCTGCGGCAGGCCCTTGGAATAGTCGAGACGATCGACGCCCAGCACCAACCGCTCGCCCGGAGACAGGCGCAGATGCTCGCCCGAATCCGCATGCGCCTCAGCGGCTTCGACAAAGCCGTCCACATCGATACCAATCGGAAAGCTTGCGATCTCGAAGGTGCGATCCTGGTATTTCATCTTGCCGCGCAACAGGATCTCCGCACCGTTGTCGCGCAGGAAATCGAGCGCGTTCGACACGTCGCGACGCGTCTGCAGCCCAATGAGGTCGAAGGACGACAACCAACCTGGCATCTGCTTGCGCTCGGGCAAGGCGGGCATGTCGGATGGGTTCGGAAAGGGGATGTGCAGGAAAAATCCGATCCGGTTCATCACACCGCGCTTGCGCAGCGCCTCGGCCAGCGGAAGGAAGTGATAGTCATGCACCCAGATCACGTCGCCCGGCTGCACGACCTCCGCAATCAGCCCGGCCACACGATCGTTCACTTCGCGGTAGACGCGGGCCTGATCGGGATCGACCGCGAGGAGATCGGTGCGGTGATGGAACAGTGGCCACAGGGTGGCGTTCGCATAGCCCAGATAGAAGCCCTGATGCTCTTCTTCAGTGAGATCGAAACTGTAGCGCTCATAGGGGGTCTTCGCGATCTGGGTCAGACCATGAGCCGCCTCCTCGGGGTAGACCCGCTTGCCGGAGTTTCCGATCCAGACGCCGCCGCGCTCCTTGAGCGCGTCATGAAGCGCCACGACGAGGCCCCCGGACGGGGCCGCCTCCGTGGGAATCCGGTTCGAAACGACGATGAGGCGACCCTCCTCTTCCATGGTCACGCCTCGGCCCAGCGTCGCAGCGTCCTCCGGGCGGCTTCGGGATCGCCCAGCCTGCAACCCGCCGCGGTCTCTCCTTCGCCCACCTTCACGGCCAGCCCTCCCTGCTCGGCCACCCAATGCAACGCCGGTTCATCAGTGACATCATCACCGAAGAAGATCGGCATGGTGCCGCTGAAGCCATCGCCTTTCATCATCCGGCGCATCGACACGTCCTTGCCGATTCCGGTGGGGCGCAACTCGTAGGCCATCTTGGAGTGATGCAGATCGAAACCGTCATGGGTCTCCGACAAGGCCCGCAGGAAGGCATAAGCCTGCGCGGCCAGATCCTCATTCTGTCGGAAATGCAGCACCACGCCCGTGGGCTTGCGCTCGCAGACCAGACCGGGATGGGTCGCAGCGAAGGCCTGCGTCATCTCGCCCAGATGTCCAACCACTTCGGGATTGGCCAACTCATGGTTGCGGATCTCCCCTGACAGGCGCTCCTGCGCGCCGTGGCCCCCGATGATCGGCCCGTCGAACCCCTTGAGATACTGCGTCACATCCTCGATCGCACGGCCGGTGATGATCACGACGCGGCCTTGGGTCTTTTTCGAGAGCGCGCGTAAAAGATCGTCGAGACCGGGGTCCACGTCGATCGCATCTGGGCGATCGGCCAGTTCCACCAACGTGCCGTCAAAGTCGAGGAACAGGGTCGAGCGATCGAGCTTTGGCTCGGGCACCCCGTCGACAGTGTGCTCGCTCTGGTGCTCTCCGTGAAATCCGATCATCTCGTAGTACATTCCCTGTCTCCAATACCGAGGCCATCCGGCCCGCCGCGACCCGGATCCGAAGAAGCCGGGGGCTGCAGAGCACAACCCACGGGCGGAGGTGCGGGTTCCCGTTCGGTACGGGTTCCGCGCCTGCCGCCGCGGCAGCTTGCCACTTAGTTGTCGGGCATGGGGATGCCGTTGACAAGCGTGTCAGCCGGCGGCGAAGCCTGCATGCGTATTGAGCAGGAACTGTGCGAAGACCGGACCGCAGGCCGCGCCGAGACCGCGCGCGTTGCCCCCCACAGCGGCGGCCTCGATCCGGGCGGGAACCAGCCCGCGCAAATCGACGTCCCGCAGCGCCGCGCGAACCCGCGTCACCAGCGCCTCGCGCACCTCTGCCGGAAAGCCCCCATCGATCAGCACCGCCTCGAAATCGATCACGGCGCAGACGGTGGCCGCGGCACGGGCCAGTTCGGCCCCTGCCCCGTCGAGCCATGGCTCCAGCACCTCGTCCATGCCGGTCCAGTCCTGCGGCAGCGTCCAGAGCCGCGCTGGATCGTGCCCCGCCGCGACCAGCCGACGTTCCAGCAAATGCAGGGACGCGGTGTCGATGAGCTGCGCGGGACGGCCCCCGGCATCGCGGGTCGGCAGGGAGCCCATCGCGCCCGCGTTGCCGCGCGCCCCGTCGAACACGGAGTGGTTGAGAACGATGCCACCGCCGATGAAGGAGCCGATGAAAAAATAGGCGTAGTCCCGAAACTCGCGACCGCGCCCATAGACCTGCTCGGCGCGGCAGGCGGCGGTGGTGTCGTTCTCCACGAAGACCGGAAGCGGGGAGAACCGCGCGACCTCCTGCGTGAAATCGATGTCGCGCCAGCCGTCGAGCGCCGCGGGCGGCGCCCCGATGGTCTCCGGCCAGATCCAGAGCTCGTGCGGGCGCGCGACACCTATCCCCGCGATGCGCCCCCGCAACCGCGTGGGCAAGACGGCGGTCAACTCCCCGATACCGCGTTCGAGAAACCCCATGACCTGCCGGATGTCGGGGTAGGCATAGGTGTCCTGAATCTGTCCGCGCACCTGTCCGTGCAGATCCATGATCAGCAGATCGGCGCTGCGCCGACCGATCTTGAGCCCGATCGAGAACGCCCCGTCCGGATTGAGCCCGACAGGCACGCGCGGCTTTCCGACGCGACCTCGCTGTGGCGCACCGCGCGAAATCATGCCATCCTCATCGAGATGTCGCAGGATCACGGAGACTGTCTGCGGCGACAGACCCGAGAGCCGTGCCAGTTCGCTGCCGGGCATCGGACCGTGCCGCTGCATCAACGACAGCAGCAGCCGTCCGTTGTGATCGCGCAGGCCGCGCTGGTTCGCACCGCCTGCGAGGCTGCGCACTTCGGAGTTCTCCATCCTCCGTCCTCCCTACTCCATAATGGCGCTCCCCTTATTAATAAATCAATATGATTTATTTATTGACGGGTCTTCGAAAACGTCGTTACCGTTGGGCATTCCCGGCGGTTGAGGAGCCACGGGGAACATCTGGGAGGATTTAGACGATGAAACACCTTTTCACGGGTACGGCGCTTGCCCTGATCACCGCCGCCGGAGCGGCTCAGGCCGAGAGCCACATGGCGGATGTCTCCGCCTGCCTGATCACCAAGACCGACACCAACCCCTTCTTCGTGAAGATGCGCGAAGGCGCCCAGCAGGCCGCCGAAGAGATGGGCATCACGCTCAATGCCTATGCGGGCAACGTCGACGGCGACCATGAAACGCAGGTCGATGCGATCGAGACCTGCATCGCCAACGGCGCCTCGGGCATCCTGATCACCGCCTCCGACACCTCGGCCATCGTTTCGGCCGTGACGCAGGCGCGCGATGCGGGTCTTCTGGTCATCGCGCTCGACACACCGCTCAACCCGATCGACGCTGCCGACGCCACCTTCGCCACCGACAATTTTCTCGCTGGTGAGTTGATCGGCCAATGGGCCGCGGCCAAGCTCGGCGAGGAGGCTGCCAACGCCAAGATCGCGATGCTCGATCTCGGCGTCAGCCAGCCTTCGGTCGACGTACTGCGCGATCAGGGCTTCCTGACCGGCTTCGGCATCGACACCAAGGACCCCAACAAATGGGGTGACGAGGACGACCCGCGCATCGTCGGCAACGACGTGACGGCGGGCAACGAGGAAGGTGGCCGCACGGCGATGGAGAACCTTCTCGCCAAGGATCCCGAGATCAACGTCGTCTACACCATCAACGAGCCTGCCGCCGCGGGGGCCTACGAGGCGCTGAAATCCTTCGGCCGCGAGAACGACGTGTTGATCGTCTCGGTCGATGGCGGCTGCCCCGGCGTGGCCAATGTCGCCGACGGGATCATCGGCGCCACCTCGCAGCAATATCCGCTGGAGATGGCCAAGCTCGGCGTCGAGGCGATCGCACAATACGCCGAGGACGGCACCCTGCCCGAGAACACCGAAGGCAAGGATTTCTATGATACCGGCGTGAAGCTCGTCACCGACGAGCCGGTCGACGGGGTCGACTCGATCTCGGTTGAGGAAGGCCAGGAGCTCTGCTGGGGCTGACCCGGCGTCACAAAACATTTGGCCTGCGTCCGCTTCGGGGCGCAGGATGACCCTGAGGGGGCGGGCCCGAGCGCCCGCCCCGCTCACGAGAGCCGTGCCATTCGCAGGGCCCGGCCCTTGACGTTCGCCACGGGAGGGGCGCGACATGCCGACAGATACAGATCATTATGAAACATCGGTGCGAGAGAGACGCGCCGAAGCGGTGGCCGAATTCGCCGATCACAAGCCGAGTCCGCTGCAACGGGTCCAGCACGCACTTCACGTGACACCGGCGCTGGTGCCGTTGATCGTGCTTCTGGCCTCGATCGTGGTCTTTGGCGCGCTCTTGGGCTCGCGCTTCTTCTCGCCCTTCGCGCTGACGCTGATCCTGCAGCAGGTGCAGATCGTCGGCATCGTCGCCGCCGCCCAGAGCCTCGTGATCCTGACCGCCGGCATCGACCTCAGCGTCGGCGCGATCATGGTGCTGAGTTCGGTGGTGATGGGCCAATTCACCTTCCGCTATGGCATCCCGGGTCCGGTCGCGGTGGCCTGCGGCCTCGCCGTCGGCACCGCCTGCGGCTTTCTCAACGGCTGGCTGGTGGCGCGCATGAAACTGCCGCCCTTCATCGTGACGCTAGGCACGTGGCAGATCTTCCTCGCAACGAACTACCTCTACTCCGCGAACGAGACGATCCGCGCGCAGGACATCGAGGCCACGGCGCCGATCCTGCAATTCTTCGGGGCCAAGTTCTCGATCGGCGGCGCGGTGTTCACCGTGGGCGTGGTGTTCATGATCACGCTGATCCTCGGGCTGGGCTGGGTGCTGCGCCACACCGCGTGGGGCCGGCACGTCTATGCGCTGGGCGACGACGCCGAGGCCGCGCAGCTGTCAGGCGTCGACGTCAAGCGCACGCTCATTTCGGTCTACATGCTGTCGGGGCTGATCTGCGCCTTTGCGGGCTGGGCCCTGATCGGCCGCATTGGCTCGGTCTCGCCGACCTCGGGCTACGACGCCAACATCGAGAGCATCACCGCCGTGGTGATCGGGGGCATCTCGCTCTTCGGCGGGCGCGGCTCGATCATGGGGTCGCTGTTCGGCGCGCTGATCGTGGGCGTGTTCTCGCTCGGCCTGCGCCTTCTGGGTGCGGATGCGCAATGGACCTATTTCTTCATCGGCGTGCTGATCATCGCCGCCGTGGCCGTGGACCAGTGGATCAGGAAGGTGTCGGCATGAGCATCGGACAAAAGCGAGAGCCCATCCTCACGGGCCGCAACCTCGTGAAGCGCTACGGCAAGGTCGTCGCTCTCGATCACTGCGACTTCGACCTCTACCCGGGCGAGATCCTCGCCGTCATCGGCGATAATGGCGCGGGCAAGTCGACGCTGATCAAGGCGCTCTCGGGCGCCGTGATCCCCGATGCGGGCGAAGTGAGGCTCGAGGGCAAACCGGTGCACTTCACCTCGCCCAACGACGCGCGCCATGCGGGCATCGAGACGGTGTACCAGACGCTGGCGATGTCGCCCGCCCTGTCGATCACCGACAACATGTTCATGGGGCGCGAGATGCGCAAACCGGGGTTCCGGGGCAAATGGTTGCGCCAGCTTGACCGGCCCGCGATGGAAAAGTTCGCCCGCGACAAGCTCAACGACCTCGGGTTGATGACGATCCAGAACATCAACCAAGCGGTCGAGACGCTTTCGGGCGGCCAGAGGCAGGGCGTCGCGGTGGCGCGCGCGGCGGCCTTCGGCTCGCGGGTGATCATCCTCGACGAGCCGACGGCGGCACTGGGCGTCAAGGAGAGCCGCCGCGTGCTCGAGCTGATCCTCGACGTGCGGTCGCGCGGCATCCCGATCATCCTGATCAGCCACAACATGCCTCATGTGTTCGAGCTGGCCGACAGGGTGCATGTGCACCGTCTGGGCAAGCGCCTGTGTGTTATCGACCCCAAGAATCATTCGATGTCCGACGCGGTTGCCTATATGACGGGAGCGAAGGTCCCCGAGACCGAGTTCGAGACCGCGTGACGGCCGACAACACAGATGAGGCGCGATTGCTCGACGTGACTTCGCACATCAATGCCGTGGCCGACCGGGTCCATGACCTGGCCGGCCGCAAGCCCCGTGTGATCGTCGGCATCGCCGGCGCCCCCGGAAGCGGCAAGTCGACGCTGGCAACCGAGCTGGCCCGTCGGCTGGAACGTCAGAAGCTGGTCACGCGCATCGTGCCGATGGACGGGTTTCACCTCGACAATGGCGTGCTCGACCTGTGGGGGCTTCGCACCCGCAAGGGCGCGCCCGAAACCTTCGACGCGCGTGGTTTCCTGCTCCTGATCAAGCGCCTCGTGCGGGGCGAGGAGGTGGTGGCCCCGGTGTTCGACCGCGCGCGCGACATCGCCATCGCTGGCGCGCAGCTCATCGAGGCCGACGCTCAGGTGGTGATCGTCGAGGGCAACTACCTGCTGTTCGACGAAGCGCCGTGGTCCGAGCTGGCGCGGCTGTGGGACGTCTCGGCCTTTCTCGACGTGCCGCTTCCCGAACTGCGCGCGCGCCTGATTGCGCGCTGGCTCGGCCACGGCCTGAGCCGTACCGCCGCGACACAGCGTGCGATGCACAACGACGTGCCCAATGCCCAGCGCGTGATCGAACGTCTTTTGCCCGCCGATCTCCTTCTGCGCCCCTCCTACGACAGCCGACCGCCGCAGCCGGTACAGCAGCGCCGTCCCGATTGAGGTCACCGAACATCCTCAGCCGCGCAATCGATCGGACATTCCGCCGAAAAGACAAGTGAATCTCGTAGCTTCCAATGTTGCTTTGAACATTGCGGGACATCGATTCTGCCCTATGCTCACAAGAGAGTGAGCCGTCCCCTCGGGAATGGCGCACCGGGTCGGTTAACGAGGACACGGGACAGGGAGGCCCGTCATCATGCAACATACACATCGCAGACTATCCCAGCGCTCCATGGCCTTCGTGCTGGCCGGCGGGCGCGGCTCCCGACTGCGCGAACTCACGGACCGCAGGGTCAAGCCGGCCGTCTATTTCGGCGGCAAGGCGCGGATTATCGACTTCGCGCTCTCCAACGCCATGAATTCTGGCATCCGCAAGATGGCGGTGGCGACGCAGTACAAGGCGCACAGCCTGATCCGTCATTGCCAGCGCGGCTGGACCTTCTTTCGCGCCGAGCGCAACGAGTTCCTCGACATCCTGCCCGCCTCCCAGCGGGTATCCGAAAGCATGTGGTACCGTGGCACCGCCGATGCCGTGACCCAGAACATCGACATCGTCGACGGCTACGACGTCGATTACGTGGTGATCCTCGCGGGCGACCACATCTACAAGATGGATTACGAACTCATGCTGCAGCAGCATGTGGATTCGGGGGCCGACGTGACCGTCGGCTGTCTCACCGTGCCACGCATGGAGGCGGTCGCCTTCGGCGTGATGCATGTCGACGAGAACAGCCGCATCACCTCGTTCCTGGAAAAACCCGAGAACCCGCCATCGATCCCCGGCCAGCCCGACAAGGCCTTGGCCTCGATGGGTATCTACGTCTTTTCGTGGCCCTTCCTGCGCGACCTACTGACGCGCGACGCCGAGGACGAGAATTCGAGCCATGACTTCGGCACCGACCTGATCCCCGACATCGTCAAGAACGGCAAGGCGATGGCGCATCGCTTCGACGATTCCTGCGTGCGGGCCGAGGGCCGCGAGGCCTATTGGCGCGACGTCGGCACGGTCGATGCTTTCTGGCAGGCTAATATCGACCTCACCAATTTCGACCCCGAGTTGAATTTGTGGGACCGCGACTGGCCGATCTGGACCTACTCCGAAAGCGCGCCGCCTGCGAAGTTCATTCATGACGAGAAGGACCGTCGCGGCTCGGCCGTGTCCTCGATGGTGTCGGGCGGCTGCATCATCTCGGGGACCGAGGTGCGCAACTCGCTCCTGTTTACCCAAGTGCACACCAACTCCTACTCGGTGCTCGATCACACCGTGGTGCTGCCTTACGTCAATGTCGCCCGCCACGCGCGGCTCAAGAACGCGGTGATCGACGCGGGCGTGACGATCCCCGAGGGGCTGGTGGTGGGCGAGGACCCCGAGGAGGACGCGAAGTTCTTTCGCGTCTCGGAGGGCGGCGTGACGCTGATCACGCAGGCGATGCTCGACAAGCGGGCCGCGTCCCTGTGATGCGGGTTCTTTCCGTCGCCTCCGAATGCGCGCCACTGGTCAAGACCGGCGGGCTCGCGGACGTGGCGGGCGCCTGCCCGCCGCCCTGCGCGCCGAAGGCATCGAGATGCGCCCCCTCCTGCCGGGCTACCCGGCGGTGATGGCCGCGCTCGATCCCGGCGCGGTTCAGGTAATGACGGAGAGCGCGCTCTTCGGCGGCCCGGTGCGTGTGATCGCGGGCCGGGCCGCCGGGCTCGATCTCTTCGTGATCGACGCGCCGCACCTCTATGGGCGCGCAGGCTCGATCTATCTCGGGCCGGATGGTCACGACTGGCCCGACAACCCGCAGCGTTTCGCGGCGCTGAGCTACCTCGCCGCGCGGATCGGCACCGAAGGGGTGACGCTGGACGCCCATGAATGGCGTCCAGAACTATTGCATTGCCACGATTGGCAGGCGGGCTTCGTGCCCGATTATCTCGCGCAGATGGGCGGGCGCTGCGCCACGATTCTGACGATTCACAACATCGCCTTCCAAGGCCTGACCGGCCACCACATGATCGAGACGCTACGCCTGCCACGGTCACGGTTCCACGCGGAAGGCTTCGAATATTACGGCAAGCTTTCGGCCCTGAAGGCCGGGCTCATGCGCGCGACCGGCTCACCACCGTATCGCCCACCTATGCGGCCGAATTGATGCGGCCTGAATTCGGCATGGGCCTCGACGGGGTGATGCGGGCGCGTCGCCGCGACCTGTCGGGCATCCTCAACGGCATCGACGAGGCCGCGTGGAACCCCGCCTCGGACCCGCATATCGTCGAAGGCTACCGTCACCCGGCGGGCAAACAGGCGAACCGCGCCGCGCTGCGCGCCGAGATGGGCCTGCCCGAGGCTGCCGGTCCGCTGTGCTGCGTCGTCTCGCGGCTCACCGAACAGAAGGGCCTCGACCTGCTGCTCGACGCCCTGCCCGCTCTGCTGGAGCGCGGCGGTCAACTTGCGCTTCTCGGCTCGGGCGACCGGGCCTTGGAGAACGCCTTTCGTGATGCCGCGCGCGAAGACGGGGTGGCGGTGCGCATCGGCTATGACGAGGCGCTGTCGCATCGGCTTATCGCCGGGGCGGACGCGATCCTCGTGCCATCACGATTCGAGCCTTGCGGCCTGACGCAGCTCTACGGGCTGCGCTATGGCACGATCCCTCTCGTGGCGCTCACCGGCGGGCTTGCCGATACGGTAATCAACGCCTCGCCCGCGGCACTCGACCGGGGCGTCGCCACGGGGCTGCAGTTCCACCCGGTATCGGCCGACCCGCTGGCTGTGGCATTGGGGCGGCTGTGCGATCTTCATGCCGAACCGGACATATGGGCGCAGATGCAGGCCAACGCGATGCGCCAGCCCGTGGGATGGTCCAGCTCGGCGAGGGCCTATGCGGCGCTCTACCGGGATGCTATCGCCACGGCATGAGCACCAGAACACGGATCAGCGCTGGCCGGCCGCACCCGCTCGGCGCCACGCCCGATGCGGGCGGCGTCAATTTCGCCGTCTTCAGCCAGAACGCGACGCGCATGCAGCTGTGTCTGTTCGAGCGGTTCGGCCGCGAGACGGCGCGGATCGACATGCCCGAGCGCGAGGGGCATGTCTGGCACTGCTACGTCGCCGGACTGAAGCCGGGACAGCATTACGGCTTTCGCGCGCATGGGCCGTACCGCCCTGACGAAGGGCACCGCTTCAATCCCAACAAGCTGCTCCTCGACCCTTATGCCCGCCAGATCAGCGGTCACGCGATCTGGCACGACGCGCTGCATGGATACGACACGCGCTCGCGGCTCCATGACCTGAGCTATGACACCCGCGACAGCGCGCCCTACATGCCGCGCGCGGTGGTCTGTGACACCTCGAAGCTCTTGCCCGCGCGGCCTCCTGACCGCCCCATGGCCGATACGGTGATCTACGAAGCGCATGTCGCCGGGCTCACTGCCGACCGGCCCGACATCGCGAGCCGCGGTCGGTTTCAGGGCCTCGCCTCCGACAAGATCATCGATCATCTGGGACGGCTCGGCGTCACCGCGATCGAGCTTCTGCCCGTCCACGCCTTCGTCAACGACCGGTTTCTCGTGGAGAAGGGGCTTTCGAACTACTGGGGCTACCAGTCGATCGGTTTCTTCGCGCCAGAGCCGCGCTATCTCGCCAGCCACGACATCGCCGAGTTTCGCGCCATGGTGGACCGGTTCCATTCGGCCGGAATCGAGGTGATCCTCGACGTGGTCTACAACCACACCGGCGAAGGCAACCAGATGGGGCCGACCCTGTCGTTCCGGGGCCTCGACAACGCCAGCTACTACCGGCTGGCCGAGAACCGGCGCTACCACATCGACGACACCGGCACCGGCAACACCCTCAACATCGAGCACCCGATGGTGCTGCGGATGGTGATGGACAGCTTGCGCTACTGGGTCGAGGTGATGGGGGTGGACGGCTTCCGCTTCGACCTGTGCACCGCGCTGGGCCGCCGCGCCGAGGGGTTCGACCGCAACGCCCCCTTCTTTCAAGCGCTGCGGCAGGACCCCGTGCTGGGGCGGGTCAAGCTCATCGCAGAGCCTTGGGACATCGGGCCGGGCGGCTATCAGCTCGGCGCTATCCCGCGCCGTTCTCGGAGTGGAACGACAAGTTCCGCGACGAGGTGCGCGACTTCTGGCGCGGCACGCCCGGCATGATCGGCAAGATGGCTGCCCGCATCTCGGGCTCGGCGCAGCAGTTCGACCACGACAACCGCCCCGCGACCTCATCGGTGAACTTTCTCACCGCGCATGACGGCTTCACGCTGATGGACGTGGTCTCCTACAACGAGAAGCACAATCAGGCCAACGGCGAGGACAACCGCGACGGCCACTCGGCCAACCACAGCGACAACATGGGCGTGGAAGGGTCGAGCGACGATCCCAAGCTCTCGGCCGCCCGCGCGCGCAGGCGGCGCAACATGCTGGCGACGCTGATGATCTCCCAAGGCACGCCGATGATCCTCGCCGGGGACGAGCTGGGCAACAGCCAGATGGGCAACAACAACGCCTATTGCCAGAACAACGCGCTGGGCTGGGTGAACTGGGACGCCACCGACCCCGAATTCCTCGGCTTCGTCCGCAATCTCGTGGCGTTTCGTCACGCGCATCCGATTCTGCGGCAAAAGCGTTTCCTTCACGCGCGCAGCCGCAAGATCGACAACCGCACCGACCTGTTCTGGCGCCGTGCCGACGGCCGCCCGATGACCGAGGCCGATTGGGAAGACCCCGAGCGCCGCCTGCTGGCCTTCGAGATGCGCACCGCGTCGGGCACGCCCGATTACGCGGCGCTCGAATACGCCCTCTTCGTCGTCATCAACAACGGGGGGCCGCGCTTCGTCTCCCTGCCCGCCCCGCCGGAGGGCCATGTCTGGGTGCGCCATATCGACAGCGCCCGGCCCGGTGCGCCCCCCAGACCGCATATGGGCCGCACCCGCATCCGGGGACGCTCCGTCGTCGCCATGGTGCTGGAGCCCGCCGAGCCCCCATCCGAACCCGCAAGCCGAGGAGAATGAACCAGTGCAGCAGATCACGGTGAACACCAAGCCCATTCAGGACCAGAAGCCCGGCACCAGCGGATTGCGCAAGAAGACCAAGGTCTTCAAGAAGCCGCATTTTCTCGAAAACTATGTGCAGTCGATCTTCGACGGCATCGGCGGGATCGAAGGCAAGACGCTCGTTCTGGGCGGCGACGGGCGCTATTTCAACGACCGTGCGAGCCAGGTGATCCTGCGCATGGCCGCCGCCAACGGCGCGGCCAAGGTGATCGTCGGCCAGAACGCGATTCTGTCGACGCCGGCCGCCTCGCATCTCATCCGCAAGCGCGGCACCGATGGCGGGCTGATCCTCTCGGCCAGCCACAACCCCGGCGGCCCCGACGAGGATTTCGGTCTCAAGTACAACGCCGCCAATGGCGGACCCGCGCCCGAAGGCATCACCGACAAGATCTATGCCGCGACCCAAGGCCTCACCCGCTACCGCATCGTCGAGGCGCAGGACATCGACCTCTCCAGTCCCGGAACCTCGACGCTCGGCCAGATGCTGATCGAGGTCATCGACCCTGTCGCCGATTACGCGATGCTGATGGAGGATCTGTTCGACTTCGACGCGATCCGCGCACTACTCGCAGGCGGGTTCCATCTGCGCTTCGACGCGATGCATGCGGTCACCGGCCCCTATGCGGTCGAGATCCTCGAAAACCGCCTCGGCGCGGCGTCGGGTTCGGTGGTCAACGCCACCCCCTCGCCGGATTTCGGCGGCGGCCATCCTGATCCGAACCCGATCTGGGCCAAGGATCTGGTTGAGGCGATGATGGCCGATGACGCGCCCGATTTCGGTGCGGCCTCGGATGGTGACGGTGACCGCAACATGATCATGGGGCGCGGCGTCTATGTCACCCCGTCCGACAGCCTCGCGCTGCTCGCGGCCCATGCGCATCTCGCCCCCGCCTACAAGGGCGGGCTCAAGGGCGTCGCGCGCTCCATGCCGACCTCGGCGGCCGTCGACCGCGTGGCCGAGAAAAAGGGCATTACCTGCTTCGAGACGCCCACCGGCTGGAAGTTCTTCGGCAACCTGCTCGACGCCGGGAAGGCGACGCTCTGCGGCGAGGAGAGCGCCGGCACCGGCTCTGACCACGTGCGCGAGAAGGACGGTCTCTGGGCGGTGCTTTTGTGGCTCAACATCCTTGCCGAGACGAAGAAGAGCGTGAAGCAGCTGCTCTCCGATCACTACGCGGAATACGGGCGCAACTACTACTCGCGTCACGATTACGAGGACGTGGAGGCCGACCGCGCCAACGCGCTAATGGACGAGTTGCGCGGCAAGCTGGGCAGCCTTCCGGGCCAGAGCTTTGCCGGACAGACGGTGAAGACCGCCGACGAGTTCTCCTATGATGATCCGGTCGACGGGTCGCGCGCCACCGCCCAGGGGCTGCGCGTGGGCTTCGAGGATGGCGGCCGCGTCGTGTTCCGCCTGTCGGGCACCGGCACGGTGGGGGCGACGCTGCGCGTCTATCTCGAATCGCTGGAAACGGATGCCTCGAAGACCGATCGCGACCCGCAGGAGGCGTTGGCCCCGATCATCGCCGCCGCCGACGAGATCGCGGGCATCAAGGCCCATACCGGCCGCGACGCGCCCAACGTCATCACCTGATTGATGTCACCGACCCCGCCGCCCGGGCGGCAGGGTCCCCTCAGAGCCAGCCCTTGGCCTTGAACCAGACCCATGTGCCGACCGCCGAGGCCACCATCGCGCCGAGCGCGATGTAATAGGCGTAAGGCTCGTTCAGCTCGGGCATGTTGGCGAAGTTCATCCCGTAGATCGACGCGATCAGCGTCGGCGGCAGGAACAGCGCTGCCACGACCGACAGGGTCCGCACCACGGCGTTCTCGTCGAGATTGATCATGCCCAGCGTCGCGTCGGTGGCCAGCGCCACGCGGCTGTTGAGAAAATCCAGATGAACCTCCAGCGCGTTGATGTCGCGCATCTGCGCCTTGGCGAGCGTGCCGATCTGCGGATCGCGGTGCTTCATCGTGCCGTTCCAGACGATGAAGGTCGACAGCATCCGCTCCATCGTGAACAGTGCCAAACGCACCTTGGCGGTCAACTCGCCCTGCTGGCCGATGTCGCGCAGCGCCAGCCGCAGCCCTTCGACGTCGTTGGCCTCCTCGCCGTAAACCTCGCTCGCTACGCGGTCGAGGACGCGGCCCGTCGCCTCCAGCAGGTCGGCCTGCCGCGCGATGATCTCCTCGACCAGCCCGAGGAAGATGCGCACCGGCGTGCCCGAGCCCGCGCTCGACCTTTCGGCGCGGGTGGCGAAGGTCTCGAAGGGGCGCGGGCTGTGATGGCGCACCGTCACCAGCCGCTCGGGCGTCAGAAGAAAGGTCACGGGGGCCGAGAACTGCCGTCCTTCGTCGTCGCGGCCCGGCAGCATTACCGTCATCACCTGACAATCGCCTTCGCGGTGCAGCCGGTTGGAAATCTCGATCTCTTCCATGTCTTCGAGCGTGGGCACGTCGATGCCCAAGGCCTCGACCAATGCGGTCTCCTGCGCATCGGGCGACAGAAGGTCGATCCAGAGCGCCGCTTCCGGGCCATGTCCCTCGGGCAAGGGAGCAAGTCCTGCCCCGTCAGGCTGATAGGCGGCGATCATCGGCAGTCTCCTAATCCGGGGTGGGGTCATCGAGAGAGGGAGCTAGCGCGCCCGCGCCCGCGTCCAGAGCGGCAGGAGGATTGCGCGAGGCCTCAGTTCTCATCGTCCGTCCCGTCGCGCGGCGGGTCGAAGACCACGAAGAACTGGTAGGCGCACCAGAGCCCGGCGGCGGCGAAGAGCGCCGCCCAGCCGAGCGAGCCGCGCGACAGTTCGACCAAGGCCCAGAACAGCGTCACCGCGACCACGAGCACCCGCCGCCACAGGGGAATGAAGAACGGGCTTTGAACGTCGAACAGCTTGCCCATGCGAGACCTCCGCCTTGTATGCCACAGGGCGCGAATACGACCGAAACAATTGGTCGTTCTCTTTCGCCCGGCCTGGTTTTCCTTAGCGAAGCCCGGTCTTTGCGATGATCTGCGCAAGCTGCGTCATCGCCATGGCCCGGGCAGCGGCGACACCGCTGGCGCCTTCGGCCTGCGGGATCGGCACGGCAATCTCGAAGGTCTCGGCCCGGTCGCGGCCCAGCGCGTCGCGGGTCGCCACGAAGTACTGCCCGGCCACTTTGAAACGGCCCTGCGCGTCGGCGAGGAACTCCTCGACGCGGACCTCGACACGGGCCTCGGCGAAATCGTCGAAGGGCCACGGCTCGGAGGCCACGCGAGCCCCGGTCGAGAGCCTGAGCGCACGCGACAGCTCCAGCGTCGCGGCGCGCACCGGGTCGTCGGCCCAGAGCAGGTCCTCGGCGGGGGTGATCACCCCCTCGGGCGTCTCGACATAGATCTCCTCGAGCGCCGCATAGGTCGGCAAGGTGATCTCGCGTAGCTCGACCGAGGCGAAGGCGATGGACACCTTCTCCGCCGGGGCGATCTTCGGCACCGCGTAGCGCAGCTCGGGGCCGCCGCAGGCGGCGATCCCGGCCAGCAGGCCCATGGCGAGAATGGGGCGTTTCATCATGGCCTAGCGTCCTGTCAGAAGCGAATTGGGGCGGCGTTCGATCGCGCGGGCCAGCGAGCCCACCGCCTCGGCGGCCTTGGAAACGTCGCGCAGCGCCGAGCGCAGGTCTCGCAGCGCGGGCTCGGTGCCGTCACCGATCGTGGCAACGGTGCCGTTCGAGGTCACCAACAGCGCCTCGGCGCGGCTGACCAAGGAGGGCAGCGTGCGCGCGGCCTCGGCGAGGCGGTCGGCCGCGTTGGCGGCGGAGGCGAAGGTGGCGTTGGCATTTTCGACCACGCCGCCCTCGCTCACTTGGGCAAGGATCACGCGCAGCTGCGCCAAAGCACTATTAAGCTCGCCCGGCAGCGCTCGCGCCGTGTCCTGCTTGAGGATGCGATCGGCGCTGTTGACGAAGCTGCTCGCCTCGGCGACGAGCACCTCGAGCGGCAGATCGGCGGCCTTGCCCGCCACGGCGTTGAGGCTGTCGATGAGCTGCGGCGCGCCGGCGAGCGAACGGTCGAGCGAATCCGCCGCACTGGCGGCGCTTTCCAGTGCCGCCACGAGGCTTTCGCCGCCACCGCCCGCATTGACCTCGGCCAGAAGCGTACGCGCCTCGGCCACGCCCAGTTCCAGCTCGCCCGCAAGCGTGCCGATCTGGCCGGGCAGCGCGCGCGCGGCCTCGGTGCCGATCAGGGCGCGGGCGTCCTGCGCCAGACCCGAAACGCGGTCGAGCAGCGCGTCCACGGGCAGCTCCTGCGCCATCGCCGCTACGGCGTCGATCCGCTCGACGAGCTGCGGCACGCCCTCCAGAGAAGCATCGAGCGACGCCGCCGCGGCCCCCGCCGCGTCGACCGTATCGAGCAGCCGCGCCACGCCCTGCTCCTCGTTCAGGCTGGCGATGAGCGTGCGCGCCTCGGCGGTGCCGGTTTCCAGCTCGGCCAGAAGTGCGTTCACGCGGCCCGGCAGGCGCGCGCGTCGTCGGTGTCGATCAGGCCACGCGCCGCCCCGGCAAGGCCGGTGACCTCGGACAGGAGGCTCTCGAGCGGCAATTCATTGGCAGTGGCGGCCAACGCGTCGATCCGGTTCACCAGCTGCGGAACGCCCGCCAGAGAGGCGTCGAGCGTCCGCACGGCCGCGCCTGCGGCGTCCACCGTGTCGAGCAGACGGGTCACCGCCTGCTGCTCGTTCAGTCCGGCGATCAGACTGCGGGCTTCGGCGGTGCCGCCCTCCAGCTCGGTCAGCAGGGCGCTCACGCGGCCCGGCAGCGCCTGCGTCTCCTCCGCGCCCACGATGGCACGCGCCTCTTCGGCGAGCCCCGACACCTCGGTCAGGAGCCGGTCAAGCGGCAGTTCGGCGGCGGTTTCGGCGACCCGGTTGAGGTTGCCGATGAGCTCGGGCACCCCGTCGAGAGCGGTGTCGAGATCGGCGGTCACGGCGGTCGCGCCATCCACCGCATCGAGGACGCGGCGCACGGCCTCGGCCTCGCGCACCTCGTCGAGGATCTGGCGGACATCGGACACGGCAAGCTCGATCTCGCTCATCACGACGCCGATCTGACCGGGGACCGCCTGCACCTCTTCCGATCCGACGAACCCGCGGATGTCGCCCAGAAGCGCGCGCACGTCGCCCGGCGTCTGCTGCAGATCCTCCGAGCCAATCAGCCGGGCCGAGTTCTCCAGAAAGCTGGTGGCCGAGGCGAGGAGTTCCTCGATCGGCAGGTTGTTGATCCGGTCCAGCGTGCCCTGCGCCGTCGCCTGCACATCCGAAATTTCGCTGCCGGTCACCGGCACCGACGGATAGGGCAGCGCGTCGAGGTCGAGTTCCGCCTGCTCCACGCCGGGCACGTCGATAAGCTGCACCTTGAGACCCCCGGTGAGGATCGAGCCGGTGACGAGCCGCGCACGCAGCCCGTCGGCGACCTCTTCGGTAAAATATTGCAACGCCTGCTCCACGCCGCCGTCATCGGCCATGCCGAGCCGCGAGGGCAGGATGTTGAGCACGGTCTGAAGCCGCACGCCGCGATCGCCGAACCGTTCCGCATCGACGAGACCGTTGAGCCCGGTGACCGAGCCCACGCGCACGCCGTCAAGTTCGACCGCGGCCCCCACGGCAAGGCCCGACACGTTGCCGTCGAAAACCGCCACGAGATTGAGTGAAGGGCCGTCGGGGGTGTTGAAGACAGAGTTCCGCGCCGTTTCCTCGGCGTCGTAGACCTCGAAGATCTGCCCGTCCTCGGCCAGCGTCGCGCCCGATACGAAGGTGTCGAAAGCCAGACCGCCCGCGAGCAGCGCCGCGACGCTGTCGAAGTCGATCTCCGCGCCGCCGGTACCGATCTTGACCGAGAAGCCCGAGGTGTCCCAGAACCGCGTGGTCTCGGTGACGAGGTTGTCATAGGGCGCGTAGATCACCCCCGGTGCCTCGACATAGAAACCGTCGGTCGACACGCCCGCCGCGCCGATCCGACCCGCCTCGACCCCCTTGTAAAGGATCGGGCTATTGCCCGAGAGCACGCCCTCGGTGGCGCGGAGCGTGATCTCGATGCCCTGCTGATCGGGGCCGAGAAGCGGCGCATGGTCGAGGCCATCGAAATTCGTCAGCGCCTCGCCCTTGCGCCCGTCCCACTGGCCGCGCAGATAGACGCCGGACAGCACCGTATCGAGCCCCGACACGCCTTCGGTCGTCACCTCGGGGCGCACCACCCAGAACTCGGCATCCTCATCGATGAAGGGTGCGATGTCCTTTGCGACGCGGATCGAGATCCGCACCCGGTCGAGGCCCTCGGTGAAGCCCACCTCTTCGACCAGACCCACCGCCACGTCGCGGAACCGCAGTTCGGTCTCGCCAGCGAGCACGCCGCCCGCGTCGTCAAAGATCACGTCGATCAGGGGGCCCTGATCCGACCATTGCTTCCAGCCGATGCCCAGCGCCACGGCGAGCGCGCCGATGGGAACCAGCCAGACCACGGAAACGCGGCTGGCGAGCGAACGGCGCGGGCCGTCGAGCGGCACTTCGGGCAGGTCCTCGCTCACGCGCGTGCGGCCCGGTCGTGACGATCATCATCCGCGCGATCCCAGATCAGGCGCGGGTCGAAGGCTTGGGCGGAGAGCATCGTGAAGATCACCGAGAGTGCGAAGGCGAGCGCCGCCGGGCCCGGCTTGATCGAGGCGGCAAGATTCAACTGCACCAGCGCCGTCAGGATCGCAACCACGAAGACGTCGATCATCGACCAGCGCCCGATGTACTCGACGATTTCGTAGAGCCTGTGGCGCGCATGCGGCGTGGCGCGGCTACCGCGCTCACCGAAATCGCGAGCCAGGCGATGGCCGCGAACTTCCCCATCGGAATGGCGACCGAGGCGATGAGGATGATCAGCGCCACCACCGGCGCTCCATGTGTCGCAAGCTCGATCGCGCCCTCGACGATGGTGTCCTCGGAAACGGTGAACAGCACCTGCGTGCGCAGCATCGGATAGAGATTGGCCGGAATGTAGCACAGCACCCCCGCCACCCACCACGCCCAGACCCGGCTGAGGCTGTGGCCATCGCGTGACACCAATGCTTTGCCGCAACGCCCGCAGCGCGCCGTCTCGGCGGGCCAGACGCGGGTGCAGCGGGTGCAGGCGACGAGCCTGGCCTCACGCGCAGTGATTGCGGGCGTGTCGGTGACGGTGCCGCTCATGCCGCCGCCCCTTTGGTGCGCGCGCGCCATAGCCATGCTCCAGCGCCTCCCAGACCGACCAGCGACACATCCAGCGGTCGTGGATCACGGTGAGAAAGACCAGAGCGGCGAACATCCAGAAGGCGGGGCCGAAGCTCAGATGCGCGAGGTCGGCCACCTTGACCAGCGCCACGGCGCAGCCCAGCGCGAAAATCTCGGCCATCGACCACGGGCGCAGCGCCTCGGCCAGAGCGAAGAGCCGCAGCGCGCCCGGCGGCGCGGGCCGGTCGAACACCAATGGCCCGAGCACGTAGATGGTGAGGATGGCGCGCGCCAGCGGCACCAGCACGATCAGCGCCGTCACCGCCAGCGACAGAAGCAGCAGCGGCCCACCGGTGAAGCTCAGCGCCGCGTCGAGCAACGTCGCCTCGTTGACGAAGCCCTGCCGGCTGATCTTGAGGAACGGAAACCAGACCGCCCCGAGCACGAGGATCAGCGAGGCAGCCGAGAGCATAATGATGATCATGCCCGCGCTCTTGCGCGGCGCGATCAGCACGGTGTGACAGCGCGCGCAGACGGCGCGTTCGCCGTGACGGGGCATCCGCGCGCGGTAGATCGCATCACATTGCGGGCAGGCGATGAGTTGCGCCGGATCGGCGCGGGCGATGTCTGTGCTGTGCATGGGGTCCGCCCGTCAGATCACTCGGGGCGAATGATAGTGCCGTGCAAGGGGAAAGGCCACGGGGCCGGCGCACACGGGACCGTGACGCCACCGGCCATGACGAGGTGACCAGCGGGAACACCCCCTGTCTCGCGGCCATGGCGGGCCTTCCACGTTTCAGCTTACTCCGAGCGAGGCCGCGATGCTCACGCTTAATCCTTTGGCCCGACCCCGCCCGGCGTCGGCGTCACCACCGTCACCGCCTCTCCCGCCGCGAGCCATGTCTGCGCGCAGGCCGCAAGCGTCTCGACCGTGCCGTCGCGCCGCCGCACTTCCGTGCGCCCCACCTCGCCCGCGCCACCGCCATCGAGTCCTTCAGGCGGGCGGTGCCGGTGCGAGGAAAGGATCGACAGGTCCATGTCCTCGAGAAAGCGCAGCGTCCGCCGTGTGCCATCGCCCCCGGGCCACGCACCGTCGCCGCCCGAGCCGGGGCGCAAGGCGAAACTTTCCAACAAGACCGGGAACCGCGTCTCCAGCACTTCGGGGTCGGTCAGCCGCGAATTGGTCATGTGGGTGTGTACGCCCGAGGTCCCGGCGAAGCCGCGCCCGTCGTTCATCTTGCCCGCCGGGCTGCCCGAACAGATCGTCTCATAATATTGATAAGCGTCGTTGCCGAAGGTGAGGTTGTTCATGGTCCCTTGGGCGTTGGCGAGCGCGCCCAGCGCCTGAAACAGCGCGTTGGTGACATGCTGCGAGGTCTCGACATTGCCCGCCACCACGGCGCGCGGCCAGGCGGGACGTAACATGGAGCCTTCGGGAATCACGATATCGATGGGCCGCAGACAGCCCGCATTCATCGGGATCGGTTGCTCGCACATCACGCGAAACACATAGAGCACGGCGGCACGGGCCACCGGCTCGGGCGCATTGAAGTTGTTGTCGCGCGCCTCCGAGGTGCCGGTGAAATCGACCTTGGCGCGCCGGGCCTCACGGTTCACGGTAATTCGCACCCGGATCACCTGCCCGGTGTCGGTCGCGTAATCGCAGGCACAATCCGACAGCCGCCCGATGAGGCGGGCTACCTCCTCGGCGGCGTTGTCCTGAACGTGTCCCATATAGGCGCGCACCACGTCGAGGCCGAACTCATCGACCATCCGCCGCAGCTCGGCCGCGCCACGGGCGTTGGCCGCGACCTGCGCCTTGAGGTCGGCAATGTTCTGGTCTGGGTTGCGGCAGGGCCACTCATGATCGGTCAGCAGATCGCGCAGCGCCGCCTCACGAAAGTTGCCGCGATCCACAAGGTGGAAGTTGTCGATCAGCACGCCTTCTTCGTCCACATTCGTCGCCAGAGGCGTCATCGACCCCGGCGCGGTGCCGCCGACATCGGCATGGTGGCCCCGGCTCGCGCTCCAGAACAGGATTTCACGGCCCGCCTCGTCGAACACAGGCGAGACGACGGTGATGTCGGGTAGATGCGTGCCGCCATTATAGGGCGCATTGAGCGCGAAGACGTCGCCGGGGCGGATCAACGGATTCTGGCGAATGATCGCCTCGACCGACCGATCCATGCTCCCCAGATGCACCGGCATGTGCGGCGCGTTGGCGACGAGCGCGCCGTCGCGGTCGAACACGGCGCAGGAAAAATCGAGCCGCTCCTTGATGTTGACCGACTGGGCCGTGTTCTGTAGCGCCACGCCCATCTGTTCGGCGATGTTCATGAAGAGGTTGTTGAACACCTCAAGCAGGATCGGATCGGCCTTCGTGCCCGCCGCGATCTGTCGCGGCGCGGCCTCGTGGCGGGTGAGCAGGATGTCGTCCCGTCCGGTGAGCGCAGCCGTCCAGCCCGGCTCGACCACGATGGTCTGGTTCGGCTCGATGATGAGAGCAGGCCCGCGCATTTCATGGCCGGGCGCCATATCGGCGCGGCGGTGTACCGTGGCCTCATGCCACGCGCCTCCCGAAAAGAAGCGCGTCGTCTCGTCCGCCTTCGCCCGGCCTCGCTCCAGCACATGGGCTGCGGACTTGGCTGCGGCATGCGCGGGCTCGGTCCCCTCGACCTCGACCGCCTCGATCACCAGTTCGCGCTCGGGGCTCAGAAACCCGAACTGCGCCTTGTGCGCCGCTTCGAACCTTGTGCGCGCCGCCGCCATGTCATCCGCGTAATCGACCTGAAGCGCAGTGTCCGTACCGGTGTAGCGCAAATGCAGCCGGGTGGCGTAGCTCTCGCCCGACACGCCCTGCCCGGCCAGATCGGCGCGCACCTGCGCCGAAAGCTCCGCGATCAGCCCGTCGAAAGCGTCGCGCGTGTCCTCCTCCAGCAGTTTCACCAGCCCCTGCTGGCGGCTGGCCGAAACCGTGGCGAGGCCGATGCCGTAAGCCGAAAGCAGCCCCGAGAGCGGATGCACCAGCACCGCCTCCATGCCCAGCGCATTGGCCACGAGGCAGGCATGCTGCCCGCCCGCGCCACCAAAGGAGTTGAGCAGGTAGCGCGTCACGTCATGGCCGCGCTGAACGGAGATCTTCTTGATCGCGTTCGCCATGTTCTCGACCGCGATGCGTACGAAGCCCTCGGCCGCCTCCTCCGCGCTTCGGTCCTTCGCGATCACCTCGAAGGCCATGCGCACGCCATCGCGGTCGAGCGGCTGATTCTGACCGGGGCCGAAGATCGCCGGGAAAAGATCGGGGTCGAGCTTGCCCAGCATGACGTTGGCATCTGTCACGGTGAGCGGCCCGCCGCGCCGGTAGCATAGCGGCCCCGGATCGGCCCCGGCGCTGTCGGGCCCGACGCGGAACCGGTTCGCATCGGCGTGCAGCACCGAGCCGCCACCTGCCGCCACCGTGTGGATGCGCATCATCGGCGCGCGGATGCGCACGCCCGCCACCTCGGTGTCGAAGGCCCGCTCGAACGCACCCGCGCAATGCGCGACATCCGTCGAGGTACCGCCCATGTCGAAGCCGATCACCTTCTCCCAGCCCGCCGCGCGTGCCGTCTCGACCATGCCGACGACGCCGCCCGCCGGGCCCGACAGGACCGCGTCCTTGCCCTGAAACGCCTTAGCCGCAGTCATGCCGCCCGAAGACATCATGAATTGCAGCGTCGGACCCGGCTTGCCCGGCGGCGTGGCCCCCAGCGCATCCGAGACCCGTGCCACGTAGCGGCGCAGGATCGGCGAGAGATAGGCGTCGACCACCGTGGTGTCGCCGCGTCCGACCAGCTTGAGAAGCGGCGAGACCTCGTGGCTGACCGAGACCTGCCCGAAGCCCATGCCGCGCACCATCCCGGCCAGTGCCGCCTCATGCGCGGGCGCGTTCCAAGCATGCATCAGGACGATCGCCACGGCGTCGATGCCCTCCGCCAGAAGCCGGTCAAGCGCCGGGCGCAGCGTCGCCGCGTCGAGCGGCGTCTCGACCGTACCGTCGGCGCGCACACGCTCCTCGACCTCGATGACGCTGTCGTAGAGCTGCTCGGGCAGCACGATTTCCTTGGCAAATATGTCGGGACGACCTTGATAGTTCGCCCTGAGCAACTC
>NZ_BATB01000028.1 GCF_000466965.1 Limimaricola cinnabarinus LL-001
CCTGAAGCTCGCCAAGAAGTCGAGGGAGGAGATCGACGCCGCGATCTCCAACGCCGCCCGCATCCTGCAGCTCGAACCTTATCTCGACCGCCTGCCTAAGGCGCTCTCGGGCGGCCAGCGGCAGCGGGTCGCCATCGGCCGCTCGATCGTGCGCGACCCCAAGGTCTATCTCTTCGACGAGCCGCTCTCCAACCTCGATGCGGCGCTGCGCGTCGCCACGAGGATCGAAATTGCCCAGCTCAAGGAATCGATGCCCGACTCGACCATGATCTACGTCACCCACGACCAGGTCGAGGCGATGACGCTGGCGACCCGGATCGTGGTTCTGGCCAACAAGGGCATCGCCCAGGTCGGCACGCCGCTCGAACTTTACGAGCGGCCCGAGAACGAGTTCGTGGCGCAGTTCATCGGTTCGCCGGCGATGAACCTGCTGCCGGGCCGGATCACCGGCACCGGCGCGCAGACCACGGTGACGCTTGATGGCGGCGGCACCGCGCTTTCGGCGGTGCGACGACCGAGGCCGACATGGGCAAGGTCGTAAAGCTGGGCGCGCGGCCCGAGGATCTGATCGAGACCACGGATGCGGGCGGGGCCCATATCTTCGAGGGCCGCGTCGATTTCACCGAGTCGCTGGGCGAGGTGACGATCCTGTATTTCGAGAAGGTGAACGGCGCCGATCCGGTGATCGCCAAGCTGCCGGGCATCCATTCCGACCTGCGTGGCCGCAATGTGCGTCTCTCGGCGGCGCCAGAGAAGGTGCAGGTCTTCCACGAGGGGCGCTCGCTCTACTACCGGTGAGCCGGGCGGGCCGACCCCGGCATCGGCGAGCGGAGGCGCACCGGTGCCGGGGTCGGCCTTCAAGGCCTCATCGGTTCAGGAACGCGCCGCGCGGTTTGCCCCGCGGCTGGCCGTGCCGGCCCGAAGGTTCAGATAATTGCCCCCGAGGATCAGCGCGGCGCCCAGAACGACCCAGGTCCCAATCGGTTCGCCGTAAGCCACGAGCCCGACCACCGCAATCACCGGAAGCCGCAGGAAATCGAACGGCATCACCAGCGTCGCCGGGGCAAGCCGCAGCGCGCTCGCGATACAGAAATGCGCCGACAGCCCCGCTGCCGCGATCAGGGCAATCCATGGCAGCGTTGCGGCGGAGGGCAGGGTGATGTCGGCGTCGAACGCGGCGCAAGCAAGGCCGAAGACGGCTTGGCTGACGGTCATCCACCACAGGATCTCGGCGGTGCTTACCTGCACGGTAAGCTTCTTGGTCAGGATATAGGTGAAGGCGAAGCCAATGGCGCAGCCCGCGGCGGCCAAGAGGGCGGGAGAGATCGGGGCAGCGCCGGGGCGCGCCACCAGCAGGATCCCCGCGAAGCCCAGTAGCGCGGCCAGCGCCCGGGCCCGCGTCAGCCGTTCGCCGAGCAGCAGCGGCGACAGTACAAGCGCCCAGAGCGGCGCGGTGAACTCGAGCGCGAAGACCTGCGCCAGCGGCAGCGAGACGATCGCGTAGAACCACAGGTTCTGGGCCGTGAAATGTGCGAGGTTGCGCGCGAGGTGAAGATCGGGCCGGCGCAGGCCCACCGCGCCCCAGCGGCCGCGCAGGCCCAGCGTAGCAGCGACGATGGCCGCCCCGATGAGCGAACGGTAGGCCATGATCTCGAAGGTATCGAGCTCGAACGACACGGCCCGGCCCGCCACCGCCATCGAGGTGAAGGCCGCCACTGCGCCCATCATCCATGCCGCCGCAAGAAGCGCCTGCGATCCGGTGCCGTCGGTCGCGTCTTGCGTGCTCATGCTGCCCTCCCGTTCTCCCCCGATGTGCTAGCGCAGCCCTTCGTCTTTGCCCATGCCCCGTGGCCATGCGCGGCACTCGGCCTCGGGCGCGGCACGGGGTCGAACCCGTTTGACCCGTCGGCGCGGGCGTCCTAGAAGTCGACAACACTTCCGACAGAGCGGGACACGCCTTGACCGACGCCAGCATCATCCGCCACGACTGGACCCGCGCCGAGGCGCAGGCGCTCTTCGACCAGCCGTTCAACGACCTGCTGTTCCAAGCCCAGACCGTGCATAGGCAGAACTTCGACCCCAACAAGGTCCAGCGCAGCCAGTTGTCGAACATCAAAACCGGCGGCTGTGCCGAGGATTGCGCCTATTGCAGCCAATCGGCGCGCAACGGCTCGCATCTCCCGGCCTCCAAGCTGATCGAGGTGGAGCGCGTGCTTTCGGAGGCGCGCCGCGCCAAGGAGCAGGGCTCGACCCGCTTTTGCATGGGCGCGGCCTGGCGTTCGCCCAAGGAACGCGACATGGACCAGCTCGTCGCCATGGTCGAGGGCGTGCGGGCGCTCGGCATGGAGACCTGCATGACATTGGGCATGCTCGAGGACGATCAGGTGATCCGCCTCAAGGGCGCGGGGCTCGATTACTACAACCACAACATCGACACCTCGGAGCGGTATTACCCCGAAGTGATCACCACCCGCACCTTCGCCGACCGGATCGACACGCTCAACCGCGTGCGCGAGGCGGGGATCAAAGTCTGTTCAGGCGGCATCCTCGGGATGGGCGAGACCGAGATGGACCGGATCGACATGCTGCTGGCGCTGGCCAATCTTGCCGAGCATCCCGACAGCGTGCCGATCAACCAGCTGATGCCGATGCCCGATACGCCGCTCGCGGATGCCGAGCCGGTGGACGGGATCGACTTCGTGCGGGTCATCGCGTTGGCGCGCATCCTGATGCCGAAAGCCCATCTGCGGCTCTCGGCCGGCCGCACGGCGATGAGCGAGGAGACGCAGGCGCTGTGTTTCTTTGCCGGGGCCAATTCGATCTTCTCGGGCGACGTGCTGCTGACGGCGCAGAACCCCGGCGAGGATCGCGACAGCGTCCTGTTCGGTCGGCTCGGGCTCGAGTCGATGGAGCTTGGCGAGACCGGCGCGCGATGAGTGCTGCGGCCTCACGGGGCCGCCCCGGATTTGCGCGCCACGCCGATGCGCTCGACGCGCTCGGTGCGCGCGGCCGCAGGCGCGTGCTGATGCCCCGGTTGGGGCAGGACTTTTCCTCGAACGATTATCTCGGGCTGGCGGGATCCGATCTGTTGCGCGCGGCGGCGCGCGCGGCGCTCGACCGGGGCGTGGCCACGGGATCGGGCGGCTCGCGGCTACTGCGCGGCAACGACGCAGAGCACGAGGCGCTGGAAGCCGAGGCGGCGGCCTTTTTCGACGCGCCCGCCGCACTCTACATGGGCGCGGGCTTTCCCGGCAACGTGGCGATCTTCTCGAGCCTGCCGATGCAGGGCGATCTCGTCCTCCACGACGCGCTGGTGCATGCCAGCGCGCATGACGGGATGCGTCTCGGCCGGGCCGAGACCCTGAGCTTTGCGCATAACGACGCGGATGCTGCACGCGACGCCCTGCGGGGCTGGCGCGCGGGCGGCGGCATGGGCCGGGTCTGGATCGCCTGCGAGAGCCTCTATTCCATGGAGGGCGACCTCGCGCCTCTCGAGGACCTCGCCGCCATCGCGGTGGAGGATGGCGCGGTGCTCGTCGTCGACGAGGCGCATGCGACCGGGCTTTATGGTGATCGCGGGCAGGGGCGAGCGCATGGGCTCGACCCATCCGTCGATATCGTGACGCTGCACACCTGCGGCAAGGCCCTCGGCGGCGCGGGCGGTCTGGTCTGCGCCGATCCGGTGCTGATCGACACCCTGGTCAACCGCGCCCGCAACTTCGTGTTCTCCACCGCCCCGTCACCGCTCGACGCGGCCATCATGCGCGCGGCGCTGCGGCTGATGGCCGAACGGCCCGATCTGCGTGATGCGGCATGGGACAACATCCGCCACTCTCACGACGTCGCCCGGCGCGCGGGCTTCGGGCAATTCGACACGCAGATCCTGCCGGTGATCATCGGCGAGGATGCCGAGGCGCTGGTTCTTGCGACCGCACTTCAGGCGCGGGGCCACGACGTGCGCGCGATCCGCCCGCCCACGGTGCCGCGCGGCACGGCACGGCTTCGGATCTCGATCACCCCCAATGTCGCTTCGGGCGAGATCGACGCGCTCTTTGCCGATCTGTCCAACCTTCGAAAGGCCGCCGCATGACCCCCATCATCGTCACGGGCACCGATACCGGCATCGGCAAGACGGTCGTTTCCGCCGGTCTCGTGCAGGCCCTCGGCGCGCGCTATTGGAAACCGGTGCAGTCGGGGCTGGAGCATGAGACCGACAGCGAGATCGTGGCGCGGCTTTCGGGCGGAGTTGTCCTGCCAGAGGCGGTGCGCCTGAGCCTGCCCGCGAGCCCGCATATCTCCGCCGAGGCCGAGGGTCTGAGTATCGACCTCGACACACTGCGCCTGCCCGAAATCTCCGGGCCTTTGGTCGTCGAGGGGGCGGGCGGCATCATGGTGCCGCTCAATGACGAGACCACCTTTCTCGATCTCTTTGCCCGCTGGCGCGCGCCGGTGGTGCTCGTGGCGCGGACCGCGCTCGGGACGATCAACCACACGCTTCTGTCGCTCTCGGCGCTGCGCTGCGCGGGCGTTCCGGCGGGAGGCGTGATTTTCGTGGGCGAGGCTGCGCCGCGCGTGGAGCGCACGATTGCCGAGATGGGCAAAGTGGCGCATCTGGGCCGCCTGAGCCACCTCGATCCGCTGGACCCCGATACCCTGCGCGCGGGGTTCGACGCCATCGACATCACCGCGATCCGCGCCGCGATGGAGGCCGCATGACCGACGCCGCCTTCGACCGCGATCATCTCTGGCATCCCTACACCAACGTCATGGCGCCGGGGCCGACCTATGTGGTCGAGAGCGCCGAGGGCGCGTGGCTCACTCTCGATGACGGCACCCGCATGATCGACGCCATGTCGTCTTGGTGGTGCACCATCCACGGCCACCGCCACCCGGCGATCTCGCGCGCGATGCACGAGCAGATCGACCGCCTGCCGCATGTGATGTTCGGCGGGCTGACGCATGGCCCGGCGATCGAGCTGGGCCGCAGGCTGGTGGCGATGACGCCCGAGGGGCTCGAACACGTGTTCTACTGCGACAGCGGCTCGGTCGCGGTCGAGGTGGCGATGAAGATGGCAGTGCAGCATCAGCTTGCCGCCGGGCGGCCCGGCCGCGTCCGTTTCGCGACGCCGCGCGGCGGCTATCATGGCGACACATGGAAGGCGATGAGCGTCTGCGACCCGGTGAACGGAATGCATCATCTGTTCGAGGGCGCGCTCAACATCCAGTATTTCGCGCCGCGTCCGCCGGTAGCGATGGGCGACGATTGGCCCGAGGACGACGAAGCCAACGGCATCGCGGCGCTGTCGCGGCTGCTGCATGAGCATGGCGACCAGATCGCCGGGCTGATCCTCGAGCCGCTGGTACAGGGCGCGGGCGGCATGCGCTTCTACCATCCCGAATATTTGCGCCGCGCGCGCGAGCTTTGCGACGAGTTGGGCATCCTGCTGATCTTCGACGAGATCGCCACCGGCTTTGGTCGCGTGGGCGAGATGTTCGCGGCCGATCTCGCGGGCGTGGCCCCCGACATCATGTGCTTGGGCAAGGCGCTGACTGGTGGGCACCTTTCCTTCGCCGCCGTCATGGCCTCGGGCGAGGTGGCGCGGATGATCGGCTCGGGCACGCCGGGGCTCTTCATGCACGGGCCAACTTTCATGGGCAATCCGTTGGCCTGCGCCGCCGCCTGCGCCAGCCTCGATCTGCTCGCGGATGGCACATGGCGCGACCATGTCGCCGCCATCGCGGAGCAGATGGGAGAGGAGTTGGCCCCCGCGCGTGACCTGCCGGGCGTGGCAGAGGTGCGCGTGCTCGGGGCGATCGCGGTGATCGAGATGGAACACGAGGTCAGCGCCGATGCCGCCCACCCGATCTCTCGTGAGACCGGCGTCTGGCTGCGTCCATTCGGGCGCAACATCTACGCCATGCCGCCCTTCGTGCTGACATCGGGAGAGGTCAGCCAGGTCTGCGCCGCGATGATCCGCCTCGCAGGCGAGCTATAGCGTCATGCGGACGCGCTGGCTGGCCGGGCCGAGCGATGCGTCGGAGGTCATCGTCGCCTTTGGCGGTTGGACCGCCGGGGCCGGGCCGCTGGCACATTTGTCGGGCGATTGTGACGTGCTGTTCTGCGACGACTGGCGCGATCTGGGGGCCGAGCTTCCCTCGCTTGAGGGCTATGCGCGGCGCTCCCTCGTCGCGTGGTCCTTCGGTGTCGCGGCCTATGCGCATTGGCAGGCCGGGCAGGCGACCGGGTTCGACCGGCGCGTCGCGCTGTGTGGCAGCCCCGTGCCGGTCGACCGCCGCCTCGGCATTCCCCCTGCGATCTTCGCGCGCACCCGCGACCGGCTCGATCGGGATACGCTCAAGCTCTTTCTCGATCGGGCCGGGGTCCCGCCGGTGGCGGATGCAGATATCGACGCCCTGCGAGATGAGCTCGACGTCGTGGAGGCGCGCGGAGTTGCGCCAGAGGTCGTCTGGAACAACGTTGTGATAGCGTCGCGTGACCACGTGTTCCCCGAGGCCAACCTGCGGCGGGCCTTCGAAGGCGTGCCCCTGCGCGTGGTCGAAGCGCCGCATTGCCCCTTCGGCCTCTGGCAGAGTTGGAACGAGGTGCTTGGATGAGCATCGCCACCGACCGCGTGGCACGTGCGTTTCGGCGAGGCCTGCCGAGCTATCACGACGAGGCGCGGGTGCAGGCGGCGAGTGCCGCGCGGCTGGCCGGGATGCTGGTCGAGGACGGGGTCGGGCCGCGGATTGCCCGCGCCTTCGAGTTCGGCTGCGGCACCGGGCTTCTGACCACCGCTCTGCGGTCGCGCTTCGCCATCGAGAGCTTCGAGACCAACGACCTGCTGCCGGAGGCGGTCGCCTATCTTCCTGCCGATCTGCGCGCCGGGTTCCGTCCCGGACCGATCGAGGACATCGCCCTCGACGGCCGGTTCGACCTGATCGCCTCGGGGGCCACGATCCAGTGGATCGCCGATCCCGCCGCGCTGCTCTCGCGGCTGGCGCGGCATCTCGCGCCGGATGGGCGATTGCTGATCGGCGGCTTCGGTCGCGGCCATTTCGCGGAGCTGGCGGCGCTGGCGGCGCCTGAGCCTTTGTTCTACGCTGATCCCGCCGACTGGCCTGCCCTGCTGCCTCGGGGGTTGGCTCTGCGGGCGGTCGAAATCCGGCGCGAGGTGTTGGGGTTCGACGACTTGCCGCAGCTCTTGCGGCACCTGCGGGCCACCGGCGTCACCGGCAACGCACGGGCGGGCTGGGGGCGGAGGGCGATGCGCGCCGCCGAGACGCGCTGGCGGGCCGAGCATCCGCGCCCCGACGGGCGGCTCGGGTTGAGCCATGTTTCGGTGCATCTCGTCATCGGTGCCACCGCTGCGGGCGGCGCATGTGCCGGGGCCGATACGCCCTAGCCCGAGAAATACAGTTCAGGGTGTTGCAGTAATGTTCGACCAAGGCAGAACCGCCTGCGCGGTCTCCTCCTGCCGGGGGTCGGCCTGCGGCGCGGGCGCGGTTTGGGTCAGGCAGATCACCTCGATCTCGGCTCCGGCGCGGCCCACCGCATGGATCGATGCGCCGCAGGTCAGCGTTTCGTCGCCGCCACGTGTTACGATGCAGATCAGTTGATCCGCATCCCCCAGAAGCTCGACGGTCGTGATCGACAGCGCCTTGTGGGCGGCATGCAGCAAGGCGCTCTCAGGCACACGTGGTGGAACGGGACCGCAGGAACGGCTCAAGGGAAGGTCACGAGCGCGAATGGGCGGCATCGCACCGTCAAAGCCACCGGCGGCATGGCTGCGATCATCGGTCCTTCCGTTTCGATTCTGCCCAAAACTCCGCCCCGCGGCATGGTTCGGGATGACTCCGCCAAGCCTGCACCGCCCGATCTTTTTGCGCCAGCGCGGCGTGGCGCTCCAATAGACGGCAGCCCGGGCGACGTTGCCCAATTTTGCGACATCGCGCCACCTGAGCGCCGCCAGAAGAGGCAAGTCGTGTCGCGTGTCGAAAATGCATTTGGCCTCGATTGCACCCGCGGCGGCTCTGGCCGAACCGTGTGCCATCCCGACCATTCGCCCGATGGGCCATGAGGGCGGGAGGGAGACGGCCACTGGACTTGGACCTCGCGGCGGCCGCCCCCCGGATGCAACACAGTTGCGGAAGTTGAGCTAGGGCGGGCAGGGCCGAGAGGCAATCCCCGCCCCGCCGCTTCCGCCAGGAGACCGACAGATGATCAGACCCTCGACTTCACTGGCCGCCTTCCTCGCGATCGGCGCGCTGAGTGCCCCCGCCATGGCGCAAGACGCATCCTGCCCGATCAAGGTGGGCGTGCTGCACTCGCTTTCGGGTACCATGGCCATCTCCGAGACCACGCTGAAGGACACGGTTCTGATGCTGGTCGAGGATCAGAACGCCAAGGGTGGCCTTCTGGGGTGCGAACTCGAGGCGGTGGTCGTCGACCCGGCCTCAGACTGGCCGCTCTTTGCCGAAAAGGCGCGCGAGCTTCTGTCGGTGCACGAGGTCGACGTGATCTTCGGCAACTGGACGAGCGTGAGCCGCAAGTCGGTGTTGCCGGTGGTCGAGGAGCTGAACGGCCTGCTGTTCTACCCGGTGCAGTACGAGGGTGAGGAGAGCTCGAAGAACGTCTTCTACACCGGCGCCGCGCCGAACCAGCAGGCGATCCCCGCGACCGACTACATGATCGAGGAGATGGGGGTCGAGAAGTTCGCGCTCCTTGGCACCGACTACGTCTATCCGCGCACCACCAACAACATCCTCGAAGCCTATCTCAAGGATCAGGGCGTCGCCGACGCCGACATCTTCGTCAACTACACCCCCTTTGGCCATTCCGACTGGTCCAAGATCGTCTCTGACGTCGTGGGCTTGGGCGCCGACGGCAAGAAGGTCGGCGTGATCTCGACCATCAACGGCGACGCCAATATCGGCTTCTACAAGGAACTCGCCGCGCAAGGCGTCTCGGCCGAGGACATCCCAGTCATCGCTTTCTCTGTGGGTGAGGAGGAGCTGTCGGGTCTCGACACCTCGAACCTCGTCGGTCACCTCGCCGCATGGAACTACTTCCAGTCCGCCGATGGCGAGGCGAACGAGGCGTTCGTCGCCAAGTGGAAGGAGAAGATGGGCGAGGAGCGGGTCACCAACGATCCGATGGAAGCCCATTACATCGGTTTCAATATGTGGGCGCAGGCGGTCGAAAAGGCCGGCAGCACCGAGGTCGATGCCGTGCGCGAGGCGATGTACGGCCAGACCTTCGAGAACCTCACCGGCTCCACCGCCGAGATGCTGCCCAACCACCACCTGACCAAGCCGGTGCTGATCGGCGAGATCACCGAAGACGGGCAGTTCGACATCCTGACCCAGACCGACCCGGTGCCCGGCGACGCCTGGACCGATTTCCTGCCCGAGAGCGCGGTGCTGACCTCGGATTGGAAGGATCTCGGCTGCGGCATGTACAACACCGAAACCGAGACCTGCGTGCAGACCAAGTCGAACTACTGACGACGCAAGGGCCGGGGCGGATTGCGCCCCGGTCACCCACGGGGGCGAACGAATGACACGGATATTCATGACGGCGCTGGCGGCGCTGTGGCTGGCTCTCGGGCCTGCCACAGCGCAGACCGGATCGGTGCAGGATCTTTTGCAGGATCAGGGCGATCTGATCGAGCAAAGCTCGCGGCGCACCATCCAACCCGCGATCGACGCCATCGTCGCGAGCGGGCTGGAGCGGGTGCAGCCGGTTCTGCAGGCTTGGCAGAACAAGGCGCTGTGGCGCGATGCCGAGGGGCGCTTTTGGCGGGTGATCGAAAGGGACGGGGCCGAAATCCTCGTCGATGTCGATACCGGTGAGGAAACCGGCCCGGCCAACACCGACGCGATGGAGCAGATCAAGCCCAACAGCGGCATCCGCGCCCTCATCGGCACGGCGCTGGTGCAGTTCCAGCTCACCGACCCCGAGCCGCGCCGCCGCCGCGAGGCGCTGGTCTCGATCACGCGCGACCCCGAGCCGGAGCTGCTCGCACCGCTGCGCGCCTCGATCGAGACCGAGGAGGACGCCGATCTGCGCGCCCGCAAGATCCGGCTGGAGCGGCTTCTGACCATGCGCTTTGGCACGGCTGAGGCCGAGCGCGTCTCTGCCATCGAGGCGCTGTCGACCGACACCGCCGTCGAAGTGCGCGCCGCGCTCAACCCGCTCCTGGCCACGCGCCTTGAGGTCGTGCCCGCCGGCGCCACGCCCGAGGGCAACGTCGCGCGCGCCCTGTCGCCCGGAGGCGAGAGGCTGTCGATGGGCGCGGCCTATGCCCGGCTGGTCGAGGAGGGCCTCGCCCCGGCGCGTCCCGACAATTCCGACATCCGCGCAGCCCTTGAGGCGAACCGGGAGGCGGGCCGAGTCGGCGGCGTGCCTCTGGGCGCGCTAGGCGATCCCGCCGTCCGAGCCCGTGCCTATGACGCGCTGGCCGCCCGGGGCACCGTGCCGCCGCGCGTCGAGGATGGCGACGTCGAGGCCGCGCTCGGGGCGCATGACTTCTTCGGCGTCTATGTCGAGCCGAGCAGCGCCGTCACCGACGCCGCCCGCGCGGCAATCACCTCGATCGGGCTGCGGGTCGGCGCGATGAAGGGGGTCGATATCGGCCTCGATGCGCTGAGCCTCGCCTCGATCTACTTCCTCGCCGCCATCGGCCTTGCCGTCACCTTCGGCGTGATGGGCGTCATCAACATGGCGCATGGCGAATTCATCATGATGGGGGCCTACACCGCTTATCTCGTGCAACAGATCGTGCCGGACCGCACGCTGTCGCTCATCGCGGCCTTGCCTGCCGCCTTCGTGGTGACCTTTGCCGCGGGCGTGGCGATGGAGCGGTTGGTGATCCGGCATCTCTACCATCGCCCGCTCGAAACGCTGCTCGCGACCTTCGGCATTTCGATTGCGCTGCAGCAACTCGCCAAAATCATCTTCGGCACGCAGGCCCGCCCGCTCACCGCGCCAGACTGGCTCGGCGGCGCGTGGATCCTCAACGACGTGGTCGGGATCAGCTACATCCGCATCGCGATCTTCGTTCTGGCGCTGATGTTCCTCGGCTTCTTTCTATTTTTGATGAAGCGTACGCGGCTCGGGCTCGAAACCCGCGCCGTAACGCAGAACCCCGGCATGGCGGGTTCGGTCGGCATCGATCCGGGCCGGGTCAACATGCTGACCTTCGGGCTCGGCTCGGGCATCGCGGGCATCGCGGGCGTGGCGATCGGCCTCTATGCCAAGGTCACCTCCGAGATGGGGGCCGACTACATCGTGCAGAGCTTCATGACCGTGGTCGTCGGCGGCGTCGGCAACATCTGGGGCACGCTTGCGGGGGCCGCGATGATCGGTGGGCTGCAAAAGGGCATCGAGGTGCTCAACCCCTCGAACACGCTGGCGGCGCAGACCTACATGATCGTCGCCGTGATCATCTTCATCCAGTTCCGGCCGCGCGGCATCATCGCGCTCCGGGGCCGCGCGGCGGGAGACTGACCGCATGACCGCCCCTCACATCGCATCGGAGGCCCCATGACCGGCTCCTTTCTCAAGCGCAACCCGTCGGTCCCGATCATGCTCGGCGCGCTGCTCCTCGTCACCTTCCTCGTCTCGATCCTGTCCGAGGCGGCGGGCGGCGGGCTGTCCACCAGCTTCGTCAAGACGCTCGGCATGACGCTGTGCCTCGCGCTCGCGGCGCTCGCCATGGATCTGGTCTGGGGCTATGCGGGCATCCTGTCCTTAGGCAACATCGCCTTCTTCGCGCTGGGCGGCTACATGATCGGCATGTGGCTGATGACGGCCCGGACCGAAAACATCGTGGCCGAAAGCCTCGCGGGTTCGGTGATCCCGCCGACCCCCGCCGAGATCCGCGACGCGGTGGGCGGACAGATCTTCGGCGTCGTCGGCTCGTCCGATTTCCCGCCGATCTGGAGCCTGTCGAGCAGCCTCTGGGCGCAGCTCGCGCTCGTGGTGCTGGTGCCGTCGCTCTTGGCGCTGGTCTTCGGCTGGCTGGCGTTCCGCAGCCGGGTCACCGGCGTCTACCTGTCGATCCTGACGCAGGCGATGACGCTGGCGCTGGCGCTCTACCTGTTCCAGAACGACAGTGGGCTGCGCGGCAACAACGGGTTGTCGGGGCTGCAGAACCTGCCGGGGCAGGGCGACGTGCCGCAGGCGCAGGTGGCGCTTTGGTTCCTTTGGGGCTCTGCCGTGGCGCTGGGCTTGGGCTACGTGCTCTGTGCGTGGGTGGTGTCGGGCAAGTTCGGCGCGATCCTGCGCGGCATTCGCGACAACGAGGCGCGGGTGCGCTTCCTCGGCTACCCGGTCGAAGGCTTCAAACTCGCTGTCTTCACGCTGTCGGCGGCGATCACCGGCATCGCGGGCGCGCTCTATTATCCGCAGGCGGGGATCGTGAACCCCGCCGAGATGATGCCCATCGCCTCGATCTACCTCGCGGTCTGGGTGGCGATCGGCGGGCGCGGACGGCTCTATGGCGCGGTGATCGGTGCCATCGTGGTGAGCCTCGTGTCGTCGTTTTTCACATCTGGCCAGCTGCCGGATCTGGACCTCGGTCCGCTGCGCATCGTCTGGGTCGACTGGTGGCTGGTGTTCCTCGGCCTCAGCTTCGTGGCGGTGACGCTGTTCGCGCCGCGCGGTCTCGGCGGTCTGGTCGATTTGTGGACCCACCGCCGCCGGCCTTCGCGTCACGGCGCCGATCTCGGCCCAGACCGGGGATCGTTCCGCGAAGAGGAGGCAGAGGCATGAGCACGCTTCTTGAGGTGTCCGGCGTCTCGGTGAGCTTCGATGGCTTTCGTGCCATCAACAACCTGTCGTTCCGCATGGGCGCGGCCGAGCTGCGCGCGGTGATCGGGCCCAACGGCGCGGGCAAGACCACCTTCATGGACATCGTCACCGGCAAGACCCGCCCCGACAAGGGCACGATCCGCTGGGGCGAAAAGGGGCTGTCGCTCCTTGGTTTGTCGGAGGCGCGCATCGCCCGTGAAGGGGTGGGGCGCAAGTTCCAGAAGCCCACGGTGTTCGAGGACCAGACGGTGCAGTCGAACCTCATCGTGTCGCTCAAGAACCGGCGCGGGCCGTTCGCCGCGCTGTTCTACCGCCCCGGCCAGGGCGACATCGCCCGCGTCGAGGCGCTGGCCGAAAAGATCGGCCTCACCGCGCACCTGGCGCGCAAGGCGGGCGAACTCAGCCACGGCCAGAAGCAATGGCTCGAGATCGGCATGCTGCTGGCGCAGGAGCCGCGGCTCTTGCTGGTGGACGAGCCCGCCGCGGGCATGACGCTCGAAGAGCGTGAGAAGACCACCGACATCCTCGTCGAGGCCGCGAAGACCCGCGCCGTGGTGGTGGTCGAGCACGACATGGAGTTCGTGCGACGCCTGAACTGCCGCGTGACGGTGCTGCACGAGGGATCGGTTCTGGCCGAGGGCAGTCTCGATCACGTGACCTCCAACCCCGACGTCATCGACGTCTACCTGGGACGATAGACATGCTCGACGTGACCGATCTCGACCTCCACTACGGCCATAGCCAGATCCTCGATGGCGTGTCGATGACCGCGCGGGCGGGCGAGGTGACCTGCGTGATGGGCACCAACGGCGTCGGCAAGACCAGCCTGCTCAAGGCGCTGTCGGGGCGTCACCCGGCAAGCAGGGGCCGCATGACCCTCGATGGCGACGACATCGGAGGGATGTCCGCCCATGGCAAGGCGCGGGCAGGCGTGGGCTATGTGCCGCAGGGGCGCGAGGTGTTCCCGCTGCTTACCGTGCGCGAGAACCTAGAGACCGCCTTTGCCGGACTGCCGCGTGCCGAGCGGAAGGTACCCGACGACATCTTCGATCTGTTTCCCGTGCTGCACCAGATGCAGCACCGGCGCGGCGGCGACCTCTCCGGCGGCCAGCAGCAGCAGCTTTCGATCGCCCGCGCGCTGATCCTCAAGCCGCGCCTTTTGCTGCTCGACGAGCCGACCGAGGGCATCCAGCCCAACATCATCCAGCAGATCGGCCGCGTCATTTCCAAGCTGCGCGACCGGGGCGACATGGCGATCGTGCTGGTCGAGCAGTATTTCGACTTCGCCTACGAGCTCGCCGACAGCTTCGTCGTGATGCGGCGGGGGCGAGTGACCCTTACCGGCACCCGCGACGGGGTGAGCCGCGACGAGCTGCTGCGCGGCGTCTCGGTCTGAGTCGGGCGGGGCCGTTACGGCCCTGCCCACGAGATGCGGACAGGCATCCTCATCCGAGGCCCGGTCAATGTGCTTTGGACTTGGCAGGCAACAGCGACAGGACCGCCACGAGCACCGCGCCCACCGCGAGGCCTAACAGGCCCATCAACGTCGCACCGGTCAACCAGCCCAGCGCCTCGGGCAGGACCGGCACGTGATGCATGACGTATTCCTTGGCCCCCTCGACCGCGTGTTCGGGAAGGGCGATGTGATAGTTCTCGAGCCCGTGGATCAGGATCCCGCCGCTCACCCACAGCATTGCCGCCGTGCCGACAATCGACAGAAGGTCGAGCACATAGGGCATGCCCTTGACCAGCAGCCGCCCGAAGGCCGGAACGAACCCGTCCGGGCCGCGCGCCGCCAGCGCTGCGCCCACATCGTCGGCCTTCACGATGATCGCCACGGCGCCGTAGACGAGGAAGGTGATGAACACGCCGACGACCCCGAGCACGAGAGCTTGGGTGACGAAGGGCTGGCCCGCCACGGTCGACAGCGTCAACGCCATGATCTCTGCCGACAGGATGAAATCCGTGCGGATTGCGCCCTTGACGGTGCTCTCCTCGTCGAGCGGTGCCGCCTTGGCCGCACCGTGCCCGTGCCCCAGAAAGACCTCGGCTACCTTTTCGGCGCCTTCGTAGGCGAGATAGAGCCCACCCAGCATCAAAAGCGGCGTGATGGCCCAAGGTGCTAGAAAGCTCAGCGCGAGGGCCGCCGGCAGCAGCACCAGCAGCTTGTTGCGCAGCGAGCCGATGCCGATCTTGCGGATGATCGGCAGCTCCCGGTCGGCCATGAAGCCCAGAACGTATTTGGGGGTGACGGCGGCGTCGTCGATGACGATGCCCATGGACTTGCTGCCCGCCTTCACGGTGGCTGCGGCCACGTCATCGAGCGACGCCGCAGCGGTTCGGGCGATCAGGGCGACGTCGTCGAGAAGAGCGAATATTCCGGAACTCATGGGCCTGCCAATGCTGTGGGACGGTTGAACTTGCGTCGGGTGTATCGTCTTCCAACGAGCCATGCATCGAATGGGTCGCTATTGGGACGAAGTTTCTGTCACGAGGCAGTCTGAACCTGCGCCATGAGGAACCTCGGGCATCGCTCGCGAGCGCCATGCTTTGCTCAGAACTTCAGAACTGTGGAAGGGATCGCGCGGTCCGGTTGGTCAGCCCGCGCCGATGTTGCCGAAGTGCTGCGGCCTTCCCTGACCGGAAGAGGGGGGCGAACGCCCGCGCCGGGCTTGCCGCGCAGAAACTCGTCATGATCCGGCACTCCCCGGGGATCGCGGGCGAGGTCAGGCGACCCTGCGCAGGAATCGCCGGAGCCGCTCGTCGCGCGGCGCGTCGAGAACCTCGCTCGGCGGGCCCTGCTCGACGATGCGGCCGCCCTCCATGAAGACCACGCGGTCCGCAATTTCGCGGGCGAATTGCATCTCATGCGTCACGATCAGCATAGTCTGGCGCTGCTCGGCGACACGGCGCATGAGATCGAGCACCTCGCCGACCCATTCGGGATCGAGCGCAGAGGTCGGCTCGTCAAAGAGCATGAGCTGCGCGCCGATGGCCATGGCCCGGCCGATGCCGACGCGCTGCTGCTGCCCCCCCGAAAGCGCGGCTGGAAAGCTGTCGGCCTTTCCGGCGAGCCCGGTCTCGGCAAGCACTTCCAGCGCGCGGTGCTCCGCCTCGTCCTGCGAACGGCCCTGCACCGTGACCAGCGCCTCCATGATGTTCTCCTTCGCCGTCTTGTTGGCAAAGAGGGCGTAGTTCTGGAACACGAACGACGTGGCGCGGCGCAGCGCGAGGATGTCGCGTTTCGAAGCGCGGTCGGCATCGACCGAGACGTCGCCCACCCGGATCGTTCCGGCATCGGGCCGGTCGAGGAAGTTGAGGCATCGCAGCAGCGTCGACTTGCCGGTGCCGGAGGGGCCGATCACGACGACCCGCTCGCCCTCTGCGATGTTGAGGTCGATCCCGTCCAGCACCGCCGTGCCGCCGAACCTCTTGATGAGACCTTGAACCGAGATCATCGCGCATACGCCTTGTTGAGATGGGCCTCGAGCTGTTTCTGCCCCTGGTTCAGCGTCTCGACCATGATCCAGTAGATCACCGCCACCACGAGGAAAGCCTCGAAATAGAGAAAGCTGCCCGAGGCTTCCTTTTGTGTCGCGCCCATCATCTCGGTCACCCCGAGCGTGAAGGCGAGCGAGGTGCTCTTGATCATGTCGATGAAGTAGTTGACCAGCGTCGGCGCCGCGATCCGTCCGGCCTGCGGCAACACGATCCGCCGCATCATCTGGCCTTGGGTCATGCCGATGGATTGCGCGGCCTCCCACTGGCTGCGGTCGACGCCGGTGATCGCGGCGCGGATCGCCTCGGCCATGTAGGCCGAGAAATGCAGCGTCAGCCCCATGATCGCGGCCGTGACGCCGTTGATCTGCGTCAGGAACGCGAGAACCTGCGGCAAACCGTAGTAGAACAGGAACAGCTGCACCAAGAGGGGCGTGCCGCGAAAGAAACTGAGAAACAGCATCACCAGCCAATCGAGGCCCGGCACACGGATGACCCGCTCGACGGCCAGAAGCGAGGCCAGCACCAATGCGCAGGCCATCGCCACCACCGCCATGAACAGGGTCATCGGCACGTAGCCGAGAATGACGGGCACCAGCCCTATCATGTAGTCGAGGTCGAGTGCCCGCATCGATCAGCTCACTCGACCGCGGTCGCGGAGGTGGTGATGTCGCTGTCGAACCACTTCTTCGAGATGTCGGACAGCGTGCCGTCCTCTTTGAGCGCGGTCAGTGCCGCATCGACCCGCTCGAGCATCGCGCGGTCCTCTTCGGTGTCACGGAAGGGCAGCGCGTTGCGGATCTCGGAGAACGGCTCCCCGGCCAGCTGCAAGGGCAGCGGGCTTTCGGCGATCACCTGCGCCGAGGAGACCCGGTCCATCACGAAGGCATCGACACGGCCAAGCGCGGTGTCCTGCTCAATGTTGGATTCGTAGGTGCGAATGTCGATCTCGTCCGCGAAGGGCAGATCGCGCAGGAGCTGCTCGAAATTGGAGCCGAGATTAACCGCGACGGTCCGGCCGCGCAGGTCCTGGACGCCCTCGATCTCGTCGTTGCCCGCCTTGGTCACCACCTGCGCGCCGTCGATCACATAGGGCTGGGTGAAGGCGAACGCCGCCTCGCGATCGGGGGTGATGGTGATCTGGTTGGCGATCGTGTCGATCCGCCCCGCCTCGAGCGCACCGATGAGACCCGAAAACGACATCGTCTCGAACGCGATGTCGAGGCCGGCTTCCTCGCCGACGGCGTTCATCACGTCGACCTCGAAGCCCTGCAGCTCATCCTGACGCACGAAGGTGAAGGGAAAGTAGCCGCCGGACATGCCGACGCGCAGCGTGTCGTTCTCCTGCGCCATGGCGGCGCCCGACAGACCGCCGGTAGCGATGACAGCGGCAATGACCGTTTTCAGCATGGTGAAGCTCCTTGGTGTTGGACGACCCACCTGCCGTCTTGGAGCGACGAGTTCAACGTTGGTCTTGGAAATAAGAGCGCATGCCCAACTGCCGAGGCCACGATCGGAACAATATGCCCTCGCGACGCTCGTTGCACGGACCAACATTCTAGGTCGCGCCGCCGTTGCGAGGTCGACCTTGTGCGTGATCTCCGCTTCAAAGTGGTCTCGCAGATGTCGGTCATTGACGCGCTAACCAGCGTTACCGAACGCTGCCATGCTTGAATGTTTTTTTGTACCGAATGCCCGGGCCAACGCCGGAGAAGCCCCGCCAGTGGCGGTGATTTCTCTGCACTCTAACAGGGATATGGCGGAGAGACAGGGATTCGAACCCTGGGAACCCTTGCAGGCTCAACGGTTTTCGAGACCGCCCCGTTCGACCACTCCGGCACCTCTCCGCGGTCTGTGGGGCGTTTAGCCAGTGGCGCGAACGGGCGCAAGTCCCCCGCGACGAGAATTTGTCGAAGTTTTCGGTCACCGTGGCGTCAGCCTTTGCTGTGCTGTTGGAATGTGCGGGGCGAGAGCCTATCACAGGAAGACGCATTTCGGAGACCATGCCATGCAGCGTCACAAAAGCCCTCTCGCCGTTCTCGCCGCCATCGTGCTGGGTACGCTCGCGCCGAATGCGGCTGGCGCGCTGACCGCACAGGAGATCGATCGGCTCGTCAAGGCGCTGTCGCTCGACGAGATCACGGCGGTGATGCGCGAGGAGGGCCTCTCCTATGGCGCGGATCTGGGCGCGGAGCTTTTCGCGCAGGGCCGATCCGGTTGGGGCGAAGAGTTGGCGCGGATCTATGACGCGCGGGCGATGCAGGACGCGCTGGCGCGGGGGCTCGAGGAGGGGTTGGTGGGTCACGAGATCGGCCCGGTGCTCGCCTTCTTCGAAACCGGGCCGGGCGCGCGATTCTCGAGGCTCGAGGCATCGGCACGGCGCGCCATGCTGGACCCCGATGTCGAGGCCGGGGCCGAGATGTCGGCCGCGGAGGCAATGGACGCAGAGACAGAACGGTTCGCGCTGATCGATTCTTTCGTCGCGACGAACAACTTGATCGAGATCAATGTCGCGGGCGCGCTCAACGCGAGCCTCGCCTTTTCCCGGGCGCTGCTCGACGGCGGAGCCTTTGGCGGCGCCATGGGAGAGAGTGAGATGCTGGGCGACATCTGGCTGCAGGAGCCGCAGATCCGGCGCGACACTACTGAATGGCTCTATGCCTTTCTGAACCTCGCCTATGGCCCGGCGACGACCGAGGAGTTGGAGGCTTATGTCGCCTTCTCGCAAACGCCTGCGGGGCGCGATCTCAACAAGGCGCTTTTTGCTGCCTATGATGCGATGCTGATCGGCATCTCGCGGGATCTGGGTGAGACGGCGGCGCGGCTGATGGCCGGGCAGGAGATCTGATCACCCGCCCCAAAGCAGCAGCGACGTGACAAGCGCGCCGGGGTTGCTTTCGAAAAGCCCCAGATCGCCGGTGAGCTGAAGCCTGCGGGCCGGGCGATCGGCGAGCGGCACACCCGCCGCATCGAAGGCGCGCTCCAGCGCGGGGCCTCCGCCTCGGGAGATGTCGTCCAGCACGGATGCGAAATTGCCTTTCACGGCGATCTCGACCGCGCCCCGGCGGGCGTTGTCCTGCGCCGTGGCAGGCAGCAGCGTGGAGCGCAGGCCTGGCAGCGCGCCAGGCGCGCAGGCGGGCAGGGCGGCGAGGAGCAGCAGGAGGGGAAGAGCGCGCATGACGGTCCTTTCGCGGGGTTGACTTGGGATACCGCCTCGTTGATAAGCCCGCATCCCGGCAAGACCCCTTGTCACGGGATGAGCGGCTATCCGCAAGGCAAGCCGCGGTTTTCAATGACCGCCCCGATCGGGGCGCGCAGTCCGACGGTGGGGCCAAAAGCTCCGGAAACGCCCCGTATGGGGGACCCAAGCGACGCGGTATACGAAGGAACGACACATGTTTGCGGTTCTCAAGACCGGCGGCAAGCAGTACAAAGTGGCCTCGGGCGATGTGCTCCGGGTCGAAAAGCTGGCTGCAGATGCGGGTGACACCGTCCAGTTCAACGACATTCTGATGATCGGCGATGCCATCGGCGCGCCCTTCGTCGCGGGTGCGGGCGTTCAGGCCGAAGTGATCGACCAGATCAAGGGCGAGAAGGTCATCCACTTCGTGCGCCGTCGCCGGAAGCACTCGTCCAAGCGCACCAAGGGCCATCGCCAGCAGCTGACGCTGATCCGCGTCACCGACCTGCTGGCCGACGGCGCCGACAAGTCGGGCGTCAAGGCCGCGATCGGTGCGGGCTCCGCGCCGCGTTCGACCGAAACCGCCCCCGCGGCCAAGCCCGCCAAGGCTGCTGCATCGGGCGACGATCTCAAGAAGCTCTCGGGCGTCGGCCCGGCGCTCGAGAAGAAGCTGATCGAAGCTGGTGTTACCAGCTTTGCTCAGATCGCCGGTTGGTCGGAAGCGGACGTCGCCCGCTACGATGAAGAGCTTGGCCTCAAGGGCAAGATCGAGAAAGAGGGCTGGGTTGCCCAGTCCCAGGACCTCAAGGCCTAAGGAGAGAGACACATGGCACATAAAAAAGCAGGCGGCTCCTCCCGCAACGGGCGCGACAGCGCCGGACGCCGTCTCGGCGTCAAGAAGTTCGGCGGCGAAGCGTGATCCCGGGCAACATCATCATGCGCCAGCGTGGCACGAAGATGTGGCCGGGCGCCGGCGTCGGCATGGGCCGCGACCACACCATCTTCGCGACCGAGGAAGGCCGCGTGACCTTCCACAAGGGTCTCAAGGGCCGCACCTTCATCTCGGTGCTCCCGGTCGCCGAGGCCGCCGAGTAACGCCGGACCTCGATGTGACGACAGCGACGGGGGATCGGTGAGAAACCGGTCCCCCGTTCGCATTATGAACATAGATGTCGCCCATAAGGGCGCCATGAGTCCCCGGCGCAGAACCGGGGCCCGAGCAGCAGGGAAGCGGAGGAGGCGGCCCATGAGAAGCAATGACATCAAGGTGAGCGACGGCCAGCCGGTGATCGAGGCGGAGCGTTTCGTGCTGCGGCCGCTGCGTCGCTCCGACGAGGGGTTGATCGCGCATTATGCCGCCGATCCGCGTGTCGCGCGCGGCACGCGCCGGATTCCGCATCCGCTGCCTCCGGGCACAGTGACCCAACTGATCGAGCGGGCGCAGCGTCCCGACCGCACCGAAGATGTCTGGGTCATCGACGGCTCCGAGAACGCCTTGGCCGAGGTCTTGGGCCTCGTGACGCTGACTCGCATGGATCGTGGTCAGTCCGAGGTGCATTACTGGGTTGCGCCCGCCTTCTGGAATACGGGCTTCGCTTCCGAAGCGCTGCGCGCGCTGATCAACGTCAACCCGCATGGCGCGGCGCAGGTCTTTGCCGAGGTGTTTCAGGACAATGCCGTCTCGGCCCGCGTCCTGACCAATTGCGGTTTCGAATATCTGGGCGATGCCGAGGCCTACTCGGTCGCCCGTGGCGCCACCGCGCCAACATGGACATATGCATTGAAGATCGAATGACCCAGGAACTGATGACCGAACGACTCCGGCTCCGGCCGGTCTGCAAGGCCGATGTCGAGGCGATCCACGCCGCCCTTCAGGACATCGAGATCGCCCGCTGGCTGAGCCGCGTGCCCTATCCCTATGGCCGCGACGACGCCGAATGGTTCGCGGGAGAGGTCGAGGCAGGCCGAATTCCGGCCTATGCGGTGATCGACGCCGACGGCTTTGCCGGGGTCATCGCGATCGATCCGACGCTGGGCTACTGGTTCGCGCGCGACCGCTGGGGCCGGGGCTATGCCACCGAGGCCGGGCGGGCGCTGCTCGATGCGCATTTCTCGAACGGCAACGCCGAAGCGGTCGAGGCGGGATATTACGACGACAACGCAGGCTCGGGCCGCGTGCTCGACAAGCTCGGTTTCGAGCTGGTGGGACCGCAGATGCTGCCGTCCATGGTGCTTGGCCACGACGTGCCGGGCCAGAAGACGCGGCTCACCCGGGCGCGCTGGAATGTGCTGCGGGCACAGGAACGCACCGCGGCTGCCTGACCAGTCGCGGGGGAGCGGCGACTGCCGCTCCCCCGCGCGCCCTTGAGAACGGCGGCATGATCGGCTACCTCAAGCGCTTATCCGCAAGAGGCGCCGTCCCATGAAGTTTCTCGATCTCGCAAAGGTCACCATCCGCTCCGGTTCGGGCGGCAATGGCTGTGTCTCGTTCCGCCGCGAGAAGTTCATCGAGTATGGTGGTCCCAATGGCGGCGACGGCGGCAATGGCGGCGACGTGATCGCCGAGGCCGTGGACGGTCTCAACACGCTGATCGATTTTCGCTACCAGCAGCACTTCTTTGCCCAGAACGGCCGCGCGGGCCAAGGCAGCCAGCGCACCGGTGCCACGGGCAACGACATCGTGCTGCGCGTGCCCGTGGGCACCGAGATTCTCGATGAGGACGAGGAGACGGTGATCGCCGATCTCACCGAGGTGGGCCAGCGCGTCGTGCTGGCGCGTGGTGGCAATGGCGGCTGGGGCAACCTGCATTTCAAATCGGCGACCAACCAGTCGCCGCGCCGCGCCAATGGCGGCCAGCCGGGCGTCGAGCGGGAGATCTGGCTCAGGCTCAAGCTGATCGCCGATGCGGGGCTCCTGGGTCTGCCCAATGCGGGCAAGTCGACCTTCCTTGCTGCGACCTCGAACGCGCGCCCCAAGATCGCGGATTACCCCTTCACCACGCTGGCGCCGAACCTCGGCGTGGTCGGCGTCGACAACGTCGAATTCGTAGTGGCCGACATCCCTGGATTGATCGAAGGGGCTTCAGAGGGCCGGGGCTTGGGCGATATGTTCCTCGGCCATGTGGAGCGCTGCGCGGTGCTCTTGCACCTTGTCGATGGCACCTCCGGCGACCCAATGGTCGATTATCGTACCATCATCGGTGAACTCGAAGCCTATGGCGGGGGTTTGGCTGAAAAGCCGAGGATCACGGTGCTGAACAAGATCGACGCGCTGGACGAAGAAGAACGGGCCTTTCTGGCCGATGAGCTCGCTGCCGAATCCGGTGGCGAAGTAATGCTGATGTCCGGCGCCACGGGCGAAGGCGTGACCGAGGTGCTGCGTGCCCTGCGCGCGCGTATCGATGCGAACCGCCTGCGCCAGAAGGAAATACCGGAAGAGGAAGACAAGACATGGCAACCCTGACGGACGCCAAGAGGCTGGTTGTGAAGATCGGCTCGGCCCTGCTGGTGGACCGGGAAACCGGACAGCTCAAATCCGATTGGCTGCGCAGCTTGGCCGAAGACGTGGCGATGCTGCGCGACAATGGGACCGAAGTGACCCTCGTGTCCTCGGGGTCGATCGCCCTCGGCCGCCGTGTTCTGCACCTGCCCGAAGGCGAACTACCGGTGGAACAGAGCCAAGCCGCCGCCGCCGTGGGTTCGATCCGGCTCGCGCGGGCTTACGAAGACGTGTTCACACCGCATGGCAAGATCACCGCACAAGTCCTTGTTACGCTTGATGATTCAACAAGTCGTCGTCGCTACCTCAATAGTCGGGCGACGCTCGATACGCTGCTGTCCCTCGGGGCGATCCCTATCGTGAACGAAAACGACACCATCGCCACTGACGAGATCCGCTACGGGGATAACGACCGTCTTGCGGCGCAGGTCGCCGTGACGGTCGGGGCCGATCAGCTGATCCTGCTGTCGGATGTCGACGGGTTCTACAATGGCAACCCGCATGTCGATCCCTCGGCCAAGCGGTTCGAAGAGGTCGAGGAGATCACGCCCGAGATCCAGGCCATGGCCGGCCTCGGCGTTTCGGGCCTGTCCAAGGGCGGCATGATCACCAAGCTGCTCGCAGCCAAAGTGGCGTCGGAGGCCGGATGCGATATGGCGATTACGCTAGGTTCGCCACTTAATCCCTTGAAACAGCTCATGAATGGCTGCAACGCTACTTGGTTCAAGGCGCAGACCGATCCGCATTCAGCACGTAAAAACTGGATCTCGGCGATGAAGCCCAAGGGTGAAATCCGCATCGATGCCGGGGCCGCTCGCGCGCTGGCTGACGGCAATTCGCTGCTGCCTGCGGGTGTTACCGGCGTCTCGGGTCGTTTTGGCCGTGGCGACCCGGTGGCCATCACCGGGCCTGACGGCACCCGCGTCGGCTTTGGTCTGACCCGATACACGGCCGAGGAGACGCGCAAACTTCGCGGCCACCAGAGCGACGAGATCGAGAAGGTGCTTGGCTACAAGGGTCGTGCCTCGCTGGTGCACCGCGACGACATGGTCGTCTGACGCACCTTCCATCTTCTCGACAGATCCGAAATCAGCGTCCGAAAGGAACCCGCATGACCGATCACACCGACATTCCCGCCTTGATGAAGGATATCGGTGAGCGTGCCCGCGCCGCCGCCGCCGAGTTGGCCTTTGCCAAGCCCGAAGCCAAAAAGACCGCCCTCGAAGCCGCCGCCGAGGAGGTGTTGCGCCGCCGCGAGGAGATCAAGGAGGCCAACGCCAAGGATCAGAGCTTTGCCACCGAAAAGGGCATCAGCCCGGCAATGATGGACCGGCTCAAGCTCGATGACGACCGCATCCAATCCATCGTGGATGGTTTGCGCGCCATTGCGGGGCAGGACGATCCGGTAGGCGCGGTGCTCACCGAATGGGACATGCCATCGGGCCTCAACATCCGCCGCGTGCGTACGCCGCTCGGCGTGGTCGGCGTGATCTACGAAAGCCGTCCCAACGTGACAGCCGACGCGGGCGCTCTGTGCCTCAAGGCGGGCAATGCCGTGATCCTGCGCGGCGGCTCCGAGGGGCTCAACTCCTCGACGATCCTGACCGAGTGCCTGAAGACCGGCCTTGAGAAGGCCGGGCTGCCGACCGATGCGATCCAGCTGGTGCCGACCCGCGACCGCGCCGCCGTCTCGGAGATGCTGAAGGCTACGGACCATATCGACGTGATTGTGCCGCGCGGCGGCAAGGGCCTCGTCGGGCTGGTGCAGCGTGAGGCCCGGGTGCCGGTCTTCGCCCATCTCGAAGGCATCGTGCACATCTATGTCGACAAGGCCGCCGATCCCAAGAAGGCGCTCGAAGTCGTGCTCAACGCCAAGACCCGTCGCACCGGCATCTGCGGCGCCGCCGAATGCCTGTTGGTGCATGAGGACCTCAAGGACAGCCTTGGCCGCGACATCGTCACAGCGCTCGTCAAGGCGGGTGTCAACGTGCATGCCGCGCCCGAATTCGCCGATGTCGTGGGCACGACCCCCGCGACCGAGGATGATTGGGGCCGCGAGTATCTGGACATGGATATTGCGGCAAAGACCGTCCGCGATGTCGACGGCGCAATCGAGCATATCCGCGCCTACAGCTCGAACCATACCGACGGCATCCTGACCGAGGACAAGGCGACCGCCGAGCGGTTCTTCGAGCGGGTCGATAGCGCGATCCTCGTGCATAACGCCTCGACCCAGTTCGCCGATGGTGGTGAATTCGGCATGGGGGCCGAGATTGGCATCGCCACCGGCAAGATGCATGCGCGCGGCCCCGTGGGGGCCGAGCAGCTGACCAGCTTCAAGTATCTCGTCGTCGGTGACGGCGCGGTTCGCAGCTGATCAAAGCCTGATTTCGATCCCGTGCTCGCCCGTCTCGATCGACGCCGGGCGGGCACGGGCGCGCAGCAGGGCCGCGGCCGCCGCGAATTGCACTTCGCCGGGTCTGGCGTCGCTCGTCACCTCGAGGCCGCGCAGCCGGTTCCAAGCATCTGCTTCGATCCGGAGCCGTGGCCCATGCCCGCGCAGCCGAAGTGCATCGACCGACCCGTCGACCGTGATGCTGCCGCCATAGGGAAGTGCCGCTTCAAGGCAGGCGATGAGCAGCAGGGCCAGCTTCGCACGGTCGCGTGTCAGATCCTCGGTCACCTCCCAATCAAGGCGCAGGCGGCCGCTGCGCGACACCGCGTCGAGAATCGACACGACCTCGTTCCTGCCGATGATCTGTCGTGTCGTGGCGACACCGTAGGCAAGGCGGAAAAAGCGGATGCGGGCGAGGGCGCTCTCCACGCTCTCGGAGATCAGGGACAGCTCGGGCCCGGGCGGGGCGGTCAACGCCAGAAGCTCCACCCCATTGCCGATCGCGCTTAGCGGGCTGATAAGATCGTGGCACAGGCGCGAAGCGATCAGCGCGCCGAGATCCGGATCATCGCTCATGGCGTGTTCCCAAGACAGCAGGAGGCCGCGATGGCCGATTTGAATTCCATTCTCACGCCGGGCATGATCGTGCGCCATCCCGATCGTCCCGAATGGGGCAATGGCCAGATCCAGTCCAACATCGGTGGCCGCATTACCGTGAATTTTCGCGAAGAGGGCAAGGTGGTGCTCGATGGGTCCAAGGTGGCGCTTGTCCTTGTATCGGCGAGTGACTGAATTCAACCCAAGGTAGCGAACCGTCGCCACCTGTCAACGACTGAGGCGAGCCGGCGCAGTCTTGTTGCCAAGCGGGGCGACCCCGCCTAGAACCCGGAGGCAACATCCCGATCCGGAGACCGCCCTCATGGCGCCTGTGCCGAGTCCGATCCGACGCCGATGATCCTGTCCTCTCCTGTCCTGTCGGTGCGGCTTGCCCGTGACGCGGCCGAGCATGCCGAGGCCGAGCGTCTGCGCTACGATATCTTCGTGCGTGAACTGGGCGGCGATGGTGAGATGGTCGATCACGAGGCGGGCCGCGAGCGCGACCGCTTCGACGCGGTGACCGAGCAATTGCTCCTGATCGACGAGGCGCGGCCCGAAGGCGCACGCATCGTCGGGCTCTACCGCCTGCTCGACGACGAGGGCGCTGCGCGGATGGGGCAGTTCTATACCGAGGACGAGTTCGACCTCGCCCCGCTCAAGCGCTCCGGGCGGCGGCTGCTGGAGCTGGGGCGCTCTTGCCTGCATCGCGACTACCGGGGCGGCACGGCGATGTTCCGGTTGTGGCAGGGATTGGCCGCGCATATCGAGGCGCGCGGCATCGAGATCCTGTTCGGCACCGCTTCGTTCCAAGGGGCCGATCCGCGCGCGCATCTCGGGCCGCTGGCGCTTTTGGGCCGAGATCACCTCGCCCCGCCCGAATTGCGGGTGACGAGCCGGCAGGTAGATCATGACGCGATGCCGGTGGTCGCAGATCTCGACCGGGCGGCGGCGATGCGGGTGATGCCGCCCTTGATCAAGGCCTATCTGCGGATCGGCGGCCGGGTCGGGCAGGGCATGTTCTCGGACCGCGCCTTCAACACCACGGATGTCTGCATGATCCTCGACATGAACCTGGCCCATGCGGGCCAGCGCGCCCGCTACGGCGCGCGCGGATGAACGGCGCGCCCGAGCCCCTGACCTGGCACGGGGTCGAACCCGCGCCATGGGACGGCCCCGATCCGGCCGGTTGGCTGCGCGTGGCGTGGCGCGCCCCGCTTCTGGGCGGCGTCATGCTGCTGGCGCTGGCGGTGTCGCTGGCGCTACGACCGCTGGAGCGGCGGATCTGGGGGCTGAGCCGCCCGGTCACCTCGCGCATCACCCAAGGGGCCTGCCGCGCGGCCCTTGCGATCCTGGGGCTGCGGCTGGGGCTGACCGGCCGCCCGATGGAGGGGCACGGGGCGATGGTCGCCAACCATGCGTCTTGGCTCGACATCTTCGCGCTCAACGCCAAGGCTTCGGTCTATTTCGTGTCCAAGGCCGAGGTGGCGGGCTGGCCCGGCATCGGCTGGCTGGCGCGCGCCACGGGCACCGTCTTCATCCGCCGCGAGCGGCGTGAGGCCGCCGCGCAGGTGCGTCTGATGCGCGAGCGGCTGGCGCATGGCCACCGGCTGGTGTTCTTCCCCGAGGGCACCTCGACCGACGGGCGGCGGGTGCTGCCGTTCAAGGCGACGCTTTTCGCGGCCTTCCTGTCGCCCGATCAGCCGAACCTCGAGATTCAGCCGGTGAGCGTGGTCTACCGCGCACCCCAAGGCCGGGACGTGCGGTTCTATGGCTGGTGGGGCGACATGGAGTTCGGGCCGCACATGCTGCGGATGCTGTCGGCGCGGCGGCATGGGCGGATCGAGGTGATCTATCACCCGGCCTTGCGGGTCGCCGACCATCCCGACCGCAAGGCGCTGGCGCGCAAGCTCGAGGGCGTCGTGCGCGCCGGGCTGGAGAGCGCCGGCGCGCTGGAGCAACCGGCAGTTCAGCCCGCCATGGCCGATGCATAGCGGCGCAGCATCTCCGCGGCGTCGGCCTCACGCCAGATCTCCTCGCCGATCCCGAAGAAATCGGCATGCGGGGCAAGGCGCCGCACGAGATCGAGGTCGAGCGCGCCCTCGGCCACCACCGGCACCTCGATCATCATCGACCACCATTCGAACAGCTCGGCCTCGGCCTGCGGCGTGGTGCCCAGATCGGTGGCCCCCGCCGGGCCGAAGGAGACGTAATCCGCCCCCACCTCACCCGCGGTCATGCCGTCATGGCGCGAGTTGCCGCAAAACGTGCCGACGATCGCGTCTTCGCCGAGATCCTTGCGGGTGGCCCGCACCGAACGCGAGCCATCGGTGAGATGCACGCCGTCGAGCCCGAGCCGGGTGACGAGCTTGGCATGGGTATCGATCACCAGCGCCACATCGCGCGCATGGGTGATCTCGCGCAGCGCGTCGGCGGCGCGGCTGATACGGTCCTCGTCGCGCGTGGCGAGCCCGAGGCGCACGCAGGCGACCTCCGTGGCATCGAGGCAGGCGGCGAGCCGGTCGGGAAACTCCGACAGTTCGAATTCGGGCGGGGTGACGAGATAGATCTGCGGCGCGTCGTCTTGGTCGCTCATGAGGGCCTCCTGCACTTCGAGGCCGCCCTATATCGGGGATCGCGGGGCTTGGCTACTTCGCAGGCAGGCTTTCGGCATGGGCGAAGGCCAGCGCCATCAGCGTGCCGCGTGAATCGTCGTCGGCCACCGTCTCGTCTTTGGCCGCGACCATGCCGCCCATCGGCTTCCCGGTGAACATCATCGGCCCGGTGCCGGGGATCTCCAACGCCTCGGCTTCGCGTTCCTTGCCGACCCGGAACATCGCGCCCTGCGAGGTGACGCCGCACAGCATGTTGCCGAAAAGCATGAAGCCAGACCGCCGAACATCCGCTTTTCCGAGATGCCCGGCCGCCCGTCCAGATCATCGCGCAACAACGCCGCCAGTCCTTCGTCATAGGCCATCGGTGCCACTCCTTGTCTCGGACGTCCCTCGAGGCTACACCGCCGCGCATCCTTCCGCCTAGCCCCGGGACCACCATGACCGACCCCAAGCCACAGCCCGCCTTCGTCCTGATCCGCCCGCAGATGGGCGAGAACATCGGTGCTGCGGCGCGCGCGATGTGGAACTTCGGCCTCGACAGGATGCGTGTCGTGGCCCCGCGCGACGGCTGGCCGCAGGAGCGGGCGGTGGCGCTGGCCTCCGGCGCAGGGCGGCTTCTGGACGAGGCGATGCTGGCAGGCGACACCGCCGAGGCGGTCTCGGACTGCACCTTCGTCTACGCCACCACGGCCCGTCCGCGCGGTCTCACCAAGGAGGTGATGACGCCCGAGGCCGCGATGCGCGACGCCGCCGAGCGGATCTCGCAGGGCCAGAAGGTCGCCGTGATGTTCGGACCCGAACGCGCGGGCATGGAGAACGACGACATCGCGCGCGCCAACGTCATCGTCTCGGTCCCGGTGAACCCCGAATTCGCCTCTCTCAACCTCGGGCAATGCGTGCTGCTCATGGCCTATGAGTGGCGTCGCGCCTCGACCGAGGTTGCCGATCGCCGGATTGAGATGGCGGGGGCCGAATGGGCGCAGGCGCATGAGGTCGAGAAGCTCGCCGAGCATTACGAGGAGCGGCTCGATGAGGCGGGGTTCTATTTCCCCGAGCACAAGGCCGCGCATATGAAGCAGACCATGCGCAACCTGTGGAGCCGGATGCCTCTGACGCGTTCGGATGTGCAGACGCTGCACGGGGTGATGCGACAGATGGTCCGCTGGAAGGAGCGCGGCTGAGGGCGTAGCCCTTCGCGCGTTCCAAGTCGTTGCAATGGCGGGTGTTGTCGCCCGCAGGGTGCGCGCCTAGTCTGCGCGCCGATCAGACCGGAGGTCCCGACATGGCGAAACAGGCGGAAAAGCGACCCCGCTCCATTTTCGAGGAGGTGGGCACGAACCAGAAATCCGTCGCCACCCCCGGCGGCATCGACCGCGGTCGCGCCGATGCGCGCCGCGGGTTGCGGATCTGGCTCGGCATTCTCTTCGTGCTCGTCGCCGCCATCGTCTTCGTCGGTGGCATGACGCGGCTGACCGACAGCGGGCTGTCGATCACGGAATGGAACCCGGTCTCGGGGGCCATCCCGCCGCTCTCGGCCGCCGATTGGGATGTCGAGTTCGCCAATTACAAGGCCAGTCCGCAATACGAGCTGATGAACCAGGGCATGGAGATGTCCGAGTTCAAGCGCATCTTCTGGTGGGAATGGGGCCACCGCCAGCTTGGCCGCACCATCGGCCTCGTCTGGGCGCTGGGCTTTCTGGGCTTTCTTGTGACCAAGCGCATTCCGGCGGGCTTCAAGACCCGCTTTCTGGGTCTCGGTGCGCTGATCGGGCTTCAAGGCGCGGTCGGCTGGTGGATGGTTCATAGTGGGCTTCAGGACGGCATGGTGACCGTCGCCTCCTACCGCCTCGCCACGCATCTCGGCCTCGCCTTCGCGATTCTTGGCCTGATCACGTGGTACATCCTGCGGCTCAAGCGGCGAGAGGTCGATCTGCTGCAGGCTCGCCGCTCGGCCGAGCGCAAGCTCTGGGGCGGGATGACCGGGCTGATGCATCTGGGCTTCTTGCAGATCATCCTCGGGGCGCTGGTGGCGGGGATCGACGCAGGCCGTGCCTTTCCGACCTGGCCGCTGATGGGCGACAGCTTCCTGCCGCCCGATCCGTTCCAGCTCGAGCCGATCTGGCGCAACTTCTTCGAGGATGCGGGGCTGGTGCAGTTCATCCACCGCATGTCGGGCTACCTGCTGATGATCCTCGGCGTCGTCGTCTGGTTGCGGGGCCGCCGGTCGCCGCACCCGTCGACCCGCCTCGCGGTCAATGCCGTGCTGGCGATGCTGGTGGTGCAGATGGTCCTCGGCATCGTCACGGCGATCTACGCAGCGCCGCTCCATGCCGCGATCACGCATCAGCTCGGCGCGGTGCTGCTCTGGGTGCTGATCCTGCGCGCCCGCTTTCTCGCCCGCTACCCCTATGTCCAGTCCCTCAGGAAGATCCGCAAATGACCGTGTATGACGATCTGATGGCGCATGCGCGCGAGACCGAGGCGCTGGCGCAGGTGGCGGGCCGTCTCGGCTGGGATCAGGAGACGATGATGCCACGCGGCGCCGCCGCCCAGCGCGGCGAGGAATCGGCAGCGATGGAGGGCGTGCTGCACGCGCGCCGCACCGATTCGCGCTTTGGCGACTGGCTCGCGCAAGCCGAGGCGGGGGATGCGGTAGCCAAGGCCAACCTGCGCGAGATCCGCCGCGCCTACGAGCGCGCGAAGAAGGTGCCCGCAAAGCTCGCCGCCGAGATTGCCCGCGTCACCTCGGTGGCGCAGGGCGTCTGGGCCGAGGCCCGCGCCGCCGAGGATGTCGCGGCCTTCCTGCCGACCCTGCGGCGCGTCGTGGCGCTCCGTCAGGAGGAGGGGCAGGCTCTGGCACAGGGCGGGGACGTCTATGACGCGCTGCTCGACGATTACGAGCCGGGCGCCGGGCCGCCGAGCTCGACGAGATGTTCGGTGCCCTGCGTCCGCGCCTCGTGGCGCTGCGGGCGGCGATACTGGACAAGCCGCAGCCTGCCGCGCTTGCGGGCCGCTTCGACGAGGCGGCACAGCTGGCGCTTTCGCGCGAGCTGGCAGGGCTGTTCAGCTACGATTTTTCGCGCGGGCGTATCGACAAGGCGGTGCATCCCTTCTGCTCGGGATCCGGCAGCGATGTGCGTGTTACCACCCGCACCGATCCGGTCGATCCGTTCAACTGCCTTTATTCGACGATCCACGAGGTCGGTCACGCAAGCTACGAGCAGAACGTCGACCCCGACCACCTGCTGACGCCGATCGGACGGGGCGTGTCGATGGGCGTGCATGAAAGCCAGAGCCGGATCTACGAGAACCAACTCGCGCGGTCTCCTGCCTTTGCAGGTTGGCTGCTGGGCCGTATGCGCGACACCTTCGGTGATATCGGCATCACCGACCCGATGGAATTCGCTCGCGCCGTCAACCGCGTCTCGAACGGCTATATCCGCACCGAGGCGGACGAGGTGCAGTACAACCTGCATGTCATGATGCGCTTCGATCTCGAGCGGACGCTGATTTCCGGCGATCTGGCGGTGGACGACCTCGAAGCGGCCTGGAACGACCGTTTTGCCGCCGATTTCGGCTTTGCCGTCGACAAGCCCTCGAATGGCTGCCTGCAGGACGTGCACTGGTCGGTGGGATTGATGGGGTATTTCCCGACCTACAGCCTCGGCAACGTCTATGCGGGCTGCCTGCACGCGGCGCTGCGGGCCGACCGGCCCGCCCTCGACGCCGAACTGGCGCGCGGCGACCTCTCGGGTGCCACGACATGGCTGCGCGACAAGGTGCAACGCCACGGGGCGCTGATGTCGCCGCGCGAGACGATCAAAGCGGCTTGTGGTGCAGCACCGTCCGAAGCGCCGCTGCTCGATTATCTCGAAGCCAAGTTCAGTGCGCTCTACGATCTATGATTTGCCGGCCACCCATGTAAAAACCCCCGCGACCGTAAGGTAGCGGGGGTTTTTACATTTCGAGCCCTAGCTCCGGCGACGGCCGCGCCGCGCCGCGCGTTCAGGGCCTGCGCCATCGGTCCCGTCTGAGGCCGAGGAGAAGCCGCCCAGCTTCTCGACGATGGTTTCCAGCGTCGGACGCTCGCCGCGCGGGCGGGTCTCCAGCGCCTCGCGCATGGCGCGCAGATGGTCCGGCATGGTGCCGCAGCAGCCACCGATGATCGTCGCACCCGCGTCCCGCGCGAGGCAGGCATAGTCGGCCATCAGCTCGGGCGTTCCGTCGTAATGGATATGGCCATCCTGATACTTGGGGATGCCGGCATTGCCCTTGGCGATGATCGGCCGCTCCGGCCCGGCGGCGGTAAAGCCCAGAACCGTGCGCAACAGGTCCGACGCCCCGGTGCCGCAATTGGCGCCGAAGGCCAGCGGCGCGTGGTCGAGCTTGCCGACCATCTTGACCATGTCGGCGCTGGTCAGGCCCATCATCGTGCGGCCCGCCGTGTCGAAGCTCATGGTGCCGCACCAAGGCATGTCGGCCTTGCCGAACGCCTCGGCGGCGGCGCGGAACTCCTCGGCGGCCGAGATCGTCTCGACCCAGAGCACATCGGCGCCGCCCGCCTTCAGGCCCTCGGCCTGCTCGTGGAACATTTCGACCGCGATCTCGTGGGTGAGGCTGCCCATCGGCGCCATGATGTCGCCCGTGGGGCCGACCGAACCTGCCACGATCACCGTGCGGCCCGCCTTGTCGGCGACCTCGCGGCCCAGCTCGGCGGCAGCCTTGTTGAGTTCGAACACCCGGTCCTGCGCCTGATGCAGCTTGAGCCGCGAGGCGTTGCCGCCGAAGCTGTTGGTCAGGAACAGGTCCGATCCCGCATCGACGGCACCGGCATAGAGCGCACGGATCTTGTCCTGTTCGGTCACGTTCCAAAGCTCGGGCGCGTCGCCCGAGCTCAGACCCATGTTGAACAGGTTCGTCCCCGTGGCCCCGTCGGCCAGAAGCCAGTCACGGGTTTCGAGAAGTCGGGTAAGCGCGTCGGTCATTGGCGGGGCCTGTCTGGTCAGTGAGGCGCGGCGCAGCGCCGCGGAAGACCGGGAGCCGGATCGGCCGCCGGGCGGTATCGCCGCCCTTCTGCACCGGAGCGCCGCCGAATTCAATGTCGGGGATCGGCGGTTCGGCGTCGAGCGGCGCGGGCACGTGCACGGCGCGCGCGATCTCGATCCCGGCGCGCAACAGGCCGAGGCGGGTCGGGGCGGCGGCATAGAGCGGCCGCCAGCCGGGCCCGAAGCCGCGCTTGAACTGTTCGAGCCCCGCGCCGCCGGGCCGGGCCGCCACCTTGGCGCAGACCCATCCGGGCATCCAGCGCGGCATCTGTGGCAGCGCGGCGAGCGACAGCTGCGGCACCTGTGCCGCGCGGGCGGCCTCGATCGCGGCGAGGATCAGCGCCATCATTGTGCCATCGGGGGCCGTGCCGGTCTGGCGCATCAGGTCGAGGGTCCAGTCGCCCCGGCCTTGATGGAAGCTGGCGAAGGCCACCAGTTCGCCCTCGTGCCGGGCCAGCGCGACGAATTGGTGGTTCAGAAGCTCGGGGCAGAACCGCCCCATCGAAAACCCTCGCTCGCCGCCCGAGCGCGCGGCCCAGTCGGCATGGATGCGCGCCATCTCGTCCAAGGGCAGGATTTGCGGCGCGGTTTCGATCGTAACACCTGCCTTGGCCACGGATTTCAGCTTGCGGCGCAGGCCGCGGCAGGCGGGCCGATCGAGGCTCCAGCGGGCGGTGTCGATCACCGCCTCGGTGGCGATCCGTTCGACCGCCCAGCCCGCCGCGCGGGCGCGGATCGCCATGCGGGGCCCGCATTTGTAGATCGCCGCGTTGAAGCCGAGACGGCTGGCATGGGCGCGCAGCGCCGAAAGTTCGGGGCGGCCCAGCGGCTCACCGATCGCGGCCAGCGTGCCGCCGGTGCGCCGCACGAGCCAGCCGCTCTCCTGATCGGGCGACAGCAGAATCCGCGCGCTTTGCCAGACGAGACCCCATTCGGCCTGCGGCGCGCAGGACAGCGCCCGGTGCCGCGCCGCCCCTTCGGCCGAGGTCAGGCCCGGCCGTACATCGATGGTCATCGGGCGGATCAGCAGGAGCAGCGCCAGCAGCGCGGGCACCGCGTGATAGACGACGCGGTAGCCGATCATCGCGGCAATCAGGTCGGCCTCGGGCACCTGCGGCAGCAGCGCCAGAAGGCACAGCTCGAACGCGCCGACGCCGCCGGGGCTCTGGCTGGCGAGGCCCGCGCCCAGCGCCGCGAGATAGGCGAAGATTGCCGCCGAGGCCGGGATCTCGACGTCCGCCGGCAGCAGGAGCCAGAGCACGGCGCCCGCGGCGCAGGTGTCGATGGCGGTCCAGACGATCAGCCGGGGCAGCGTGCCCGCCCGCATCTGCGGCAGGCCGGGCAGGCGGGTGATCCGCGACACCCCCGCGATCACCACGATCGCCAGAAGCGCGGCCAGCGCCGTGTGCCCATCGAGCAAGAGCAACGACAGCCCCGCCAGCACGCCAAGCGCCCCCATGAAGGAGGCCGAAACCCACAGCGACAGCCGCGTCGCCGTCCATAGGTCGCATTCGGGCAGGCTGCGCCAGCGCACCAGCGCGCCGGTGAGGCTGCCGAAGCCCACGGTCTGCGCGATGGCCATGGCGCGCATGCCCGCCGCGCGGGCGCGGGCGGGAGCGATGCCGGTGCCCATGGCACGGTGCAACACCACGTCGTATTGACCCAAGGCCCAGAGGCTCAAGGCGGTGCAGGCCAGAGCGCCGATCCATTGCTGCGGAGGCAGCGCCCGAAGCGCGGGCCAGACCGCGCCGAAATCGATGGTCTCGCAGCGCTGCGCCAGAAGCCATGCGCCAAGGCCCAATGCCAGCAACGGCAACAGCCGCAGCGCGGTTCGCCCAAAGCTGAGCGGAAGGGACCGGGCTCCGCGCGTGGCGGGTTCAGGCGAGGATGCGGACATGGGCGCGGCTCGGGGTCAGAGGGCCTGAATACCGTCGCGGCGGTCGGCCGGACAGTATCGGACTTTGATTGAAAATCGGGCTTGTGCAGGAGGGGCGAGCCACCGAAAAGAGATCCCCGGGGCCGTAGGAAAGGCGGTAGAGAAACAGGGTATCAGTTTTCCTGCAACAGCTCCGACTTGGCTGCGATGGTGAACTCGGCCATCTTCTCGCGGATCTCTTCGTCGCTCATCAGGTGGCCTATGTCGCGGCGCAGCTTGCGGAACACGTCGTCGTCGCCCGCCTCCTGAAACTCGGCCTTGATGACCTCGCGGGTATAGTCGGCGGCGGCGTCGCCCTCCTTGCCCAGCAGGCCGGCGGCCCAGAAGCCGAGCATCCGGTTGCGCCGGGCTTCGGCGCGGAACTTCATCTCTGCATCATGCGCGAACTTCGCCTCGAACGCATGCTCCCGTTCATCGAAAATCGTCATTTGACTTGCCTTTCCGCGCCTCCGCCCCATGCAATAAAGGATACGCCCCGCGACACCTTGCCCGCAAGGGGGGCTTGGACTATGAGGCCCTCAAGGCCGCGTTACGCAGCAATCCGGTCACGGACCTGCTGCGTCGCCCCGACATCCGGGGCCTTGGCGCGCGAAACCCCGTGGAGAGCGCATGGCACGTCGCAAGAAGATTTACGAGGGCAAGGCGAAGATCCTTTATGAAGGCCCCGAGCCGGGAACGCTGGTCCAGTATTTCAAGGATGACGCGACCGCCTTCAACGCCGAGAAGAAGGCGGTGATCGAGGGCAAGGGCGTGCTCAACAACCGCTTGTCCGAATTCTTCATGACTGGGCTGCAGTCGATCGGCGTGCCGACGCATTTCATCAAGCGGCTGAACATGCGCGAGCAGTTGATTCGTCAGGTGGAAATCATTCCGCTCGAAGTCATCGTGCGCAATTTTGCCGCCGGTTCCATGGCCAAACGTCTGGGCATGGAAGAAGGCGCGCCGTTGCCGCGTCCGATCATCGAGTTCTCCTACAAGGACGACAAGCTCGGCGATCCGCTGGTGCCCGAGGAATACATCATCGCCTTCGGCTGGGCCTCGCAGCAGGATCTCGACGACATCGTGGCGCTGGCTCTCAGGGTCAACGACTTCATGTCGGGTGTCATGCACGGCGTCGGCATCAAGCTGGTGGATTTCAAGATCGAGATCGGCCGGATCTGGGACAACGACTTCCAGCGCCTCGTCGTGGCCGACGAGATCTCGCCCGACAGCTGCCGGCTGTGGGACATCGAGACCGGCCAGAAGCTCGACAAGGACGTGTTCCGCAAGGATCTGGGCAGCCTCACGGATGCCTATACCGAGGTGGCGCGACGCTTGGGCGTGCTGCCCTCGAACGTGACCCACCGTCCCCGCCCGACGCTCATCAACTGAGGCGTCGGGTCGACCGGACCGACTGACAGATCGAAGAAGAAGGAGCGGCGCGCATGAAGGCTCGCGTGCAGGTGATGCTGAAGACCGGAGTCCTCGACCCGCAAGGCGAGGCGATCCGCCATGCGCTCGGCGCGCTGGGCTTCGACGGCGTCGAGGGCGTCCGGCAGGGCAAGGTGATCGAACTGGACCTCGCGGGGGACGATGCGACCGCCGCCGAGGCCCAAGTGACCGAGATGTGCGAGAAACTTCTCGCCAACACGGTGATCGAAAGCTACAAGATCGACCTGAGCTGAGGTCGCGCGCCGCCTCTCGGGGCGGCGTTCGCGTCTTTGGAACAGGTTTCGCTTTCGGGCATCGCTCGGCCGTCTTCGGGGGGCCTGAGCACCGGGAGCGATGCGGCGGTGGTTGCAGGGGAGGGCGCCACCGCCGACCTGAATTCGCGCCGCGGGCCGCCAGAGCCCCCGGCCTCCAGTTACCTCGTTCGCGGTTCCGCCGACCCCCGTTTGCGGTCCCGCCCCAGACCCCGAAGGATGCCCGCCATGAAGGCCGCCGTCATCGTCTTTCCCGGATCCAACTGCGATCGCGACATGGCCGTCGCCCTGCGCGCCGCCGGTGCCGAGGTCGAAATGGTCTGGCACAAGGATGCCGGTCTGCCGCGCGGCGTCGATCTGGTCGCCGTGCCGGGAGGCTTCTCCTTCGGCGACTACCTGCGCTGCGGCGCCATCGCCGCGCAGTCGCCGGTCTGCCGCGCCGTGATCGATCACGCGCAGAAGGGGGGCTACGTGCTGGGTGTCTGCAACGGGTTCCAAGTGCTGACCGAAACCGGCCTGCTGCCCGGCGCGCTGATGCGCAACGCCGGCATCCGCTTCGTCTGCAAGTCGATCCCGCTTGAGATCGGGACCACCCGGAGCGATTTCACCAGCGGCTACGCCGAGGGTGCGACGCTTCATATCCCCGTGGCCCATCACGACGGCAACTACTTCGTCGATCAGCCGACGCTCGATCGGCTGCGCGCTGAGGACCGGATCGCCTTCACCTATGGCGACAACCCCAACGGCTCGACCGGCGACATCGCTGGCGTGCTCTCCGAGAACCGCCGCGTCCTCGGCATGATGCCGCACCCCGAGCGGGCGGTGGATGCGGGACATGGCGGCACCGACGGGCGCGGCCTGTTCGTCAGCCTCGTGGGCGCGCTGGTTTCGGCCTGAGCCTCGATCTCACGCCGCCCGTGAATGCGGCGTGATCCGCCCCGGCTTGCCGCGCCGCCCGGCGCGGCGTAAACCCGTCCGCATGGCGAACGACACTTCCAGACGGCCGCGTCCACGGCGCAGTTGGGCTCCGCGCATAGCGCTGGCGCTGTTCTGCCTTGCCGCGATCGCGGTGATCTGGGTGACGAACGTGCTGCTGACCGAGCGTTTCACCGAAGCCACGCGCACCCGCACCGACGTGCGCCTCACGCTCTATGTCGGCAACCTGATCTCCGAGCTGCAGCGCAACTCCATCGTGCCCCAGCTTCTGGCGCGCGACCCCGAGCTGATCGGGGCGCTGTCCTCCTCCGACTTCTCGCGCTCGACCCAGCGGCTCTTGTCCTTCGTCGACGAGATCGGCGCGGCTTCGCTCGTGCTCTATGACAGCGACGGTCGGATCGTCGCGGCGACCGACCGCAATCGCCTCGGAGAGACGCATCGCAGCGCGCCCTATTTCATCGATGCGATGCGTGCGAACTCCACCATCTTCACGATCTTCCAGCGGCCCACGGGCGGCTACTCATTCCTCTATTCGCGCAAGGTTGACGCCAACGGCGCGGCGCTGGGAGTGATTTCGGTCGAGGTCGATCTGGCCAAGCTCGAGCGCAGCTGGGCCGGCACTTCCGACGCCGTGCTCGTCACCAACAGCACCGGCGAGATCATCCTGTCGACCGAGCCGCGCTGGCGCGGCCTGCCCGAGAGTGAGGCGCTGGAGCGCCAGTCCGCGCCATCGGCGATCGAACGGGCCTTTCTTGCCACCGACTGGACCGCCCTGCCGATCGACGCCTATCTGCGCGGCGAGGCGGTGATGCGGCGCGAACTGCGGGTGCCGTTCCAAGGGTGGAAGATGGTGACCTTCACCGCCTACACGAGCGTACGCGAGCGGGTGAACGGTGTGCTGGCGCTTGAAATCATGGGATTTGCAATGCTGCTGGCGCTGACCTTCTGGATCAGTTCGCGCAAATCTGCCTCTCGGCTGTTGCTCGTGCGGCGCGAAAGCGACCAGCTGCGGCGGCTCAACATGCGGCTGCAGCGCGAGATCGCGCAGCGCCAGCAGGTCGAGCGCAATCTTGAAAGCGCCGAGCAGACCATCGCCCAAAGCTCCAAGCTCGCCGTGCTGGGCGAGATGTCGGCCAGCGTCAGTCACGAACTGAACCAGCCGCTGGCGGCGATGAAGACATATCTCGCCGGGGCGCGGCTGCTGTTGCAGCGCCGCCGCCCGGAGGAGGCGCTCTCCTCGTTCCAGCGGATCGACGATCTGATCGACCGGATGGGCGCGATCACCCGACAGCTCAAATCCTATGCCCGCAAGGGCAATCAGGCCTTCGAACCGGTCGATGCGCGCGCCGCGCTGTCATCGGCGCTCGCCATGATGGAGCCGCAGCTCAAGACCCGCTCGGTCGCGATCAACCGTACGTTGCCTTCCGGACCCGCGATGATTTTGGGCGACAGGTTGCGTTTCGAGCAGGTGATCATCAATCTGTTGCGCAACGCGCTGGATGCCACCAAGGAGGTCCGGGATCCGCGCATCGACATCACGCTCACGGTCGAGGACGCCGTCGTCCTTACCGTGCATGACAACGGCCCGGGCATCGAGAACCTCGATGCGCTGTTCGAGCCGTTCTATACGACCAAGGCGCCTGGCGACGGTGTCGGGCTTGGTCTCGCGATCTCCTCCGGGATCGTGAACGATCTCGGCGGACGGCTGACCGCGCGGAACGCATCCGGCGGCGGGGCTGTTTTCGAAGTGCAGCTGCCTATCTTGGAAGAAGAAATGGCAGCGGCGGAATAGGGGGCTCCCATGAGCAAGACCATGAAGGTCGCCATCGTCGATGACGAAAAAGACATGCGCCAGTCGATCAGCCAGTGGTTGGCGCTGTCGGGCTTCGACACCGAGAGCTTTGCCAGCGCCGAAGAGGCGCTCAAGGGGCTGACGGCCGATTACCCCGGCATCGTGGTGAGCGACATCCGCATGCCGGGCATGGACGGGATGCAGTTCCTGCGAAAGCTCAAGAGCGTCGACAGCACGCTTCCGGTGATCATGATCACCGGCCATGGCGACGTGCCGATGGCGGTCGAGGCGATGCGGATCGGCGCTTTCGACTTTCTCGAAAAGCCGTTCAACCCCGACCGGATGACCGAGCTCGCGAAGAAGGCCAGCAGTGCCCGCCGCCTCGTGCTCGACAACCGCGCGCTTCGCCGCGAGCTGTCGGACGGCTCGGCGCTGATGAACAAGCTGATCGGTTCCTCGCCGGTGATGGAACGGCTCAAGGAGGACATCCTCGATCTGGGCCAGGCCGACGGCCACGTGCTGATCGAGGGCGAGACCGGCACCGGCAAGACGCTGGTGGCGCATGCGCTGCATGCGGTGGGCGCGCGAGCCTCCAAGAAGTTCGTGCTGATCTCCTGCTCGGCCTATGACGAGGAACGGCTCGGCGCGCGGCTTTTCGGCCCCGCGGGCGAGGACGACCCGATCCCGGCGCTCGAGGAGGCGCGCGGCGGCACGCTGGTGCTCGAGGACATCGAGGCGCTGTCGAGCGCGATGCAGGCCCGGCTGCTGACCGCGATCAACGACCAGGGCACGCCCGCCGAGACGCGCATCGTCGCGATCTGCAACCTGCAGGACGAAGGCAAGACCTGCGAGAGCGTGCTGCGGCCCGATCTCTACTATCGTCTGGCGGCCCTGCGCATCATCGTGCCGCCGCTGCGTCAGCGCGGCGAAGACATCCTGTCGCTGTTCACCCGGCTGTCCGAGCAGTTCGCCGACGAATACGGCTGCGACGCACCCGAGGTGAGCGCGCAGGAGGCGGCGCAGCTGCTGCAGGCGCCATGGCCCGGCAATGTGCGCCAGCTCATCAACGTGGCCGAACGCGCGGTATTGCAGAACCGGCGCGGGTCGGGCTCGATCGCCTCGCTCTTGATGACCGATGGCGACGAGCAGAGCGATCAGGCGATGACCACGGAGGGCAAGCCGCTCAAGGAATTCGTTGAGGCTTTCGAACGGATGCTCATCGACAACACGATGCGCCGCCACAAGGGGTCGATCGTGGCGGTGATGGACGAGCTGTGTCTGCCGCGGCGAACGCTCAACGAGAAGATGGCCAAATACGGGCTGCAACGTTCGGATTACCTGTAAAAAACAGGGCTATCGATTGATGATCGGGCCGCCCTTCGGGGCGGCCTTTCACATTCGTCATTGTGTCATGTGGACAAGTGCCGCTATGAAGGTCGGAACGGGCATGCGCTTGGCGCCGTTGCCCGGACGGATTTTCCGCTCCCTTTGCGACGGGGTTCCCCGGCACCGGAGGCGGACGAGACCGGCCCCGAGAGGGGCCGTTGACCTGACCCCGACCGGCCCGCTCATCTGGATGGCTGCCGGGCATGAACTGGCCCCCAGGGCCGAGGAAGAACCGCGATGCAACGCGCGCAGCATGCAGGCGACCCGTTGACGGCCCCGAGGGGCCGCACGGAGGCCGATACGCGCGTCATCGCCACAATCGGACATGAGCGCGCGACAGGCGCCCCCCCCGGGGGCGTCAGTCGGCGCGCCATGCGAATGGATAACATGGCAAAGAAAATGCTCATCGACGCCACGCATGCGGAAGAGACCCGCGTCGTGGTTTGTGACGGAAACAAGGTCGAGGAATTCGACTTCGAAAGCCAGAGCCGCCGTCAGCTCGCGGGAAACATCTACCTCGCCAAGGTCACGCGCGTAGAGCCGTCGCTGCAGGCGGCCTTTGTCGATTACGGCGGCAACCGGCACGGCTTTCTCGCCTTCTCCGAGATCCACCCCGACTACTACCAGATCCCCGTCGCCGACCGCGAGGCGCTGCTGGCCGAGGAAAAGGCCTATGCCGAGAGCATGAAGGCCGAAGCCGAGGCGGCGGGCGCGGATGACGAGACCGACGAGGCCGAGGAAAACGGCGGCGATCGACCGCGTCGCCGCCGCTCGCGTTCGCGGAGCCGCGCCTCGGAGGCCGGCTCCGACGCCGTCAGCACCCAAAGCGACGACGAGATCTCCGGCATGGAGGTGATCGACGCCGAGGACGAGGACGAGGATGACGCCGCGTCCAAGGACGAGGGCATCGAAAGCGTCGCCGACGAGGATGACAGCGAGGACGTGCGCCCCGCGCGCAAGCCGCGTCCCAAGCGCTACAAGATCCAGGAAGTCGTTAAGGTCCGGCAGATCATGCTGGTGCAGGTTGTCAAGGAAGAGCGCGGCAACAAGGGTGCGGCGCTCACCACCTACCTGTCGCTGGCGGGCCGCTACTGCGTGCTGATGCCCAACACCGCGCGCGGTGGCGGCATCTCCCGCAAGATCACCAACGCCGCGGATCGCAAGAAACTCAAGGAGATCGCGGGCGAAATGGATGTGCCGGAAGGCGCAGGCTGATCATCCGCACCGCCGGATCGCAGCGCACCAAGTCCGAGATCAAGCGTGATTACGAATACCTGCAGCGCATGTGGGAGCAGATCCGCGAGCTGACGCTGAAATCGATCGCGCCGGCCAAGATCTACGAGGAAGGCGATCTCATCAAACGGTCTATCCGCGATCTCTATTCCAAGGAGATCGACGAGGTCATCGTCGAAGGGATCGACGGCTTCCGCACCGCGCGCGACTTCATGAAGATGATCATGCCGTCGCACGCCAAGAACGTGAAGCCCTACACCGACAGCCTGCCGCTCTTTGCCCGCTATCAGGTCGAGAGCTACCTCGCGGGCATGTTCAACCCGACGGTCCAGCTGCCCTCGGGCGGCTACATCGTAATCGGCGTCACCGAGGCGCTCGTCGCCATCGACGTGAACTCGGGCCGCGCCACCAAGGAAGGTTCGATCGAGCAGACCGCGCTCAAGACGAACCTCGAAGCCGCCGACGAGGTGGCGCGCCAGCTGCGGCTGCGCGATCTCGCGGGCCTCATCGTGATCGACTTCATCGATATGGACGAGCGGCGCAACAACACCGCCGTGGAAAAGCGCTTCAAGGACAAGCTCAAGACCGACCGCGCCCGCATCCAGGTCGGCCGTATCTCGGGCTTCGGCCTGATGGAGATGAGCCGCCAGCGCCTGCGCCCGGGCATGCTCGAGGCGACGACCCAGCCATGCTCGCATTGCCACGGCACCGGCCTGCTGCGCTCGGACGACAACGTGGCGCTGGCGATCCTGCGCCAGCTTGAGGAAGAGGGCGTGCGCGGCCGCACCAAGGAAGTGCTGGTCCGCGTTCCCTACGCGATCATGAATTTCCTGATGAACCACAAGCGCGAACACGTGGCCGCCATCGAGCAGCGTTACGGCATGGCCGTGCGGGTCGAGGGCGACGCCACGCTGATCTCGCCCGACTTCGTGGTCGAGAAGTTCAAGACCGCCACCCGCGCAGTACCCGAGGCTGCGCCGATCGTATCGTCGGCCGCGCTGATGGAGGCGCTCGACGCCGAGTACGACTTCGACGCCGATGATGAGGTCGAGGAGGAAGAAGTCGCCGAGGCCGAAGCGGAGATCACGACCGAGACCTCGTCGCGGCAGGAGACCAATGAGGCGGCGGACGAGGACGACAGGCCTCGCAAGAAGCGGCGCCGTCGGCGTCGGCGCCGGGGCGGCAACGGCGAAGGAGCCGATGCGCAGGGCGAGGATCGGAGCGATGACGACGCAGATGATTCCGACGAGGACGAGGAAACCGGCTCCGATCCGGTGACCGAGGCCGAGGCCGAGGCCGAAACCGCCAAGGTTCCCGAACCGGCCACGGCGACCGAGGCCGAGCAGGCACCCGCGACGGAGGCCGTCACCGAAGCCAAGACTGAGGCCGAGGCAAAGCCCAAGCGGACCCGCACGCGCAGCCGCAAGAAGGACACCGCCGAGGACGCGCCTGCCACGGCTCCCGAGGCGGAAGCCGCAGCCGAGCCTACCGCCGAAGAGGCACCGAAGCCCAAGCGCACGCGCCGCAAGAAGGCCGACACCCCCGCCGCCGAGCCGGCGGAGGCCGAGGCCGAGGCTGCACCCAAGCCCAAGCGGACCCGTCGAAAGAAGGCCGAGCCCAAGGCCGAGGAGGTCGCCGAGACCGCCCCGGTCCCGGCCGCGG
>NZ_BATB01000027.1 GCF_000466965.1 Limimaricola cinnabarinus LL-001
CTGCGCCGCCGGTGAGGGGCCTTCTACGGCGAGGGATCTGGGTGCGCAAGAGGTTTTTTCACTTCAGGGCAAATTTCTTGCCCCGCCCCTGCCCCCAGATGCGCAAACGCCCCGGTCGGGGTGACCGGGGCGCTTGGCAGTCATACCTGATGGGATCAGGTGAGCTTGGGATAGAGGAACACCTTCGTCTCCATCGGAACCTCGGGATAGAACTCGATGATGTGATCGTTCACCAGCCGGGCGCAGCCATTCGACACGGCGGTGCCGATGGTGGAGGGCGCGTTGGTACCATGGATCCGCAAGAACGTGTCGCGCGTGCCGTCGAAGAGGTAAAGCGCGCGGGCGCCCAGCGGGTTGTCGGGGCCGCCTTCCATGCCGTCCTCGTACTGTTTGTACTTCTCGGGCTCGCGGGCGATCATGTCGGGCGTCGGCGTCCAGCTCGGCCATTCCTTCTTGGCGCCGATGCGGAACACGCCCGTCTCGTAGAGGCCCTCGCGGCCGACACCGACCGAATAGCGCATCGCCTCGCCGCCCGGCAGGGTCCAATAAAGTGCGAAGCGGTTGGGGTCGACATGGATCTCGCCGGGATTCATCGTGGAAGGGATCGGCACGAGCCGCGGCTGAAACCTTTCGGGGAGCTGCGCCGCATCACCGGATTCGTGGGCCACGGCCCCGCTGCCGAAGATGCCAAGGGCCGCGCCCGATGCGAGAAAATATCGTCTGTCAATCATGTTCAGTGCCTCCGGCAAGCAAATCGGCAGGACCGGGTCGAAGTTCCTGCGACCGTGCAAAATTACGGGGCGCGCATGGCATAGCGGTCGCCCCGCCCCCTTCCCTGTCCGATCTGGCACGGACCCGGTTCCGAGACAACCTTTCGCTCATCAACCCGGCGTCAGCCCGCCCGCGACATCCGCCGCTCAAGCCCCCGGAGCGCCAGATCGGCGCAGATCGCCATGAGCGCCACGAGCAACGCGCCCTGCAGCACGAAGGCGGTGTTGCCCGATTGCAGGCCGGCGATGATCACCTCGCCCAGACCCACCGCGCCGACGGTGCTGCCGATCGTGGCGGTGCCGATGTTCACCACCGTCGACAGCCGCAGCCCGGTCAGGATCACCGGCGCGGCAAGCGGCAGCTCGACCCGCCAGAGCCGCGCCGAACAGGCGAGACCCATGCCGCGCGCCGCCTCGCGCACCGGGGCGGGGACGCCGCGCAGCCCCGCGACCGTGTTCTCGAACACCGGCAGGAGCCCGTAGGCGCAAAGTGCGAGGAAGGTCGGCTCGAAGCCGAAGCCCAAAAGAGGCACCGCGACGGCGAGCACCGCGATGGGCGGAAAGGTCTGGCCGAGGTTCGAGGCCATCCGCGCCAACGTCATGAACTCGGCCCCGCGGGGCCGCGTCACCAGAACCCCCAGCGTCATGCCCACCACGGAGGCCACGACCCCCGCAGCCCCGACCAGGGCCAGATGCCACGCCACGAGCACGCGGATCGGTTGCCGGTCGTAGAGTAGCGCTTGTCCCGGCTCGGCCACGAGGCGCAGCAGCGGCGTCATCAGCCCCGGCCAGAGCACCAGCGCCGCAAAGAGCGCCAGCGCCACCAGCAAGGCGAGTGCGCCGCGGCTCAAGCCTCGCCCCTCGCGCCGATGCGCCAGATATCGGCGGCGTGGATTTCGGCGGTCACGCGACCATTCTCGACCACGGCGAGGCTGTCGCCCGCCTCCCAGATCAGCCGCGACGCCGCCTCGCGCAGCGTGTCGCCGGGGGCGACCCACTGTGCCGGGGCCGGGGCGTCGGCGGCCGGGCGCGACAGCTCGGAGACGCGGTGCAACGACAGGATCCGCAAGGCCCGGTCGTCGAGGCCGACGAACTGTCGCACGAAGCCTTCGCGCGGGCCGCGCAGCAGGCGTTCGGGCGTGTCGATCTGCAGGATCCGGCCCGCATCCATCACCGCGATCCGGTCGGCGAGGCGGAACGCCTCGTCCATGTCATGCGTGACGAGGATCGCGGTGATGCCGCGCCTTTGGCGGATCGCCGTGAACTCGTCCTGAAGGCGGCCGCGCGTCACCGGGTCGAGCGCGCCGAACGGCTCGTCCATGAGCAGCATCGCGGGCTCGGCGGCCATGGCGCGGGCGACGCCGACGCGCTGTTGTTGTCCACCCGAAAGCTCGGAGGGATACTTGTCGGCGTATTCGGAGGCTTCGAGGCCGAACAGATCCAAAAGCTCTTCGACCCGCGCCCGCACCCGCCCCCGGTCCCAGCGCAAGAGCCGAGGCACGGTGCCGATGTTCTGCGCCACGGTCCAGTGCGGGAACAGCCCCACCCCCTGGATCACGTAGCCGATGCCCCGCCGCAGCGCGTCCGGCGACACCTCGCGCGCGTCGCGCCCGTCGATCTCGATGCGCCCCTCATCCGGCTCGATCAGCCGGTTGAGCATGCGCAGCGTCGTCGACTTGCCACAGCCGGAGGTGCCGACGAGGGCCAGCACCTCGCCGCGCTCGACCTCGAAATCGAGGCTGTTCACGGCGGTCGCGCCGTCAAAGCGCTTGGTCAGTCCGGTGACCCGTATCATCTCGCCCCTCCCCGTCTGGTCGTCTCGATGATGGCGTCGAACATCAGGCTCGCGAGGATCGCGAGCGCCACGATCGGCAGCGTGCCCAAGAGGACCAGATCCATCGCCGCCTGCCCCATGCCGCGAAACACCAGCGTGCCAAAGCCGCCGCCGCCGATCAGCGCCGCCACTGCCGCGAGGCCGATGTTCTGCACCACTACGATGCGGATGCCGGTCAGGATCACCGGCGCGGCGAGCGGCAGCTCGACCCGCGCCAAGAGGCGCGCGCGTGACATGCCCATACCGCGCCCGGCGTCGCGCATCGTCTCGGGCACGCCGACGAGGCCCGCATAGGTGTTGGCGACGATCGGCAGGAGCGCGTAGAGCGCCAGCGCCACGATGGCGGGTGCCGCGCCGATGCCACCCACACCCCAGTCGCGCAAGGCAGGCACCGCGCGCGACAGCGCCCCCAGAGGGACCATGAGCAGGCCGAACATGGCGATGCTCGGCGTGGTCTGGAGCAGGTTGAGCACGGGCAGGACCACCGTGCGGGCGCGGCGGCTCGAAAAACACAGCCAGCCCAGCGGCAGGCCGATCAGGAGCGCCGGGATCAGGCTCCCCAGCACCAGCCTCATGTGCCCGCCCAGTGCGGCGTCGAACACGTCGCGATTGGCGGCGTATTCGCGCAGGATCGAAAGGTCGTCGAAGAGCCCCCCGCGCAGTGCCAGCCCAAAGCCCAGCGCCGGCAGCGCCAGCGCCACGATCCGCACCAACGCTCCCAGCGACAGCCGTGCCACCGCGTCAGCGGCGGCGAGCGCCGCGAAGGCCGCCGCGATCCAGAATCCGCCGCCGAGCGAGATCCGCGCGAATTCCGGGGCCTCGGCCGAGAGCGTCGCGGCCCCCTGCCCCGCGAGCCACAAGAGCAGCGCCAGCGCCGCGAGCGCCGCGACGAAACGCCCGAGCTGCGCGCCGATGAGGACGGTCCCGAGGATCAGCGTCGCGAGCGTCGCCGCGCCCAAGAGCGATCCGCCCTCGGGGGCCCAAAGCATGACGCCTTCGCCACTGACGATGCGGTTGGCGCGAAAATCCAAGAATGGCAGCAGCGCCAGGCCAGCGAGCGCCGGCAGCGCATAGACCGCCGCCGACCGCCGGGACGCGTTCTTCACCTCGGCTCGCCCCGCCCGATCAGTCGAGCAGCCCCGCCTGCGTCAGGTGATCGCGCGCCACGTCCGCGGCATTCTCGCCACCGAGCTGGATGCGGGCGTGAGCGATTGCAGCGTTTCGAGATCGAGCCCCTCGAAGACCGGCTTCAACAGCTCCTCAATTTCGGGGTTCTCCTCGAGCGCCTCGCGGCGGATGATCGGCGCGGGCTCGTAGACCGGCTGCACCGACTTGTCATCCTCCATGACCTTGAGGCCCACCTCGGCGATCGCGCCATCGGTGCCATAGACCATCGCGGCGTTGGCCCCGTCGATCTGTTCGGCTGCGGCGCGGATCGTCGCGGCCGTGTCGCCGCCTGACAGGATCACCAGTTGCTCGTTGGGAAGCTCGAAGCCGTAGGCCTCCTGAAAGGCGGGCAGCGCGGCGTCGGAATTCACGAATTCGGAGCTCGCCGCCAGCGTCACGGTGCCGCCTTCGGAGATGTAGCGCCCCATGTCGGACATGGTCTCAAGCTCGTTTTCCTGGGCCAGATCCGCGCGCAGGGCGATGGCCCATGTGTTGTTTGCGGGCGCGGGCGTCAGCCAGACGATGTCGTTGGCCTCGGCGTCGAGGCGCGACACCTCGTCGAAACCCTTCTGCGCGTCGCGCCAGACATCCGAATCCGTCTGATCGAAGAAGAAGGCACCATTGCCGGTATATTCGGGATAGAGGTCGATCTCCCCGCCGGTGATCGCCTGACGCACGATCGGCGTCGCCCCGAGCCCGATGCGATCCTCGACCTCCAGCCCCGCATCCTCAAGCACCAGCTTGATCATGTTGCCCAAGAGCGCCCCTTCGGTGTCGATCTTGGAGCCGACGACGACCTCGGCCGAGGCGAAGCCGCCGACGCCCAGCGCGGTGGCGAAGGTGACGGCGAAAAACGGGGTGGAACGCATGGCGGAACCCTTTGTGCAAATGAAACCGGCCACTTCCGCGCCTTGCGGCAGCGACGTCCCGCTAGGGTAGGTGCAGTGCGCCGCGCATCAAGGGAAAACGTCGCCTTCAGCTATCGATCCTGACAACACGTCCGGAACAAGCGGCGCGCGGCGCGGTTGGATCTTCGAACACAACCAAGAAGAGGGACCTTGGTTCATGCAAGACGAAAGGCTGCGCCCGGCCGAGACGGGCCCCGCTGTCGGCGACAGCGCGCGCGAGATGCAGGTTCTGGCCGCATCCCGCATCTGCATCGAAGGGATCGATCCGGAAATCGACGGCGGGCGTTTTGCCGCGAAATGCGTGGCTGGGCGTCCCTTCACGGTCAGGGCCGACATCTTCGGCGAGGGCCACGACACGATCCGTGCCGCGCTCATCTGGTGGCGCCAAGGATCGAGCCAGATTCACGAAGTGCCGATGGAGTTTCTGGTCAATGACCGCTGGGAGGGGCGTTTCACCCCGCCCGAGAACGCGCTTTACCGCTACACGCTGATCGGCTGGAAGGACGACTTCCTCGGCTGGCGCAAGGACACGGCCAAAAAGGTCGCGGCCGGGCTCAATGTCGATGTCGAAACCGAGATGGGCCATCGCCTCATCGCCAATTCGCGCGATCATGCCCCCGAGGGCGAAGGGCGCGCGGCGCTCGAAAGCCTCGTGCATGCCACGAACCACGGCAGCACCGAAGACCGTCTCGGCATCCTGATGAACGAGGACACGCTTGCGGTGATGACCCGCGAGGGCCGCCGCTATGGCCTCACCCGCTACGAGCGCGACCTTGCCGTCTTTGCCGACCGCGAGGCAGCGGCGTTCTCGGCGTGGTACGAGATGTTCCCGCGCTCGGCGGCACCGGGGCTGCGCCACGGCACGTTCCGCGACGTGATCGACCGCCTGCCCTATGTGCAGGATCTGGGCTTCGACGTGCTCTACTTCACCCCGATCCACCCGATCGGGCGCACCAACCGCAAGGGGCGCAACAACACGCTGACCCCCGGCCCCGACGACGTGGGCTCCCCTTATGCCATCGGCTCGGAGGAAGGCGGGCACACCGCGATCCACCCCGAGCTCGGCACCATCGAGGATTTCGACGCGCTGGTGCGCGAGGCGCGCGGGCATGGGCTCGAGATCGCGCTCGACATCGCGCTCAATGCCTCGCCCGATCACCCGTGGATCAAGGAGCACCCCGACTGGTTCGAATGGCGGCCCGACGGCTCCATCGCCTATGCCGAAAACCCGCCCAAGAAGTACGAGGACATCGTCAACTTCCGCTACTACCTCGAAGATGGCAGCCCCAACGCCCCCTTCTGGGAGGCGATACGCGACATGTTTCTCTACTGGGCCGATCATGGCGTGGGGATGTTCCGGGTCGACAACCCACACACCAAGCCTTTCCCGTTCTGGGAATGGGTTCTCGACGAGGTGCGGGCCAAGCATCCGGGTGCGGTGTTCCTGTCCGAGGCCTTCACCCGGCCCAAGATGATGAAGCGCCTCGCCAAGCTGGGCTACAACCAGAGCTACAGCTACTTCACCTGGCGCAACACCAAGACCGAGCTGACCGAGTACCTGACCGAGCTGACCACCGAGGAATGCCGCCACTACATGCGGCCGAACTTCTTCGTCAACACGCCCGACATCAACCCGTTCTTCCTTCAGGGTTCGGGTCGCGCCAGCCACCGCATCCGCCTCGCGCTCGCGGCGACGCTCGCGGGCAATTACGGCGTCTACAACGGCTTCGAGATCTGCGATGGGCGGCCGATCCCCGGCAAGGAGGAGTATCTCGACAGCGAGAAATACGAGATCCGCGACTGGGACTTCGACCGCGAGGGCCACATCAAGGACGACATCCGCCTGATGAACCGGATCCGGCGCAAGCACGCGGCGATGCGCGACTTCACCAATCTGGAGTTCTTCGACGCGCGTGACGACGCGGTGCTGTGCTATGGCCGCTTCGACAAGGCCGCCGACAGCTATCTGCTGTTTCACGTGCTGCTCGACCCGCATGCCGGGCGCGAGTTCGGCTTCGACCTGCCCTTGTGGCGCTTCGGCCTGCCCGACGAGGCGTCAATCGAGGTGCAGGACGCCGTGCAAGGCAATCATTTCACTTGGCATGGCAAGGAACATCGGCTGACGCTCGATCCCGAAACCCGGCCCTATGCGATCTGGCGACTTATCCCGCCGGGAGGAGCGAGAGACTGATGGAAGACCACGCAACCACCCCCGCCGCTCAGACGGACGCGATCGATACCAGCCAGCGCGACTGGTACAAGGACGCGGTCATCTACCAGCTTCACGTCAAGGCCTATCAGGACAGCAACGGCGACGGCATGGGCGATTTCGCCGGGCTGATGAGCCGGCTCGACCATGTGCAGGAGCTGGGCGCGACCGCGATCTGGCTGCTGCCCTTCTACCCATCGCCGCTGCGCGACGACGGCTACGACATTCAGGAATACACCGAGATCAACCCGCAATACGGCGACATGGATCAATTCCGCGCCTTTGTGGCCGAGGCTCACAAGCGCGGGCTGCGGGTGATCACCGAACTGGTGATCAACCACACCTCGGACCAGCACGAATGGTTCCAGCGCGCCCGAAACGCCCCCGCGGGCAGCCCCGAGCGGGATTTCTATGTCTGGTCCGACGATGACGGCAAATGGCCCGAGACACGGATCATCTTCACCGACACCGAGCCGTCGAACTGGACCTGGGACCCGGTAGCCGGGCAATATTTCTGGCACCGTTTCTTCAGCCACCAGCCCGACCTCAACTTCGACAACCCTGAGGTTCTGAAGGAAGTGCTGCGCGTCATGCATTTCTGGCTCGACATGGGGGTCGACGGGCTTCGGCTCGACGCGATCCCCTATCTCGTGGAGCGCGACGGCACCAACAACGAGAACCTGCCCGAAACCCATGACGTGCTGAAGGCGATCCGCGCCGACCTCGATGCGCATTACCCCGACAAGATGCTTCTGGCCGAAGCCAACCAGTGGCCCGAGGACACGCGCCCCTATTTCGGCGATGGCGACGAATGCCACATGGGCTTCCACTTCCCGCTGATGCCGCGCATGTACATGGCGGTGGCGCAGGAGGACCGGCACCCGATCACCGACATCATCCGCCAGACGCCCGACATCCCCGAGGATTGCCAATGGGCGATATTCCTGCGCAACCATGACGAGCTGACGCTCGAAATGGTGACCGACAGGGAGCGGGATTACCTCTGGGACACCTATGCCAGCGACAAGCGCGCGCGCATCAACATGGGCATCCGCCGCCGCCTCGCGCCGCTCATGCAGAACGACCGGCGCAAGATCGAGCTTCTGAACTCGCTGCTGATGTCTATGCCCGGCACGCCGATCCTCTATTATGGCGACGAGATCGGCATGGGCGACAACATCTATCTCGGGGATCGCGACGGCGTGCGCACGCCGATGCAGTGGTCGCCCGACCGCAACGCGGGCTTCAGTCAGGCCGATCCGCAGCGGCTCTATCTGCCCACGATTCAGGATTCGATCTATGGGTTTCAGGCGCTCAACGTCGAGAGCCAGTCCAAGGACCCCTCGTCGCTTCTGAACTGGATGCGCCGCATGGTGCAGGTCCGCTCGAACCACACGGTGTTCGGGCGCGGCGAGATGAAGCTGCTCTATCCATCGAACCGCCGCGTGCTCGCCTATATCCGCGAGCATGAGGGCGAAAGCGTGCTCTGCGTGGCCAATCTGGGGCGCGCGGCGCAGGCGGTCGAGATCGACCTCTCGGCCTATCAGGGCCGCGTGCCGATCGAGCTGACCGGCCATTCGGCCTTCCCGCCGATCGGAGCGCTTCCCTATCTCATCACCCTGCCCTCCTACGGCTTCTACTGGTTCCTGCTCGCCGACGAGGATCAGGCCCCGGCCTGGCACCATGCGCCGCAGCAGATCCTGCCGGAATTCGTGACCCTCACCACCCGTGACGGGCGCGTCTCCTCGGCCATCTCGGGGCGCGACGGGCGGCTTCTTGGGTCTGACGTGCTGCCCAAGTTCCTTCCCCTCCAGCGCTGGTTCGCGGCCAAGGACGAACGCATTTCCCGTGTCGGCATCGAGCCTCTGGCCGAGATCGGCGGCAACGGCGCGCTCGGCCTGATTGAGGTCGAAGTCGGCGGCGACACGCAGCACTACCTGCTGCCGCTGGCGTCGGTCTGGGGCGAGGACAGCGTGTCCTTCGGTTCCTCGACGTTGGGCTACACCATGGCCAAGCTGCGCAAGGGCCCCAATGTCGGCGGCCTGATCGACGGCACCGTCGACGAGACACTGATGGGCGAGATGCTCACGGCCCTGCGCGACGGTTTTGAGACCGACACCCCGCGCGGTCGTCTGGTCTTCACGCCCAGCGCCGCCATGGCCGAGATCGAGGATCCGGGCGAGCCGCGGCTCCTCAATGTGGAGCAGTCCAACGCCACGGTGGCTTTCTCGGACAAGGTGATCCTCAAGGTTTATCGCCGCCTGCGCGCGGGCGTCCAGCCCGACATAGAAGTGGCGCGCTTCCTCACCGATGTCGCGGGCTTCGACGGCACCCCTGCCTTCCTGGGCGAAATCGCGCTGCGTCCCGACGGGTCCGAGGCCACGTCGCTCGGCGCGGCCTTCGCCTATGTCGCCAATCAGGGCGACGCCTGGGGCGCGCTGACCAACGCGCTTGATCGGCATTTGCAAGACGCGGCCACCGGCAGCGAGGACGAGGCTCCGCCCTACCTCCCCGCACTCGGCGTCGCCGAGGCGCTGGGCCGGCGCACCGCCGGAATGCACCGGGCGCTGGCGCATCCGAGTGATGACCCGGCCTTCGCCGCCGAGCCGCTGACGCGCGCCGATCTCACGGCGATCTGCGACGAGGTGCGGGTCGAGACCGTGGCCACGCTCGACCGGCTTCAGGGTATGACCGGCCTGCCCGAACGCGCCGCCGAGCATGCCCGCCAGATCCTCGATCGGCGCGATCGCCTGATCTCTCGGATCGACGCGGTGTCGCGGATGACACCGTCCGGGCAGCGCACGCGCATCCATGGCGACTATCATCTCGGGCAGGTTCTGATGGCGCAGAACGATGTCATGATCATCGACTTCGAAGGCGAGCCGCGCCGCACGCTCGACGAACGCCGCGCCAAATCCTCGGCGCTGCGCGACGTGGCGGGCATGCTGCGCTCGCTCGATTACGCCGCGCAATCGGCGCTGCGCTGGGCCGAAAGCTCGGGCACCGATGGCGAGGAAGCCGAGACGCTGATCCGCGATTGGCACGAGGGCGCCGTGCGCGATTTCATGGCCGCCTATGACGAGGTGATCGCCGGCAGCCCGGCGCACCCCACCGACCCGGACTTCACCGCGGCACTTCTGGATCTCTTCCTGATCCAGAAAGCCATCTACGAAGTGGGTTACGAGCTTGCCAGCCGCCCCGCATGGGTGGACATTCCGCTGAGCGGCCTGCTCGCCCTGATCGACGAAAAGGATACCCAATGACGACCAACGCGAGCGATACCAAGCCCGCATCGGCCCCCGACGCCGCGCGTGTGGAGGCGATCATCCGCGGCCGCATGGGCGACCCGTTCGAACTGCTCGGGCCGCACCGGACCGAGGCCGGGGCGATGGGCCTTACCGTCTTTGCCCCCGACGCCGCCGAAGTGGTGGCGATCACGCCCGAGGGCACACAGATCGCGCCGCTGACCCGCGTGAACCCCGAAGGCGTGTTCTGGGGCGAGCTGCCCGATGGCTTTGAATTCGGCACGCCCTACCGGCTGCGCATGAAGGCGGGCAGCCACGAGTGGGAGCGCGACGACCCCTACCGGTTCACGCCGGTGCTGGGCGAGATGGACGAATACCTCGTCGCCGAAGGCCGCCACGAGGAACTGTGGAAGCGTCTCGGCGCGCATCCGATCGAACATGAGGGCGTCCAGGGCGTCATCTTCGCGGTCTGGGCCCCCAATGCCCGCCGCGTCAGCGTCGTCGGCCATTTCAACGCATGGGATGGCCGCCGCCACCCGCTGCGCCGCCGTTTCGGCGCAGGGCTGTGGGAATTGTTCGTGCCGAACCTCTCCGTCGGGGATCTCTACAAATTCGAGATCGTCGGCGCGCATGGCGACCTGCAGCCGCTCAAGGCCGATCCGATGTCGTTCCGTCAGGAGCAGCCCCCCGCCACCGGCTCGATCGTGCATGGCATGCACAAGCATGACTGGCAGGACGACGCGTGGATGGAGAGCCGTTCCAAGGGTTCGTTGCATGACAAGCCGGTCTCGATCTACGAGGTGCATTTGGGCTCTTGGCGGCGCGGCTCCGATGGCGAAGTGCTCGATTACGACGTCATTGGCGGGCTGCTGGTCGATTACCTGCAGGACATGAACTTCACCCATGTGGAGTTCATGCCGGTCTCCGAGCATCCCTTTACCGGATCGTGGGGCTATCAGCCCGTGGGCCTCTTCGCGCCCACCTCGCGCTATGGCACGCCAGAGCAGTTTGCCGCCATGGTCGACCGGCTGCATCAGGCCGGGATCGGCGTCATCGTCGACTGGGTGCCCGCGCATTTCCCGACCGACGCGCATGGCCTCGCCAATTTCGACGGCACCGCGCTCTACGAGCACGCCGATCCGCGGCAGGGCTTCCATCAGGACTGGAACACGCTGATCTACAATTTCGGGCGCAACGAGGTGGCGAACTTCCTGCGCTGCTCGGGCACCTTCTGGCTCGACAAGTACCATATCGACGCGCTGCGCGTGGATGCGGTCGCGTCGATGCTTTACCTAGATTACTCGCGCAAGGAAGGAGAGTGGATCCCCAACCAGTATGGCGGCCGCGAAAACCTCGACGCGATCGAGTTTCTCAAGGGCACCAACACGCAGGTGTTGGCGCGCACGCCGGGGGCCGCGTCCATCGCCGAGGAAAGCACCGCCTTTCCGGGTGTCAGCCGTCCCGTCGATCAGGGCGGTCTGGGCTTCGACTTCAAGTGGAACATGGGCTGGATGCACGACTCGCTGTCCTACATCCAGGAGGACCCGATCAATCGGAAGTATCATCACAACCAGATGACCTTCTCGATCCACTACGCCTGGTCCGAGAACTTCGTGCTGCCGATCAGCCATGACGAGGTGGTGCACGGCAAGGGATCGCTCCTGAACAAGATGCCGGGCGACCGCTGGCAGAAATTCGCGAATCTGCGCGCCTATCTGGGCTTCATGTGGACCCATCCGGGCAAGAAGCTTCTGTTCATGGGCTGCGAGTTCGGTCAGGAGCGCGAGTGGAACCACGACATCTCGCTCGACTGGCACCTGCTCGAAGACGACAAGCACAAGGGCACGCAGAGCCTCGTGCGCGATCTCAACGGGCTTTATCGCGACGAGAAGGCGCTGCACGCGCTCGATTGCGATCCGGCGGGCTTCGAATGGGTCGACGGGGCCGATGACCAGCGATCGATCTTCGCCTTTTTGCGCCGCGCCGACAGCGGCACGCGCCCGGTTCTCGTGATCTCCAACATGACGCCCGTGGCGCGCGAGGATTACCGCATCGGCGTGCCCGAGGGCGGCGATTGGGTCGAGCTTCTGAACACCGATGACGAGGCCTATGGCGGCTCCGGCGTGGTCAACAAGGGCAAGATCGAGAGCCGTCAGGAGGAATGCCACGGGCGGTCGGTGTCGCTGTCGCTGCGCCTGCCGCCGCTGGCGACGATGATCCTCGTTCCAAATCGCTGAACCCCCTTCGGGGGCGGTCTTTCCGGCCCGCCCCCCTCCCGACCACGGGCCGGGCGCTGTCCCGGCCCAATTTTTCGGAGTCCGCATGACCGACCTCGCCGATCTCTGCCGCCACCACGGGATCACCACCGAATACGAAGACCCGCATGGCGAGGGCATGCGCCCCGTGCCCGAGGCGACGCTGCGCCTGATCCTGCGCAAGATCGGCGTCGATCCCGACGGCCCGGTGAGCGGTCCCGCCGCGCCGCAGGAAATGGTCGTGCCTAAGGACGGGGTGTGCCACCTGCCCGGCTGGATCGAGGACGCGCCGGGATGGGGCCTGTTCTGCCAGCTCTACGAGCTGCGCTCGGAGCGCAACCACGGCATCGGCGATTTTCGCGACCTGGCCGAGATGGCGCGCATCGCGGGCCGGGCCGGGGCGGATTTCCTCGGGGTGAACCCGCTACACGCGCTGTTCCTCGCCGATCCGACGCGCCGCAGTCCCTTCTTTCCCTCGACCCGCAGCTTTCTCAGCCCGGTCTATATCGCGCTCGACGATCTCGTGGGGCACGAGCCGGGCGACATCGACGCCGAAGCCCTGCGCGCGGGCGATCTGGTGGATTACGACGCGGTGGTGCCCGCCAAACTCGACGCCCTGCGCGCGGCCTTCGCGCGCAAGCCCTTCGACGGCGACGAGGCGGATTTCGACGCCTTCGTAAGGGAGGGTGGCGAGCCGCTGCGCCGTCACGCGTTGTTCGAGGCGCTCTCGCTCGCCATGGCGGCCGAGGGCCACGGCTCGGGCTGGCATGGCTGGCCCGAGGCGCTGCGTGATGTCGAGAGCGCGCAGGTCGCGGGTTTCGCCGATGACAACGCCGACGAGGTCCGCTTTCACCTGTGGCTGCAATGGCAGGCAACGCGCCAGCTTGACGCGGCCATGGCCTGTGCCGTGGACGCCGGAATGCGCATCGGCCTCTATCTCGACCTCGCGGTGGGCGAAGCGCCCGACGGCTCGGCAAGCTGGGGCAGCGGCGAGGTTCAGATGACCGGCCTCGCCGTCGGCGCGCCGCCCGATGTCTTTGCCGCCGACGGCCAGTATTGGGGCCTCTCGGCCTTCAACCCCGGCACGCTGCGCCAGCTCGATTTCGCCCCGTTCCGTGACATGATCGGCGCGCAGCTCGCGCATGCGGGGGCGCTGCGCATCGATCATGCGATGGCGCTGTGGCAACTGTTCCTCATCCCCGACGGGGAGCCCGCCAGCGCGGGCGCGCATCTGCGCTATCCCTTCACCGACCTGCTGCGCGTTCTGGCAAAGGAAAGCCAGGAGCGCGAGGCGGTGGTGATCGGCGAGGATCTGGGCTTCGTGCCGCCGGGCTTTCGCGAGGCGATGCAGGCGGCCAACATCCTGTCCTATTCGATCCTCTACTTCGAGAAGGACGGCGACCGCTTCAAACGCCCCGAGGAATACCGCCCCACGGCGCTGGCGTGCCTTTCGACCCACGACCTGCCGGTGCTCGAACGCTGGTGGGCGGGCGAGGATATCGAGCTGCGCCGCGAACTGGGGCTCGTTGGCGCGGAAGACAGCGATGCCCATGCAGCCGGACGGGCGGGCGAACGCCGCGCGTTGCTGGATGCGATGCGCAAGACGGGCGCGCTCAGGGGACGGTTGCCCCGGCAAAAGGAGATGCCGCAGGAGGTACTGGTCGCGGCGCACCGCTACCTCGCGCGCACCCGCGCGGCGCTGGTCGGGATACGGCTGGCGGACATGGTCGGGCCCAAGGCGCCCACCAACATGCCCGGCACGGTGGACGAGTATCCCAACTGGCGGCCCCGCGCGCCGCTCGATCTGTCGCAGATCGCGACCCATCCCGATTTCCGCGCCGTGACCGCGATGATGCGCCGGGAGCGGCCGCGCGGCTGATCCCCGCTTGACAGCCAAGGCCCCGCCCCTGCAGGGTGCGGGCACTTCACCAGGGGGGCCCCGGCAAGGGGCTGAGATATCGCTGGCGAGGCCGAAAGGCCCACGCGCGCGCAGACCCTTCGAACCTGATCCAGTTCATACTGGCGTAGGGACGGTGCGCGGCTGTTGGGCTTTCGGGGTCTCCCGTCTTTCTCGCCGCTTCTCCACCCCCGCTGTCGTTCTGGATCGTCACCGCCGCGAGAGGACGCCGCATGACGATCAACACCACTCCGCCCGAACTGCCCCGCGTGACCACCGGTCCGCTCCCCGCCTCCACCAAGGTCTGGAAGGCCGGAACCCTGCATCCCGATATCCGTGTGCCGATGCGCGAGATCGCGCTCCATCCCAGCGCGGGCGAGCCGAACGTGCGCGTCTATGATGCCTCCGGCCCCTATACCGACGCCGAGGCCGCGATCGACACCGCCACGGGCCTGCCCCGCCCGCGCGAGGCATGGATTGATGCGCGTGGCGACACCGAGACCTATGAGGGCCGCCGCATCCGACCCGAGGATAACGGGCGCGACGGGGCCAGCGGCAAGCTGCGCCCCTTCCCGCGCGCCCATGCGCCGCGCCGTGCGACGGGCGACCGCCCCGTCACCCAGCTTGCCTATGCCCGCGCGGCATCGTCACACCCGAAATGGAATATGTCGCGATCCGCGAGAACATGGGCCGCGACGCCGCCCTCGCCAGACCGCGCGACGGCGAAAGCTTCGGCGCGGCGATCCCGGACCACGTGACGCCCGAATTCGTGCGCGATGAAATCGCGCGGGGCCGCGCCATCATTCCCGCCAACATCAACCACCCCGAGCTCGAGCCGATGATCATCGGCCGCAACTTCCTCGTGAAGATCAACGCCAATATCGGCAATTCGGCCGTCACCTCCTCGATGGAGGAGGAGGTCGAGAAGATGGTCTGGGCCACGCGCTGGGGCGCCGACACGGTCATGGACCTTTCCACGGGCCGCGACATCCACGATATCCGCGACTGGATCTTGCGCAACTCCCCGGTGCCGATCGGCACGGTGCCGCTCTATCAGGCGCTCGAAAAGGTCGGCGGCATTGCCGAGGACCTGACCTGGGAGGTGTTCCGCGACACGCTGATCGAGCAGGCCGAACAGGGTGTCGATTATTTCACCATCCATGCCGGGCTCAGGCTGCATCACGTGCCGCTTACCATCGACCGGGTCACGGGCATCGTCAGCCGCGGCGGATCGATCATGGCCAAATGGTGCCTGCACCATCACCGCGAAAGCTTTCTCTACGAGCATTTCGAGGAGATCTGCGCGATCTGCCGCCGCTACGACGTGTCGTTCTCCTTGGGCGACGGGCTGCGCCCCGGCTCGATCGCCGACGCCAACGACGCGGCGCAGTTCGCCGAGTTGGAAACGCTGGGAGAGCTGACCCAGATCGCATGGAAGCACGACTGCCAGGTGATGATCGAGGGTCCCGGCCACGTGGCCATGCACAAGATCAAGGAGAACATGGACAAGCAACTCGAGTGCTGCGACGAGGCGCCCTTCTACACGCTGGGGCCGCTCACTACCGACATCGCGCCGGGCTACGACCACATCACCAGCGGCATCGGTGCGGCGATGATCGGTTGGTTCGGCTGCGCGATGCTGTGCTATGTCACGCCCAAGGAGCATCTGGGTCTGCCCGACCGCGACGACGTGAAGACCGGCGTCATCACCTACAAGATCGCGGCCCATGCCGCCGATCTCGCCAAGGGGCATCCGGGCGCGCAGATCCGCGACGACGCGCTGTCACGCGCGCGCTTCGAGTTCCGCTGGGAGGATCAGTTCAACCTCGCGCTCGATCCCGACACGGCGCGCTCGATGCATGACGAGACACTCCCCAAGGACGCCCACAAGACGGCACATTTCTGCTCCATGTGCGGGCCCAAGTTCTGCTCCATGCGGATCAGCCACGACATCCGGTCCGAGGCCCAGAAGGAGGGCATGGCGAAGATGGCCGAGAAGTTCCGCGAGAGCGGCGCGCTCTATCTGCCCGAGACCGACGCCTGAGGGCGCGCGGGACCGGCATGGATCGGCGTCGCAGAGGCATTTGCCAATTGACCGGTTGACGAGTGCGGGGAACGGCGGGTGGGGGCATGACCCCTTACCCGCCGTTCGACCCTAGCCCTGCGGCGCGAGAGCTTCGGCGCGGCCCCCGCCGCCCCGGGCGGCGGCCCGCTCGCGATGCACCACATAGCCGCCCGAGCCGAGGATGATCGCGGTGCCGAGCACCGTGGCCATGTCCGGCAGGTCACCGAACACCAGATAGCCGAGCAGCACCGCGCCGACGATTTCGAGATACTGGAACGGCGCCAAGAGCCCCGCCTCGGAGCGGCGGAACGCCTCGGCAATCAAAAGGAAGGTCGCAGCCGACACCAGCCCGGCCAGCGGCAGCACCCCCCAGACCCAGCCGGGGGCTGAGGGCGCAACGAGGCCCGACCCGCCGGTCAGTGCCATCACCCCGAACAGGCCCAGCGCGATCAGCGCCGCGTAGAGCGTGGCCCCGGTCTGGATCGTCAGCGCCGAGCGTGAGGCCGAGGCGCTGCGCAGGATCACCGCGTTGAGCGCGTAGCCGGTCGCCGCCATCAAAGGCAGCAGCGCCGCCGGGGTAAAACCTTCGAAGCCCGGCCGGATCACCACCAGCGCCCCGACGAAGCCGACCGCGACGGCAGCATAGCGGCGGGGTCCAACCTTTTCGCCCAAGAGAGGTGCCGCCAGCAGCACGAGGATCAGCGGCTCCACGAAGAAGATCGCGATGGCTGTGGCGATCGGCATCACCGCAAAGGCGCCGACGAGGCCGGTCATGGTGACCACCGAGCACAGCCCCGACAGCACCAGCACAGGCGAAAACATCGCGCCCCGCAACCGGTGCCGCAGGATGAGCGCCAGCGCCGCGAGGGTCGCGCTTTGGAAGCCGAAGCGCCACAGCACCACCTCGGCGGGCGGCATCGCCCCGGTGAGCAGCTTGGCCAGCGTGTCGCCCACCGGCAACAGCGCCATGGCGACGATCATCAACGCGATGCCGGTGCCTGCGGGGCCGTGATCGGTGCGGCGGGCGGGGACGACCGGGCTCTTGGTGCGGGGTCTGATCATGGGCGTCTCCCAACATGCGCGCGCCGCCTCGCAGCGGGGCACGACCGTCCGGGCGTCCGGGACGAAAATGATGAGATGGCCGCAGGCCCGGACGACGCCATCGTCGGCCCCGTGACCGGCCATGCCACAGGGCTAGTGAGCCTGCCTTGGCCGGTCAAGTCTCACCGCATCGGCGCGCCTCACTCTCCCGGTGCGGGAAGCGACAGGCGGCGCGGCCGCGCGGTCTCGCGCCGTGCGCGGTCGACGGCCAGCACCTCGCGCAGCCGGTTGTCGAGCCGCTCGGCCACATGGGCGGGCGCGCGGAACCAGTCGGTCGACCAGACCCGCTCGATGCGCCATCCGAGGCCTTCGAGCACCGCCTGACGCACCCGGTCGCGATCCCGCGCGGTGGCCGCCGAATGATAGCTCGCCCCGTCGCATTCGACACCGGCAAGATAGGCGCCGCCCCGGTCCGGATGCACCACCGCGAGATCGATGCGGTAGCCCGAGACGCCGATCTGGCAGCGCACCTCCCAGCCCTTGGCCTCGAGTGCGCGCGCCACCGCCTCCTCGAACGGATTCTCGGCCGGGCCGAGGCTGCCCGTGTCGCGTGCGGGCAGCGCCACCGCGCCGCGATCGGCGTAATCGAGGAACGCCTTGAGATCGGCGACTCCGCGGGCGCGGCTGCGGCCAAGATCGATCTGGTCGGCCCCGAGCGAGGCGAAGACGTGCAGCTCGCGCCGCGCCCGCGTGATCGCCACATTGAGCCGCCGCTCCCCGCCCTCGGCGTTGAGCGCGCCGAAATTCATCGACAGCTTCCCCGCAAGGTCCGGCCCGAAAGTGACCGAGAACAGCATCACGTCGCGCTCGTCGCCTTGGATGTTCTCAAGGTTCTTGACGATCAGCGGCTCGTCGCGCGCCTCGTCGAAGAACCACTCCAGCTCTGGCGTCTCGCGGCGCATCGCGTCGAGCTGGTCGAGGATGAGCGCCTGCTGATCGCCGTTGAAGGTGATGACGCCGATGCTGTGGCGCGCGGGTTCGGGCTGCGCCAGCGCCGCCATGAGCCTTTCGCGGATCAGCGCCACCACGGCGCGCGCCTCCTCGATGTTGGTACGGCCCTTGCCCCGGCCATAGCGCCCGTCGACCCGGTGCAGGGTGATCGCCTTGCGTCCCGTGCCCGGCGACGGGAAGGTGACGAGGCCGCCATCGTAGTAGAAATGGTTCGAAAATGCGATCAGCGCCTCGTCGCGCGAGCGGTAGTGCCAGTCGAGCCGCCGCACCGGCACGCCCGAAGCCGCCACCTCGTCGAGGATCGAGGGCATGTCACGCAGCGCGAAGCCGTCCTCCTCTTCTTCGTCGTCCTCTTCGGAGCGGCCGAAGAAGTTGGTTGGCGGCAGCTGTTTCGGATCGCCCACGACGATCGCCTGCCGCCCACGCGCGATGGCACCGATGGCGTCCCAAGTGGTGATCTGGCTCGCCTCGTCGAAGATCACCACGTCAAAGGCGGGCTGACCGGCGGGGAGATATTGCGCCACCGAGAGCGGCGACATCAGCACGCAGGGCGCGAGGCGCGGCAGGCTTTCGGGCATCTGGCCCAAGAGCTGCCTGATCGGCATCGAGGGCCGCTTGAGGCCCAGTTGATGGCGCAGGAGCCCCAACTCGGAGGCGCGCGGCACCGCGTCGCGGGGCGGCAGGTCGCCGCCGATCCGGCGCAGCGCCTCACCGGGTGCGAGAGCGGCGGCGCGGTCGTCAAGCATGCGGAACCGAGCCACGAGATCGTCCTGCGCCCAATGCGCGAAATCGCGCAGCAGCGGCTCGGCATCCATCGCGCGCGGCAGCCACCATGCGGCATAGGCAGCCTCGAAGGCGGTGCGCGCGGGCCGGTCGAGTCGCCCCGCCTCGATCGCCGCGATCAACGGTCCCAGGCCCGCCGCATCGGCGCGGGCGCGCAGCGCCACCCAGCGGGTCCAGTCCGCCAGCCGTGCGGCCCGGGTCTCCAGCGCCTCCAGCCCCTTGGCCAGATCGGGCGGGGGACGTGGCCTCGGGGACCTGCCCGCCCAAGCCCTCGAAGGCCTCGCTGGCCATCGCCATCTCCGCCTGCGCGGAGCCGAGCGCCGCGAGCGCCATGCGCAGCGGGCCTGCGCCCGGCTGGCTCAGTTCGGCCCGCGCCGCGCCCAGCCGCTCGGGCCCCGCCCCCTCCCCCGCGAGCGCGGTCAGCGCCGTCTCAAGCGCGCGCCGCGCCGCGATCAGGGCCTCGATCCCCTCGCCCGGCAACCGTGCCAGCGGCGAGGCATCGCGCGCCGCCCGCGACCGGGCGAGCCGGTGCAGCGCATCGAGATCGCCGCCGGGATCGACGGTGCCGGAGCGCACATGGCTTTGCAGGACGCCCCGCACCCGTCTCCGCGCCAGCGCCGAGAATGGCCAGACCCCGGCCTCGGCGGCGCGCCAGTCGGCGTCGAGCGCCGCGACGTCGATGCGGGCGTCGGCGTCCTGCGGGTAGTCGGCGGCGAGCCGTTCGCGCGCCTGCGCCATCGCCGCCTCGGCCTCACGGCGGGTTTGCAGCGCGCGGTCGAGCTCCGCGAGCGGCAGGTCGGGAAGCGGCGACAGGTCCGGCGCGTCCTCTGCCGCCAGCGGAGCGAGGCGCAGAAACAGGTCGCGCCGCGCCGACATGCGGGCCGCCTCCGGGGCGAGGCCGAGCCGGTCGCACAAGGTGCCCAGCGCCCGGCCCTGCCCACGCGCCGCCTGCGCCAGGTCCCGTGCCGCGCCCAAGAACCGCTCCTGCCAGTCGAAGGACCACTCCGCCCCCGCCAGCAGCTCCACCGGCGCGGCGGACCCCGCGACCTTGGCCAGACGCTCCAGATCGCACGCCATGTCGCGCAGCCGCGCGTAGCTGGCGGCGTCATGAGCGTTGGCGTCCGGAAAAACGAGGCGGAACGGCGGCCCGCCCGCCGCCACCCGTCCGATCGCCTCGAAGACCGAAAACCCCTGTGTCCCCTTGCGGTGCAGCGCCGCGACATAGGCGTTGAGCTGGTCGCGGGTGAGGCGCAAATCCTCGGTCACCTCGATCCAGTCGGCTTCCTCGCCTGCCGCTGCGCGGTCCCAGCCGCGTCCGAGCTGCGCCAGCACCGAGGCGCGGTCGGTCTTGCTCGAATGCAACTCAAGGCAGGCGTCGCCCAGACCGCAGCCCGCAAGACGGCGATGCACCACATCGAGAGCGGCGGCCTTCTCGGCCACGAAGAGCACGGTCCGCCCCTGCGACAGCACCTGCGCGATGATGTTGGCGATGGTCTGGCTCTTGCCCGTGCCCGGCGGGCCGATGAGCACAAAGTCGCGCCCCTGCGCCGCCGCCGCCACGGCGGCGAGCTGGCTGCTGTCGGCGGGCAGCGGGGTCACCAGATCGGCGGGTGCCAGCGCCCGGTCGAGATCGCGCGGCGCGATCACCGGCAGGTCGGGCTGGGGATAGGCCGTCTCGGGCCCGTCGAGAAGGTGGCGTACCAGCGGGCTGTCGCGCAGCGCCGCCTCGCGCGCGACGAGATCCTCCCACATCAGGAACTTGGCAAAGGAAAACGTCGAGAGGGCCAGATCCTCGATCACCTCGAAGCCGGGCATCTCGCGCACCGCGAGGCGGACGAGGTCGAAGATCCGCGCGAGGTCGATGCCGCTGTCGTCGCGCGGCAGCTCGCCGTCGAGACCGGGCACCGACAGCGCGAAATCGCGGCGCAGGAATTCGAGCAGCGTCGCGTTGATGCGCACCTCGTCCTCGAGATGGGTGATGCGGAACTCGGCCTTGGCCGAGCGCCGCTCGAGCCGCGCCGGGATCAGCAAGAGCGGCGCGCGGTAGGCCCGGTCCTCGCCTTCGCGTCGCCAGCGCAGGAAGCCCGCGGCGAGGAACAGCGTGTTGGTGCCGCCCTCCTGCAGGTCGCTGCGGGCACGACGATGAAGCGCCACAAGGCGCGACTGCAGATCGGCGACCGGAAGCGGCGAGGCGAGGCGGCCGCGCTCCTGCGCTTGGGCGGCGCGCCGGGCGATCTCCTCGGCGGGCAGGCTCTCGGCCTCCTCCATCGCCACGGGGGTCGCGCTCGCTCCGCCCGCGAGGCGGTCCTCAAAGGCCGCCATGTCGGTGCACAGAAACGGCACCGAACCGCGCCCGTCGCGAAAGTTCAGGAGCCGGTTGCGCAACGACAGATCGAGCAGCTTGCGCTGCCAACGCTCGATCCGGCCCTCCGGCGTGTCCGGGATCTCCTCGATTTCGGAGACCGGCAGGTCGGCGGCGCCGGGGGCCATGGGCAGAGGTGGGGACTTGGCCTCGCCCGCCGCGGGGGCGGGGTCGAGCGCGGTATCGCGCAGCGGCAGGATGCCAGCCGCGCGCGCCGCCGCCATGTCGATCGCCGCGATGAAGCCCGCTTCGCTCGCCTCGTCGCCAAGCGCCCGGCCCGCCATCACCGCCGCTTCGAACCCCGCGCCCTGCCCCAGAAGCTCGGGGTCGAGTACGAGAAGTTCGCGCGCGGCGATGGCTTTGCGCAGCGCCACGGCGTCGGGTTCGACCACGCGGCCGAGATCGCGGTCGAGGAGCCAGACGCCGCACCAGACCCGCCCTTGGGCAAAGGCCACCATAGGGTTCAGGCCCAGCGCCTCGGCCCCTGCCGCCAACAGCAGGGCCGCGTCGAGCGGGGTCGCCAGACGTTCGGCGCGGATGCGGTGCGGCGCGCGCAGCACCTGTCCCCGCGCCGCCACGCCGCCCCCCGCCACGGCACTGCGCAGACCCCAGCCCGATGCCGCCGACCAGATCGCCGCCGCCTGCATCCAGGCCCGGCCCGCATCGCCCGAGCGGTAGCCGTCGGGCGCGCCCTGCCCCGCTTGGTTCAGAAGCGCCGCCGCCGCCTCGACCAGCCCCGACGTGACGGCGGCGTCGGGTCGCACGAAGGCGGGCAGCAGATGCGCCATCTCGCCCAAGCCCCCCCATTCCTCGCGCGCCAGAAGCGTAACAGCGCGCTCGGCGCGGGCCAGGACCCGTCCGCCCTGCCGCAGCTCCAGCCGCAGCATCGCGGGCTCCGACGTCTCCAAGGTAGCGAGGCGCGCGGGATCGAGCACGACCGCGAGATCGGCGATCTCCAGCCGCTCGCCCGGCGCGAGGCGATCGATCGCCCAATGCCGGGGCCGGGCCACTGCCGGTTCTGACCAAAGATGCAGCTCCGCCCCCGCGATCGCCGCGCCCGCATGTTCGAGCGCCAGCGACCGGATCACCGCCGTGCGCGCCTGCGCGCTGGCAAATCCGAGCCGCGCCACGGCGTCGATCTCGATCGAGATGCGCGGCGGAACGGCGGGCAGCTGGCTGTCTGGGTTCGTCATCCGTTCTCTCCTGCGCTCGGGCGGACATGAATCCATTTGCCCTTTGCCGTCAACAGCCTCGGCGCTTTCCGGCAGGCCGCCGCCGATGCGTGACACGCGCGAGAGGCTGGACAAGCCCCCCACGCATGGATTTATCTCGCCCGAGGGCCCGCTTCCGGGAGGGGTGCGGGACGCAAGACAGAAGACAGAACAGGGAGAGACGCGTGGATCGTCGTTCGTTCATCACCAAGGCCGGTCTCGGCGCAGGCGCGGCCGCATTGGCCGCACCGGCCGTCGCGCAGGGCAACATCACCTGGCGCATGGTCACCACCTGGCCCAAGAACTTTCCGGGTCTCGGCGTGGGCGCGCAGCGTCTCGCGACCGGATCACCGCCGCCTCGGGCGGCCGACTGACGATCCAGGTCTATTCGGCGGGCGAGCTTGTGCCGCCGCTGCAATCGCTCGACGCGGTGATCGACGGCACCGCCGAGATGTCGCATTCGGCCGCCTATTACTGGCAGAACAAGTCCTCGGCGCTGAACTTCTTCACCGGCGTGCCCTACGGCATGACCTCGACCGAGCTGGCGGGCTGGATGCGCCACATGGGCGGTCAGGAGCTCTGGGACGAGGTCTATGACCAGTTCGGCGTGCAAGGCTTCCTGTCGGGCAACACCGGCACGCAGGCCGGCGGCTGGTTCCGCGAGGAGGTCACCGGTCTCGACAGCCTCAGCGGCCTGCGCTTCCGCACTCCGGGCCTTGGCGGCCGCGTGTGGGAAAAGCTCGGCGTTACAGCGACCAACATGGCCGCGGGCGAGATCTTTCAGGCGTTGCAGTCGGGCACGCTTGATGCGGCCGAGTTCGTCGGCCCCTACAACGACCTTGCGCTGGGCTTCCATCAGGTCGCCAAGAACTACTACTTCCCCTCCTTCGTGGAGCCGGGCCTCGCCACCGAGCTGGTGGTCGACAAGGCCAAGTACTCCGAGTTGCCCGAGGACCTGCAGGCGATCATCCGCGACGTATCGCAGGCCGAGTACGACATGGTCGCCTCGGACTTTGCCGCCAACGATCCGCGCGCGCTCAACACGCTGGTGAACGAGCATGGCGTGCAGGTGCGCCAGTTCCCCGAAGAGGTTCTCGAGGCCGCGGCCGAGGCATCGAAGGAGGTTCTGGGCGAACTGCGCGACAGCGGCGACGACCTGACCAAGCGCACCACCGAGAGCTTTATCGAGTCTCTGAAGCTGCTGCGCACCAAGGCGCAGACCGCCGACGCCAACTTCATCCGCGCGCGCGAGCAGTATTTCGAGATGTGATCCCGACCCCGTCGGAAAAAGAGAAAGCCCGGATCGAAAGATCCGGGCTTTTTCGTTCTGTCTGATCGGCTTTGCGCTTGTTACAGCACCGTCGGCAGCCAGGTCACGATGCCCGGAAAGGCGAAGAGCAGCGCGATGCCGATCAATTGCAGCACCACGAAGGGGATGATGCCGCGATAGATCGCCGAGGTCGGCAGGCTGTCGGGGGCCACGCCGCGCAGGTAGAACAGCGCGAAGCCGAAGGGCGGCGTCAGGAACGAGGTCTGCAGGTTCATCCCCACCAGCACGCCGAGCCAGATCGGGTCGATGTCGAGCGCCAGCAGTATCGGCGCGGTGATCGGGATCACGATGAAGATGATCTCGAAGGTGTCGAGGATGAAGCCCAGCACGAACATGATCGCCATCACGACGATGACCGCCGCATAGGCCCCGCCCGGAAGGTTCGACAGGAACTCGTGCACGAGGTTGTCGCCGCCCATCAGCCGGAACACGATCGAGAAGACCGAGGCCCCGAACAGGATCACGAACACCATGGAGGTGATGGTCGCCGTGGCCACGACGGTTTCGTGCAGCACCCGGAAGGACAGGCGCCAGCGCAGCGCCGCAAGGAGGATCGCGCCCACTGCGCCGACAGAAGCGGCTTCGGTCGGTGTCGCCACGCCGCCCAGGATCGAGCCGAGCACCGCCATGATCAGCAGGAGCGGCGGCAGCAGCGCGACCAGCACCTCCTTGAACAACCCGCGCTTTTCCGAGAGCGGCACCGGCGTCGCGGGGCAGCTTTCGGGATCGGTGATCGCCTTGAAGATGATCCACAGAGAATAGAGCCCCACCAGCATCACGCCCGGCAGCAGCGCGCCGGCGAAGAGATCGCCGACCGAAACCGGGGTGGGCGCGAAATTGCCCTTCTCCATCTGCACCTGCGAGTTGATGCCCGACAGCATGTCGCCCATGAAGATCAGCACCGTCGAGGGCGGAATGATCTGGCCCAGCGTGCCCGAAGAGCAGATCACGCCGGTGGCGAGCTTGGGGTCATAGCCCGCGCGCAGCATCGCGGGCAGCGAGATGAGGCCCATGGTGACCACCGTGGCGCCGACCACGCCGGTCGAGGCCGCGAGCATGGCGCCGACGATCACCACCGACAGGCCGAGGCCGCCGCGCAGGTTGCCAAAGAGCTTTGACATGGTGAGCAGGAGCTGCTCGGCGATGCGCGACCGCTCCAGCATCACCCCCATAAAGATGAACAACGGCACCGCGACCAGCACCTCGCTGGTCATGAAGCCGATGTAACGGCTTGGCAGGCTGCCGAAATTCGACGGGTCGAACACGCCGATCGCCCAGCCTGCAAGCCCGAACAGCAACGACACGCCCGCCAGCGTGAAGGCCACGGGAAAGCCCAGCATCAGAAAGCCGATGATGCCGAAGAACATGAGACCCGACAGGATCTCTCCGATGAGTGTCAGGTCCATGTTATTCGGCTGCCTCGGTCAAGTGATCGGCTTTGAGGGTGTAGCGCAGGCGTTCGGGCAGCATCCCGTCGCGCCCCGCCAGCGTCAGGATCGCCCGGCCCGCCATGGCGAGGCCCTGAAGCCCGACCAGCACCGCGAATGCGATGATGAAGCTCTTGAGGATGAACAGCCCCGGCATGCCGCCGACATTGGCCGACCCCTCCTGATAGCCCCAGCTGCGCTGCACGAAGGGCATCGCGTAGAGATAGACGATCACGCAGAAGGGCAGCAGGAACACCGCCACGCCGATCAGGTCGATCAGCGCCTTTCGCGGGATCGAAGCGGGACGGTAGAAGATGTCGACGCGCACATGGTCGTCGCGCAAGAGCGCGAACCCGGCCACGGCGGTGAACATCGCGCCGTTGAGCCAGATGTAGAGGTCCTGCATCCAGACATAGCTGACGGCGAAGACGTAGCGCTGCACCACCACGGTAAAGCAGACCACGACGATCCCCAGCGCGAGCCAGGAGAAGACGTGGCCTATGATCCGGTTCAGGGCCGATATGGCGGTGACGACCGCCGCAAGCGCGCGCATCCTTCCCTCCCTCGTGGGCGTTCCATTGCGCGACGTCATGACACGCCAGAGCCTTGCCTCGCAACGCCCCGATGCAGTGCGGCATCGGAAAAATCGCCCGGACTCTTGGCATTGCCTGCCGAAATTCCACGCAAGATGGCCTTGACCTCGCGTCTGCGGCACGATCCGCGAGCCCGCAGTTGACAGCCGCCCCGCCCGCTGCCTAGCCTTCATTCAAACCGCCCGGGGAGAAACGGAGGCGGGAGGATACTGGGAGGAAGGCCGTGACGATGATCACGTTCGCCGTGCCGCGACCGCGGGGCGGTCGTTGATGGACGCCGTTCTGAAGGCCGAAGGGCTGACCAAGGAATTCAAGGGCTTCGTCGCCGTCAACAAGGTCGATCTCACCGTCGAACGCGGCTCGATCCATGCGCTGATCGGGCCCAACGGCGCGGGCAAGACCACCTGCTTCAACCTGCTGACCAAGTTCCTGCAGCCGACGCGCGGCACGATCACCTATGACGGGCGCGACATCACCAAGATGGCCCCCGCCGACATCGCCCGGCTGGGCATGGTCCGCAGCTTCCAGATCTCGGCGGTGTTTCCCGATCTCAGCGTCCTGCAGAACGTGCGCGTGGCGCTGCAGCGCAAGCGTGGCGACAGCTACGACTTCTGGCGCTCGGAGCGCGGATTGACCCAATTCGACGACGAGGCGCGCGAGCATATCGACGCGGTCGGCCTTTCGGAGTTCACCGACAATCGTGCGGGCGAGCTGTCCTATGGCCGCAAGCGCGCCCTCGAGATCGCCACGACGCTGGCCCTCGATCCGCAGATGCTTCTGCTCGACGAACCGATGGCCGGCATGGGTCAGGAGGACGTGGAACGCACTTCGCAGCTGATCAAGCGGATCGCCGCGAACCGCACCATCCTGATGGTCGAGCACAATCTCAAGGTCGTCGCGGATCTCTCTGACAAGATTACGGTTTTGGCCCGTGGCGAGATCCTTGCCGAGGGCGATTACGCCGCCGTGTCGAAATCCCCCGACGTGATCGACGCCTATATCGGAGCCGGACATGACTGACGCCGCCACGATGACCCACCGCCCCGCCGCCACCGGCGCGGCGCTCCTCAAGGTCGAGGGCCTTCAGGCTGGTACGGCGAAAGCCACGTGCTGCACGGTATCGACTTCGAGGTGCGCGAGGGCGAGGTTGTCACGCTTCTGGGCCGCAACGGCGCGGGCAAGACCTCGACGCTGCTTGCCGTTATGGGCATCCTGTCCAAGCGCAGCGGCTCGGTGACGATGCGCGGCACCGAAACGATCAAGCTCGAGCCGCGCCACATCGCCAAACTCGGCATCGCGCTGTGCCCCGAGGAGCGCGGCATCTTCTCCTCGCTCAATGTCGAGGAAAACCTGATGCTGCCGCCCAAGATCGCCGATGGCGGTCTCTCGGTCGAGCGGATCTACGAGTTGTTCCCGAACCTTCTGGAGCGCAAGCGCAGCCAAGGCACCAAGCTGTCGGGCGGCGAGCAGCAGATGCTCGCCATCGCCCGCATCCTGCGCACCGGTGCCAAGCTTCTGCTGCTCGACGAGCCGACCGAGGGCCTCGCCCCGGTGATCGTCCAGCAGATCGGCGCGACGATCCGGCAGCTCAAGCAGGAGGGCTTCACCATCGTGCTGGTGGAACAGAACTTCCGCTTCGCGGCCTCGGTCGCCGATCGCCATTACGTCGTCGATCAGGGCCGCGTGGTGGACATGATCCCCAACGCCGAACTCGACGCCAACATCGACAAGCTGCACGCCTATCTGGGCGTCTGAAAGCTTTGCAAGGCGCATGAAAAGCGCCGTCCACTGGGAGGAAAACATGAAGAAAACTGTAATTGGCGCTCTGACGCTCGCGTCCTTTGGCCTGCCCGCGATGGCGCAAGACAACATCGAGGTGACGCTCGGCGTGCTGAACGACCGCTCGGGCGTCTACGCCGACCTTTCCGGCGAAGGCTCGGTCGTCGCGGCGCGCATGGCGGTCGCCGATTTCGATGCGGAGTCCAAGGGGCTCGACGTCGAGGTGATCTCGGCCGACCACCAGAACAAGCCCGACATCGCCTCGAACATCGCGCGCCAATGGTATGATCAGGATGGCGTCGATGCGATCCTCGATGTGCCGACCTCCTCGACCGCGCTGGCCGTGGCCGACATCACCGCGCAGGCCAACAAGATCCTGATCGACAGCGGCGCGGGCTCGACCGCCCTGACCGGCGAGCAGTGCCAGCCGACCACGATCCATTGGACCTACGACACCGCCGCACTTGCCAAGGGCACCGGCGGTGCCGTGACCGAGCGCGGCGACAAGAAGTGGTTCTTCCTGACCGCCGACTACGCTTTCGGCCACTCGCTTGAGGAAGAGACGATGAAGATCGTCGAGGAATCGGGCGGCGAGGTCGTGGGCTCGGTGCGCCACCCCTTCCCGGCGACCGACTTTTCGTCCTTTCTGCTGCAGGCGCAGGCCTCTGGCGCCGACGTGATCGGCCTTGCCAATGCCGGCGGCGATACGGTCAACGCCATCAAGCAGGCAGCCGAGTTCGGCGTCACCCAGTCGGGTCAGTCACTCGCGGCATTGCTGATGTTCATCACCGACGTGCATGCGCTCGGTGCCGAGACCGCGCAAGGCTCGTGCTGACCGAGGCGTTCTATTGGGATCACGATGACCAGACCCGCGAATGGTCGGCCCGCTTCGAAGAGGAGTTCGGCTCCAAGCCCACCATGGTTCACGCCGGGGTCTATTCGGGCACCATGCATTATCTCGCAGGCGTCGAGGCCACCGGCTCGACCGATGGCGACGTGGTCGCCGAGTGGATGAAGGCCAACGAGTTCGACGATCCGCTCTTCGGCAAGGGTTACGTGCGCGAGGATGGCCGGGTGATCCACGACATGCACCTCTACGAGGTCAAGACGCCCGACGAGTCGACCGGCGAGTGGGATCTCTACAACCTCGTTTCGACCATCCCCGGTGAGGAAGCCTTCCTGCCGATGGAAGGTTCGGGCTGCGCCTTCGTCAACGAAAGCTGATCCTGATCGGGCGCGCCTGTCGCGGCGCGCCCACCCCCGCCCCTTCGGGGGCCAACTGACAAGAACGGGACAGGCATGTTCGACCTCCTAGGCATTCCGCCGCAGGTTCTGATGGGGCAGTTGCTGCTCGGGCTGATCAACGGCTCGTTCTACGCCGTCCTGTCCCTCGGCCTCGCGGTGATCTTCGGCCTCCTCAACATCATCAATTTCAGCCATGGCGCGCAGTACATGCTCGGCGCCTTCGTCGCATGGATGCTGCTCGAATATCTGGGCATCAACTACTGGTGGGCGCTGATCCTCGTCCCCGTGATCGTGGGCGCGACTGGCATCATCCTCGAAAAGCTGGCGCTGCGGCGGCTGTATCACCTCGACCACCTCTACGGCCTGTTGCTGACCTTCGGCGTGGCGTTGATCATCCAAGGGCTGTTTCGCAATTATTATGGCATCTCGGGCCTGCCCTACTCCATCCCCGACCAGCTTTCGGGCGGTCAGAACCTCGGCTTCATGTTCCTGCCGAACTATCGCGGCTGGGTCGTGGTGGCCTCGGTCATCGTCTGCTTCGGCACGTGGTTCGTGATCGAGAAGACCCGGCTCGGCGCGTATCTGCGCGCGGCAACCGAGAACCCGACCCTCGTGGGGGCCTTCGGCATCAACGTGCCGCTGATGATCATGCTGACCTACGGCTTCGGCGTGGCTCTTGCGGGCTTTGCGGGCGTGCTCGCGGCGCCGATCTACTCGGTCAACCCGAACATGGGCGCCGACCTGATCATCGTGGTCTTCGCGGTCGTCGTGATCGGCGGCATGGGCTCGATCATGGGGGCGATCGTCACCGGCTTCGGCCTTGGCGTGATCGAGGGGCTGACCAAGGTGTTCTATCCCGCCGGTTCGGCCGTCGTCATCTTCGTGATCATGGCCATCGTGCTGATGATCAAGCCCGAAGGCCTGTTCGGGAGGAACAACTGATGAGCGTGAGCGACATCCAACCCGCCCCGAACGAACGGCGTCCGGCCACCGCCGGGATGCCCAAGCTGCACATGGCGATCTTTGCCGTGCTCTTTGTGCTGCTCGCGGTGCTGCCGCTGCTGGTCTACCCGGTCTTCGCGATGAAGGTGATGTGCTTCGCGCTCTTTGCCGCCGCCTTCAACCTGCTTCTGGGCTTCGGCGGGCTCCTGTCCTTCGGCCATGCGGCCTATTTCGGCGGGGCCTCCTACGTCGCGGCGCATGCCTCCAAGGTCTGGGGCTGGACGCCCGAGACTTCGATCCTCGTCGGCACGCTGGCCGCCGCGCTGCTGGGGCTGCTGATCGGTTCGCTGGCGATCCGGCGGCAGGGGATCTACTTTGCCATGGTCACGCTGGCCTTCGCGCAGATGTTCTACTTCTTCGCGCTGCAGGCCGACTTCACCGGCGGCGAGGATGGCATCCAGTCGGTGCCGCGCGGCTCGCTCTTCGGGATCTTCCCGGTCGACAGCAACGAGGCACTCTACTACCTCGTGCTCGCCGTGACCTTCGGCGGCATCCTGTTTCTCTACCGCATCGTGCATTCGCCCTTCGGGCAGGTCCTCAAGGCGATCCGCGAGAACGAGCCGCGCGCGATCTCGCTGGGCTACCGGGTCAACCGCTACAAGCTCATGGTCTTCGTGCTCTCGGCCGCCTTCGCGGGGCTCGCGGGTGCCACCAAGAGCCAGGTGTTCCAGCTCGCCTCGCTCACGGATGTGCATTGGTCGATGTCGGGCGAAGTGGTGCTGATGACGCTTCTGGGCGGGGTCGGCACGGTGTTCGGCCCGCTCCTCGGTGCGACCATCGTGGTGACCATGCAGAACTACCTCGCCTCGATGGGGGCATGGGTCACGGTGATCCAGGGCGTGATCTTCGTGCTCGGCGTGCTGCTGTTCCGCGAAGGCATCGTCGGCGTGATCTCGAGATGGATCAAGCGGCCGCTCTGAACCGCATGTCAGGCAGACAGGCAAAGGCCCGGGTGGATCGCCCGGGCCTTTCGCTTGGCGGCGAGCGACCGGGCGGATCTGAGTATTTGGAGGGTGAAGCGGCTTTCAGGCGAAGCGCCGACCGGCCTCCAGCGCAAGGCCGGTGCCGACCGAGCCGAGCATGTCGCCCGTGGCGATCCGCGCCGCCGGCAGATGCGCGGCCACCAGCGTGCGCAGCGCGGGCAGGCGCGACGACCCGCCGGTCATGAACACCGTGCCGATCGCATCGGGGCCGATCCCGGCCTGCGCCAGAACCGTCCCGATCCGCGCACCGATCCGCTCCAAGGGTGCTGCCACCGCCTCCTCGAACAGCTCGCGCGTCACGACGGGGTTCGGCCCGCCGACCAGCGGTTTGAGTTCGAGCCGCGTGGCCTCATCGTCCGATAGCGCCACCTTCACCCCCTCGACCGCCATCGCCAACGCGTGACCGCGCCGATCCTCGACCGCGCGGACCATGCGGCCCACCCGCTCGGGCGCGTCGGCTTCCCGCAAGAGCGCCTTGAGGTCCGACAGCGCCCGCGCGGCATAAAGGCGGTTGATGCGGTGCCACGTGGCGAAATCGACGTAGTAGTGGCGCGGCATGTCGCCCTTGCCGCCGCGGATCGGGCTCCCGAGCCCCAGATGCGGCATCGCGGCGGCAAGGCTCAGCAATCGGTCGAGATCGGTGCCGCCGACGCGGATGCCGTCATTGGCGAGGATGTCACCGGCGCGGTCTGCGCGCGTGACGCGTTCGGGGCCGACACGCACCACCGAGAAGTCCGAGGTGCCGCCGCCGATATCGACGATCAGCACCAGCTCTTCGGCAGAAATACCGCTCTCGTAATGCAGCGCCGCCGCGATGGGCTCGTATTGAAAGCCGATTTCGGTGAACCCGGCCCCCCGCGCGATTTCTTCAAGCGCGCCTTGCGCGGCGCGGTCCCCCTCCGCGTCGTCATCGACGAAATGCACGGGGCGGCCCAGCACAGCCCGCTCCACCCCCGGCGCCACGGCATCGAGCCGGGCGCGCAGGTGGCCGAAGTAATGGCCCAAGATCTCCACGAAGCTCACCGAGCGGCGGCCGATGGCGGTGCGCTCGGTGATGAGCGACGAGCCCAGCGTGCTTTTCAACCCACGCAGCAGCCGCCCCTCCTTGCCCGACGCATAGGCCGAAATCGCGGCGCGCCCGAAGATCGGAGCGGGATCGTCCACCTCCCAGAACACGGCGCTGGGGATTGTGGTCTCCTCCCCTTCCACGGCGACGAGCCGCGCGCCCTGCGCGTCGCCCAAACCCAAGGTGGAATTGGAGGTGCCGAAATCGATGCCGCAGGCCGTAGGGGTCATGAGATGTCTCCGCAAAGAGCGGCCCCGCCGGACCGGTTCGAGCGGACCCGTCTAGCCCCCCATGCGCGGCGGCGAAAGCCCCTCAGGCGGGTGTCTGCCCCACGCGCTGAGCGGCGCGGGCGGGGCGGGCGACTTGGGCAGCGCCACGTTGATCCCCGCCTCGCTCAGCATACGGTAGATCTCGGCAAAGCTCTCGTCGGCGATCATCGCCTCGCCCTTGCGCTGGCTCAGGAAGCTGTCGGCGGGACCGGCGAAGCGGATCGCGGCATCGACCTCTTCGTCCGAGCCGACCTTGTAGGCGCCGATGCGGATCAGCTCCTCCATGTCGGCATGCCGCGCGAGGCTGCGCCTTGCCGCCTGCAGCACCGCGTATTCGGCGGGCGAATGGCAGGCGGGCAGCATCCGCGAAATGCTTTTCTGAATGTTGACGGCCGGAAAGCGGCCCTGCTCGGCGATGGCGCGGTCGAGCACGACATGACCGTCGAGCACGCCGCGCACCGCGTCGGCCACCGGTTCGTTCATGTCGTCGCCATCGACCAGAACCGTGTAGAGCCCGGTGATGTCGCCCTGCCCCTCGGCGCCGGGGCCCGAGCGTTCGAGAAGCTGCGGCAGCTCGGCGAAGACCGTGGGCGGGTAGCCCTTGGCGGTCGGCGGCTCGCCCGCCGCGAGGCCGATCTCGCGCTGTGCCATGGCGAAACGGGTGACGCTGTCCAGAAGCAGCAGCACCTGCAGGCCCTGATTGCGGAAATGCTCGGCCACCGCCGTGGCGGTCCAGGCCGCCTGACGGCGCATGAGCGGCGGTTCGTCGCCGGTGGAGACAATCATGACCGAGCGCGCCATGCCCTGCGCGCCGAGATCCTCCTGGATGAAATCCTGCACCTCGCGGCCGCGCTCGCCGACGAGGCCGACGACGATCACGTCGGCCTGCGCGCCGCGCGCCAGCATCGCCATCAGGGTCGATTTGCCGACGCCCGAGCCCGCGAAAACGCCCATGCGCTGGCCCCGGCACAGTGGCACGAAGACGTCGAGCGTCTTGATGCCGGTGTCGAGCCGCGCGCCGACCCGGCGCCGCGCGAAGGCGGCGGGGGGGCCGGCGCGCACCATGCGCGGCGCGTCGCCCTCCATCAGTGGCCCACGCCCGTCGAGCGGATCGCCCAGCGCGTTGACCACGCGGCCGATCCAGCCCGCATCGGGGCGCACGAGATCGCCGCGCGGGCTGCTCTCGACCTTGTCACCCACCACCACCCCGGCCCATGAGCCGAAGGGCAGAAGATGCGTGCCGCGCGCATCGATGCCCACCACCTCGCCCAGCACCGGGCCGCGCGCGCCATGCACCGTGCAGCGCCCGCCGATGCCGACCGCGCGCTCCAGCCCGCTTACCGTGAGCGACAGGCCCAGCACCGCGCGCACCTCGCCGGTGACGCGTGCCTCCGGAGCGTTGCGCAGTTGCGACGTCAGGTCCGAAAATGCGGTTTGCATGGAACTCACCCCGGTAGTCATGCCGATTTATACATGCTATCCATGCTCGACTGGAAAGGAAACGCAAATGCTCGATAGCATGTCCTTCTTTGCTCTTGCCTCGAAACGCCTCGATTGGCTCGCGGCGCGGCAGAAGGTGATCTCCGAGAACGTCGCCAACGCCAACACGCCCGACTTTCTGGCCAAGGAGGTGGCGGGGTTCGATTCGGTGCTGGCGGGCACGCAATCGGGCATGACCACAACCAACGCCCGGCATATCGCCACCGGCAGCGGCGGCCATGGCGGACCGCGGGTGATGACCGACGCCGCCGCGTGGGAGCGTTCGATCGACGGCAATACCGTCGTGCTCGAACAGCAGACCGTGAAGGCCGCCGAGGTCAGCGAAAGCTACCGCCTCGCGGCGCAGCTCTACCGCAAGGGCCACGATCTGCTCACCCTTTCCGTCACCGGCCAGCGCTGAGCGCATAGGAGACCGCCATGGACCCGCTTTCCTCGATCAGCGCCATCGCCGCCAGCGGCATGCGGGCGCAGGGCGAACGCCTCAAGGTCGTGTCCGAGAACGTCGCCAACGCCGACTCGACCGGCAATACGCCGGGCGCCGACGCCTATCGCCGCAAGACCCTCGCCTTCGAGGAGCTGGTCGACCGCGAGATGGGCGCCTCCATGGTCAAGGTCGAAGAGATCGGCCGCGACAAGACCCCCTTCGCGCTAGTGCACGACCCCGCGCATCCGGCAGCGGACGCCAAGGGCATGGTCAAGATGCCCAACGTGAACCCGATCCTCGAAATGAGCAACATGCGCGAGGCGTCGCGCAGCTACGAGGCGAACATGAACATGTTCGAGGCGGGGCGCGACATGCGCACCCAGATGCTCGACCTTCTCAGATAAGGCTGACCGATGACCGAGTTTTCGTCGATCCTCTCCACTTCCAACGTCCGCGGCGCCTACCGCTCCTCGCAGGAGCTGTCGGGTCTGCCCGGCGCGGCGGACGCGACCGGCAAGGGCGAGAGCTTTTCCGACATGCTGCGCGACGCCACCACGAACACGGTCCAGACCATCCGGGAGGCCGAGGCGGTCGCGCAGAAGGGCTTGACCGGCGAGGTCGGCACCCAGCGCGTCGTCGAAGCGACCCTGGAGCTGGAGAGCACCGTGAAGATGATGGTCTCGATGCGCGACAAGGTCATCGAGGCGTATCAGGAAATCATGCGGATGCCGATCTGATCGCGGCGCCGACGGGGACGCGGGGGCGGCGATGAACGAGAGCGACACCTACGACATCCTATCGGACACGATCCTCACCGTGCTGATCGGCTCGGGCCCGATCCTCGCGCTGGCGCTGGGCGTCGGCCTCGTCATCGCCTTTTTTCAGGCGCTGACGCAGATTCAGGAGATGACGCTGACCTTCGTGCCCAAGATCGCGGCGATCTTTCTCGGCCTGCTCGCCGCCACCCCCTTCATCTACGCAACGCTGACGCGGCTGTCGGACCGGGTGTTCGACCTGATCGCGAGCGGCGGCGCATGAGACGGCTCGCGCTGGCCCTCTCGCTCGTCGCGGCGCTGGTGCCCCGGCCCGGCCTTGCCGGCTGGGGCGATTTCTATCGCGGCAGCGGATCGCTCGCGGCGTCGAGCGCCGTCGCGGGGGCCGATGCGCGCGGCGCACCGCTCGAACGCGGCGTCTGCGTGGCCGAGATCCTGCGCGCGCAGCTGCGCCACCGCATTCCCGGCAACCTGCTTCTGGCGATCGGCATTCAGGAGGCGGGGGTGACGCGCGGCGGCCATCTCACGATCTGGCCATGGGCGGTCAACGCGGCCGGAGAAGGCCGGCTGTTCGACAGCCGCGACGCGGCGCTGGGCTGGATTGCCGAGCGGCGCGCAGCCGGGATCGAAAGCATCGATGTGGGCTGCATGCAGATCAACCTGCGTTGGCATCCGGACGCCTTTGCCGATGCGGGTCAAGGCTTCGATCCGGCGCAGAACGTCGAATACGCCGCGCGTTTCCTGCGCGGATTGTTCGAGGAGTTCGGCGACTGGACAGCAGCGGCGGGCGCCTATCATTCGCGCACGCCAGAGGCCCAAGGGGTCTATCTCGCGGCGCTGCGTCGCAACGTCGAGATCGCCAACGAGCGGATCGCCGGGTTTCGCGACATCGCCGCGCCCGGCGCGTCCGGCGCACCGGTGCTGGCGCCCGCCCCCCGCCAACCGGGCGCAGGGTCGATGCGGCGGGGTTGGTCGGCAGGCGGCGCGCAAGGCGGCGGCGCGCGCTTCGGCATCTACAGCGACGCGCCGCTCAGACCGGTGATGTCCATCGCCACCCCTTCCTCGTGAGGCGCGCATGAGCCCGACCCCCGCTCCCAAGCCCAAAGGCCCATCGGCGTTCGTCACCATGGGTCTTGCCAACCGTGACGTGGGCTTCGCGCTCGGCGTCACGGCGGTTCTCGCCGTGCTCTTCGTGCCGCTGCCCTCGGTGCTGCTCGACCTCGGTCTTGCGGTGTCGCTGGCGCTCTCGGCGCTGATCCTGATGGTGGCGCTGTGGATCCCGCGCCCGCTCGATTTCAACAGCTTTCCGACGCTGCTCCTCGTCGTGACCATGCTGCGCCTGTCGCTCAACGTCGCCTCGACCCGGCTGATCCTGAGCCAGGGCCATACCGGGCCCGGTGCTGCGGGCGGCGTGATCGAAGGGTTTTCACGCTTCATCGTCGCGGGCAGCTTCGTGATCGGCATCGTGATCTTCGCGATCCTCGTGGTGATCAACTTCATCGTCATCTCCAAGGGCTCGACCCGGATCGCCGAAGTGGCGGCGCGGTTCTCGCTCGACGCGATGCCGGGCAAGCAGATGGCGATCGACGCCGATCTCGGCGCGGGGCTGATCGACGAGGACGTGGCCAAGAAACGCCGCAAGGAGCTCGAAGACGAGAGCGGTTTCTTCGGGGCGATGGACGGCGCGTCGAAATTCGTGCGCGGCGACGCCGTGGCGGGCCTGATCATCACCATGATCAACATCGTCGGCGGCATCCTGATCGGCGTGGTCCAGCACGGGCTGCCGATCGGCGAGGCAGCCAACGTCTATACCACCCTGACCATCGGCGACGGTCTGGTGAGCCAGATCCCCGCGCTCATCGTCTCTCTCGCCGCCGGTCTCATCGTCACCAAGGGCGGCACCGAGGGCGCGGCCAACGAGGCGGTGCTGGCCCAGCTCGGCAAGTTTCCCAAGGCGCTCTACATGGCGGCGGGGCTTCTGTGCGGCATCGGCCTGCTGCCGGGCTTTCCCCTGCCCGTCTTCGCGATCCTCGCGGCGATGATGGCGGGCTTGGGATATGTCATGGATCGCGAGGCCAAGGCCCGGCTCGAACGCGAGGCGGTGCAGGCGGTGGAAAGCGCGCAGGCCGCCACCAAGGACCCCGAAGACGACGTTCAGCAGACGCTCAAGCTCGACGACCTGCGGCTTGATCTGGGCGGCGCGCTGGTGCCGCTGATCAACCGGCCCGACGCCGCCCTGCCCGGCAAGATCAAGAGCCTGCGCCATCTCTTCGCGCGTGACTACGGCTTCGTGCTGCCTTCGGTGCGGATCAAGGACGACCCGTCGCTGGCCTCCGACAGCTATGCCATCACCGTGCAGGGCGTGGCCGCCGCCACCTCCGAGATCCGCGCCACCGGCATGATGGTGATCAACCCCGCCGAGGCCGGGATCGAGCTTCCGGGCCAGCGCACCAAGGACCCGACCTTCGGGCTCGAGGTGGTCTGGGTCGATCAGGCCCTCGCCGACGAGGCCGAGGCCGCGGGCTGCACCGTGGTCGACCCCGAAAGCGTCATCACCACGCATCTGACCGAGATCATCAAGCAGCACATGCCCGAGCTTCTGACCTATGGCGCGGTGCAGGAGCTGATTGAAGGGCTGCCGCGCCCCTATCAGAAGCTTGCCGGCGAAATCTCGGGCACCAGCCCGACGATCCTCGTGCAGCACGTGCTGCAGGCGCTGCTCCTCGAGCGGATCTCGATCCGCAACCTGCCACTGATCGTCGAGGCGATCGCCGAGGCCGGGCGCACCACCTCGTCGGTGACGCTGATCACCGAACATGTGCGCCGCCGCCTGTCGAACCAGATCTGCCACGCGCTGACCGATCCGTCGGGCTTCGTGCCGGTGATCACCATGTCGTCCTCGTGGGAGACCGAGTTCAACGGCGCGGTGCGGATGAACGGCGAGGAGCGCAATTTCCTGATGTCGCCGCAGCGGGTGCAGGAGTTCGTGCTCGAGGCGCGCAAGGAGATCCAGCGTTTTGCCCAGCAGGACGAATGGCCCGCGCTGATGGTCAGCCCCGAGGTCCGTTCCTTCGTGCGCTCCATGCTCGAGCGCGTCAGCCCGATGACGCAGGTGATCTCGCATAACGAGGTGCACCGGAAGGCCGCGCTGCGCACCGTCGCCACCATCGGCGGCTAGGGCTTGGACCTTGCCGAGTTCCTCGTGTCGCAGGTGCTGGCCGCGGGCCTCGTCTTCGCGCGGCTGGGCGCGGCGCTGATGTTCCTGCCGGGCTTCGGCGAACAGACCATCCCGCCCCGGCACCGGCTCTTGTTCGGCCTCGCGCTCAGCGCGGCGGTGGCGCCGCTGGTGCCGATCGGCGGACAGGCCGAGACCGCGCCCGTGGTGCTATTGTCGATGTTCGCGATCGAGATCACCATCGGGATCTGGATCGGCACCACGGCGCGCATCCTGTTCTCGGCGCTGCAATTCGCGGGCTACCAGATCGGCATGGTGGCGGGCCTGTCCAACGCCTTCGCCCCCGGCTCCGGCAGCTTCGAGGGATCGACGCTGATCGCCGGGGTGCTCTTGATGGCGGGCGTGGCGCTGATCTTCGCGACCGAGCTGCACCATCTGATGATCCGCGCGCTGATTGACAGCTACGAGCTGTTTCCGCCCGGCCGGCTGATGCTCGGCGATCTGGCGCAGCAGATGGTGCGTGCGGTGGCGCAGAGCTTTTATCTCGGGGTCTCTCTCGCGGCCCCCTTCTACGTGCTGTCGCTGGTGCTCAATCTCGGGATGGGGCTGGCAAACCGCGCGATGCCGAGCCTGCCGGTGTTCTTCGTCGCCGCGCCGATCCTGATCGCGACCGGTCTGCTGGGCCTCGTCGCGGCGGGGCCGGCCATGCTATCGGGAACCATGCAGGCGCTTGCCGACTGGCTCGCGGGCTTCAGCTTCTAAGGAGGGCGCGGTGTCCGACGAAGACAAGAGCAGCAAGACCGAGGAGCCGACCGAAGCCAAGCTACGCAAGGCGCGCGAAAAGGGCGACGTCCCCTCCTCCAAGGAAACCGGCAACATGATGAGCGCCTTCGCGCTGCTCGTCATCTCGCTCTACCTTCTGCCGGGCCTGCTGCCCCGGCTCGCGGGCGATCTGTCGGGGCTGCTCGGCTCCGCGGGCAGCATCGAGATCGGCTCGGGCACCACCGGGCTGCGCGACATCAGCGGGCTGGCGCAGAGCCTCGTCGGCACCGTGCTGACGACGCTGGCTCCCGTCGTGCTGGTAATGGTGCTCGCGGCGCTGTTCGGGGTGCTGATCCAGGGCCAGACCGTGGTGGCGCTCGAGCGGATCAAGCCCAAGCTGTCCAAGCTCAACCCCGGATCGGGCTTCAAGAAGATGTTCTCGGCCGACGCCTTCGTCGAATTTGGTAAGAACATCGCCAAGGTGGGGGTGGTCACGGTGATCGCCCTGCTGGCGGTGCGCTCCTCGGTGATGGACATCTGGGAGACGCCGGGCTTTGCGCCCGAGACGCTTCTGCCGCATGCGCGCGGGGCCGTGGTGCGCATCCTCATAGGGGCGACGGCCTTTCTCGCCCTGGTGGCGCTGATCGACATCATCTGGAAGCGGATGGACTACATCCGCAAGCAGCGGATGAGCCTCAAGGAGATCCGCGACGAGCACAAGGACAGCGAAGGCGACCCGCACATCAAGGGTAAGCGCGCCCAAATCCGCCGCAAGCGCGCGCAGCAGCGCATCGCCACGGCGGTGCCGCAGGCGACCGTGGTGCTCACCAACCCGACGCATTACGCGGTGGCGCTGCGCTACACGCCCGGCCTCGATCCCGCGCCGGTCTGCGTCGCCAAGGGGGCCGATCTCATCGCGGCCCAGATCCGCCGCATCGCGCGCGAGAACGACGTCACCATCGTCGAGAACAAGCCGCTGGCCCGCGCGCTGCACGCGGCGGTCGAGGTCGACGAGGCGATTCCGGCCGAGCATTGGCAGGCGGTGGCCGAGATCATCGGCTACATCATGGATCTCAAGCGCCGCATCCGCCGCGCCCCGCCCGAAGGCTCGGCGCTGCGCGAGGAAGACTGAGGCCCGAAAGGCCGAAGGACCGGGGAGCTTACTGGAGCCGGATGCCGTTGAGCCGCTGGTCGCCCGGCAGCTTGGAACGCTCGAGGATGATCATCGAGATCGCCTGCGCGCGCACCACGTTCATCGCGGCCAGAACCGGCGCAGCGTCGCGCTCGGGCATCGCGCCCAGAACCGTCACCGCGACCTCGATGTCGAGATCGTTCATGATCGTCGCGGCGTCGCGCGGCTTCATGTTGACATAGAGCGCCACGAGGCGCGCCACATCGGCCTCGCGGGCCTCGTCGATCTTGGTCATCAACCCTTCGAGTTCGCCGCGCAGCTCCGACAGCCGCGCCATCTCGATCGACAGCGTCTCCTCGGCCAGCGCGATTTCGGAGGCGCGCTCATCGAGCGCGGCGCGCTGATCGTCCAAGAGCCCGCGTTCGGTGGCGATGGCCGAGAGCACCTCCTCGGGGGCGGCGCAGCTTTCGGGGATCGCGGGGGCCACCGCCGCGGTCGCGGGCTCGGGTTCGGGATCGCCCGCCGCGGCGTTGGCGGCGCTCACGAAGAGGCCGGGACGCGTGGGGATGTCGGGGCGCGGCGCGCCGAGATCGCCGACCAGCAACGACGCTTTGGCGACACCGGCCAGCGCCAAGGCGCCGATCACGATCTGGAAGGGGCGCGGCGCGTTCACTGGTCGCGCTCTCGCACGCTGTCGAAAAAGCCCTGCACCAGCTCGGTCTTGCCGGTGACGCGGGTGACCCCGGCGGCCTGCGCGCGGGCGCGGGCCGCGCGGGCGACCTTGTCGCCGCCGCGGGTCGCGGGCTTGTCGCCACGGGCCGCGGGCGCGGCCGCATCGCGGCTGGCGGCGAGCGGGGCCTTCACGGGCGGATCGTTGAGGCTGCGCGCCACGCTGCCCAGATCGCGCACCGATTCCTCGGATTTGTCGACCGCCGCCGCATAGGCGGTGATCATCGGCTGCAGCTCGCGCAGCGTCTCCATCAGGAGCCGCACCCGGCGGTCCACCATCCAGGCATAGCCCAAGACACCGGCCAGCATCGCCAGGATCATCGCGTCAATCAGCAAGCTCACCGGCGCGCTCCTTTCCTTGATCGCCCAGATCGTCGGTCACGCGCAGCGCCACCGCCCCGTTCTTGCGCCGCCCCATCGCGGCGCGGAACATCGGTCGACCGTTGCACGATACGGTCGCCTCGTGATCCATGTCGACCCCGAGGTCAATGACATCGCCGGGCGCCCAGTCGAGAACCGTGCGCAGGCCGACACGCACTTCGTGCAGCACGGCGGTGATCCGCGCCTCCGAGCCCTCGATCGAGCGGCCCAAGGCCTTGCGCCAGCCATTGTCGCCGCCCAGTTCGCCGCCCGGAAAGTTCTGCGAGAGCATCGGACGCACCGTTTCCAGCGTGCTGTCGGGGATCACGAAATCCAAGGTGCCGCCGCGGTCCTCGAGGCTCACTTTCAAAGTGATCCGCACCGCCGGCGCGTTGGGTGGGGCCAGAACCGCGTTGGTGGGGCTGTTTTCGAGGTGATCGACTTTAAGCTTCACGCCGCCCACCGTCTCGAAAGCGGCCTCGAGTTCGCCCAGCACCATTTCTGCGAGGCGTTGGCCGAATCGCCGCTCGATCGCGGTAAAGCTGCGCGGCTTCCAAGTGTGACCGCCGCCACCGCGCCCGCCGAGCATGATTTCGAGCACCGAGAACAGAAGATCGGGTGAGATCGCCACCCCGATGCGCCCGTCCCAAGGCTCGGCCCGCACCACCGCCGTCAGGGCCGGGCCACCGATGGCTTCGAGGGCAGGCGCGCAGGGCAGGTAATCGAAGGCCGTCAGCGTCGCTTCGGTCGGCATCGCGGCAAAGCTCTTGAACGCGCTGCCCAAGGCCAGCGCGTAGCGGTCGAAGATGGCTTCCAGAAGCGGCAGCCGCTCGTAGCTGAGCGAGGCCATCTGGATGATCTGCTCCTCGATGCTGCCGTCCGACAGGCCGCCCTCGGGCTCTCTGAGCGTGCGCTGGTTCATGGCGGTCATTCCTACTGGATGATCATGTCGGAGACGAGGATCTCGCGCGGGGCCTCGCCGCCGGAGACGGCGCGAGCGCGGCGCAGCAGTTCGGATTTGAGATCCGCCAGCCCGAGGCTGCCACGCAGGTCGCGCTCGTCCAAGGTGCGCAGGTAATCCTGAAAGCTGTCGCGCATGTAGACCTGCCGCTCCTGCAGCCGGGCGGCGTCGGAAGCAGCCTGATCGTAGATCAGCGCGAGGTCGAGCTTGAGAAACCGGCTGGTCTGGCGGCCCGAAGCCGTGGTCGCGGTGATGTTGACGATGATCTCCTCGAAGGGCATCGCCATGCGCGACGGGTCGGTGGCGAGCGGCGAAGGCGCGTCCTTGGACGCCGCGTCGACTTTCTCCGCCTCGGCATCGTCGGGTGCTCCGGCCTCATCGCCCCCGCCCAGCCCGGCTAGTTCCATGATCCGCGCCGGGCCCACCGCCGCGACGAGACCGCCGCCCAGCGCGAGCACGGAGAGCAGCACGAGCAGGATCAGCCGCAGCCGACCCGGTCGGGCTCCGCTCTGCTTGCCGATCGTCTTCGCATTCACATCTGTCATTCTGGTTCCCGCTGGATCGTCGGAACATGGACAATATGTGTTGTTTGGGCCGAACAGGCAAGAACTTATCCATGACTATACTTGTTCCATGACCCGTATTGCGGATAGTTTCACGACAAAGACCCGTAGCGGCGAGGCCTTGCGTGCAATCCATCATCGAAAATCTCGCGGCCTTGGGCCGTCCTCGCCTGATCGCGCTCGGGGCCACCGGTCTGGGGCTGATCACGGCGCTTCTGGTGGGGCTGAACCTCGTCCTCGCGCCGAACTTCGCGCCGCTCTATTCCGACCTGTCCCTGGCCACCGCCGGACGCGTCGTCGCAGCGCTCGAACAGGACGGGGTCCCGGTGGAGCTGTCCGGCGGCGGCACCATCGTCAGCGTGCCGCAGGACGATGTGGCCCGCGCGCGGATGTCGCTGGCCGAACAGGGGCTTCCGGGCGAAGGCGGCGCGGGCTGGGAAATCTTCGACCAGTCATCGGGTCTCGGCATGAACAGCTTCATGCAGCAGGTCAGCCGTCTTCGCGCGCTCGAAGGTGAACTTGCCCGCTCGATCCAGACCATCGACGGCATCGACGCGGCCCGCGTCCACCTCGTGCTGCCCGAGCGCGAGGCATTTTCGCGCACCCGGCCCGAGCCCTCGGCCTCGGTCATCGTGCGCGGCCGCGCCACCTCGTCGATTTCGCGCCGCCAAGGCTCGCGATCCGCGCGCTCGTGGCCTCGGCCGTGCCGGACCTCGCGCCGTCGCGCGTCACCGTGCTGTCGGCCAGCGGCGAGACGATCCTGTCGGAGGAGACCGAGGGCGACGCGGGCGTGCAGGCGGCGGGCGCCTCGATGCAGGAGCGGATGCAGCGCTCGATCACCGAAATGCTCACGGCGCGCGTCGGCGCGGGCAACGCGCGGGTGCAGGTCAATGTCGACCTCTCGACAGAGCGGCAGGTGATCCGCGAGCAAAGCTTCAACCCCGATCAGCATGTGGTGCGCTCGACCGAGACCCGGCAGGAAGAAAGCCAGGACCGCGCCGGCACGCAGCAAGAGGTGGGCGTGGGCAACAACCTGCCCCCCGAGTTGGGCGGCGACGTCAATGGCGAGCAATCCGCCTCGACCTCCAACCGCACTGACGAGATCGTCAACTACGAAATCGGCTCGACCCAGAGCGAAACCGTGCGCGAGCCCGGCGCGGTGGAGCGGATCTCGGTCGCGGTGCTGGTCAACGGCATCTACAACGTCGCCGACAATGGCGAGACGATCTACGAGGAGCGCAGCGCGGAAGAGCTGCAGCGGCTCGAACAGCTGGTGCGCTCGGCGGTGGGCTATGACGAGGCGCGCGGCGATCTCGTCTCCGTCGACAGCCTGCGCTTCATGGATTACTCGATGGATGTCGGCGCGCCGATCGGCCTGTCCCTGGGCCAGACCATCGCGCAGAACTTCGGCGCGATCCTGCGTGGCACCTTCGCCCTCGCGCTGGTGGCGGCGGTTCTGGCCTTCGGCCTGCGGCCGATGCTGCGCCGGGTGCTGCCCGAGGCCGCGCCCGGACTGGCGCTCGCGGGGGCCGAGGCCGGGGCCGGCCAGCTCGGCCATGACGGCACACAGCCGCAGGCCCTGCCCGGCATGAGCGATGCCTCCGGTGCGCCCGGCGCCCGCGGTCCGGCACAGCAGGCGGTGCTTCCCTACGAGCAGCAGATGGCGACCTATGACGGCGACGAGATGATCTCGCTCGCTTCGGTCGACGGCAAGATCGGCATGCGCAGCCTCGTCTCGGTCGGAGAGATGGTCGAGAACGAGCCCGAGGCCTCGCTGAAGGTCGTGCAGGGCTGGCTGGCCGAGGAGGCCTGAGATGGTGCTGTTCGACAGGGATTTCGACCGCGAGATCGCCGAGGAGCGTCGCGCCGTCGCGCGGGTTGAGCAGGTCCGTCACAGCGATGACGACCTGCGCGCCGCCGTGGCCGAG
>NZ_BATB01000026.1 GCF_000466965.1 Limimaricola cinnabarinus LL-001
GGATCGGGGAGCACCTCAGTCATCTTGGTTTCCTTCAGTTCTAAGTTTGGGCAACGCTTCCGGCGAGGAGGCGATCTTCCGGCGCGGTCAGGCCCGACCCAGGAGCTTGTTGTATTTGGTCAGGAAGAGGTCGCGGCCCTTCATCATTCGCGTGACCCAATCGCCGAGCGTTGCGACCATCATGAACGAACTGCCGCGCTTCGGCCCCAGCGGGACGAGGATCGGGGCCTTCTCGCCCCAGGGGGCATAGGGTTTGATCTCTTCGAGGCGCTTGCCGGCGGCGAGGGACTTCAGCGTTTTCTCCAACCACGGTTTCTGGCGAGATATTCCGACGATGGTCATCGCATCGCCGGCGGCGGCGACATCCCCGGCGGCGAAGACGTTGGGCAGAGTGGACGGGCGGAGATAGCCGTCGACCTTGATGCGACCATCAGCGGCGCGGTCCACGTCCGGCAGAGCGTCGGCCACCGACGTCTGCGCGCGCGACCCCACGGCCGGAACGATCAGGTCAGCCTCGATTTCACGCCCGTTCGACAGGGCGACGGTGCCGCCCTTTGGCCGATCCCGGCCAGGCAAGGTCTGGGCCCGGGCGCCGGTGATGACCTCCACCCCCATCGCCGCGAGCTTGGCGGCCAGCGAGGCGCCGAGCTTCGCGGGAAAGCCTGGGAAGAGCGCCGGGTCGCTGGCGACCAGGGTGACCTTCTTTTCAGGGTGCGCATGGGCGATCTCGCCTGCCAACTCGGTGCCGACCGCCCCTGCGCCGATGATCAGAACCCGGGACGCGTCGCGCAGGGCGGCGTTCCAGTGCGCATTGTCCGCCCGCAAGCCTTCGATGTCGCCCGTCGCGGATTTGAACGGTGCGGAATTCGACGAGCCGGTGGCCAGCACGATGGTGTCGCCCGCAATCTGCGTGCCGTCGGCCAGCGTCACCCCGGTGCCGTCAATCGAAGCGGCCTCGCCCCGGATCACCCGCCCGCGCTTGAGCAGCCCGTCGTAGGGGATCAGCGCCCGGTCCAGCAGCGCCGGGTCGACCATGGCGCGGATCATCGCAGGGGCGTGGGTGAAATGGCTGGCGCGCTCGATCAGGGTGACATCCATCACCGCGTCCAGAGACTTTGCCAGGTCACTGCCCAGGTAGCCGCCACCAACGATGACAAGCTTCGGCTCGCGTGACTTCGGGCTCATGCGGCCTCTCCTTTTTGCGCCTGCTCCGTGACCAGCGCCGAGAGGGCGGCGTCCAGCGCCGCGATGTCCTCGGCGCGGGTGAGCGATGCGGTGTCGGCATTCCAGCTTCGCCCCATGTGCCGATCCCTTGCACGCCACGCAGGTCGGCCCCGAAGAATGGCGCCAGTTGTGCTTGATGGCCCAGCACGCCCGCGCCGGCGCGCGGCCCCGGGGTGGCGGCGAGGAAGACGACCGGCTTGTTCTGCCAGACCTTCATGTCGATCCGGCTCATCCAATCAAAGAGGTTCTTCCAGGCGGACGTGACCGTGCCGTTATGCTCCGCGAAGGAGACCAGCACCGCATCCGCCGCGCCGATCGTGTCAAAGAAGCTCCGGGCAGCCTGCGGGATACCGGACGCACGCTCGCGATCGATGGAGTAGATCGGCATTTCGAAGTCGGTCAGGTTGACAAAGGCGACCTCCGCTTCCTGCGACATCTTGGACTGGAAGCGCGCGGCCGCGAATTCGATCAGGGCGCGGTTGATGGAATTGCTGCTGTTTGTAGCCGCGAAAGCGAGGATTTTCATGGGCCAACTCCGTTCTGATCTTGAAGCAGGGGCAGGATGACTGAACGCCAATCAGGCGCGGCCGAGGTAGGCGGGAATCTGTGCGCGATGGAGGTAGAGGACACCTGCGCTGAGCAGGCCGAGGACGATGGAAGGGACGGCTGACGGACCAAGAACGAGCCAGTGAGCCAGCGCCGCGCCAACCATCGTGGCACCAAGCAGGCCCGCGCCCACGACTTGACGGCCGGGCAGCCAGAGCAGAACCGCACCGGCGATTTCGACGATCCCGGTGAGATACCGGAACCACTGGCCCAGCCCTATCGTGTCGTAGGTTGCGACCATCATCTCGGCACCGGCAAGTTTGGCGGCACCGGCTCCGACGAAGGCTATTGTCAAAAGGACGCGCAGGCCGAGCGAGATGTATTTCATGACGTTCGTTCTCTGTGTTCATGTGTGGGCGGTTGACCCTGTAAGTGCCACCGGTCGGTGATGCGCACCAGATACTGAGTTGCGCATCATATGCGCGTTGATGCGACATCGTTGGACTGCTAACCAGGTCACATGCAACATTGGACGGAACTTCGAACTGCGCTCATGCTCGCCCGCCATGGCACCGTCAGCGCGGCAGCGGAGGCGCTCGGCGTGCATAGGGCCACCGTCAATCGGCACGTCGATACGCTGGAGACGGCGTTCCAGACCCGGCTGTTTCAGCGCCACGCCCGTGGCTATACGCTGACGGAGAGCGGCCAGGAGATGCTGGAGGTTGCCCATCGCGCCGACGAGATGTTCGCCGATCTCGCCGGCCGCAACCGGGGGCGTTCGGGCAGGCTGTCGGGCAAGCTCGTCGTGACTGCCCTCGCGGGCGTCGCACCGCTGATCACGCCGGCGCTGCGGGAGTTCCATTTCGACCACCCGGAGATCGAGCTGGAGTTCACGGCCACGACCAACCTGGCGCGCCTCGAGCACGGCGAGGCGCATGTCGCCTTTCGCGCCGGTGCCAAACCGCAGACCCCGGACTACGTGGTCAAACTGTTCCGCCATGTCCGCTTCGGCCTCTATGCCAGCCGCGATTATGTCCGCAGGCGCGGGGGACCGGACATCGGCAGGCTGGACGGCCACAGCTTCGTCGGCTCGGTGGACGAAACCTCGCGGCTGCCGTTCGTGGGGTGGATGCGGGAAAACCTCAGTGCGGGCACGATGCTGATCAAGGTGACGGACCCGCAGGTTCTCGGCGCGGCCGTCAAGGACGGCATGGGCACCGGGTTCCTCGGCGAGCACGACGCAGCCCGGGACCCGGACCTCATCGAGATCCTGCCCCCGTCAGAAGAATGGTCGGCGCCGATATGGGTTGTCACTCACGCCGACCTTCATCGCACAGAAAAAGTGCAGCGGTTCCTCGAGAAGCTTTGAACCGCAGCTTTGGATTATGCGGTGCTTCGCCCCGAGGGACGCTTAGCTGAGCAGTTCTTTTGCGGCGAGCGAGCAGCCGTCAGGATCAACTGCCGTTCGTCCCGAGATCAAACATCAGTGACGGAGTCCTTGAGCCTCCGCTATGGGCCGCTCATTCCAGTTAGCTGCCGATATTTGAACGGCAGCTTCGTTCCGCCTTGGCAACGGACGCGCGTCTGCTGCGGGCACTCGAAGACGAGAACGCCAAGCTCAAGAAGCTGCTGGCCGAGCAGATGCTCGACAACGCCATCCTGCGGGCTGTCGCGGCAAAAAATGGTAGCGCCCGGCGTCAGGCACTGGCGGTGGATCGATCGAGCGTGCGCTACCGCAGCGTTCGGCCCCGACGGTCGCCATTGGCGCGCCATTGATGGAGTGGATGGCGGACAAAAGCTCGCCCTCGCTATCGGGGCAACGAGTGGCTCGGGAGCTCGACACGCTCATCGCTCGGCGGGGCCAGCCTCTGACCATCGTCAGCGACAACGGGACGAAGTGCACCTCCATGGCCATCCTGGCCTGGAGCCAGCGCACGGCGGTTGGCTGGCATTACATCGCGCCCGGCAAGCCGATGCAGAACGGCTTCGTCGAGAGCTTCAACGGCCGGCTCCGCGACGAGTTGCTCAACGAGGTGCTGTTCTCGACGCTCGGCGATGCCCGGCGTCAAATCCAGGCATGGCAGCTCGATTACAACCTGCACCGCCCCCACTCAGCCTTGGGCAACATCCCTCCCGCCGAATTCGCCATGAAGACAGCACTGGAACAGACGGCCGCATAGCCTCAAATACCACCCACGGATTCTCCGTCAAACCGGAGGAAAGACGGGTCTCAGGTCACTCAGGCACGTGCCCGTCTGAGGCGCAATAGAAAGGGGCGGCCCGAAAGCCGCCCCTTCGACCCTACCATCCGATGCGGAGCGATCAGACCGCCTTGGCGGCCTGCATTCCGGCCCGGCGCGACGACAGTTCCTCGGCCACGAGAAAAGCCAGCTCCAGCGATTGCGAAGCGTTGAGGCGCGGATCGCAGGCGGTGTGATAGCGGTCCGACAGATCCTCGTCGGTCACGGCGCGGACGCCGCCGGTGCATTCGGTCACGTCGGCGCCGGTCATCTCGAAATGCACGCCACCGGGGATCGTGCCCTCGGCGTTGTGCACACCGAAGAACTCGCGCACCTCGCGCAGCACGCTCTCGAAGGGGCGCGTCTTGTAGCCCGAGGAGGATTTGATGGTGTTGCCATGCATCGGATCGCACGACCACGTCACCTTGGCACCCTCTTCCTGCACCGCCTTGATCAGGCGCGGCAGATGCTCGCCCACGGAGCCCGCGCCAAAGCGCGCGATCAGGGTCAGGCGACCCTCTTCGTTGAGCGGGTTGAGCTTGGCCATCAGCGCCTTCAGATGCCCGGTGGTCATCGAGGGCCCGCATTTCAGGCCGATCGGGTTCTGCACGCCGCTGGCGAACTCGACATGCGCGCCGTCGGGCTGACGGGTGCGGTCGCCGATCCAGATCATGTGACCCGACCCCGCGAGCCACTTGCCCGAGGTGGAATCCACGCGGGTCAGCGCCTCTTCGTACTCCAAGAGCAGCGCCTCGTGCGAGGTGAAGAACTCCACCGTCTGCAGCGCATGCGCGGCCTCGTCACGGATGCCGGCGGCCTCCATGAAGTCGAGCGCATCGGTGATGCGGTTGGCCATGTCGCGGTACTTCTCGGCCTCGGGCGCGCCGATGAAACCCAGCGTCCAGGCGTGGACCTTGTGCACGTCGGCATAGCCGCCGGTGGAGAAGGCGCGCAGCAGGTTCAGCGTGCCCGCGGCCTGCGTGTAGGCCTGCAACATTCGTTCGGGGTCGGGAATCCGGGCTTCGGGGGTGAAATCGAAGCCGTTGATGATGTCGCCGCGGTAGCTCGGCAACTCGACGCCATTCGCGGTTTCGGTCGGCGCGGAGCGCGGCTTGGCGAACTGGCCGGCCATGCGACCCACCTTCACCACCGGCACCTTGGCGCCGAAGGTCAGCACCACCGCCATCTGCAGCATCACCTTGAAGGTGTCACGGATATGGTCGGCGTTGAAGGCGGCGAAGCTCTCGGCGCAGTCGCCGCCCTGCAGCAGAAACGCCTCGCCGCGCCCGGCGGCGGCGAGCTTGGCGCGCAGGCGGCGCGCCTCGCCCGCGAAGACCAGCGGCGGATAGGAGGCAAGACGCGCCTCGACGGCGGAGAGACGCTCCGCGTCGGTATAATCGGGCATCTGCACCCGCGGCTTGGCGCGCCAGTCGGCCTTTTTCCACTCGGTCATGGTCATCGCTCCAATGGAGGCTTCGGGAATATCGGCGGTCTCTATAGCGCGCATGGGCGGGCGGGCCAACGCGAAATGCCGCGTCGCGGCCATATCATGGGTCGGTTTGCCCGCCGCGTCGCCGCTGTCGGGCGCACTTGATGCGGGCGAGCAAACCTGTTTCGGTCCTGGGCAACCGTGGCACGCCGCCACGGGTCAGGCCGGGCGCGACATGACAGACGACACCACGATCTCCCTTGGCTCAGGCGATCCGGGCCGCCCGCGGCGCTTCGTCTTCGTGCTGCTGCCGAATTTCACCATGCTGTGTTTCGCCTGCGCGGTCGAGGCGCTTCGGATCGCCAACCGCATGGCGGGCCGCGAGATCTATAGCTGGACGCTAGCGGGCGATGGCGGCGAGACAGCGATCTGCTCGAACGGCACGGTGTTCAAGCTCGACATGGATCTCGACGAGCTGACACGCGACGACACGGTGATGCTTTGCGGCGGTCTCGACGTGCAGTCGGCGAGCACCAAGCGGATGCTGAACTGGATCAGGCGCGAGGCGCGGCGCGGCGCGGTGATGGCCGGGCTGTGCACCGCCGGTTATACGCTGGCCAAGGCGGGTCTGCTCGACGGCAAGAAGGCGACGATCCATTGGGAGAACCAGGACAGTTTCGCCGAGGAGTTCGAGGAGGTGACGCTCACCCGGTCGGTCTTCGTGGTCGATGGCAACCGGATCACCACGGCGGGCGGTACCGCCTCGATCGACCTGATGCTCAAGCTCATTGCCGACGATCATGGCGAGGATCTCGCCAACGCGGTGGCCGATCAGCTCATCTATTCGTCGATCCGCACCGATCAGGATACGCAGCGCCTGTCGACGCCGACCCGGATGGGCGTGCGCCACCCCAAGCTCGCGCAGGTCATCAAGGCCATGGAAAAGGCGATCGAGGAGCCGATCAGCCCGGCCATTCTGGCCGAGCGCACCGGCATGTCGACGCGTCAGCTCGAACGGCTGTTCCGCCGCTATCTCAACCGCAGCCCCAAGCGATACTACATGGAGTTGCGCCTGAGCCGTGCGCGCAACCTTCTGATGCAGACCGACATGAGCGTGATCAACGTGGCGCTGGCCTGCGGTTTCGCCTCACCCTCGCACTTCTCCAAATGCTACCGCGCGCATTACCAGACCACGCCCTACCGCGAACGCGGCAGCCACGGCGCGCGCCTTGCCCCGCAGTAGCTTTGGCCGGTCGAAAGCGTCGGCGACTCGGACCGGAACGGTGCGTCGTTCTCCTTACGGCAGGCTTGCGCAACCACTTTCTTTTCGCATGAGCGACGTCTAGCGTGCCTGTATAAAAATCAATCGTCAGGGAGACGAACATGAAGAAACTGCTGCTGGCTTCCGCCGCGACCGCGCTCGTCGCGGGCTCCGCCATGGCCGAAAGCCACATGGGTCCGGTCAAGATCGGCATCATTCTCGGCTTCACCGGCCCGCTCGAGTCGATCACGCCCGACATGGCTGGCGGCGCGGAGCTGGCGATCAACGAAGTCAACGAATCCGGCGCCTTCATGGACGGTGCTACGATCGAGGCCGTGCGCGCGGATTCCACCTGTATCGACAGCGCCGCCGCGACCGCCGCGGCCGAGCGCCTGATCACCAATGACGGCGTCGCCGGCATCATGGGCGCCGACTGTTCGGGTGTCACCGGCGCGATCTTGCAGAACGTCGCGCGCGCCAACGGCGTGGTGATGATCTCGCCCTCTGCCACCTCGCCCGCCCTGTCGGAAGCCGAGGATGACGGGCTGTTCTTCCGCACCGCGCCCTCCGACGCCCGTCAGGGCGAGATCATGTCCAAAGTCATCATGGACCGTGGCATCGATGAGGTCGCGCTCACCTACACCAACAACGATTACGGCAAGGGTCTCGCCGACAGCTTCCAGAAGGCCTTCGAGGCCGATGGCGGCTCGGTGACCATCTCGGCGGCGCATGAGGACGGCAAGGCCGACTACTCCGCCGAGGTCGGCGCGCTGGCCTCCGCCGGTGGCGCGGCGCTCGTGGTGGCGGGCTACACCGATCAGGGCGGCAAGGGCATCATTCAGGCCTCGGTCGACTCGGGCGCGTTCGACACCTTCGTACTGCCCGACGGCATGATCGGCCAGCAGATCGTCGACGATCTCGGCTCGGCGCTCGACGGCTCCTTCGGCCAGCTTCCGGGCTCGGACAGCGAAGGCTCGGCCATCTTTCAGGAAATGGCGACCGAGGCGGGCATCGACCCGACCGGCGTCTATACCGGAGAGAGCTACGACGCCGCCGCGCTGCTGATCCTCGCCATGGCGAAGGCGGGCTCGACCTCGGCCGCCGATTACGCGGGCGAGATCATGGACATCGCCAACGCCCCGGGCGAGCAGATCCTGCCCGGCGACCTGGCCAAGGCGCTTGAGCTGATCGAGGCCGGCGAGGAGATCGACTATGTCGGCGCCACCGCCGTGGAACTGGTCGAGCCGGGCGAGAGCGCTGGCACCTTCAAGGAGATCGAGATCAAGGACGGTGCCATCGAAACCGTCGGCTTCCGCTGATCCAAGCCGCGCCGTGCCCCTCGGGGCGCGGCGCATTCCTCAACAAGAACATGGCCCAGACCCCCGAAACTTCGGGGAAACCGGGTCGATCGGGGACCAGATGATCACTGTCGAGAACCTTCACCGCCACTTCGGCGGTTTTCACGCCGTGGACGGCGCCAGCCTGCGGATCGAGACCGGCTCGATTACCGGGCTCATCGGCCCGAATGGCGCAGGAAAGACAACGCTTTTCAATGTTATAGCCGGCAGACTTCCACCGACGTCGGGGCGCGTCACCATGGATGGCGAAGACATCACCGGCCTGCCGCCGCACGAGCTTTTCAGCAAGGGTCTGCTGCGCACCTTCCAGATCGCGCATGAGTTCTCCTCGATGACGGTGCGCGAGAACCTGATGATGGTGCCCGAGGGCCAGCATGGCGAGACGCTTTGGAACGCTTGGTTCGGACGGGGCAAGATCGCGGCGCAGGAACGGGAGCTTGCGAAGAAGGCCGACGAGGTTCTTGATTTCCTGACGATTTCCCATCTCGCCGATGAGCGCGCGGGCAATCTTTCGGGCGGCCAGAAAAAGCTTCTGGAGTTGGGCCGCACGATGATGGTGGACGCCAAGATCGTGTTCCTCGATGAGGTCGGCGCCGGCGTGAACCGCACGCTTCTCAACACCATCGGCGACGCCATCGTGCGGCTCAACAAGGAGCGCGGCTACACCTTCTGCGTGATCGAGCACGACATGGATTTCATCGGTCGGCTCTGCGACCCGGTGATCGTCATGGCCGAGGGCAAGGTTCTGGCCCAGGCTCCGCCGACAGCATCATGAAGAACGAGGCGGTGATCGAGGCCTATCTCGGCACCGGTCTCAAGAACAAGACCGTCGGGGAGACGGCATGAGAGGACGAAATTTGCGCAATTCAGGAAAGATGAACCGCCATGTCTGAGCCGCATCTGATCGGCGAGGCGATGACCGGCGGCTATGGGCGCGGCGCGGACATCCTGCATGGCTGCACGCTGTCGGTCGACAAGGGCCGGATCGCGGTGATCGTCGGCCCCAACGGCGCCGGCAAATCGACCGCGATGAAGGCGGTGTTCGGCATGCTGAACCTGCGGTCGGGCTCCGTTCGCATCGGTGGCGAGGACATCACCGCCCTCTCACCGCAGGACCGCGTCGCCAAGGGCATGGCCTTCGTGCCGCAGACCTCGAACATCTTCCCGTCGATGACTGTCGAGGAAAACCTCGAAATGGGGGCGTTCTTGCGCCGCGACGACATCCGCCCGACGATGGAGCAGATCTACGACCTGTTCCCGATCCTGCGCGACAAGCGTCGGCAGGCCGCGGGAGAGCTGTCGGGTGGCCAGCGCCAGCAGGTCGCCGTGGGCCGCGCGCTGATGACGCAGCCTTCGGTGCTCATGCTCGACGAGCCGACGGCGGGCGTGTCGCCCATCGTCATGGACGAACTGTTCGATCGGATCATCGAGGTCGCCCGCGCCGGCATTACCATCCTGATGGTCGAACAGAACGCGCGTCAGGCGCTCGAGATCGCCGATACCGGCTATGTCCTCGTGCAGGGCGCCAACGCCTATACCGGCACCGGGGCCGAGCTTCTGGCCGATCCGGAGGTGCGCCGCACCTTCCTGGGAGGCTGAGATGAAATCTCTGATCCTTATGATCGCCGCCCTGCCCGCTCCGGCCTTCGCCGAAGGCGCGCGGATCGTGTTCGACTGCCGGACCCTGACGCGCTGCGACGCCGCCGGGTCCTGCGACGTCGCGACCGATCCGCACCGCTTCACCTTTGCGCCGCTGGCGCGCGGCACCGACGAGATCGACCTCTACGAGGTGAGCTATGACGAGGTGACGGCCAAGGCCGAGGCCCCGGCGGGGCTGCGCCAATTCTCATGGAGCGAGGGCGAGGCCGACCGGCAGACCCTGCTTCTCAACGACGACACACATGCGACATGGCACCGGCTGCGCGAGAACGACGCGGGCAACACCGAGATCGCCTTCCTGCGCTGCGAGGTGCTGCAATGACCGATCTTCTGAACGCGATCGTCGCGCTGTCGAACTTCGTTCTGGTGCCGGGGGCCGCCTATGGCGCGCAGCTGGCGCTCGGCGCTTTGGGCGTGACGCTGATCTACGGCATCCTGCGGTTTTCCAACTTCGCCCATGGCGACACCATGGCCTTCGGCACGATGGCGACGATCCTCGTCACATGGGGGCTGCAATCCATCGGCATCAGCTTCGGCTTCCTGCCGACGGCCCTCATCGCCTTGCCCATCGGCATCGCCATCACCGGTCTGCTGCTTCTGGGCACAGACCGGGTGATCTACCGCTTCTACCGCAAGCAGAAGGCCGCGCCCGTCGTCCTCGTCATCGTGTCGATCGGCGTGATGTTCGTGATGAACGGCCTCGTGCGCTTCATCATCGGCGTCGGCGACATCAACTTCGCCGATGGCGCGCGTTTCGTCATCAACGCGCGCGAGTTCAAGGAGATGACCGGCCTCGACGAGGGTCTCGCCATCCGCTCCACCACACTGATCACGCTGGTCACGGCGGCGATCGCGGTGGCGCTGCTGTTCTGGTTTCTTAACAGGACGCGCACCGGCAAGTCGATGCGCGCCTTTTCCGACAACGAGGATCTGGCGCTGCTGTCGGGCATCAACCCCGAGCGCGTGGTTGCCGTCACATGGCTCATCGTCGCCGCACTCGCGACCACCGCCGGCGTGCTCTACGGCCTCGACAAGTCGTTCAAGGCCTTCACCTACTTCCAGCTGCTGCTGCCGATCTTCGCCGCCGCCATCGTCGGCGGCCTCGGCAACCCGCTAGGCGCCATCGCGGGCGGCTTCGTGATCGCCTTTTCCGAGGTGCTGGTCACCTATGCTTGGAAGAAGGTGCTTGAATACCTGCTGCCCGAGAATCTCGAGCCGTCGAGCCTCGTGCAGCTTCTCTCCACCGACTACAAATTCGCCGTGAGCTTCGCGATCCTGATCATCGTGCTGCTGTTCAAGCCCACCGGCCTCTTCAAGGGACAGTCCGTATGACCGCGCGTGGCTATCTACTCTATGCCGGAATGGCGCTGCTGGTCGTCCTCACCGGCATGTTCCAGGGCTGGAACCTAGCGCTGACGATCCTCAACATGGGGCTGATCTCGGCGATCATGAGCTTGGGCGTGAACCTGCAATGGGGGTTCGCCGGGCTCTTCAACGTCGGCGTCATGGGCTTCGTGGCGCTGGGCGGTCTTGCCGCCGTGCTGGTGTCGCAGCCGCCCGTGGCCGAGGGCTGGAACGCGGGCGGCCTGCGGCTCTTGGGCGCGCTGGCGCTGGGTGCCGCCGTGCTGGTCGCGGCGGTGCAGATCTGGAAGCGCAAGATCGGCGGGCGGATGCGCACTCTGGTGATGCTGGCGCTGCTGATCGGCGGCTTCTTCCTGTTTCGCGCGGCGCTCGACCCGGCGGTCGAGGCGATCGAGGCGATCAATCCTTCGCTTTCGGGCTATCTCGGGGGCTTGGGCCTACCGATCATCGTGGCGTGGCCCGTGGGCGGCCTGCTGGCCGCCGGGGCCGCGTGGATCATCGGCAAGGCGGCGCTGGGCCTGCGCTCGGACTACCTCGCCATCGCGACGCTGGGCATCGCCGAGATCGTGATCGCGGTTCTCAAGAACGAGGACTGGCTGTCGCGCGGCGTGAAGAACGTGGTCGGCCTGCCCCGTCCCGTGCCCTACGAGGTCGACCTGCAGCGCGATGCGGGCTTCGTCGAGCGTGCGGCGAATTACGGGCTCGATCCGGTCACCGCCTCGACGCTCTGGGTCAAGATCCTTTATGCGGGGCTCTTCACCGTCGTGCTGGTGATCATCCTGTGGCTGGCGCAGCGGGCGCTCGCTTCGCCATGGGGCCGGATGATGCGCGCGATCCGCGACAACGAGGTCGCAGCCAGCGCAATGGGCAAGAACGTCACCGCGCGGCACCTGCAGGTGTTCATCCTCGGCTCGGCCGTCTGCGGCATCGCGGGCGCGATGATGACCACGCTCGACGGTCAGCTCACCCCCGGCTCCTATCAGCCGCTGCGCTTCACCTTCCTCGTCTGGGTGATGGTGATCGTCGGTGGATCGGGCAACAATTACGGGGCGGTGCTGGGCGGTTTCCTGATCTGGTGGCTGTGGGTGATGGTCGAGCCGCTGGGCCTGTGGACCATGGACCTGATCACCTCGGGCATGGCCGCCGACAGCTGGCTGCGCGGGCATCTCACGGACTCGGCGGCGCAGATGCGGCTGATGACCATGGGGGTGATCCTGCTCGCGGTGCTGCGCTTCAGCCCCAAGGGCCTCATGCCCGAACGCTGAGCGACGCGTCCGGGGACAAAGGTAAAGGGCGGCGACCGGATATGGTCGCCGCCCTTTTTCATGCGCCGGGCGATGAGGCTCAGAGCAGCGTGCGCTCGATCACCCACCAGATGCCCACCAGCGCGATCGCGGCCGAGGCCGGGACCGCGATGACGCGGCGATACCACGGCTTGCGCCAAGCCCAGCCCACCGCGAGAAAGGCCAGCGCGATCACCGTGAGCTGGCCCAGCTCCACCCCGATGTTGAAGCCGATGAGCGCGGGCACGAAAGCCCCTTCCGGCAGGCCGAATTCGCCCAAGACGCTGGCAAAGCCGAGCCCGTGCAGCAGGCCGAAGCCAAACACGATCACCGGCCGCCAGAGGCCCAGATGCGGGAACACGATGTTCTCGATCGCGACGAAGGCGATCGAGGCTGCGATCAGCGGCTCCACGATGGCGGCGGGCACCGACACGTAACCCAAGGCCGCCAGCGCCAGCGTCACCGTATGCGCCAGCGTGAAGGCCGAGACCTGCCACAGCAGCGGCCGCAGCCGGGCGGCGAGGAAGAACAGGCCCAGCACGAACAGGATATGGTCCAGCCCTTTGGGCAGGATGTGGTCGAAGCCCACGGGGATGTAGTTGACGAGGCTGGCCCAAGACCCGGCCTGGTCGCCACCGCCAAGGCGGATCGGATCCGAGAGCGTGCCCGCCTCGAGATAGCCATCATAGGGCTTTTCCACCCCCTGCTGGCGCAGCACCAGCGTGCCGAAGGCGGCATCCCAGCCGACCTGCACGGTTTCGGCCCCCTCGGGCAACGGCGCCGAGAAGGACAGCCGGGCCGGACGAGGCAGCGACAGGTCACCCGGCTCGGGGATCTCCACCCCATCGAGTTCGGGCGTCACGGCCGCCCCGTCGACGAGGATCTCGATCCGCGACGCCATCTCGGGCCAGAAGGCCCGGAACCGCGCCTCCATGGCCTCGGCGTCGAGTGCGCGCAACGTGTCGTAGGTTTCGGCTTCGGGTGCTGCATTGGTATCGGTCACGGCACCAAGGTCGATCCCGGCGACATAGCCTTCGAGGGGTGCCTCGACCGCGAAGGTCAGACGGTCGCCCTGCCGCTCCATGTCGGCGATCGCGGGCAGCACTTCATGCGCCCGCGCCAGCATTGCCCATGATGCAAGAATGCTTGACAGCAGCAGGGCGAGAGCCACTCTCGCCCCCAACCCAAGGAGCCCGTGCATGCGTGTTATTTCCATCTGCCTCGCCTTGTTGTCCACGCCCGTCGCGGCGCATGAATATTGGATCGAACCGCTCGATTGGCAGATCGGCGCGAACGATAAGGTGCAGGCCCGGCTTGTCAACGGATCGGACTTCGTCGGCATCGAGTTCGCCTTTCTGCCCGATCGTTTTACCCGCTTCGACCTGATTTCGAATGGCCGGGCGGTTCCTGTGACCGGGCGGCTCGGATCCCGCCCGGCCCTCGACAAGAAGGCCCCCGCCGAGGGTCTCGTGGTCGCGGCCTATGTCTCGACCCTGAACCTGCTGACCTATGACGACCGTGAGACATTCGAGAAATTCATCGCCGAAAAGGATCTTGGCGCGGTGGTGCAGGCCCGTGGAGATCAGTCAAAAGACGTCCCCACCGAGGTCTTCACGCGCTATTCCAAGGCGCTGATCGGCGTCGGCGACTCCGAAGGCAGCGACAGTCACCTCGGCCTCGCGGTCGAGCTGGTGGCGCTCGACAACCCGTATACCGACGATCTTTCCGACGGGCTGCGAGTGCAGTCGTACCAAGCCGACACCCCGCGCGCCGACACGCAGATCGAGCTGTTCTCGCGCGATCCCGAGGGCGAGGTGGAGTTGACGCTGCACCGCACCGATGCCGAAGGCGTGGCGGTGCTGCCGGTCGAGCCGGGGCATGATTACCTCGTCAGCGCCGTGGTGCTGCGGGCGCCGGACAGATCCATAGCGGCGGCCACGGGTGCCGTGTGGGAAAGCCTCTGGGCGGCGCTGACCTTTGCCGTCCCCGATTGACCGGGGCGCGGGGCTGCGGCAGACCGGAGCCCATGAACAAGCCACCTGACATCCTGTGCATCGGCTCCGTGCTGTGGGACGTGATCGGCCGCACGGCGAGCCACATGCGCGTGGGCTCGGACGTGCCCGGCCGCATCCACCGCCTGCCTGGCGGAGTCGCGATGAACATCGCGATGACGCTGGTGCGTTTCGGCCTGCGTCCGGCGCTGCTGAGCGCGCTGGGCCGCGACGTCGAGGGCGACGAGTTGGCCGCCGAGGCGGCGCGCATGGGCATGGAGGTCGAGCATCTCTATCGCTCGGACGACCTGCCCACCGACATCTACATGGCGATCGAGGGCGCCAACGGCCTCATCGCGCGATCGCGACGCGCATTCGCTCGAACAGGCGGGTGACAAGATCCTGCGCCCCTTGGATGACGGGCGGCTGGGCTCGGCCGACGCTCCTTGGGCGGGACTCGTGGCGCTTGACGGCAACCTCACGACCGAGCTTCTGGCGCAGATCGCCCGATCGCCGCTGTTCGCGCGCGCCGATCTGCGCGTGGCCCCCGCCAGCCCCGGCAAGGCCGAGCGGCTCCTGGCGTTGATGGGCCACCCGACGGCGACGCTCTATGTCAATCTCGAGGAGGCCGGGCTGCTGTGCCATGCCGCCTTCGAAAGCTCCGACGCCGCGGCCCGCGCGCTGGTGGCGCGCGGCGCGCACCGGGCGCTGGTCACCGATGGCGGCCGTGCCGCGACCGTGGCCACGGCGCACGACGTGTTCACCCAGACCCCGCCGGAGGTGCTCGTCACCCGGGTCACCGGCGCGGGCGACACCTTCATGGCGGCGCATATCGCGTCCGAGGCCGAGGGCATGGCACCCGAGGCCGCGCTCGCGCGCGCGCTCACCGCCGCCGCCACCTACGTATCCGGAGACAACCCGCTGTGATCGATATCCAATATTCGCCCGAGGTCGCCGAGGCGCGCGCCGAAGGCCGCCCGCTCGTCGCGCTCGAAAGCACGATCATCACCCACGGCATGCCGTTTCCGCAGAACGTCGAAACGGCGCGCCGCGTCGAGGCCGAGATCCGCGCCCATGGCGCCGTGCCCGCCACCATCGCGGTGCTAGAGGGGCGGCTGCATGTCGGCCTGACCGACAACCAACTCGACCGGTTGGGGCAGGCACGCGACGTGGCCAAGCTGTCGCGCGCCGATTTCGCCGCCTGCCTTGCGCGTGGCGGCGACGGCGCGACCACGGTGGCCGCGACGATGATTGCGGCGAGGCTTGCGGGGATCGAGGTCTTCGCGACGGGCGGGATCGGCGGCGTGCATCGCGGCGCAGAGGACAGCTTCGACATTTCGGCCGATCTGCACGAGCTGGCCAAGACGCCGGTGACCGTCGTCGCGGCGGGCGCCAAGGCGATCCTCGACCTGCCCAAAACCTTCGAGGTGCTGGAGACGCTGGGCGTGCCGGTCATCGCCTATGGGCAAGACATGCTGCCCGCTTTCTGGTCGGCCACCTCCGACATGCCCGCGCCGCTGCGCATGGACAGCGCCGCCGCGATCGCCGCCGCCGCCCGGATGCGCGCGGCGATGGGGCTCGATAGTGGCCAGCTCGTCGCCAACCCGATCCCCGCCGAGGCCGAGATCCCGGCCGAGGAGCTGCGCCCGGTGATCGAACAGGCGCTGGCCGAGGCCGAGGCGCAGGGCATCGCCGCCAAGGCCGTGACGCCCTTCCTGCTGGGCCGGATCTTAGAGCTGACCGGGGGCCGCTCGCTCGAGAGCAACATTGCGCTGGTGCTCAACAACGCGCGGCTCGGCGCGGCCATCGCCGTCGAGCTGGGCAAGACGCGCAGCTAGGCCTAGTCCCGGCCCCGGCATGTGCGTGCCCCATTGCCGGGGCACGTGCGCGCGCCTAGATAGGCTGTAGCCTCGACGCGCAAAGGACGAGCCCGCCCGTGACCCGCCCGCCGATCCTGCCGCCGTACCCAGACGAGCCGCCGCGTCGCCGCCGCCTCATCGGCATTCTGCGCAACAACTTCATCGCGGGCGTCGTGGTGATCGCGCCGATCGGCCTGACCGTCTGGCTGATCTGGACTTTGGTAGGCTGGATCGATGGCTGGGTCCTGCCATTCGTGCCGAACCGGTTCAATCCCGAGCAGTATATCGGAATCAACCTGCGCGGTGTCGGCGTCATCTTCTTCATCCTGTTCACCTTTCTGGTGGGCGCTTTGGCCAAGGGATTTGTCGGGCGCAGCCTGTTGCGGATGGGCGAAAGCCTCGTGGCCCGGATGCCGGTGGTGCGCTCGGTCTATTCGGGGCTCAAGCAGATCGCGGAGACGGTCTTCGCGCAGAGCGAGACCAGCTTCGATCAAGCCTGCCTGATCGAATATCCACGCAAGGGGTTGTGGGCGCTGGCCTTCATCTCCACCTCGGCCAAGGGCGAGGTGGCGCGCCGCCTGCCGGGCGGCGAGGATATCGTCACGGTGTTTCTGCCGACCACGCCCAACCCGACCTCGGGCTTTCTGCTGTTCCTGCCGCGCTCGGAAGTCACCGTGCTCGACATGTCGGTCGAGGATGCGGCCAAGCTGGTGATCTCGGCGGGCCTCGTGACGCCCCCCGACCATCTGCGGCCCGGAAGCGTGGACGCCTCGGCGCTGCGCACCGGCACGGCCGGGCGCTGAGGCGCGATCAGGAGAACATCGCGCGCAGATCGACGGTGTCGCGCTGGCCCAGATCCTGCTTGTGATCGATGAGAAAGCGGTCCATCGCAGCTTCACCGGCGGCGCGCAGCCGCGCGAGGATCACTGGCGCGGGAATCGCCTTGGTCGCGATGTTGAGATCGTTCATCAGCGCGTCGTCGCCGACCATGTGGATCAGCACCCGCTTCATCGCGCCTTCGGGCAGCGTATGACCGTCGAGCAGTCGGCGCACGAAATCCACCGCGCGAAGCTCTCGCAGGAGCGATGAGTTGAAGCTGATCTCGTTGATCCGGTTCTGGATCGACGGGCTGTCGCCGGGAACGTCCTCGCGGTAGAGCGGATTGATGTTCACGATCAGAACATCGGCTGGCAAATCCTTGTTATATAACGGAAAAAGCGCCGGGTTTCCCGTATATCCCCCGTCCCAATAGGCCTCGCGCCGGCCGGTCGCCGGGTCGTCGATCTCAACCGCTCGGAACAACGTCGGCAAGCAGGCCGAGGCAAGGATCGCCTTCGGCCCGAGGGCCTCGCCCGAGAACACGCGGATCTTGCCCGAACGCACATTCGTCGCGCCCACGAAAAGCGCGGGGCCGCCGGGTCCGCGCACCGCGTCGAAGGAGATCTCGTTAAGGATCCGCTCCAGCGGATTGCGCAGGAGCGAGCTGTAGGCATAGGGCGAAAACGCCCGCGTTGTCATGTCGAAGATCTTGAAGCTCGGCGACATCTCGATCGCGCGAGCCAGAGCCGGAGCGGTGGGCGCCAGCGCAGCGATCCAGTCCGACCAGCGGGCATCGGTGATCGCCCCCACACGGGCCCAGAACCACGCGAGAGAGGCGCGCGCGCCGCGGCGCCCGTCTTGCGCCCAGCCCGCCTTGAATGCCACCGCGTTCATCGCCCCCGCCGAGGTGCCCGAGATCGCGGCGATCTCGATGTCCTCCTCATCCAGAAGCCGGTCCAGCGCCCCCCAGGTGAAAGCGCCATGCGCGCCGCCGCCCTGAAGTGCGAGGCTGAGCCGGATCACAGCGCGGTCCAGCCGCCATCGACGCTGATCGTGGTGCCGGTGATCTGCGTCGCGGCGTCGGAGCATAGGAAGATGGCTGTGCCGCCGAGCTGTTCGGTGGTGGCGAACTCCTTGGAAGGTTGGCGCTCCAGCATCACCTCGCGGATCACCGTGTCGCGATCCATGCCATGGGTCTTCATCTGATCGGGGATCTGCGACTCGACCAGCGGCGTCAGCACGTAGCCGGGCAGATCGCGTTGGCGGTGATCGGCTCGCGCGCGGTCTCGAGCGCGGTCACCTTGGTCAGGCCGACGATGCCGTGCTTGGCGGCGACATAGGCGGATTTGAACGGGGAGGCGGTGAGGCCATGGGCGCTGGCGATGTTGATCACCCGGCCCCAGCCCGCCTCGCGCATCATCGGCAACGCGACGGCGGTGGTGTGAAAGGCCGAGCTGAGGTTGATGGCGATGATCGCGTCCCACTTGGCGGTAGGAAAGCGCTCGATCGGCGCGACATGCTGAACCCCGGCATTGTTGATCAGGATGTCGCAGCGCCCCGCCGTCTCGACCAGAGCGCGAGCGGCGTCGCTGTCGGAGAGATCTGCCGCGATGTAGCGCGCCTTGACGCCATGCGCGTCGGCAATTTCCTGCGCAAGCGCATGGTCCTCATCGCGATCCGTGAAGGAGTTGAGGACGACATCGGCGCCCGCCCGCGCCAGCTCGCGCGCCACTCCCAGTCCGATTCCCGAGTTCGAACCCGTGATGATCGCGGTCTTGCCCTTGAGCTGCATCGTCGCCGTCCTTCTTGATGACATCTGCCATGGAATGTGGGGTATGGCAGTGGAAAAGCGAAGCGTTATCTCCCGCAACCCCTTGATAAGCGTGAGATGGTTCGATAGCGCTCGGCCTATCGGCTTACAGCTTCATCAGTCTTGTCGCCTCCATGGCCTCAAAAAAAAACGCCCGCACGAGGCGGGCGCTGAGTTATGAGGCAGGTTTCATACAGGCAAGAAACCTATCGAGCAGTGAGTCTCTTATAAGCCTTTCCCTGCCGTCCTCCAAGCTAAAAGTTTGATAAAGAACAGGGGGGGCTATACGGTTTTCTTCAACTACAAATCTGGTCAGAAAACCGAACCGACAGGGGCTCCTTTCAAGATGACACGATCCATGACCACACTGCTTCAAGGTGGCGTCTTCATGCTGCTTTGCGGCACGACCGCGTTGCAGGCCGAGCCATCGCACGGAATCGCCATGTATGGAGAACCCGCACTGCCGGAAGGGTTTACCGCCCTGCCCTATGCCAATCCCGACGCGCCGACCGGGGGCCGCATGGCCACGGCGGAGGTCGGCGGCTTCGACAGCCTCAACCCCTATATCCTGAAGGGGTCTGTCCCGTGGCAGCTCAGCTACCTGATCGGCGAGAGCCTGATGGGCCGCACCCTCGATGAGCCCTTCTCTCTCTATGGCTTGTTGGCCGAATCGGTCGAGACGAGCCCCGAGCGCGATTGGGTCGAGTTCACCCTGCATCCTGACGCTGCCTTCTCCGACGGCAGCCCGGTCACCGTCGAGGACGTGATCTGGTCCTTCGAGACGCTCGGCACCGAGGGTCACCCGCGCTATCTAGGGTTCTGGGAAAAGGTCGAAAGCATCGAGGAGACCGGCGAGCGCAAGGTCCGGCTCACCTTCAACACCCCCGACCGCGAATTGGCACTGCTCGCGGGCATGCGACCGATCCTGAAAAAGGCGCAGTGGGAGGGCAAGGACTTTGCCGAGAGCGGGCTCGACACCATCCCGATCACCTCGGCACCCTACGTGATCGACGATTTCGAGGCGGGCCGCTTCATCGCGCTCAAGCGCGACCCCGACTACTGGGGCGCCGATATCCCGTTCCGGCGCGGCACCAACGTGCTCGACGAGATCCGGCTCGAATTCTTCGGCGACGAGACGGCGGCCTTCGAGGCCTTCAAGACCGGTGAAACCGATTTCACCCGCGAATTCAACGTCGCGCGGTGGGAAAGCCAATATGACTTCCCGCGCGTGCGCTCGGGCGAGGTGGTGCTTGAGGAGCTGCCGCACGGCCGTCCCTCGGGCATGACCGGCTTTGTGATGAACAGCCGCAAGCCGGTGTTCGAGGATTGGCGCGTAAGACAGGCCATGATCGAGGCGTTCAACTTCGAGTTCATCAACGACGCGATGACCGGCGGCGCACAGCCGCGCATCACCTCGTATTTCTCGAACTCGCCGCTCGGCATGGACGAAGGCCCGGCCGAGGGCCGCGTCAAGGAATTCCTGATGCGCTGGGAGGACGACCTGCTGCCCGGCGCGCTCGAAGGCTATGCCCTCCCCGTCAGTGACGGCTCGGAGCGCAACCGCAAGGGCACGGCGGCCGCGCTGGCGCTGCTGTCGAGCGCGGGCTGGGTGATCCAGAACGGGGTGCTGACCAACGAGTCGACCGGCGAGCCTTTCGCCTTCGACATCCTGCTCGAGACCGGCAGCTCCGAGAACGCGTCGATCATCGACATGTATGTGCAGGCGCTCGAGCGGATCGGCGTGACGCCGACCATCACCACGGTCGACAGCGCCCAGTTCAAGGAGCGCACCGACGCCTACGATTTCGACATGACCTACTTCCGCCGCGGCCTGTCGCTCAGCCCCGGCAACGAGCAATACGCCTATTGGGGGGCCGAGGCCGCCGGGACGCCGGGCGGGCGCAACGCCATGGGCGTGCAGAGCCCTGCCGTCGACGGGCTGATCGACCTGCTGCTCACCTCCGAGAGCCAAAACGATTTCGTCGCCGCGACCAAGGCGCTCGACCGGGTGCTGACGACGGGGCGCTACGTGATCCCGATCTACCAGTGGAACATCAGCCGCATTGCCTATGACGCCGACCTGCACCACCCCGAGACCATCCCGGTCTTCGGCGACTGGCCCGGCTGGCAGCCTGACGTCTGGTGGCACGAAGAGGCGGCAGAGGGCACCGAGGACGCCGCGGATGCGCCTGATACCGCCAGCGAAGCGGAGAGCGCCCAGTGAGGCGCTGCGCGCTCGTGCTGGCGCTCTTGGGCCTCGTTGCGGCCTGTACGCCGGTCAAGGTCGTCGGCAACGCCGCTGTCGGCACCGCGCAGCTCGGTCTCGGGGTCGTCGATATGGCGATCTGAGCCGGGGGTCCCTCACGATCCGACCCGATGGTCGGGGCGACCTTCCGCAGGGGGCGGACCGGAACCCGGTCCGCCCCCTTTCCGTTGCCGCCATGAAGCATCGGGCAGCATGAGGAGACCCGCGATGAAATGGAGCCATGTGGCCAAGCACTGGCACGCTTTCGTGCCCAACATCCTGACGCAGTGGCCGGATCTCGACAGCGACGAGGTCGAGGCCACCGAAGGGGAGCTGGGCCCGTTCCTCGATCATATGTGCGAGGTGACCGGCATGAGCCGCGAAGACGCGCGCGACGAGGTCTCGGAATGGCTCGAGGGCACGGACCCGGCCGACGCGGTGATGGACGAGACCCGCGACAACGAACGGATTATCGCCTCGGCCCGGTCGATGCATCCCGGCGAGGACGTGTTCAGCGACGACGCCGAATTCGGCGATGACGACAGCAAGGACGGGCGCGACAGCTGAGCGCGCGGCTCACTCGAGCGACGTGACCCATAGGATCGTCGCGTCCTCGGGGCTGGTCGAGATCACGTTGTGGCCCATCGCGGCGTCGTAATAGGCGCTGTCGCCACGCTTCATCTCGACCGGCTCGTAAAACTCGGTCAGTAGCCGGATCGTGCCGGTGAGCACGTAGAGGAATTCCTCCCCGTCGTGTCGCACCCAGCCATCGAACTCCTCAAAGGCGCGCGCCTGATCCGGGCGCGGTAAGGCAGCATCTTCTTGGCCCTGATACCTTCGGCCAGAAGCTTGTGCTCGTAAGTCGCGGTGATCTGCCCCGTACCCTCGCCTGCGCGGGTCGTCACCATGCGGCCCAGTACCCGATCGCGGCGCGGCGGGGTGAACAGCTGCGGCACGGTGATGCCCAAGCCCTGCGCCAGCTTCTTGAGCGCGTCATAGGTCGGCGACATCTGCCCGTTCTCGATCTTCGAAAGCGTCGAGCGCGCGAGACCTGCATGCCCCGCCGCCTGTTCGAGCGTCCAGCCCTGCGCCTGACGCAGCTCACGCACGCGCGGCCCGAGATCGAGCGGAGGGGCGGTTTCGGAGGTGCCGTTCTCGCGCGCGATGCGGATCAGGGCGCCGGGACGGGTGTCTGGGTCGGGCATGCGCCGACATATACGCGAGGCGCGCGCGCTTGCAACCGAAGGCCAGCGGGGCTAGCTGCGAGGCTGCATAACGATGAGGCGGCACCATGGTGAAACTCGATATCCTCTCCGATCCGATCTGCCCGTGGTGCTGGATCGGCAAGGCCGGTCTCGACGCGGCGCTGGCCGAGACCCCCGACCATCCCTTTTCCATCGAATGGCACCCGTTCCAGCTTAACCCCGACATGCCGGCGGGCGGCATGGACCGGCGCGCCTATCTCGAAGCCAAGTTCGGCGCCGCGACGGCGCGGCACGGGCCTATGCGCCGATCGTCGAGCGCGCCGCCGAAGCCGGTCTCGCGCTCAACCTCGACCGGATCGCCACCACGCCGAACACACTCGATGCGCACAGGCTCATTCACTGGGCCGGGATCGAGGGGCGGCAGACAGCGGCGGTGAGCGCGCTGTTCAGGGCCTATTTCACCGACGGGCGCGACATTGGCGACCACGATGTGCTCGCCGACATTGCCGACGGGATCGAGATGGACGCGGCCATGGTGCGCCGTCTTCTGGACGGCGATTCCGATCTTGAGAATATCCGCCGCCGCGACGCGCATAGCCGCGAGATGGGCGTGACCGGCGTGCCGACCTTCATCGTGGCACAACGCCACGGCGTGCCGGGCGCCCAAACCAAGGAGATGTGGGTCAAGGTGATCGGCGACATCCGCGCCCAGATCGCCGACGAGGGCTAGGGGCTGAAGGCGAGGTCCACCGCCTCCCGTCGGCCGCCGCGCCGCAAGGGGTGGCCGCCTGCCGGCGCGGCGGTCTTTCCCCTCGTGGCGGCCAAGGCCTGCGCCGTACCCTGCCGTGCCACCCACAGCACCGCGCCCGTCAGTTCGGGCGTATCAACGCTGCGCCAGACCGGGCGGTCCGGCAGGACGAGCGCCAGGTTCCCAGCGATCCAGATGCTGTCGCTCACCACCGCCGCGTCGGAGTGGCGGTCCTCGATCCACTTTGCCAGCCCCGCGAAATCGGCGGCGCGGTAGCCCGGCTCAACCCAGCCCGACACCGGCAACAGCGCAAAGCCCGTGACCCAGAGCGCGCCGAGCCCGCGCGCGAGCCACCGCCCGCCGAGCGGCCCGAGGCTGTCGAGCGCCCAGAGCACGAAAACCGGGGCGGAGAACACGGCGATCGGCAGCAGCCAGCGATCGGCCACGTCGGTCACGCCGGACAGCACGACCCCGACCGCGAGCAGCCCCGCGCCAGCCCCCATGGTGACCAGCATCAGCCGCGACTGCGGATCAGGACGCCAGCGGGCTTGGCCGCGAAGCTTGAAGGCGATGAGACCGCCGACCACGATCACCAGACCGCAAAAGGCGATCCAGGCCGAGGCGAGGCTTCCCAGCCCGGCGAGCATGCGCCACAGCGGCGCGGCCTCATCGATCCCCAGCTTGTGCAAGGACCCTCCCGCGACGACCGGGTTGCGAAACACCCACCAGAACGGCAAGGCGACCACCGCTGCGGCCGCGACCACCGCCAACATGACGCCGCGCGGGTCGATCCGCGCCCGCCATTCGGCACGCAGACAGGCCGCAAGCAGGATCGCCAGCGGCAGCAGCGCCACGTTCCATTTGGAGATGGCCCCGAGCCCTGCCGTAATGCCCAAGGCCGCCCACGCCCCCAATCCCGCGCGCCCCGGGCCGCGCAACACACGGTCCGCAAGCGCCATCACGAGAAGCGCCATGGTCAGCGCCAGCACCGAATGGGTAAGCGCGCGCTGGGCCTCCCACAAAACCTGCGGCAAAAGGCCGAGACCCATCACCGCCACCCCCGCCTCGAAAGGCGGACGCAAGCGGCGCAGCATCGCATAAAGCAAAAGTCCCGCCGTACCGAGCAACGCGTATTTAAGCAGCGCGAGGCCGAGGATCCCCTGACCCACCACGGCAAAGACCAGCCATTGCAGCCAGAAATACAGCGGCGGTTGTGCGTTGTAGCCCAAGGCGAGATTGCGCGCGAAATAGAACGCCTCGGCCTCGTCAAGTTCGAGCGCGGGGCCTTGGGCGAAGCGCCATGCCACCTGAACCATCGCCCAGACGACGATCAGCGCGATCCAGGCGCGATCGCTCGTCATGGTTCGGCGCGGTTCTCGGCCTGCCGTTCGGACCAGATGAAATAGATGTTGCGCGCATAGACAACCAGGCCGAAGGCTTGGCCGAGAATGAACACCGGATCCTGCCGCCAGATCGCATAGGCGAGCAGCATCGCGCCGCCACTGGCCGAGAAATACCAGAACGCCTCGGGCACGATCGACTTGCGCACCCGCTCGCTGGCAATCCATTGCACGAGAAACCGCGCCGAAAACAGAGCTTGGGCCAGAAAGCCGACGGTCAACCATGCGATCTCGGCCCAGCCGGTCCGGGCGAACCATTCGGTGAACAAGGTCATAGGATCTCCTCGGTCCGCGCCGGGCGCGCGCGCATCACCAGCCAGCGGACCCCCATCAGGTCGGGAATGCCCTGCAGGCCCCGCTTCCAGTTGGTATAGTTCGAAGCGCCATGACGCCGGGCCCGGTCGCCGATCGGCACATAGGCCGTACTCGCTCCATAGGCGCGGAACAGCGCCGGCAGATAGCGATGCTGGCCGTGAAAGAACGGCAAGGCGAGATGACGGTCGCGTTCGAACACCTTGAGGCCGCAGCCGGTATCGGGGCAATCGTCGCGCAGGACCCGGCGGCGCAGCGCATTGGCGAGCCGCGAAGCGGTGCGCTTGGACCATGTGTCGCGCCGCTTGGCGCGCACACCGCCGACAAGCTGGGGACCGGCGGGGTCGTAGGCCGCGACCAGCGCCGGGATGTCCCCCGGCGGGTTCTGCCCGTCGCCGTCGAGCGTGGCGATCAGGGGAAAGCGCGCGGCGGCAACGCCGCTGCGCACGCTGGCGCTCTGCCCGGCATTCGCGGTATGGCGCAGTACCCGCAGGCGCGGATGTCGCGCCCGCAACGCCGCCAACCGCACCGTGCTGTCATCGGTCGAGCAATCGTCCACGACGATCAGCTCTCCCAAAAGCGCCTCCGGCAGCACGTCGAAGGATTCCTGCACCAGAGCGTCGATGTTCCCTGCTTCGTTATAAGCTGGAATAACGAGCGTTATCCTGTGGTTGCGTTCCGTTGTTGAAGTCGGTTCCGTCATCAGGTCTCTGCTTTCGCCTTCTTGGCCGCCTTGACCTTTTCGGCAAGCTCGCGGGCGAGGCCGAAGGCGCCGCGGATCTTGTCGGCCTCCTTCGACCAGTCGCGCATGACGACGATCTTGTTGTCCTTCACCTTGGCCTGGCCCTTCTGGTCCTGAATGAATTCGACCAGGCCCTCGGGCGAGACGAACTTGTCATTGTGGAAACGGATGGTGGCCCCTTTCGGGCCGGCATCCAGCTGGCTGATGCCGGCGCGCAGACACATTGCCTTGATGCGCACGACCAGCATGAGCGTGTTGACCTCGCGCGGCAGTGGGCCGAAGCGGTCGATCAGCTCGGCGGCGAACCCTTCGAGTTCGACCTTGGTGGTCAAGTCCGACAACCGACGGTAAAGCCCGAGCCGCACGTCGAGATCGGGCACATAGGCCTCGGGGATCAGCACCGGCACGCCCAGATTGATCTGCGGCGCCCATTGGCCCTCGCTCTCGGACAGGCCCTCGGCCTCGCCGGAGCGGATCTTGGTGATCTGCTCCTCGAGCATCTGCTGGTAAAGCTCAAAGCCCACCTCGCGCATCTGGCCCGACTGCTCCTCGCCGATGAGGTTGCCGGCGCCGCGAATGTCGAGGTCCTGGCTGGCGAGGGTGAAGCCCGCGCCCAGGCTGTCGATGCTGCCCAGAACGCGCAGCCGCTTTTCGGCGCCGGGCGTCAGCGGTGCGCGCGGGCGCGTCGTCAGATAGGCATAGGCGCGGGTCTTGGAGCGGCCGACGCGGCCCCGGATCTGGTAGAGCTGCGCCAGTCCGAACATGTCGGCGCGGTGCACGATCATCGTGTTGGCGGTGGGGATGTCGAGGCCGCTTTCGACGATGGTGGTCGCCAGAAGCACGTCGTAGCGCCCGTCATAGAAGGCGTTCATCCGCTCGTCGAGTTCGCCCGCCGCCATCTGGCCATGTGCCACGACATAGGACACTTCGGGCACCTCGTCGCGCAGGAAGGCCTCGATCTCGGGCAGGTCGTTGACGCGCGGAACCACGAAAAAGCTCTGCCCGCCGCGGAACCGCTCGCGCAGGAGCGCCTCGCGCACGGTGACGGCGTCGAATTCGCTGACATAGGTGCGGATCGCGAGACGGTCGACGGGTGGCGTGCCGATGATCGACAGATCCCGCACCCCGGTGAGCGACATCTGCAGCGTGCGCGGGATCGGCGTCGCGGTCAGGGTCAGCACGTGGACATCGGTGCGCAGCGCCTTGAGGCGTTCCTTGTGGTTGACGCCGAAATGCTGCTCCTCGTCGATGACCAGAAGCCCGAGGTCGCGGAACTTCACGCTCTTGGCCAGCAGCGCATGGGTGCCGACAACGATATCGACCTGCCCGCTGGTGATCCCGGCGCGGGTCTCGGCCGCCTCCTTGGCCGACACGAAGCGCGACAGCGGGCGCACGTTGATCGGAAAGCCGCGGAAGCGTTCGGCGAAGTTCTTGTAGTGCTGGCGCGCCAGCAGCGTGGTCGGCGCGATGACTGCCACCTGCACGCCCGACATCGCGGCGACGAAGGCCGCGCGGATCGCCACCTCGGTCTTGCCGAAGCCCACGTCGCCACAGATCAGCCGGTCCATCGGGTGGCCCGACTCCATGTCGTTGAGCACGTCCTCGATCGCCTGAAGCTGATCCTCGGTCTCGTCATAGGGAAACCGCGCGAGGAACTGCTCCCAGATGCTGTCATGCGGGATCAGCTTGGGCGCATTGCGCAGCGCCCGTTCGGCAGCGATGCGGATCAACCGCTCGGCGGCCTGGCGGATGCGCTCCTTGAGCTTGGACTTCTTGGCCTGCCACGCGCCGCCGCCAAGCTTGTCGAGCATACCCTCTTCGTGGCCGAAGCGGCTCAGAAGCTCGATGTTTTCGACCGGCAAATAGAGCTTGGCGTTCTCGGCGTATTCGATCAGCAGGCATTCATGCGCCGCCCCCAACGCCGTCACCACCTCGAGCCCGTGATAGCGGCCGACGCCGTGATCGACATGCACGACGAGGTCGCCCGCGCTCAAGCTCTGGGTCTCGGTAAGGAAATTGTCGGCCCGGCGCTTCTTGCGGGCGCGGCGGATCAGCCGTTCGCCCAGCACGTCCTGCTCGGAGATGACGGTGACGGTCTCGGTCTGAAAACCGTGCTCCAGCGGCCAGACCGCCAGATGCAGCCCGCGCTTGCCCACGCCGTTCCAGTCGCGCACGTGGATCGTCTCGGTAAGGCCTCATCCTCGATCAGCCCCGATAGCCGCTCTCGCGCGCCTTCGGAATAGGAGGCGATGACCACCGGCCCGGCCTTCATGCGGTCCTTCACATGGGTGGCGAGCGCGGCAAAGAGGCTGATGCTTTCCTGCTGCCGTTCGGGCGAAAAGTTGCGCCCGATGCGCCCGCCCGCGTCGATCACGCCGGGGCCGGTGGCCTGCTGGATCGGTGCGAAGCGCAGCACCCGGCGGCCTTCGGTGGCTTTGACCCACGCGTCGTCGTCGAGATAGAGAAGCTGCGGCGGGCTGGGCTTGTAGACCGAGTCCATCCGCCCCTTTTGCGACATGGCGTGGCGGCGGGTGTCATAGGCGTCGGCAATCAGCGTCCAGCGCGCGTCGCGGCCCGGCGCGGTCTGGTCGTCGAGCGTTACTGGTGCGCCGGGAAGATAATCGAACAGCGTCTCCAGATCGTCCTGGAAGAAGCCGAGCCAATGCTCCATGCCCGACTGCTTGCGCCCCGCCGTGACGGCCTCATAGAGCGGATCGTCGGTGCCTGCGGCGCCGAACTCGATCCGATAGGTCTGCCGGAACCGGGTGATCGCAGCCTCGTCGAGGATCACCTCCGAAACCGGCGCCAGCTCGATCCGGTCGAGCTTTTCGGTGGTGCGCTGGGTCGCGGGGTCGAAGCGGCGCGCGCCGTCGAGCACGTCGCCGAACATGTCGAGCCGGACCGGGCCGCCTGACCGGGGGCATAGATGTCGATGATGCCGCCGCGGATGGCGTAATCGCCCGGCTCGGTGACGGTCGGGCTCTGGGTGAAGCCCATCCGCACAAGAAAGGCGCGCAAACCCGCCTCGTCCATCCGGTCGCCGACATGCGCGACAAAGGCCGCGTCCTTGAGCGTGGCGCGCGCAGGCACGCGCTGCGTCGCGGCGTTGAGCGTGGTGAGCAGGACGAAGCGCTCCGGCATGCCATGGATCAGCCCCGCCAGCACCGCCATGCGCGCCGCCGAGATCTCGGCAGCGGGCGAGACGCGGTCATAGGGCAGGCAATCCCACGCCGGAAAGGTCACGACCGGCATGTCGGGGGCATAGAATTCGAGCGCGGCGCGCATCGCGGCCATGCGCTTGTCGTCGCGCGCGACATGGATCACAGGGCCGCCGGCCTTCTCGATCTCCTTGAGCACGAGTGTCGCGTCGAAGCCTTCGGGCGCGCCCGAAACCGTGATCCTGCTGCCGTTCGTCTTTACCATTGCGCTGACCTACCTTTCGGGCGGGCGCTGTCAAGCGTCCCGAAGGGTCAGAACCCCGGCGCGACGGAAAGGTTCTGATACATGCCGTACATCGCGGTCACGAAGATCGAGATCATGCCGATCACCTGCACCCAGAAACGATGCCGCGCCAGCCTGCGGCACAGCGTCTGCGCGTCGGGCTGCTCCGCGGCAATGCGCCGCGCCGTGGCAAAGCCCATGACGACCACCAGCCCCATCGGCAGCGCGATCAGGACCACCGCCTGCGCGAATTCGACATCGTACCAGAACGCCAGCAGCAGCAGCGAGCTCAGCACGAAACCCGCGACGGCGATCAGCCAGCCACCCGCCACATGCGCGACATGCAGCATCCGGTTGACGTTGATCCGCACCAGATCGACGAGGTCGCGCTCGGATTGGCCGCCGAAACGGCGCGCCCGCGCCACCATGTCGAAGGGTACGCCGATCACCCGGTGGCTGGCCGACGACCAGACCAGCGCCAGCATGATCCAGAACCACAGGTTCGAGAAGGACCGCATGTCGATCACTTCGAAGAGGGTCTGGGTCAGGGTCACGCGTGGATCATCCGGTCGTTCGCTCGGGCGGAACCTAGCCGCGCCCCCGGCCGATGCCCAGACTTGTGGCCTGCGGCAAACCGTGCCAACCCGATGCTGTGATATGAAAACCCCGCTCGGGAGACGCTCGATGCCGAAGCCCTTCGCCGCCCCCTTCCCGCTGTCGCGCCCGCGCCGCTTGCGCCGTACCCCGGCGCTTCGCGCCATGACCCGCGAGACGGCGATGACGCCGGACAACCTGATCTGGCCGATCTTCCTGCAGGGGGGCCGCGACGAACAGAGCGCCATAGTCTCGATGCCGGGCGTGTCGCGGCTGACGGTGGACCGGGCCGTGACGGCGGCGCGCGAGGCGCGTTCCCTGGGCATCCCGGCGATGTGCCTGTTCCCCTATACCGGCCCCGAGAGCCGGACCGAGGACTGCGCCGAGGCGTGGTCGGACGACAACCTCACCAACACCGCGATCCGCGCGATCAAGGACGCGGTGCCCGAGATGGCGCTGATGACCGACATCGCGCTCGACCCCTACAACATCAACGGCCATGACGGCTATGTCGTCGATGGCGAGATCGTCAACGACCCAACCGTCGAGGCGCTGGTCAAAATGGCGCTGGCGCAGGCGCGCGCGGGGGCAGATATCCTAGGGCCGTCGGACATGATGGACGGGCGCATCGGCGCGATCCGCGCCGCTCTCGAGTCCGAGGGCCACGGCCATGTCGCGATCCTGAGCTACGCGGCCAAATTCGCCTCGGCCTTCTACGGGCCGTTCCGCGACGCGGTCGGCGCGTCCGGCGCGCTCAAGGGCGACAAGAAGACCTACCAGATCGATCCGGCCAACGCCGAGGAGGCGCTGCGCATGGTGGGCCGCGACCTTGCCGAGGGCGCGGACATGGTGATGGTCAAACCGGGGATGAGCTATCTCGACATCTGCCACCGCGTGAAGGACGCCTTCGAGGTGCCGACCTTCGCCTATCAGGTGTCGGGCGAGTACGCGATGATCGAGGGCGCCGCGCGCAATGGCTGGCTCGACGGCGACCGGGTGATGATGGAGAGCCTGATGGCCTTCCGCCGCGCCGGCTGCGACGGGGTGCTCACCTATTTCGCGCCGCGCGCCGCGCGGATCATGGCCGGCTGAGCCCCGCTCCCCCATCGGCGGATGACAGCGCCGCCGGGCTGGCCTATGGTCGGCCCGACCGTCCGGCACAAGGGCGGCGCGACATCGCATGAGGGGCAGCGACATGGACAAGACGACACGGCGCGGGATGATGCTCGGCCTCGGCGCGACCGGCCTTCTGGCCGCCTGCGGCAACGGCGTGGGCAGCGACGGCGGATCGCGCATCGACGCGCGGGTGCAAAGCACGCTCGATCACATGTACGATCTCTACCCCGGCACGCGCGAGCTTTCGGCCCAATCGCGCGGCATGCTGGTGATGCCGCTGATGACCGAGGTCGGGCTTGGCCTCGGCGGTGCCTATGGGCGCGGCGCGCTTCTCGTGGGGCGCAGCGTCGTCGATTACTATTCCGCCGCCACGGCGAGCGCGGGGCTGCAGATCGGTGCGCAGCAGTTCAGCCACGTGCTGTTTTTCATGACCGAGCAGGCGCTTGGAGATTTTCGGCGCGCGCCGGGTTGGGCCGCCGGTGCGGATGTCGAATACGCGATCAACGACCGCGGCGAGATGCTGCGCGCCGAGACGATCACCTCGCTGTCGCCGGTGATCGCCGTGGTCTTCGCGCAGACCGGGCTGCGTGTCGGCGCGACCCTCGAGGGCACGAAATACAGCCGCATCATCCCCTGATCTCAGCTGCGCTCCGCCAGTTCTGGCGCAGCGCGGGCGAGCCGGTCGCGATCGGGCGCGAAATCGATCGCCGCGCGACCGCGCTCCACCGCCTCGTGCGCCATGGCACGCGCGGCGGCGGCGATGGTCGCGTCGGGGTGACGGCCGAGCGCCTCGAGCGTCTTGAGCATCGCGGTCAGCACCTCGACCTGCGACGCACCGTCGCGCGCTATCGCTCCGAACCCGTCCTGCATCAGGTCGCGCGGATCGAGCGGCACCGCCCAGAGCCGATCGTGGATCGCCTTTTCGCGGCCATGCGCGATCTCGTCGCGATAGGATCCGATGACCCGGCCGATGCGCCCAATCACGTCGATTGCCGTGCCGGGATCGTTGATGCCCGCCGACAGCGCCTTGGATCCGATCTCCGACAGCATGATCAGCGCAAAACGCGGATCCTGCTCGGCGGTGCGCAGCTCGCCCATGTGGATATGACTGCGAACCGCCTCATCCAGCGCCTCGCCGCCACCGATCAGATGCGCGATGGTTTCGCCCTCGTGCACGAACCGGCCGACGGGCGCGTCGAGATAGACCCGGCCATCATGCTCATCGGCGGCCTGCTGCAGGCTGTCCTCGTAGATCGCCTGGATATAGGCGGTGCGATCCGCGCGCAGGGGCCGGGCCGTGCCGGGAATATCACCGGGGTCGAGCGCATGACCGCCGAGGCAAGGGCGCTCCATCCGACCCTGAAAGGTGCGAAGCGCCTCGCGCTCGATCCGCGCGGTGGTGTCGACGAGGCTGCCCAAGGCCTGCAGATGCAGGATCCAGCGCAGGATCACGAAGACGATCAGCACCAGCACCGCGAGCGTCGCGATATAGAGCGTGACGATTTCCTTTTCACCGTAATAGGGCGTCGAGAGCAGGATGATCGCGGCGAGCGAATAGATATAAGCCCCGACGAAGGTGGCCAGCACGGTCTGGGTCGTGGTGTCGGCCAGAAGCATCCGGTGCGCGCGCGGCGTCCATTTGGAGGATGCGGACTGGTGCACCGAGACCATCACCGAGAGAGAAAAGGTCGTGACGGCGAGCATCGAGGTCGAAATGATGTCCAAAAGCCGGTTCAGCGCATCCGCACCGATCATGTCCGACAGCCCGTCGGGGATCATCGGCCCGAACAGCTTGGCCGCTCCGAGGGCGACGAAGGCCAGACCGGAGATAAGCGTGACGCGCACCCAGAGGCGACGCGACAAGCGGTGGATCTTGCGCAGTACCGTGGCGAACATGGTCCCTTCCGTTCCGGCGCGGCACGGCATTGTCCGTGGCACGCCTATGCGGGCCCCGCTCCCTTGAACGCGGCATCCCCGTACCAACGTCGCACAAACTCCGGGAGTTGCACATGTTTCCGCTTTTGATCCTCGCCGCCGGCGCCTCGTCACGGATGCGCGGCGACGACAAGCTGGCGATGACGATCGACGGCGTATCGCTGCTGCGCCGGCAGGTCATGGCCGGGATCGCGGCGGGGGCGCGGGTGCATGTGGCGCTGCGGCCCGACGATCCGCGCGCGGCGCTGCTCGACGGGCTCGACGTCGCGCGGTTCGAGATCGCGGCCAGCGCCGAGGGCATGGGGGCGACATTGCGCGAAGGTGTGGCGCGGCTGCCGCGCGCCCGACGTTTTGGCCTCATGCCCGCGGACCTGCCGGATCTCGACGCGTCGGCGATCGCCCGCGTGTTCGACGCGGCCGCGCGAGAAGATGGTACGCTGGTATGGCGCGGGGCTTCCGCGGTGGGGCGGCCCGGCCACCCTGTGGTCTGCGACGCCGCGTTGAGGCCGAGATTCATGGCACTATCGGGCGCCTCGGGCGGGCGTGCGGTGCTGGCTCCGTACGGGCCGCGGACCCGTCTGGTGCGCCTGCCCGGCGTCATCGCCACGCACGATCTCGACACGCCAGAAGCTTGGGCCGAATGGCGTATGGAAAAAGGGCGAAGGGACATGGCCCTTCGCCCGCACGGGATAAAGACTAATTAAAAAACGGCTACTTGTGAAAGACAGCGGTTGCGATCAGACGACCATCAGACGGGCTTCGTGGCGTTTGAGCGCCTTGCGGGCCGATCGGTATCCGTCGATCCCTGCGCGCCCACGCAACTCGGGGAACAGCTCGAAAATCTCGTCACGCTGTTCGGTCCCGATACCCTTGAGCGAGTGATCTCCCGGCTGGAAGCTTTCGGTCCAGGCCCCGTTCGACAGCACCACCTCGTGGCGGTCGAACATGAAGTGGATGTAGCTGGTGCGCGGGACCTCGACCGTATGGATGCCCTTGGAGCCGACGAGATGTTTGGCGGCGGCCAGCACTTCGCTGTCCTCGAAGTAGAGCTGAGCGCGATCGCCCGAGAGCAGCACACGGTGATTGGGCGAGACCATCATGTCGCGCTCGGGCAGGCCGTTGCCCAAGGCCCCGGCCCGGATCATCACCGGCTTGAGATGCGGGCTCGTGAGGAATTGCTGGGGTCCGACTTGCTTGTGGCCGACCCAGCGGATCTCTTGGATGCCGTTGTCGCGGGTGATGATGCGGTCGCCTTCGCGCAGCTCCTCGACGAGGCGCTCGCCGCGCGGCGTGGCGATCACGGTGCCCGGGGTGAAGCATGGCACGACGTTCTCGATCTCCTCGAACTGCATCTGGGTGCCGTCCTTGAAGTAGACGATACCGTCCTCGCGGTCCTCCGAGGTATACTCGATCCGGTCGATATCCGCGCCGGTCAGGTCGAGCGTGTCGTAATCGTCACCGCCTTCGCCGCCGGTGACCTGATCTCCGCCATTGCCGCCGGTAAAGAGGTCGCGGTCGTCATCGCCGAACAGCCGGTCGACGCCCTGACCGCCGATGATCGTGTCGTTGCCGGCCCCGCCGAAGATCGTGTCGTTGTCGATGCCGCCATCGAGGCGGTCGTCGCCGGCGCCGCCGAACAGCTTGTCGTCGTCGTCCTGACCGAAGATCGTGTCATCGCCCTCGCCACCATAGAGCTCGTCCTGGCCGTTATCGGTGAGACGGTCGCCCTCATCGTTGCGGATGTTCAGGCTGTCGGGAAAGCGCGGGTCGAGACCGCCGTGGATCACGTCGTTGCCTTCGCCACCGAAAATGGTGTCGTTGCCCTCGCCACCGGTGAGGGTGTCGTCGCCTTCATCGCCGAGCACACGGTCGTCGTCGATGCCCGCGTCGATGGTATCGTTGCCAGTCCCGCCGAAGATGGTGTCGCGGTCGTCGCCGGTGTGGACCGTGTCGTTGCCCGCGCCGCCATAGACGGTGTCGCGGTCATCGAAGACATCGGGGTCCGGGGTCAGGCCGATACCGGGATAGGGATTGTCGAAGCGGTCGAAGTCGGCTTCGCGGTCCCCATCACTCGAGTCGATGACGTCATCGCCGTCGCCACCATGGATCACGTCGCGGCCGCGGCCTCCGAAAAGCTCGTCATTTCCTGCGCCGCCATCGAGCGTGTCATCGCCGGTGCCGCCAAAGAGCGTGTCCCGCCCCTCTCCGCCGAACAACCGATCGTCGCCAGTTTCGCCGTGGAGCGTGTCGTCGCCGGCCCCGCCATAGACCTCGTCGTCGCCATTGCCCGCCAGCACGGTGTCGTTGCCGCCATAGGCCTCGACGCGGTCGTCATCAGGGGCGTCGTCGCCGAGGATAGCATCGCCGTTGTCGATGCGGTCGCCATCGGGGTCTCCGTCATAGGCCAGATCGATGAGGTCATCGCCCATCGTGCCCGAAACGATGCCGTCGGGGCCGGCCTGGCAGGTGACGCGGAGCGCCACGCTGGCATTGTCCACACCGCCGCGATCGTCGGCGATCGCGTAGTCGATGGTCACGTCGCCATCGAAGCCGGGTTCGGGAGTATAAAGCAGCGTGCCATCATCGTTGATCACGACCTCGCCGCGGCTGGCGCGCGCCTCGGTCACGCGCAGCGGATCGCCGTCGGGGTCGGAATCATTGGCCAGCACGTCGATGGTGACGGCCATGTCCCTCCCGGTGGTGGCGGTGTCGTCCTGCGCGTCCGGCGCGTGGTTGCTCTGCGGGTCCTTCAGGAAGTTCTCGATGTTGTAGAAATCGAGACGCTCGCCGGTGGGCACCTTGTTCTCGTCGAGGAACTGGATCCAGCCGCTGGAGCCGTTGCCATCGCCATCGGGCACGATATCCTTGGCATAGATGTTGCCCATGCCGCGCAGGTCGAGCGTATCGACATCGTCGAGGCTGCCATCGCCGCCGCCATAGACGACGCCGCCGCGACCGGGGGTGAAGGTGTCGCTGCCCGCGCCGCCATAAAGCGTGTCATGCGCGTCACCCGAGAGGTGATCCTCGCCATCACCGCCATGGAGCGTGTCGGTCCCGCCCTTGCCATCGAGCGTGTCGTTGCCCGCCCCGCCAAAAATCTCGTCGTTGCCCGCGCCGCCAAAGAGCGTGTCGTCACCCGGCGTTCCGTCGATCCGATTGTCCGCCATCCGTCGTCTCCTTAACCGCGGGTGACTGCCCCGCCTCGTTGCTCGAACCGCCCTGCCCGTCCCGCGCCGAGACGCGGGTCGCACCATCCGGTGCCGACTTCGGCAGAGAGCTCATCGATGTGCTGCTGTTGTCCCCCCAGGACCACTTGCAGACGCTCTTGATCCAACCACCCCCGGCGGACCGCCCTCATCGGGCCTGGACCATAATTATCCCGCCCAAGGCGGGGGACAAATAGAAAAGTGTCTGAAAAATGTTGCGATGTAGGCCATGATCCGAAAATCCCGCAGCAGATTGCGGCGATCCTGCCCTACATTGTTAAGAAAAGCGAAACCATTCTGTCGCATACACGGCTGCGACTCGGGTGTTTTCTGGGGGAACGGCGTCATCTCGCCGTTCATTGCGCGGTATCAGTGGACAATCCGGTGGCGCGGCGTTGCCGCCGCCTTCCACCGGGTTGCCCATTTTTGGCCGCAATCTTCGTTGCCGATCCGCAATCAGTTTCGGCATTCGATCCGGATTGTGCCGATGTGGCGGGGGTTTGGCGCCTTCAGCCGCCGAACCCCCGGGCCCCTGTGGCGGTCCGCGCCGCGCCAAAGCCACCCGTCCGGCCCACGGTTGCCCGGGTCATCGGCGCGGCGGTGCGGGTCGAGGGTCCGGCATTGTAGGCATTGGGCGACAGCGTGGTGCTGCCGCTCGCACGGTTGAGCACTGTGCCGCCCGGCGTGGCGAAACCGCCGGAGGAGCGCCCGTAGAAGGGCTGCGCCCGCGCGCCCCTCCCACCCAGCATGTTGCCCAGCAGATAGCCCGCCATCAGCGGCAGGAACACCGATCCGCCGCCGCCGGGGCGTTCCTCGACCATGCATTCGCCGCCATGCTCGGCCTCGCACAAGGCTTGATCGTCATAGCGGGGCGCGGTTTCGACATGCGCCTCGAGCGCCTCGCCGAAGCCGCTTTCGCAGCTTTCCTCGGTGACCCATGTCCCCGGGCCCGCGGCGGCCTCGAGACAGGCGTCGAGCGTCGGGAACGCGGCGGAGGGCACGTCCTCGTCGCGGCAGGCGGCGAGCGTGAAGGCGGTGGCCCCGACAAGCGCGAGGCGAACGTGGCGCGAGCGTTTGCGCGGGGCGGCGGGGCTCCGGGGGCTGGCGATGGTCATGGCGGTCTCCTCCTCGTGCGGGTCAGGCGCGAATGAAATGCGGCTTGAAGCGGCTCAGGTCTCGGGTGATGCGGCCACGATCCTCGCGCAGCCCCATGGCGACACAGGTCTCTCCCACGACCCATGCACCCACGACCGGGTACATGCCGTCGAAGACCGGTAGCGGATGATAGGCCTGCAGGACCGCCGGGTGGTTCTCATAGCTGCGGTCGGGCGACGCTTCCGTCCCTTGGGGCGTCACGATGTCAATGCTCGACCCCTCGCGCGAAAAGAGCGGCTTTCGCACATGCCCCCCCGAGAGCGCCGCGCGGGCGGCGGCGCCGTCGGCCTCGTCCTCGAAATAGGCGGGCAGCAGGTTCGGGTGGCCCTCGAACAGCCGCCACAACACCGGCAGGATCCCCTTGTTCGACAGGATCGCCTTCCATGGCGGCTCCAGAAAATGGCAGCGCGCGCCAGGCAATGCTTGGGCGAAATCGTCGCGCAGCATGTCCTCCCACGGATAAAGCTTGAACATCGCGCCGATCACCCGGCCCTCGCCATCCGCGAACTGCCCTGCATCGGTCAGGCCGATCTCGGGGATCGGCACGAAATGCGCCCCAAGCCCCGCCTCGCGCGCGGCCCAGGCCATGTATTCGGTGGTGGCGTAATCCTCGGGGTCATCGGGAAAACAGGCGAAATGCACGTCGTGTCGCGGGCGAATATTTCGGCCAGCCGCGCCACCAGCGCCTCGTGCAGCCCGTTGAACTGGTCCGTGCCCTGGGGCAGCCGCCCCGCCCCGACCATGTCTTCGAGCCACTGCCACTGGAACGCGGCACTCTCATACAAGGCGGTCGGCGTGTCGGCGTTGTATTCCAAAAGCTTGGCCGGACCCTCGCCGTCATGGGCGAGATCGAAGCGGCCATAGAGCTCGGGCTCGCCCGCCTCCCACGAGGCCGCGATCATCGCGCGCGCGCCGGGCGGGATCGCGAGGCGGTCCATCAAGTCCTCCGAGCGTAGCACGTGATCCACCGCCTCGCGGCACAGCCCGTGCAATTCGGTCGCGGGGTCCTCGATCATGTCCTCGACCTCGGAGAGATCGAAGGCATAGACCGTCTCCTCGTCCCAATAGGGTTCGCCATGCATGTGATGAAACGTGAACCCGGCCTCGCGGGCCTTTTCCTTGAGATCGGGTCGGGCCCCCGTGGCGATGCGCTGCATGGTCTGTCCTCCGGCGCGCGATCGGGCGCGCCTGGGGGACCTAGCGCGCATGGCGCATGCGGGCCAGCCCCCCAGAACCGTTCGGGGGCAGTTCTCGGGAGATCGTGAGGATCGCTGGTGCCGGTGGGGGGACTCGAACCCCCACGCCTTGTGGGCGGCGGATTTTGAATCCGCTGCGTCTACCGTTCCGCCACACCGGCCAGCGCAATCCGAATAGACCGCGCCCGCGATCTCGTCAACGTGGGTCAGAGGCGATCCGCGGCAAAGGTGTCGCAGGCGGCGACGCTGCCCCGCTCATAGCCGGTGGCGAACCAGCGCTGCCGCTGTTCGGAAGTGCCGTGGGTGAAGCTATCGGGCCGCACCGTGCGCCCGGCCTCGCGTTGCAGCGTGTCGTCGCCGATCTGCGCGGCGGCGTTCATCGCCTCTTCCACATCCCCCGGTTCGAGCGATCCGAAGCGGGCTTCGGCGCGGCGCGCCCAGATGCCGGAGAAGCAATCGGCCTGAAGCTCGATGCGCACCGACAGCGCGTTCGATGTCGCCTCGTCGCTGCGCTGGCGCACGGCGTTGACCTCGCCCAGCACACCGATCTCGTTCTGAACGTGGTGGGCAACCTCATGCGCCACCACATAGGCGGCGGCGAAATCACCCCCCGCGCCGAGCTGCCGCTCGAGCGTCGTGAAGAACGCCGTATCGAGGAAGATCCGCTCTTCGGGCGGGCAATAGAACGGCCCCGTGGCAGCCGAGGCACCGCCGCAAGCCGATTGCGTCGCCCCCTTGAACAGCACCAGTTCGGCCGGATCATAGGTCGCGCCGATCTCACGTTCGAAGATGTCGGCCCAGATCTCCTCGGTGTCGGCGAGGGTGACCGAGACGAACTGCGCGGCCTCCTCGTCGGCCGCGGTGATCTCGCCGCCGCCTTGCTGCATCTGCCCGTCATTCAGCAAGGGCGTCAGGTCCACCCCGAGAAAATAGCCGACGACCACCACGGCCAGCAGCCCGAATCCGCCGGCTCCGCCGATTGCCGCGCCGCGCCCGCTTCGCCCACCGCCTGAGCGCCGCCGGTCAATGATGTTGCCGCTGCCCCGGCGTCCGCGCCATTTCATGTCATCGTTCTCCTTCGTGGGCGAATGCCCGGTTGACCCCGCGACGGGGCCGTGTTCCTGAACAGGGGACGTTTCACAGGTGATGCGGGTTCCATGCTGCGCCGTTTCTATGACATGACGATCTCTCTGGCGGGCCACCGCCATGCCCTTCCGGCCCTCGGCGCGGTGAGCTTTGCCGAATCCTCGGTGTTCCCGATTCCGCCGGACGCGCTGATGATCCCGATGATCCTCGCGCGACCGCGCCGGGCCTGGCTGATCGCGCTGGTCTGCACGGTGACTTCTGTCGCGGGAGCACTGCTTGGCTATTGGATCGGCGCCGCGCTGTTCGACAGCGTCGGGCAATGGGTGCTCGACCTCTATGGCAAGGCTGAGAAATTCGAGGCATTCAAGCTCAAATACAACGACTGGGGCGCTTGGGCCGTGCTGATCGCCGGTGTCACGCCCTTCCCTTTCAAGGTCATCACCATCGCCTCCGGCGTGACGGGGCTGTCGCTGCCGGTGTTCATCCTGTCGTCGATCGTGGCGCGGGCGGCGCGGTTCTTCCTCGTCGCGGCGATCCTGCGTTATTTCGGCGACCCGGCGCGCGACTTCATCGAACGCCGCCTCGGGCTGGTCTTCACGGTGTTCTGCGCCATGCTCTTCGCCGGGTTTTACGCAACGAGGTATCTGTGAGCCGCTATCTGACCGTCCTTCTCGCCACGCTCGGCTCCGCCGCGCTTCTGGGCGGGGCCTTCCTCTTTCAGGCCTTCGGCTATCCGCCTTGCGCGATGTGCATCTGGCAACGCTGGCCGCATGGCATCGCCATCGCGGTGGGCCTGATCGCGCTGGTGCTGCCGGGCCGCGTTCTTCCCCTGCTGGGCGCGCTGGCTGCCACGACCACCGCCGCGATCGGCGTCTATCACACCGGTGTCGAGCGCGACTGGTGGGAAGGCCCGTCGAGCTGCACCGGCACAGGCGAAAGCCTCGGTTCGCTCAAGGGCGGCGATCTGCTCGCCACCGACGGGCCGCGGCTGGTGATGTGCGATGTGGTGAGCTGGGAGTTGCTCGGCCTGTCGATGGCAAGCTGGAACGCTCTGTTCTCGGCCGTGCTCGTCGTGCTGTGGATCTCCGCGCTGCGCCGCAGCTGAGAGGGCGACCCGAGGAAACCCCTTGCCCGCCCCCGCGCTGCCGCGCCATGATCCGCGCATGACAGATTGCATCCTCATCGGCGCCCTGTGGACTGCGGCAAACGACGCCGCGGCTGCCTCATGGGCCCCGACGCCTACCGCACCGCCGGTCTTGCCGAGGCGCTTGCCTCGCTGGGTCACGGGGTCATTGATATCGGCAACGTCGCCCCCGACCGGGTCGAGGTGGCGCCGCCCCGCAACGGCGTGATCCACGAGCTGGCGCTCAACGTCGGCTGGACCGCCGCGCTGATGCGCACGGCGCGCGAGCAGGCGACCAATGGCTTTCCGATCTTCATGGGCGGCGACCACGCGCTGTCGCTGGGTTCGGTCGCGGGCATGGCCGCATATGCCAAGGATGTCGGGCGCCCGCTCTTCGTGCTCTGGCTCGACGCGCATAGCGATTTCCACACGCCCGACAGCACCACTACCGGCAACTTGCACGGCACGCCGCTAGGCTATGTGACGGGCCGCGAAGGTTTTGACGCCTTCCCGTCCCTGCCCGCCACGGTCCCGGTCAGTCAGGTCGGCATGATCGGCCTGCGCAGCGTCGATCCCGAGGAGCGCGCCGCGCTCGAGGATGGTGATGCAACGCTGGTGGACATGCGCATGATCGACGAGATCGGCATCGCGCGCCCCCTGTCGGAGTTCCTCGAAAAAGTGCAATCGGCCAACGGCCTGCTGCACGTATCGCTCGACGTCGATTTTCTCGATCCGGCGGCGGCCCCTGCGGTCGGCACCACGGTCCCGGGCGGAGCAACGGTGCGCGAGGCGCATTTGGCGATGGAGATGCTCTCCGACAGCGGCCTCGTCGCCTCGCTCGACCTCGTGGAGTTGAACCCTTCGCTCGACGAGCGCGGCCGCACCGCCGCGCTGATGGTGGAACTTGCGGCCTCGCTCATGGGCCGCCGCGTCTTCGACCGGCCGACACCGCGCGGTCTCTGAGGCTACTTCATTCCCAAGATACTCCGGGGGTCCGGGGGCAGCGCCCCCGGGCGCATCCTCAGTGATAATGAAACTCGCCCGTCACGTTGCGCCATTCGCCGGGCGAGATCATCTTGCGATGGGTGAAGCGCACCGAGTGCAACGGTCCTTCGATCTCGTCTTGCCAGAACTCGATGAACTCGAAGAGTTTCGGGTGGTCCGGGGCGAGGTCGTACTCCTGCCAGACAAAGCTGTTGAGCACGTGTCTGTAGTCCGGCATCCGGTAGAACAGTTCGGCCGTGGTGAGGCCGTAGCCCCTGAGCATCAACTCGGTTTCCGAGGGATTTGCGGGCATGAAATGGCTCCTGCATGGCGCGCGGGCTTGACCCCGCAGTTTGATTCCAGCTTAGAACCGTGAAAAGTCAATTATCCCAGATTGTTAGCCACGTGCATCGGCGGCTGCCAGCGGGCGGCGGCATCCTCTGTTGCGCCCCATATGGCGCGGGTGCTATAGGTTTGGCTCACAATATATAGCAGTCACAAGACAGCAGGCTTTCCCCCCGTGAGCGACATTCCCGACACACCCGAGACCGACGATTCCATGCCCGAGCGCCCCGCGCCCACCGGCCCCACGGTCTCCATCGTCGAGGAGATGAAGACCTCCTATCTCGATTACGCGATGAGCGTGATCGTCAGCCGCGCGATCCCGGATCTGCGCGACGGACTCAAGCCCGTGCACCGGCGCATCCTCTACGCCATGCACGAGACCGGCAACGGGCATGACAAGCCTTACCGCAAGTCGGCCCGCCCGGTTGGCGACGTGATGGGCAAGTATCACCCGCATGGCGATAGCGCGATCTACGACGCGCTGGTCCGCATGGCGCAGGACTTCTCGATGTCGCTGCCGCTGCTCGACGGTCAGGGCAACTTCGGCTCCATGGACGGCGACAACGCCGCGGCCATGCGCTACACCGAGGTCCGCATGGACCGCCCCGCCGCGTTCCTTTTGTCGGACATCGATAAGGACACGGTCGATTTCCAGGACAACTATGACGGCAAGGACCGCGAACCGACGGTCCTGCCTGCCCGCTTCCCCAACATGCTGGTCAACGGCGCGGGCGGCATCGCCGTCGGCATGGCGACCAACATCCCGCCGCACAACCTTGGCGAGGTCATCGACGCCTGCCTCGCGCTGATCGACGATCCGGACCTGTCGTCCGAGGGGCTGATGGAATTCGTCCCCGGCCCCGACTTTCCGACCGGCGGGTTGATGCTCGGGCGCTCGGGCGCGCGCAAGGCCTATCTCGAAGGGCGCGGCTCGGTGATCATCCGTTCCAAGACCCACGTGGAGGAACTGCGCAAGGATCGCTACGCCATCGTCGTCGACGAGATCCCCTATCAGGTGAACAAGGCCTCGATGATCGACCGGATCGCCGAAGCCGCGCGCGACAAGCGGATCGAGGGCATTGCCCATGTGCAGGATGAGAGCGACCGCAACGGCGTGCGCGTCGTGGTCGAGTTGAAGCGCGATGCCACCCCCGACGTCGTGCTGAACCAGCTGTTCCGCTTCACCCCGATGCAGACCTCGTTTGGCTGCAACATGCTGGCACTCAATGGCGGCCGTCCCGAGACGCTGACCCTGCGCGGCTTCCTGACCGCCTTTCTCGACTTCCGCGAGGATGCGATCGCGCGGCGCACCGCGTATCTTCTGCGCAAGGCGCGCGAACGCAGCCACATCCTGTGCGGCCTCGCCGTGGCCGTGTCGAATGTCGACGAAGTCGTGGCCACGATCCGGTCCTCGGCCGATGCGGGCGACGCGCGCGAAAAGCTGATGACCCGGGCATGGCCCGCGCATGAGATCATCGAATACATCAAGCTGATCGACGACCCGCTCCACCCGGTGAACGAGGACGGCACCTACAACCTCTCCGAGGCGCAGGCCCGCGCGATCCTCGAGTTGCGGCTGCAGCGCCTGACGCAGATCGGCGTGCAGGAGGTTACCGACGAGCTTCAGGAGCTGGCCGAAAAGATCCGCGATTACCTCGACATCCTGTCGTCGCGCGAACGCATCCTGACGATCATCCGCGAGGAGCTGCGCGAGGTGCGCGATCTCTTTGCCGTACCGCGCCGCACCGAGATCGTTGACTGGGCCGGCGACATGGAGGACGAGGACCTTATCGAGCGCGAGGACATGGTCGTCACCGTGACCCAGGGCGGCTACATCAAGCGCACGCCGCTGGCCGAGTTCCGCTCCCAGCGGCGCGGCGGCAAGGGCCTCGGCTCCATGCAGACCAAGGAGGACGACGTCGTCACCTCGCTCTTCGTGGCGAACACGCATGACCAGATGCTGTTCTTCACGACCGAGGGCATGGTCTACAAGCTGAAATGCTGGCGCCTGCCGCTTGGCAGCCGCACCGCGCGCGGCAAGGCGATCGTCAACATCCTGCCGATTCCCACGGGCGTCTCGATCGCGGCGATCATGCCGGTCGACCGTCCCGAGGAGGACTGGTCCGACCTGCAGATCATCTTTGCCACCTCTGCAGGCGACGTGCGCCGCAACGCGCTGTCCGACTTCACCAACGTCATGCGTAACGGCAAGATCGCGATGAAGCTGCCCGATGATGTGACGCTGGTGAACGCGCGCATCGCGTCCGAGGAGGACGACGTGATGTTGGTCACCGACTCGGGCCGGGCGATCCGCTTCCGCACCACCGACGTGCGAGTGTTCCAGGGCCGGTCCTCGACCGGCGTGCGCGGCATCCGCCTGTCGGGCGACGACCACGTCGTCTCCATGGCCGTGATCCCGCATTTCGAAGCCGAAGCCTCAGAGCGCGTGGCCTATCTCAAGATGCGTCGCGCCATGGCGGGGATCGCCGACGATGCCGAGGCCGAAGACGAAGATGATGGCGTCGCCGCCGGGGCGCTCAGCCCGATCGCTACGCCGAAATGTCGGCCTCCGAGACGCTGATCCTGACGATCTCGTCGCGCGGCACGGGCAAGCTGTCCTCGAGCCATGACTACCCGGTGCGCGGTCGCGGCGGCATGGGCGTGAACGCCACTGACAAGGCGATGCGCGGCGGGCCGATCGTCACCGCCTTCCCGGTCGAGACCGGCGACCAGATCATGCTGGTGACCTCCGCCGGCCAATCGATCCGGGTGCCGGTGGACGGCATCTCCTTCCGCTCCCGCTCCGCCGGCGGCGTGAAGGTGTTTGATACCGGGCGCGGCGAAGAGGTCGTCTCGGTGGCGCGGATCGCCGATCAGGGCGACGCGGTGGAGGCGGTCGAAGCCGCCACTCCCGAAGCGCCGCAGGGCGACGCCGAATGAAACAACGCCCCGTCCGGACCACCGTGGCTCATTCCGGAATATGGGACACCGCGCCCCGGAAACAATGTGTTTTCGGGCGCGATCTCGTTTGGTGATGATGCGGGTCGTTCAATAGGTTGGGACGACGGGAATCTTGCTCTCGTTCAGGCTCTTGAGGACCTGACCAAAATCCCGGTCCATGAGGAGCTGAGGCCCGACCAGCTCCCGCTCCACCTCGCGTGCGAGCTGAGAAGTGTTTCCAGCTAACGTCAAGAAGCTGCCCCATTTTTCGCTCTTGTCGAAGATCTTTCGAGTTCCATCCGGAGACATGAGAGCTTCAGCTTGCGAACGATTGGCCGCCAACTGATTCAGGAAAGCACTGATCCCTGAAAGGATTGCCAAGTCTCTCGCAACATGGCGCCCAATCACATGGGACGGGCAGTGAAAAACTACGCTGGCAATGTCATAGCTGCTGATTGACAAGTCTTTTTGACTGTCTGCGCTGAGATTCTTCAGCAATCGTATGGCCATCTTCGCGCCGTCATCGGTTTCCTTTCCCTTTTGGTCAATGTGGTGCCGGAACAAAAAGGGATAGTTGCGATGGGCGCTGTTGCACATATC
>NZ_BATB01000025.1 GCF_000466965.1 Limimaricola cinnabarinus LL-001
GCACGAGTGCCGTCAGGAGGGGCTACCCAACCCATCATCAACGTCGATCGGATCAGAAGCCTGGTCGTGTACTTCCACTTGTTTTCAGATGCTCTAGGCTAGAAGAGCGTAGCTAGCGATTATCTGAACAGGAACGAGTCTCGATGGGTCGAACGGAACCAAGAATAGCTGTCATCATCTGCTCACTGGGACGCCCGGAGCTTATTCGGAGCCTCATCCCTCACTTGATGGCGCAGACATTGCCAGCCAACGAAATCATTCTCTCCGTCCCGAGCGCCGATGACGTTCCCTCGGACATCGACTGGTCCGCGCAGCCCGTACCGACCCGAGTCCTCCAAACGCCGAAGGGACTGTGCATTCAGAGAAACCATGCGCTCGACGTCGCGCTTCCCGAGAACGACATCATCGTCTTCTTTGACGACGACTTCTTCCCCAGCCGCTACGCTCTCGAAGGCATAGCCAACGCCTTCGAGGCGTTTCCCGAGATTGCCGGGCTGACCGGGCGCCTGCTTGCCGATGGCATCCAGAGCAGCGGCATCTCTCCGGCCGAAGCGGCGCGTATGGTCGCCGAATGGGACGAAACCCAGAGCGGCGCCGTCACGGAGCCGAAAACCTTCATGGCCGACGGGGTCGGGCTCTATGGCTGCAACATGGCCATGCGCAGCAGTCGTATCGGGGACAAGAGATTCGACGAACGGCTTCCCCTCTATGGCTGGCAAGAGGACGTGGATTTCGCGAGCCGCCTCGAAGGTCGCAAGATCAAGTGCGATGCGCTGGTGGGCGTGCATTGCGGCGTCAAGGTGGGCCGGGAGCGCAATGGCGGCCCGCTGGGCTACAGCCAGGTCGCCAATCCCTATTACCTGATCCGCAAGGGCTCCATGCCCTTGTCGTTCGGCCTGCGGCTCGGTGTGCGAAACATCCTGTCCAACCACGCACGCGCTTTCCGCCCCGAGCCATGGGTTGATCGTCGCGGTCGAGCCAAAGGCAACTGGCTCGCGCTGATCGACATCCTGCGGGGCCGATCGGCACCCGAGAGAATATTGCAGCTTTCTCGCAAGCGGTAGGGGCCATTCCGCGAACCGGAACTGCCGCATCCCTGCGCCCCCGCGGTCCAGCCGGCCACGGGGGCGCGGCCCCGTTCAAAGGAAGATGTCGCCGTTCATCGCCTCGTAATCGGCACGAGAAAACGCCTGCAGGAAGATCCGACCACCATCTTCGATCTCTACGACCGTGCTGCGATCGCGGTTGCCACGGAACTCGATATCGTAATCCGCGCCGCGAAGGTCGATGCGATCCTCTCTGGAAAAATCGTGGATGATATCGTCCCCGTTGTTCAAGACGTCGAGCACGAAAACATCCGCGTACTTCTCGCCGTTTCGACCCATATCGGCCCGGAACCAATCGTCGCCCGCTCCGAGCATCATGGTGTCGCGGCCCAGATCCCCGAAAACCCGATCATTGCCTGCTCCGGCATCGAGCCAATCGTCTCCGCCCCGGCCTCGTAGAGTGTCCTTGCCGTCTCCCCCGAACACAAAATCATCCCCCTTTCCGGCAGAGACGAAGTCATTGCGTCCCGGGCGAGAATCCTGTCGTCTTCGGCCGTGCCTGACAGCCTGTCATTGGCCTTGCTGCCGAAGACTTCCGTCATCTCGGGAATCTCCGGAGCCACGGGCATGAGTTCCACGGCATAGGGCTCTGACTTCACCTCGACTTCATTGCCGTTGATGTTGTCGCTGTTGACGTGGAGGACCCGCAGATCTTCGTCGCTGCGCCCGGCATCATGCTCGAACAGCCTGATATGTCTGGTCGTGAGATCGCCCTTGGCGTTGCCGTTGTCTTCCACGACGAAATCCACGGTGTCACCCTTTTCAAGGTCGATCCCCCGAAGCGTCAGCTCGCCCATGTCGCGCGTGACGAGCCGATCGATCTCGGTTCCGTTCAGGCGCACGGAAACGGCAATGCCGTCGGCGCTCGCCTTGGCGACGCTGTAGCTCGCGACGATGTCGACCGGGCCGCTCTGCTCGGCGACATAGCGGTCGACCGGATTGCGATCGTCGCGCGAATTGCGGCTGAAATCAGCGCCCAGCACCTCGACCTGATCCATGCGGAAAGGCCGCGCCCAACCGGAGCCGAGAAAGGGATTCCAGATCTCGTTCGACCGCTCCTGCCCGCCCATGATTTCAAGCGTTTCCATGACCGCGCCGCGCCCGTTGACCTTCTCCAGAAGCTGGGACCAGCCGCCCGCACCCGATTGCTGCAGGTCGAACTCGAGGAAGCTGTCGGCGATCGCGCCATGGCCTTGAATGGTGACGTCCTGCCCCTCGACGAAGATCACTTGGCCATCGAGGAATTTTGGCTGCTCGATCACTTGCCCATAGACGTCGCGGACCGAGATGCCGTTGCCGGTCAAGGTCAGAGCCTGGGGCGCACCCCAAACGGCGCTGACACCTTCGCCAAGGTCATAGACCCGCAGCGTCCCGTCGGTCTCGACCCGCTGGATCGGTCCTCCGTCCCCGACGAGCGTCTGGAGATGCTTATAGGCGGTCGCGACGCTGTTGGTGACACCCACTTTATCGTAGAGTCCCATTTCGGCATGGGACGAGCCATCCTCGTCATAAAGAGCGTACCACGCGGCTGAATCCACCCCGTGGCTTGCCAATTCGGCGGTCATCTTCACGAGGTAGTTCGCGTCGGCCCCCTCAGGCCCGACCAAGGAGGACTGGCCGAATTCGGTGACCATGAGCGATGGCCGCTCGGAGGCCGGCAGTTTGTCGAGAACGCTGTTGAGAACATCCAGAGCCTCGCCCGCCGCTTCGGGAGTGAGACCGTAAGGGTGGAAGCTCAGCGTATCCATGTATTTGAAGGCGCCTGCATCGATCAGGTGCTGCACGAAGCCGGTCGGCACCGAGTGCAGGCCGCCGCCGATGATCTCCACATCCGGATGAGCGGCTCCGATCTTGTCGGAAACGCCCTTCAGGAGGCGCGTGAACAGCTCCGCCTTGAAAGGCAGGTTGTCGGTGGCCGCTTCTCCTGACACGAAGGCCGATGATTTCCCGTTGTACTCGTTGCCGATCTCGATCTTCTTGAGATCGGGAAAACGGTCGAGCACGGCCAGTACGTAGTTGGCAAAACCCTCGATGGCCTCGTCGCTGGCTGCCCATTTGCCGTGTTGGTAATTCGGATTGCCCTGCGGCAACAGTGTCAGGATCGGATCGCCGCCCTTGGCGAGAACCCAGTCGAGATAATTGCTGCGCTGATCGCTGAAATCGTACTGCCCCGCCTTGTTTTCGACCCGGTGCCAGTTCAGCCCGCCGCGGACGAAGCTCGCGGCCACCGTGTCGAGGTCGGCGCGCGCCGTTGCTCCATAGGGGCCGCCTTGTCCATAATGGGTGGCCACGCCGAGATTGAAGCCCGTCGTCGAATGCGCCGTCATGATCATGTTCCTGCCTTCTTATGTAAGGCTAGGAACTAGAGGCCGAATATGGCCAACCCGCGCGAAAGGTCGGACCAAATCAAGAAATGTTCCGTGCAACTGGTGCCAAATTTTCGTGTTCTCGAGTGATGGCTCCTCGGAACTGTATCTGTCAGACCGGTCCCTGAATTCATGACTGACCAGTTCTGAAAAGTGCGTCGTCTCATCACTTGCCAGACTTCTCCGCATGCCAGGCCATCTCGGAACGGAACCAGACCGATGGCGAACCGCGCTTGCACGGCGCTGCATGGTAGGTGGGCCAGTTCGTCGTGCGATAGCGGGTCGAGGGAGGAGGCTTCGACACCCCAATGAGCCGACAGTCAGGGCCCCGCTCGGAAAATCCCCCTCACCGAGAGGCGCGGCAACGTCGCACAAATGCCGCCAAGAGGGGTTACCCAACCCATCGTCAACGCCCCTCGCCCAGCCCTTTTCAGATCGAGGTGGACAAATCGATCGCCTGCAGCAGCGGCCCGATGAGCTTGTCCGCCCCGAACCCATTGAGGTGCCCATGATCGAAATACAGGGGCATGACGCCATCGGTAGCCCTGCAAAAGCCGTCCGAGCACAGTGTTTGACTGGGTCGAAAGATGCTGACACCGAGCTTTCGTTCGAGGGTGGAGAGCATCCTGATCGAAGGGGCCGCCTGCGCGCCATGTTCCGCTTCGGCAATTCCCACCGGATCATTGGGAAGGCCGCGCAATGCTTGGGCGTTCAACTTATGCGGAATGTTCGACCTCATCCCGGGGATCTGCCCACTGAGCACGACCTCCTTTCCTGCTTCGAGATAGGCTTCGATCTCGGTCTGGATGATCTTCTCCATCCCGCGAGCCCGCTCTGCTCCACCACCGAACCAGTTGTTCTCATCACAAAACTTTCCGCATCCCAGATGCGCCTGCCAGTTCACGAAAAACACCACCGTCGAGATGTTCTCCGAGGCAAGGATATGCGCCTTCGCAGCCTCAAGAAACATGTCGCAGGCGCGCGGTTCGTCATATGCGGCGAAAGGCAGGCAGCCATTCCACAGAAACCCCTGTACCGCGTAATCACGGCCTTCCATCTGTTTTGTCGTGCGCCAGAAAATCTCTTTTCCATGACTGTCGCCGACAAAGGCGACTAGAGATTTGTCGTTGTCGCCAAAAACGCAGAAGCTCTCGAAGTCCTGCGGCAAGGTGTTGCCGCAGCTGTCACGGTAAGGACTGATGCTTTGCTGACCGATCGCGGCCAACCGGCGCTGTTCATCGAGCCGACCCGGAAAACCATCCGCAAGATGAACGGTCAGTCCCGCAGCGACCATGGCCGCAAGTCCGGCCCCGCCGCCGATCAGGATCGTCCGCCGCCCAATACGATCACTGCTGCGAAACGGTGCCTCTACGAATGCCCAGCTTGCCCATGCCAGAAGAAGCGTGATCCCGATCAGCACGCACCATCCGACCACGGAAATCTCGATGAAGTAGAACCGAGACATGACGAACAGAGGTTGATGCCAAAGATAGGCGCTATAGCTGATCAATCCGATCCCGATCAGCGCCTTCATGGTCAAGAAGCGGTAGACCATCGTGCCCGGCATCGCGAACAGGATGATCGCGCAGGTGCCTACGACCGGTAGCAGGGTGGCGGTGCCGGGATTAGGGGTGGTCTCCTCAAGCAGCATATAGGCCAGAAGTATCGCAACGAGACCGGCCAGGGAAAACAGATCAGCCATCAGGCGCCGGACGTGGTCCGCCGGCGCAGCGGGTCTGATGAAGACCAGCAAGGCACCCGCCAGAAGCTCCCATGCGCGACCGGCGGGCAGGAAGAACGCTTCGGTCGGCGCGGTCTTCGAACCGTGCAGTCCGACCGAGAAACTTGTGAGGGCAAGGGCGGCCAGGACCCATTTGAGATTTCCGGGGCTGAACTTTGCCATCGTCAGGAGGAGGACGGGAAACACCAGATAGAATTGCTCTTCGACGCTGAGTGACCATGTGTGCAGGAATGGCTTGAACGCGCTGACCGACGCGAAATAATCGCTTTCGCTCGCGAAGAACACGTTCGACAGGAAAACTCCGCTCGCGACGACACTCTGTCCGAAATCCCGGAATTCCTTCGGCAACATTATCATCCATGCCAGCACGAACGTCACTGCGGTCACGACGAACAGCGTGGGAAGGATGCGTCTCGCTCGCCGCTCGTAGAATGACATGATGGAAACATGGCCCGTCTTCGAAAATTCCCGCAGCAGGATCGTGGTGATGAGATATCCGCTGATGACGAAGAAGACATCGACCCCCAGAAACCCACCGCTCACCGCGGTGAAACCGGCATGGGTCAGCAAAACGGGTATGACCGCGACAGCGCGAAGCCCATCGATCTCCGGCCTGTATTCCGTTCGCACGACCGGTAGCGCGGCGTTGTTGCCGCTCCCGCTGGTACCAAAAGATTGCGAACCCTCGTCGGCCACAAATGCCACTGCGCTATCCATTCATGAAAGTTGAGCGAATAAAGGCGAATCTGGCAAAAGCTGCCTGTTAGACAGGTGGCAGCTCATGGTTAATTTGGTGTTAATGCGTCATTACTCCGACCATCGGATATCTGATGTTGTCCTGACGCCGGAGGCTTATCGAAATGTGGCCGCCGCAAGCAGACCGCAAATTGCGACAGCCGAGGATGCTTTGGAAGAAACCTCATGCGTCGCATTGCATCGAATTTCGGTATTTTGCGGGATTTTTGGGCGCTGTGCGACGAACGATCACACGATCGTCGCGGTCACGACGATTTCTATTCGGGGGGAATCTGGCACTTGCGACCCGTGATCGGCAGCCGGATCGTTTCAGCCATTTTCAGAAGCGGATCAGAATTCGCGCAGAGATATCCATACATCGACCGAAATCGGGGGCGCCCGTTTCCTCGCATGCTGAGCTCGCAGCCACGCCGCCCCTCGTCGAGTGGCGACAGGTCGCACGACCGCGGCCACCGGGTATAGCGGCGAACCTGCGGCGTGTCTCCTGCTCAGAACCCGCGAGGATATCAGCCTTCGGGTGTGTCACGCGAGACTTGGACCTGCACGGTATCACCGGGCTGCAACGCCGTCGTAGCTGCTACGTCGCGTCGCGCTTCGCCGGTGCGCCCGTCGATCAAGGTGTAATCCACCTCGAAGACGCCTTCGTCCAGAAGCGTGGAAAGGTTGCCATCGGCAAGCAAAAGGCTCTGGCTCTCGGCCGTGCCGTACCGGACGCGCAATTCATTCAGCTGCTCTCGAGAGGCACGCAGTGCGAGGAGAGCTTCTTCGGTGCTGTTGCGAAGAAATCCGTCACGGCCACGCTTGGCCGCGGAAATCCCGCGTTCGATACCGGTCAGCGCGGCCTCCAGCTCGAGGGTGCGCGCCTGCGCGTCCCCGGCAAGCTGTTCGGCCCGGTTGAGCGAGTTCGTGGTGGCCAGGCCGCGATCCGCGAGGGATTGCGCGTTGGACAACTCCGCCTGCAGCGATTCCACGATCTGGTCCTGAAGCTGCATGCGCTCCTGCAGCAGTTCCTGCTGACGCAGCAATCCCTCGATTTCCTCGTTCCAGCCCTGGACGAGTTCGATCTTGCGGGCGCGGGAGTTGTCGAGGATCGCCTGTTGATCGGCGACCATCGTTGCCAGTGCCGCGTCGTCGGTGACCGGCACCGACTGGCGCAGGGCCTCGCTTGGAACCACCGTATCGGTCGTCTCGTCGATTTCCGCTTCGAGGCGGGCGATCCGCGCGACCGTCGCCATGATATCAAGCCGCAGCGTCAGAAGTTCGCCATCGATCTGGTTTTGCGCGCGCGCGACATCGAGACGTTCGGCGCCCCTCACCTTCGAGATACCGCCCGACAGTCCCGCGGCCGACTCCACCGTCAGCTGCGGCAGATAATCGTAGCGCCCCGGTGTCGCCACGTCGCCCGTGATGAGGATGGGGGCATAGCTGCCGACCGCGATGTCCACATCGGGCGCGACGAAGATCCCGGAAGCCGCGACCGCCGCTTCGATCGCGCCTCGGCCGCATCCAGAGTCATCCCGGCGACGGGCACGCCGCCCGCGCTACGGACCCGCACTGTCCCGTCGGGACCGATACGGGCCAAACGGGGTTCATCCGAGGCGGAGAGCGACATCATCAACTCGTCACCCGGCGTCAGCAGGTAATTTTCGGCGTCCACCGCCGTCCCCACGAACAGGGACAGGGTGACGAGTGCGAGGGCGTCACGAATTGTAGGCATAAGACTGCTCCGCCGCGTATTGGATGCTTTCCTCGCGCAGATCGGTCATCGTCAGGACCAGCCCCACGGGTTCGATCTGCATGTCGCGCAGACGCTTGAGCGCGTCGCGCAACGCCGGAGCCGACGTCGCCCGGTGACGCACCACGACGAGAACGGCCTGCGCCTCGCTGCAATAGGTCAGCGTTTCCGACACCGACAGAAGCGGCGGCGCGTCGATGATCACCCGGTCATAGGTCTCGCCCAGCACGTCGAGAAGATCGCGCAGCGCGGAGGGGGTGATCTCCTGATGCGACTGCCGGTTCGGAGCGATGTTCGTCAGCAGGTCGAAATCGAGCCCCGGCAGGGGACAGATCGCCGACTGGATATCGCACTCCCCGCGCAGATAGGCGTCGAGATCATAGCTTCCGGTCAGGCCAAGTTCACGCTGAAGAGGCGAGCGCCGCGTATCGAGATCGAGCAGGATGGTCCTCTTGCCGCTGCGCGCCTCGGAAAGCGCGAGGGCGAGCGCGGTGCTCGTCTTGCCCTCGCTCGACAGTGCGGAGGTGACGATCACGCTGCGCGGCGCGCGCTCTCCGCGCGGCCCCCCCAGAACGGCGCGAAGCTGCCGCACCCGTTCGGCGAAGACATGATAGGGGTCCTTCACCAGATCCTGCAGCATCCGGCTGCGGCTGCGCCAACGGCCTGCGGGCAGCGACGCCAGCACCCTTACGCCTGTCGCGTGCTCGACCTCGTGAGCGAGGCCGAAGCCGCGCCGCATGAAGGCGGAAAGGAATGCGAGGACGAGGCCGATCGAAAAGCCGATGATCCCGCCGAACACCGTGAATAGCTTGGGGCGCGGTGCAGAGGCACCGGCCGGGACGACGGCCCGCTCCACGAGCCGGGCGTCCGGGTTCTGGAACTGCTCGGCGGTCCGGGTCTCGTTGAAGCGCGACAGCGCCTCCTCATAGGTCTTGCGCGCGGACTCGGCCTCACGCTCGAGTTGACGCAGATCGGTCGAGGCCCGGGACACGGCGGCATGCCGGGCTTCGAGCGTGGCAAGGCTGCTGCGAAGCACGGCCTCGCGGGCCTGTGCCACGGCGACGTCGTTCCGCAGGCCCGAGACGATCGACCTGACCTCATTGACAAGGCTGGTCTCGGTCAGCTCGATCGAGGCCGCGATGCGCTGCCGTTCGGGATATTCCGGTCCGAACTGCGAGGCCAGATCCAGATCCTGTCTTTCGAGATTCGACAGCTCCTGCCGCAGGGACAGCACGAATGGCGACGTCACCAATTCCGCCGCCGCGGTCATGCCCCCGTCTTCCATCACCCGCTCGATCTGATTGTAGCGCGCGGTCGCCGACGCGGTATCAGCCTGCGCCACCGCGAGCTGGGTGTTGAGCTGAAGCTGCTGCTGCGAAATCGCCTCGAGCGAAACGCCGTCCTCATCGAGCTGCGTCACACGCATTTCCTCGACCCGCGCCTCTGCCGTCTCGAGTTGCTCGCGCAGTTCGGCCGTACGTTCGCCGAGCCATGTCGCCGCGGCGCGTGCGGTCTCGCTGCGTTCGCGGACCGATCGGTCGATGTATTGCGAGGCGATCCGGTTGGCGATGAGCGCGGCGAGTTCGGGCGATTCCATCTCGACCGAGATCATGATCACGTAGGAATCCCCCGCGCGCCAGACGCGGATGCTGCTGCGGATCTTTGCGACCAGTCGGCGCAGCCGCTGGTCCTGTGCGGACATGGCCTCGATCGCAGGAACCGGCTCCGGCGCATCGGCCCACGTCAACCCGATGGTCTGTGCGAGGCCGTCGATGCCGTTCTTGATCCTCGCCCCCAGCCCGTCGCCCGCATCGGGTGCCGCGCTGACCGGGTCCAGCGGCGCGAGCACTTCCGGCTCGAAGCTGTTGATCACGTCCTCGATCAGCAGGTTCGACCTGAGCACGGCGACCGCGGACTCCATCAAGCCGTCATTCAGGTCGGGATCGGAAATCACCGCCTCGTCGGACATGACCCTGATCGAGCGAGGGTCGAGCATCAGGCTGCTTTGCGCGGTATAGAGCGGCGTCTGGCGCGACACGGCCGCAAGGGCGAGCGCGGCCCCCAGCAAGGCGCAAATCACCACGATCCACTTGCGTCGCCACAGGGATCGGAACAGCATCGACAGATCGATGCCTTCATCGCCGCCCTGGCTGCCATTGGTTGCGTTCATTGCCGGCACTACGGGTCGCGCAGTTGTCAAATTCCGTTCCACTTCCCGTCCAAGAAGACCATCATTGTCCGGAGACATCCCTCTGCGCACCCGCCGGGGCGACCATGGCGTGTCGCATGCCGCGCTGCAACATGAAAGGGGGCGTTCCGGTGGCTTCGGACGTGGCAACAGTCTGTCTCCCGACCGAACTCAGTCCGAATGCCAGCCCTGCCATGGCGAAGAAGAACGAATCCAGATTGGGGGTCGGTTGGCTCAACATCGCCGACAGCAGCTGCGCCACGCAGCCGTATTTGAATGCGCGCGCCAGATGCGCGCGCTCATCGCGGTCGGGATCGCTGCCTCGGGTCCGCATCAGGAAGAACTTCGCCAGAAAGGCAAGGAGCAGCAAGGTGCCGATGATCCCGGTGCTGGCGAGACAGGCGAAAAGCCAGCTCGAGGCGCGCATCGACCCAAGACCGGTCCCGAGATAGTTGGTATCGATCATGTTCTGGATCGCCTGCGTGTTCCAGCTCATCCGCTCCTGACCCGAATCGGTCGCCATCTTGTCGAGCAGCGACCGGTCGACGAAGGACTGGAAACCGGGCAGCATCTCGTAGGAGAGGTACAGCCCGTAGATCACCAGCGGGACCAATCCAAGGAAGGTGACGAGCAGGGTCGCGCCACGCCGCGTGATCAGCTGGCCGAGGCTGCCGGTCATGTTGAAGAAGGCGAAGATCCCGCAGAACGCGAGGGTCGCGACATAGGTCGAGGAGGACGTGCTGCGCAGCACGACGAAGATGCTTATCAAGAGCATCAGCGGCACCAGACGCCCGCCGCTGCGGGTGCTGAACCAGTAGCTGATCCAGAACCCCATCACGCCGATGGAATAATATCCGAGGCCGACGCTTCCGGAAACCCGCCGACCATCCGCTTCATGCCGGCCATGTGGTGGCCGATCGCCATGGAGTAGTTGGCGGTGCGGAACGTATCCATCAATGCCTCCAACCCCGCCGCATAGCTCAGGATGTCGAACAGGCCGAGCGCGACATTAACCGTCGTCGCCACGACCATCAGCTTGAGCACATGCGCGGGGTCGGGCCTGCGCCGGATCAGCGCCGCGGTGACCGAAAAGATCATCAACCCCAGGATCAGGCGATACATCTGCGACAGGTTGCCGTTGCCCGGACCCAACGGGGTCAGCGCGATCCCGTCATCATTGGCGCCCCGCCCGATCCCGAAAACAAGCGAGTCTCCCGCGAAGATCCGCGGCAGGAACGCAGAGGCCACGGCGGCATACACGAGGAACAACAGCAGATAACCGCCCGGCGTCCCCGGCAGGAACGGTCGCAAGAGCGATGAGGTTGGCGCGTCGCGTCCCAGAAGCACGAGCCCGAACAGCCCCGCCACCGTGACATCGATCACCGTGATCGAGGTCCCCCCCAGCGCCGGCAGGTTGATGGCGGCCATGGCCCCCATCGGCGTCACGGCGAAGAAGAACAGCAATCCACGATACGGCCCCCGGGCGAGGATGAAGGCCAGAACAGCGAAAGCATGAAGGTACTCGAAACGATCTGCATCGTGCTTTTCGCCGTCCATTAATCAAAAGAGCTGGGTAGCGCCTCAATTTGACCCCGGCCACCTGTAACAGTTCCTCGCGATACGTCATAGAGAGCCCGGACGGCAATGTGACGAGTATGAAGCCTTGAGCGATTCCATTATGACGCCCCCTCCCCAACGGCGCGGACGAAAGATCGCGCTTGCCGCTTTCGCGCTCTCGGCACGCGGTCTCGAACAGATCACGATGCTGGTCGTGATGCTGCTCGCGGCGCGGTTCATGCTGCCGGCGGATTACGGCATCTACAGCATCGCCGTGATCTGCGTCACGCTGATCCAGACGCTGACCTATACCGGGTTCTACCATTTCATCATCACCTCGCCCGCCGAGGACCGCTCGGTGCTCAACACCAGCTTCTGGTTGCTGTTCGGGCTCGGCGCCGGGGGCGCGTTGCTGCTCGTCGCCGCGGCTTGGCCGCTCGCCATCGTGTTCGAGGCGTCCGAACTGGCCTGGGTGCTGATCCTGCTCGCTCTGGCGCAGCCGATCGCCTCCATCGAGGCCTGGTGCGCGGCGGTGCTGCTGCGACGACAGGCCGTGAACCGGCACTTTCTGGTGATGTTTACCCAGAACGTCGTCGGACTGGTGGTGGGCGTCGCCCTTTTGTGGTCATGGCAATCGATCTACGCCCTCGTCGCGTTTCGCTATGCCAAGCTGCTGGTCAGCACGACCCTCTATCTCGTGTCGATGCGTGAAAGGCCGAGCTTCACTCTGGACCGGGGTCTGGCACGGACCGCGATGTCGTTCTCGGGCGGTCTGTATGGCGCGCGCATCATGACCTTCGCGGCGCGATACGGCGCCGATCTCGTGCTGGGCGTGATGTTCTCGACCACCGAGACCGGCCTGTACCGCTTTGGCAACCGGGTCGCGTCGGGTGCCACGGACGTCGTGGCCCAACCGATGCGCAGCTTTGCGCAGACCCAGTTCGGGGCCGCGGGCCGCGCCGGGCTCTCCTTCGAGAACCAGCTCGCGCGCTTCGCGGGGACCGTGACCGTCCTGACCGGAGGCATCGCGGCGGTGATCCTCGTCTTTGCGGCCGATCTCGTCGCCTTGATGTTCCAGCCCGCCTACCTCGCGGCGATGACCGTGACCTACGCCCTCGCAGCGCGGGCCGTGCTGGCCATCGGGCCGTTCCTTCTCGAACCGGCTGCGGCGGCCATGGGTCGCACCGGCATCGTCATGCGGTTCAACATGTTCGGCGCCGTCGTCTCGATCGCCGCGGTCTTCGCCGCAGCACCCTTCGGCCTTGCCGCGCTGGCATGGGCGCAGGCGGGCACGAGCGCCCTGCTCAGCCTCGGTTCGGTCTATGTCCTCGCCCGGATGGGCAACCTGAAGGTCTGGCCCGCGATGCGAAGCTTTGCGGTGGCACTGATCCTCGTCTTGGCCTATGCGCTCGTGCTTTATGCCACGCGCGAGGCGCTTCACGCCCGGATCGACGACCCGACCATCGCCCTCGTGGCCGGTCTCGCAAGCGCCGTGATCCTCGGCCTTGGCGCCATGGCCGTCGCAGCGCGGTTGCGGGTGTTCCAACTCGCAGCCTTCTCGGGATAAGGCGCCCCGCCCGCTCGATGTGATGACAGTTTCAGAAGGTTCATATCCAGTATGAAATATTCCGCCGATCAAAAGCTCTTCTTCGTGCATATCCCGAAATGCGCGGGCCTCTCCATCTACCGTGGTCTCGATGCCATCGCCGAGTTTCCGTGGGCCAGCTTCGCGCGCGACAACAAGGAGGCCGAAGCCGCTCTGCGGGACAGGGTCACGCCGTTCGGCTACACCCATGCCGAGCTGGGCGAGATCCATCAGGCCCATATTCCCCTTGCCATTCTGGCCCGAGACTTCCCTGAAACCTTCGCCCTGCTCGAACACAGCACCTCGTTCGCGGTGCTACGCGATCCACGCGACCGTTTCATCTCGGCGCTGCGTCAGCACCTGCGCGAGTTCGAGAATGTCGGCGCCCTGAGCATCACCGACGACATGCTGCGCGACGCCGCGGCCCGGATCTGCGACTGGCTCGAGGCCCATGAAGAGTTCGCCGACCTGCGATACATCCATTTCGCGCGGCAGACGGACTACCTGATGCTCGATGGTCGGCAGGTCGTGGACGAGCTTTTCGCGCTCGAACAACTTCCGCAGCTCGAGGACTGGCTGCATCGAACCTATGGCGTGCCGCGCTTTCTGGAGCAATCGACCAACCAGAGCCGCCAGCCCAAACGTTGGTTTCGTCATGTGCAGCCCGCGGTCCGCGCGCTGTCGCGCAGCGCCCTGCCGCGGCCCCTGCGTGCCGCCCTGCGGCCCTTGTGGCTCAAAAGCGGCGTCTACGAATCCGCATCCCAGAACTATGGCGACATAGATCTCGGCACGGCGACCGAAGCGTTCATCGCCAAGCGCTATGCCGAAGATGCCCGGCTGCACGCCGCGACGCTTCGCCGCGCGTCCACAGCGGCCTGAGCGGTATCTGTCATGTGGGATGTCGATTTCTCTCTCGCCCTGCGCAACCGGACGGGCAAATACTACATCGGCCGCGACGTGGTGCTCGACAACGCCGATCTCATCGCCGGGCTCCGCTATGGCCGGGTGCGGCACAGCGGCACGACGCCGCTCAAGGTGCCCACCGGCGCGCTCCGGAAATTCGTCGAGAAGGCGTCCGACGCCGAGATGGCCGCGATCAAGCGCTGGCCGTCACTGCCGCTGGGGGTGCGCAGCCGCAACCCCGTGCTGCATCTCGATCCCTATACGGTTCTGCTCTACCGGCAGGACCCGCGCGACATGGTGCTGTGCCATGACATGGGTCCGCTCACCCATCCCGAGCTTTTCGACCCTCAGGTCACGCGGCTCTACGACGAAGCCTACCGGCGCATTTCCGAGACACAGCCGAGCATGGTCTTCGTCAGCCGCGCCTCGCGCGATGCCTATGTCGACCTGTTCGGCCCGCTGCCGCGCATGGAGGTGATCTATCCGCCGCTGCGTCCCGATCTCACCGAGGCCGAGACGGCGCCGGTCGAGGGGCTGACCGCACCTTTCCTGCTGACCGTGGGGTCGATCGGGCGGCGCAAGAATCAAGCGGCGACGATCCGGGCCTTCGCGCGATCGGGTCTGGCGGCGCAAGGCGTGCAATACGTGCTGTGCGGCTCTCGCGAGCCCGGTGCCGAGGAAGTGGCCGAACTCGCCGAAACCACGGAGGGCGTCCGGCTTCTGTCCTATGTCACCGATGCGCAGCTGGCATGGCTCTACAAGGCCGCCGCGGGCTTTGTCCTCGTGAGCCGCCTCGAAGGGTTCGGCGTCCCCGTCGCCGAAGCGATCGCGGCCGGACTGGTGCCGCTGGTCGCGCGCGACAGCGTGCTCGAAGAAGTCGCCGGTGCGGGGGCCTTGCGCGCGGACCCGTTGAACGAGGCCGACATCGCCGAGGGGCTGCGCAAACTGGTGAGCCTCGATCCCGAGGAGCGCGCGACGCGAGAGGCCGACCTCGCCCGTTCCATCGAGCGGTTTACCCCGGCGGCGTTCCGCGACGGTTGGCGCGCCGCGCTGACCCGCGAATCGCAACCGGCCGCCACGAAGGAATTCATCGAATGAAGCGCATTACGATCAACGGCAAATTTCTCGGCGCCTCGCTGAACGGCGTGCACCGAACCGCCGCCCATTATGCGACCGAGCTGCTGAAGGCGGATCGGACCCGCATCGTCGCACCGCGACCGCATGATCCGGACCCGGAGTTTCCCACTCTCGTCCCCGAGGCCCTGCCCGGACGCTTCGGAGCGGGTCAAGGTTGGGAAATGCTGTCGCTGCCGCGCATCGCCAAGGGCGATCTGCTGGTGAACTTCTGCAATCTCGGACCGATCCTGCATCGCAACTCCATTGTCATGATCCACGATGCGCAGACGTTTCTGCACCCGCAGGACTATTCGGGGCGCCAGGCCACCGCTTACCGATCGCTGCTGCCTTGGATCGCACGCGGCGCCCGGCGAATCCTGACGGTGTCCGAGTTTTCGAAGGGCTCGCTCGTCGCGCATGGGATCGGCAAGGCCGACAAGATCGACGTGATCCACAATGGCACCGATCACCTGCAATCCACGGCGGCGGACGCTTCCGTGCTGGCCCGGCACGACCTGACCGCCGGAGGCTACGTGCTCGCCCTGGGATCGGCCAAGGCCTACAAGAACATGCGCGTGCTGTTCGACGCCTTTCGCGATCGGCGTCCCGAAGACCCTCCGCTTGTCGTGGCCGGCGGACCGCCCGCCGCGCGCTACGTCGCTGCCGGCTGGACCCCGCCGCCGGGCACGATCTTCACCGGTTTCGTATCCGATGCCGAGTTGCGCGCGCTTTATGAAAACGCCGCCTGCTTCGCGTTCTCGTCGCTGACCGAGGGGTTCGGGCTGCCTCCCGTGGAGGCCATGTGGTCCGACACCCCGGTGATTTCGGCCCGTGCCGGCGCGATGCCCGAGGTCTGTGCGGATGCGGCGCGCTATGTCCCGCCACAGGATGCGGCCGCTTGGCGCGACGCCATAAGGGGCCTGCTGGCCGATCCGGCGGCACAAGCCGAAATGAAGGCAAAGGGACGCGCGAGGGCGGCGGAGCTCACATGGGCCCGTGCCGGTGAACGGCTGCGCGAGCTCGTGCTCCCCTTGGCCTGATGCGCCTTGGCTCACGAACCCATGGAACCGTCAGGCCGAAAAGCAAAAAGGAGCCCCTCGGGGCTCCTTTTCGTTTGGATGGTACCATGGCTCACATGATGAGCGGATCGGCGTCCATGATCTGCTGCATCTGGTTGTCGCTCAGCGAGTCGGACGCGCCCGGCGACATCTGACCGGTGCTGAAGTCGATCGTCGCAACGTGGTCATCGGTGAGCTCGAAGTTCTTGAAGACCACGGTGGTCTCACCGTAGATCAGCTTCGAGTGGCCGTTGCTCGCGTTGTAGATGATCTCGTACGAACCGCCATCGATCAGGACAACCTTGTCGTCGCCGAACTTGTTGAAGTCCCAAACGATGTCGTTGCCATCACGCTGGTCGAAGATGAAGGCGTCATCGTCGGACATGCCATCGGGCAGCGGGCCGGCGTTCGGACGACCGCCGAACAGCTCGTCATTGCCCGAGTTGCCGGCGATGATGTCGTCGCCCCAACCACCGAAGACGCGGTCGTCGCCGCCGCCACCGAACACGGCGTCATTGCCTTCGCCGCCACGAACGCGGTCGTTGCCGTTGTCGCCGTTGACATAGTCGTTGCCGTTCTGGCCACGAACGATGTCTTTGCCGATGCCGCCATAGACCGTGTCGTCGCCGTTGCCGGCGTCAATGGTGTCGGAGCCGTAGCCTGCGGTGAACTGGTCGGCGCCCGAGGTGCCGATGACGAAGTTGTCTTGACCAATGTTGGTCGAGTTCAGTTGGTTCGATTGGATAGCCATGGGAGTTACATCCTTAAAAAACACGACTTTGGTTCGAAAATGGCAGCTCACCTTCAAGCTCGATGCACATCCGGCGGGGCGCCCATCCGCTCACAGTCTGATGGAGATCGGCAGGATTCCGCTCCGGTAGATGTGGCATATTGCAGGGACCCCTTTCAACAAAATTTTGCCGCATTTACGCCGTGATGCCTTAATGTTGATCGACCTTGGGGCGAACAGGGCGCTTACAGAGATGCGGCTGATGTCAGAGGGTTACAGGTGATAGGCTCGGCGGTGCGGTTCGCTTTGTGAACTCGGGCATGTAACGGCCAATTTCCGCCTTAGTTCCACCTAACTTACGGCATTTCCGCGCCATTCCCCTACGTAATCCGCGTCAACCGGCTATCGAATCACTCCTTCTGGCGTCTGGTTAAATATTTTCGGTGGGTTGACACGGCATGAGACGCCGCTCCGCCCCGTTGGCAGCGAAATTCCGCCACAATGCCTTCATCTCGCCCTCATTGTCGCCGAGGCACTCGCGAAGGCGTCCGAATCTCATCTTCTTCTGGGCCCATCTGGCAAGCCAGCCGCCGCGCCTGAGTTCGCTTCGGTTACAAATGAGACGGCTGAGATCGCTTGGGGAACAAGTTTCGCTGGAGACCTCTGTCACCGTGTCCGGCAAAGCATCATCCCGATAGCCAATGACCTGAGCTATCCAGCACGGGGCCCATCATATGGACATGATACAACGACGAAGGTTCGGCGCCCTTCCTGCCGATTTATATTGTGGTCCCTATGTAAAATGACATCTCGTGATCTAACCACTCGATGGTGATTCTCTCTTGGCGCGCGATTGCCTCGGATCCGAGGGATGGGATGGCGAAGCCGAGATCATGGCGGCGGACACGAAGTCAGCCTGATTCAACCATAGGATTGGTGAGATGGAGATGATCGTACCGAAGGCGCCGACCAACGAGATGCCGATCCCGTCCGCGCAACATGTGCTCGTGCTCGGGGCGGGCATCGCCGGCCTCGCGGCAGCCGATACCCTGAACCGCGCAGGCTATCGCGTCACGGTTCTCGAGCGGGGGTCCGCCCCCGGCGGCGCGCACCGCTCGCATCAGATCGGTCCTTATACCTTCGACGTCGGAAGCATCTTCTACGACGACAAGGGATTGATCTTCTCGCTCGCGCCGGAGAACCGCGAGCTTTGTCCCGCCGTTCACAGGATCGAACGACGGATCGCCCCAGATGGAAAACTGCTCTCCTACCCGATCGAACCGCGCGAGCTCTTGCATTGGGGGTATCCCAAGCTGAGCAAGGCGCTGCTTGACCTCCTGCTCCGACGGCAAATCACCCGTCTCGACGGTACTCTGGAAACGATCTGCCTCGCGCGGCTCGGGCGGACCATCTACACCGATACCGGCCTCAGATCCTACATCACCCGGTTCAATCACACCGATCCCCGGCTGCTCGACGAAGAGTTCTTTCTTTACCGCATGGGCTTCATCGAGCGTCAGACGCGGCCGAGCGCGCTCTTGGGCCACGTCCGGAGGGCGCTTTTCGGTCAGGCGTTCCGGGCGGCCAACCTGCGGCCATCGGTCCTGCGGGTCCGGCCACGGGACGGCTTTCTGGCCCTGTTCACGCCGCTTCAGCAAAGGCTGGAAGCCGCGGGCGTCGTGTTCGCGATGAACGAGGAGTTGCAGCGCATCGAGGGCACGCCCGCAGGATATGTCGTGCGGACGTCGGCCGGGACGCATCGCTGCGACATCGTGGTCAACACGATCCCGCTCGATACGCTTCATACCGCGCTGTTCGGCACGCCGAGCGGGATCGGCAGCCTCGACCTCATGACGCTCTTCGTATCGGCGCGCCGCCTCGCCCCCACCATGGGCAACGTGTTGTTCAACTTCCATACCACCGGGCGCTGGAAACGGGCGACGATCTATTCGCGCCTTTATTCCGACCCGGCGGTCGCCCGCGAGTATCTGTCGGTCGAACACACGATCCTGCCGGGGGCCGCCGCCGACCCCGAAACCGCATTCGCGGAGTTCAAGGCCCAGTTGGAGGGGTTCGGCCATGCCGAGGACCTGCGGCTCGAGGGGCATGACAGGGTGAGCGATTGCTATCCGCTCTACCGCCCCGGCACGCACGCCTTGCGGCCCCAGATCCTCAAGCGGATCGAGGCGACCGGCGTCGTCACCGTGGGGCGTCAGGGCCGCTTCGAATACCTGCCAACCTCGTCCGGCGTGATCCGGCGTGTTCTCGAAGAGTTGGCCGCCGCCGGGCTTTCCATGCCCGCCGATATGAAGCAGGCTGCCGGGCCGACGCCATAGTCGCCAACCAGACCCGGACCATGACATGCCCTTCCGCCTCCCCCCGATACCGAACATTGCCGCGCTTTCCGTCCTGACGGCCGTGCCGCTTGCCTGCGCGGCACAGACAGAGCCCCCCGCCACGCCCCTCATGGCGCCGCTTCTCGGAGCGGTGAGCAACTTCGGACAGGGCAATCAGCCCGGCGTGCTCGAAAACGCCATCGCGCTGGGGCTGACGGATCTGCGCGACGGCCTCTACTGGGACAGGGTCGAGACGACCTTGGGAGAGTTCGAGTTCGACGGCCCGCAGACAACCTTTCCCGATGAGATCCTCTCCGAGGACCTGTCGCTCAGCCTCACATTGAATTGGGGCCATCCGCTGTTCGAAGACGGTGCGACGCCGACCACCCCCGAAGGCATCGCCGCCTTCGGGGCCTTCGCAGGCGTTCTTGCCGAACGGTTTCCCGATCTGGACGCGATCGAGATCGGGAATGAATTCAACGGCGTCGACTTTGTTCGCGGCCCGTTGAAGGATGTCTCTCCCGAGGAGCGCGCCAAGGCCCATGCGCAGCTGCTCGCCGCCGCATCCGAAGCGGCGCGCGGCGTGCGTGACGACATCCGCATTCTCGGCGGCGCCAGCCATTCCATCCCGCTCGCTTACCTTTGGGCCGTGTTCGACGCGGGCGGCGGCGACCACATGGATGCCCTGGCGCTCCACCCCTACACGACCCCGCCCGAACAGCTCGCGCGGCAGATCGAGGTTCTCCGGCGGCATCCGGCGGCAGCGGACATGCCGATCGAAATCACCGAATTCGGCAGCAGCGATCCCGAGACCGCCGCCGGTTACATGCTGCGCGATTACTGTCAGATGGCCCTGTCAGGCGTCACCCGCGCCGTGTGGTACCCGCTGACCCCGCGGGGCGACGGTCTGGTGCCGCTGATGGAAAAGGACGGGCGCCTGACCGGCGCGGGGCGCGCCTTCCGGGCGGTGCAGACGCATTTCGCCGAAAAGCCCGTGACGGGGATCGACGCGGACCCCTTCACCTATGGCTGCCGCTTCGGCGAGGACGCGATGCTGCTCTGGGGCGAGCCGCGCGAAGTGACGGTCACCGACACGGTCGAAATATTCGATGCCGAGGGTCAGCCGCTCGACGGGCCACAGACCTTGTCGCGCGACGCGCCGCTGATCCTGCAGGCCGCTGGCCCCATCGCCCTGGGCGATCAGGTCAAGCTCGGGGATCAGGAGCTGATCGCCGACAGCTTCGACCAGTTCGGCTATCCCTCCGCCGATGGCGCGCCTGCCGCCACCGACCCGTTCGAGCGGCTTATCCGCGTCGACGGGCAAGAGACGGCGCTGAGCACCATGCCGGGCCAGGAGGCGAGCGGCACGCTCTGGACGCCGTATCTCGGGGACAAGGGGCAAAGGCCGCTGCGCCTGACGGCGGAGCAGTTGCTGCCCGGAGGCTCGGCCGAGCGGCCGGTCGAGATCGTGCATCGCTATGTTGCGACCGAGGCGATGGAGGTCGCGCTCGAAGCGACGTTCGAGGTGGCGGAGCGCAGCGACGATGGTATCGCCGTGCGGCTCCTGCTCAATGACGAGGAACTCGAGACGCAGTCCGGCAAGGGCGCGATCACCTTGGCCCCCGAGACGATTTCCCTCGCGGCCGGAGATCGGCTCGAGATCGCGGTCGGCCCCGATGGCAACGCCAATGGCGACGTGACGCGCTACCGCATCACCCTGCGCGCTCCCTGAGTTCGAGGAGGCTGCCACCGGATCGAGGGCCCGCGCCTCGATCCGGTGCTCGCGGTCATGCAGGCCGCAGGGCGAGGAGATGCGCGTTGATGTTCCGCCTCGCGCCGCCGTCGATGGTGGCGGTCACCGCATCCCCCACCGACTGCGCCACGGCGGATCCGCCCGACGCCATGGTAAGCGTCTGCTTCGCGCCTGAGCTTCCTTGACGCTGCACGTCGTAGCGTTCGGCAAAATCGGTCAGATCGGGATCGCCCGACCATGTCGCCGAATGCATCTCCCCGATCACGGCCGCATAGACGACATGGGTTCCTGCCATGACGGGTGCTGCGACAAGGCCTTCGGCGATGGAATTGCTCGTCGTGGCCGCGCCCGGCTGCACCACGGCGATCGGGTCCGACGGGTCCACACCACGAAACGCCGTCACGATGCCGGTGCTGTAGTAACCCCCCTGTGTGAGGGTCACGCCGGGCTCCGCCTCCCCGGCCAGCTTCCAATAAATGATGCCGCGCGCCTGATCGGAGTTGGTGCTGCCGCTCCTCACCTCGGGGAGCGCGGTCCAGCCCGGAGGTGTCGTCTCGGTATAATTGTTCGAATGGGTGGAGACATGCAAAAGCAGCAGATCCCCCGCCGCCACGCCTGCGGGCATCGGCACGTCATGGGCGCCGTTGGCGGTGGTCGGCAGGCCCGATGCGACATGGGTGATGCCTGCCGGAACCTGCGCTGCCTGCGTCGTGACGGACCAACGCCCCGTCACGCCGCCGATGGTGAGCGTGGCCGCAACGGCCATTTCGGCGCTGTCGCTCGCGGTGATCCGAAGCTGGACCTTCTGGTGCTTGTGGATCTTGCTCGGCGCAGCGGTCCAGTCCGCGAAGACAGTGTCGTCTGGATTGGTGATCCGGTATTCTCCATCTGTTATTGAGATGTCCATGTCGCGCTCGAAGCCTCGTGGCGACAGCACATCGGACGTCACGACCGCCCCTTGGGCCACGCCGGTCCGGTCCGCGAAGGCGAAAGCCGCCGGCACGGCACCGGTGATATCGCCATGAAACTCCGTATAGTTGCCTCTCCAGGCACGATAGGCGCGCAACCCGCAGTCCTCGCACCAAAGGTGATTGGGATGGAGTTGGCTGAACGGGGCGCCGTTGGTTGCGGCGTCGGTGTCGATCACGGCGGCATTGCCATCGGCAAGCGCCAGATCGAGCTGCACCTGACGCACGATCCACGTGCCCGCGCGCGCCGTGGTGCTGTCGAGACGCGGCCGCGTGCGCTCCACGATGAACAGCCCGGTCGAGATCCGGCTTCGCCATTCCGACAGCAGCGCCCCGAAATTCGCGGCATAGGAGCCGGCGAACCCCTTCGCCATGTCGTATTCGCCTTGCGCCCAGATCGTGACGTCCTCTGTCGTGGTGCCGATGGCGGCCCTTGCCGCTGTCACCCGCGCCTCCAGCTCGTCGAAAAGCTGTCGCCCGCCCGTCTGCGTGACCGGGTGCCAATCGTCGCGCCCGGCTTCGGCCTCAAGGCCGGTACCGCCCTGCGCCCGCTTGACCACGCGGATCGGGCGCGTGTCGCCCGCCTCGCGCAGCTGATGGGCGAACTCGGCCTCCGATCCCCATGCGTTGCGGCTGTCGTCGCCCGCATTGGTGCCCGGTGCATAGGCCTCGAAAATCCCCGCGGCCGGGTTCCAGATCTCGACGTCGCTCAGGTTGCCGTATCTGGCCGGGGGCGTGATGCCGGATGTGCCCTGCTTGTCGGCGTTGGACTGGCCCGCGATGATCAACAGCAAGGGCGTCTCACCGCTCAGGCCGACCCTGAGCTGGAACGCGCTTTGCGCCGCGCCGCCGGAGTTCAGGGCGCGAATGACGATCCGCGCATCCGGCGTTTCGGCCGATGGCGTGCCCGACAGCACCCCCGCCGCAGAGAGTGTCAGCCCGTCGGGCAACGGGGCCGACCCCGGTCCAAGGTCGAATCGCATGTCGCGCCCCGAAAAGCCCCCCGCGAGGTCGGCCGGCGTCATCGCCACGCCGGGGTCCAGCGCGAGGGACGGCAATGGGCGCGTGGCGGTCGGGGCGGGCCAGACGACCATGGGGCCGACTCACCCCGCGACCCCGCGACCCGGTGTCGTCGCTTGCCGTGACGATCCCCGACAGGCGCAGCCCCTCGTCTTCGTCAAAGGCAGATAGCTTTTCGTTGTCGCGCCCGTGATCGGCGCCCCCTCCCGCAGCCAGCGATATGCGATCGTCACCGGACCGCTGCCGTCCAGCTTCCCGGCGAAAAGGTGAGCGGATCGCCGACGCGCCCGCTGCCCGTGATCTGCGGCGCCACCTGATTCACGGACCCGCCACAGTCCCCGCAATCAGGCCCGTGCCATGGCCGATGCCCGCCCCCAGCCGCATCAGACAAGCCCCACGACGCCCGCGGCCGTCGTGCCCGTGGCCCAGACCTTGCGCACCCGCACCGGAAGCACCGATCCGGCCCCGACATAGAGTGTCGCCGTGCTGCCGCCGATGGCCGTCACCCGCACGGTGCCCGGCTCGGTCGCGGTGATCGCGCGCACCCAGAGCGACAGGTCCGCCGCGTCGTCGGGCACGATCTCATACAGATCGGTCGCAGGGCTCTCGAGGCCGGATTGGCGGCCTGCAAATACATCGGTCATGGTGATCTCCCTCGTGACGCATCGGCGTTCGCGCCGCATCGGCCGTATCTCACCGGGCGGCGACACCGTTATAGCGCCGCACAGGTGCATGATCGCTGACCCGAACGCGCGCTTCGGGCGCGCGGCGCGCAACACGTCCGCTCCGGGGCCCCGCCCCGCTCGACGCGGTGCGCGCGGTGGTCAAAACGGGCGCCGCGTCCGCGCCGCTCGTCCTTCCAAGGGCGAAGCCTCAGGCGGGACGGCCCCGGTCATCGACGACGAATCTGTGGCCGATTGATGTGCCTGCCGGACGAACACGGTCCGCACGAAAAGTGGACCCGCTGATCGAAAAACCGTCAATAGACTGTTTCCGGTTCACGATCAGTCACCTTGGGCACGGCACGTGCGGCCAGAGCCGCTAAGTGGCGTGATCCTTGGCGAAATTGGGGCGAACGGTCATGAAAACGTCACGATTTCAGTGATTTCATTCCCCTGATCACGATAGCGGCAGATGCGGATTTCCTCTTGCAAGTTTGCCGTGAGCAGGAGAAGTAGCACCAATATAGAAAATCTGCCGTTTTTGTGCACAAATGCTGACATATGGCTTGCGACGTTGCCGGAGCCTTGATTGACCGGCACGCGCCAACCATGTCATTTCTGTGTTCGAAGCAAGACTGCCGCACCGAGGGACGTCAGAGACACCGCAATTTGCCGGCCCCGTTTTCAACGCCCACGTTAAGAGATATCATTATGACCGTTACGTCGAACTCCCAGGCCTCCGGCCTTCGCGCAACCGCCTCTGAAACCTTTTATACGCGCAGGGGCAAGCGCCTTCTCGACCTCACTCTCGCACTCATCCTGCTCCCCACCATCGCGATCGTCGTCGCCGTGCTGTATTTCGTCGCGCGCAGCGATGGGGGAAAGACCGGGTTCTTCGGACACAAGCGCGTCGGCCAGAACGGCCGTGAATTCCGCTGCTGGAAAATCCGCACGATGCGGTCCGACGGCGATGCCATCCTGCAGAAGCATCTTGCGGAAAACCCGACCGCCGCCGCCGAGTGGGCCCGCGACTACAAGCTGACGAACGATCCGCGCGTGACCCGGATGGGGAACCTGCTGCGCCGCACGAGCCTCGACGAGCTGCCGCAGATCTGGAATGTCCTTCGCGGCGAGATGAGCTTTGTCGGCCCCCGTCCGATCGTGGCCGCCGAGCTGGAGCGCTACGAAGGCTACCAGTGGTGCTACCTGACCTCGACCCCCGGCATCACCGGTCTGTGGCAGGTCTCCGGCCGCAACGATGTGAGCTACGAAGAGCGTGTGCAGCTCGATATGGCATATCACGGTCGCCGGTCGCTTGGCCTCGACCTCAACGTGATCGCCCAGACCGCCGGCGCGTCGTGAAGGCTACCGGGAAATAGACTCTCCGCGCCATCATCGGCGCGCAACAGACGGAATCAACAGGAAGCCGCCCGAGGGGCGGCTTCCTTTCGTTGTGGTGTCCGACACACTCTCTTGGGCATCACGAGAAGATATACGTGCTGCCATCGCTGTTGTTGCTCTGCAGCACCTCGGCCAGGGACAGATCGCCGCCGCCCGTCATCGCCACTTCGAACAGCGTCGTCACCTCGCCGTCGGCGATATGCCTGACGAATGTCCGTCCGGCGTCGGTCTCGATCGTCACCTGGTTGACCTGAAGCGCATCCGCGTTGTGGAGAATGATGCGGTCGTTCTCCCGGCTGTCGAAATCGCGCACGAAGTCGATAGCGTCGATCGATTTGAGGTCGAAGACGAAGCTGTCCGCGCCCTTGGCACCGACCAGAACGTCGCGGCCTGCGCCACCTTCGATGATGTCGTTGCCGGTTCCCCCGTACAGCATGTCGTCTCCGGCGCCGCCCGACAGATAGTCGTGACCCGCGTCGCCCAAGAGCACGTCGGCGCCATTGCCCCCGAACAGCTCGTCGTTACCGTTGTTGCCCATGATGTAGTCGAGGCCGTCGTTGCCATAGACGATGTCGTCACCGTCCCGGGCGCGGAAGCGGTCGTTCCCGCCAAGGCCACGCATGACGTCATTCCTGTGGTCCCCATCGACCCTGTCGCTGCCTTCCGTTCCGGAGAAGGTCCAGATCGGCTCGGGATCGGGCGTCGGTTCCGGGGTCGGCTCGGGTTCGGGCTCGGGGGTCGGCTCGGGCTTGGGTTCCGGCTTCGGCTCGGGCTTGGGTTCCGGCTTCGGCTCGGGCTCGGGCTCGGGCTCGGGCTTCGTTTCGACACCCGTCGAGCCATTCCAGAGCTTCACCAGATCGCTCAAGCCATAGACCGCGTCGCTGAACTCGAAAAGCTCGACATTCGACACCGTCGTCATCGCCTTTCCGGCAAGCTCGAACAGCGCCTCGCCCGTCTTGAGCAGGGATCCCGTGACATCCGCGAAGGCCTGACCCACGAGGAAACGGTCGCTGCCGGCGCCGCCGTCGATCCGATCCTTGCCGGCGCTGGCCTGGAACACGTCATTGCCACGACCGCCGCGCAGCCGGTTGTCGGAGGCGTTGCCGATCAGCATGTCGTTGCCATCGCCCGCAAAGGCGTTCTCGATCGAGGCGTCGATCTTGAGGGCGACGCCCGCGATCTGGCTCGCGGACGCACCGCTCAGGTCGAGCTTGCTGTCGGTGGTGACCATCGCCGCGTTGATGGCATCGATCCCGCCATTCGCGTCGATCAGGCCGCGCCGCGACATGTCCGCCGCCGCCATGCTGTCGAACTCGTCCGAATAGAAATACGTGTCGTTCTTGAGCCCATCGGTACGGCCATGGATGGACAACGTGATATCCTTCACCACGCCGATATGCGCATCGCCGTTCTTGTCCCGAGATCCGGGGGCACGGTCATGGATGTCGACGATCCAACGGCCCGAGCCGTTCTCACCCATCGTAGCGACGGACCCGAACTTGAAATTGCGCAGATCATCGATGCCGCCGGTCAGCGGAATGTCGTGCACCATGCGGATCTTGGTGCCGTCGGGGCTGGTCAGATAGACGTCCAGATCCGCGGTGTTGCGCCAGAAGAAGTCGAGCTGGAGCTGAACGTGCTCGATCGCGATGTCCTTGTCGACGTCGATCGCGAACTGCAGGTGGCTGACTTTGTCGCTGATCAGCTTGGCATTGGAGGTGTCCTTTTCGACCGAGACGGTGTCGCGGTTCGCAGCGGTCTGCTGCAGCGTCCAGGTCTCGGCCAGACGAACGGCGTCATGCGCGTTGAGAAAGCCGAACCCGAAGGAATCGTTGAACGCCTTGCCGCCGCCGTTGAAGTGGTCGGAGCCGTTCATCACCCAGCCGTCGCCCCACGAGATGCCCTCGCCCAAGCCCTCGCGCCGGGCCGAGAGGCCGAGGATCTGCTGCACGTCGCGATAGCCCAGCTGATCGTTGGCCTCGAGCATGAGGCCCGCCACCGCCGAAACGGCGGGCGCGGAAAAGGACGTGCCGGTCGCTTTCGTCTCGAACCGCTCGCCGGGTTCGGTCGTGAACACGTCACGCCCGGCAGCCGAAAGCAGGACGTTCGCTCCGAGGCTGGTGAAGGAGGAGGCTTCGCCGTCGCGATCGACCGCGCCCACGGCGATGCTGTAGGGGGAATTCTGCAGGTTGTGGAAGTTCGACGAGTCGTCTCCGCCGCCATTGCCCGCCGAAAAGACGACCACGGTTCCAAGCCCGCCGCGGCCGGTCTCGGCCGGGTCGGCCACCGCCGCCTCCAACGTGGACACCTTGTTGAAGTTGTCGGTGAAGGGACGGTTGAAGCTATAGCTGTTGTTGACCACGTCGACGGCGCTCGACATGTGCAATGCCTTGATCACCTGATCGACCGCATCCGCGGCGCCGTAGTTGACGCCGTAGCCCACGAGAGTGGCTTCGCTGGCGATGCCGACGCTTCCGACGCCATTGTTTCCTTCGGCCGCGATCACGCCCGCCACCAGTGTACCGTGGTGATCCGCGCCCTTGACCGTGAAGCTGACGTCACCGCTCTTCTGATCGAAGTTGTAATCCGATTTCAGGTCGTAGTTTCCATCGAGATCGGAATGGGTGAAGTCGATCTGCGAATCGATGACCCCGATCTTCACGCCTTTTCCACGATATTCGTCCCACACGGACTCGATATCGATGTTCACGGCGGAACGGTTCGCAGCGAAATACCAGCTGCGGAACATTACCGGGTCACTGAACGTTTCAGTTCCGGGTAGGGTAGATGCACCTGAAATGACTTGCTTGGTGGACACACGGCTCTCCTCGGTCATGGGCTTCTCTAGGGTGGACGCCTTCTGGCTGACCCGCCTTGCAGACACTGGCTTTGGATTGGGTCCGCTTGATGACACCATTAAGGTGCGGAGCGGATGACCATGGCAGCATCAGAGCGAAATCTGGCTTGGACTTTGGCAACAGGGTCGTGCCCCGGCCCTGACTGGCTCCTAGACATTGTTTCAAAATTGATGATTGCGAGAAGAGTTTTGCAAACTCTTAACAAGCGGTTCTCACAGACCGGGCGAGCGCGCATATCGATGCCGCGGAACAATGGTCTGAATCATGAACCCGTTTCATTGCAGAACCTACCAAACCCGTCATGGCACATGGAGCCATTACGGCATCGACAGGCATTGCAACCCATCGCTACACCACAAAAAATCAGCCATGTCCGGCGCAATGTGTCTGCAACGTTGCAGATCCTGTCGGACAGGCCGCGAAACCTACCGGCCCCCCATTCCTCCGAAGACCTCGCGGTCGCGAAACAATTCGTTTCGAAGAAATTTCTTGCCTTTTCGACGCCATCTCGCAATGGCGGCGCTGCAGTGCCTATCTGACAAGATCTGGAGGGTCCAGAATGACCCCGACTCAGGCCGGACACTCGGCCAAGATCCGCCGTCCAGGGTTTATCCTCATGATATACAGGGGCTTTTATTGGCCGAAACTCGCCGACTCCCTGTGTGATCCGGGGTTGATTCGCTGACATGGCGGGCGTTTCCATCGAAACGATTCGCCGATTGGCTGATTTCGCGAGATCCTACCAATTGTAATGAAACGTCCTGAGCGAGACATGCGGCTGAAACCGCAGCCATGTTCCGCGCGATGGGATGAGCGGTCGTTGCGCTTCGGCCACAGCGCCACGTCGCGCATGGCAGCGCACCATGGCGGCTCAGCCCGGCACAGCCCGGCACAGCCCGGGGCGGCATGGGGCGGACGCCCACGTGATGCCGCGACACCGGATTCGGCGCTCGAGGCGCGCCTTCGCATCAGAATGATCCATGATTGACCGACCGGGCCTTCGGGCCGCGATTCAGGGGGTCGCCATGTCCGGGACCGGTCGATGCGGCAACAGAGTGTTTCATGGCCCCGAAATGACAGACCTTCAGGCGCGCGCGCTATATGACTGTCGCAATTGCGATATTCCGGCCCGGTGGCAGATCACGATCCCGTCTCTCGAGAGGGCGTGGCGGCTCTTGATTGAGCATTCCGGATAACTGGGTCATGAGGGCACAAAGAAGTGGCGCGCGGGACCTTGACCGGTCCGGGGTGAGGCTTCATGCAGAAACGATAATGGTACAAGGGTCGGCGTAGTGGTTACTGACGCATCTCTCCAATCGGCGGACAAGCCGAAGGAATTGGGACGCTCCGGCAGCGTGGTTCGCTGCTTCAATGTAAAATTCAGCCCCAATCTGGGAGACGGCCTGCTGTCGGAATGCCTCGAGAAGGCGCTGATCGATCTCGGAGCCGATCCCGACACTCACTCGATCGACCTCGCCGCCCGCAAGGCTTACGGCGATGTCATGATGGGGCGTGGGACGGTCATGACGCTGCTCGATGCCCTGCCCCCGACGCTTCGGCGGGCCGCGGTCCGTTTGCCGCTCAAGGCGCAGTCGATCCGAAGCTGGCGGCCCCACTTCGCGCGCGGCCTCGAAGGCGCGGACCGCGTCGTGATCGGCGGCGGCAACCTCATCTCGGACATCGACCTGAACTTCCCGACCAAGCTCGGTCTCGCCATCTCCGAAGCCGAGCGGCGCAACCTGCCGACCGCCTTCTACGCCTGCGGCGTCGCCCAAGGCTGGAGCGCCACCGGTCTCAAGATGTGCCGCGCTGCCTTTGCCCGGCCCCATGTTCGAGCCGTGTTCCTGCGCGACACCGACAGCAAGGTTCTGTGGGACGATCTGATGTCCGAGGCGACGGGCATCGTCGGCGAGGTGGTGCGCGATCCCGGGCTGATGGCCGCCGACCTCTATCCGCAACCGCCGCGCCCGCGTGACCGCCGCCCGGTGGCGGGGCTCGGCCTGATGAGCCATATCGCGATCCGTTACCATGCCACCGACGCGCCGCGTTCCGAGCATCTCGATCAATGGTATCTCGATGTCGCGCGCGGGCTGATCGAGCAGGGCTGCGAGGTGCGGGTCTTCACCAATGGCAGTCCCGAGGACAAGGCTTACGCCGCGCAGATGCATGATCGTCTGGCCGCGCTTGGCTCGTCCGATCAGATCAGCTTCCTGACGCAGCGCGACCCGCGCGGCCTTTGTGCGCATATCGCCGATTTCGACGTGCTGATCGCCTACCGGATGCATGCGGTCATCGCCGCCTACGCCTACGGCGTGCCCGCGATCGCGCTCTCGTGGGATCGCAAGCTGCGCTCCTTCATGGCCTCGGTCAACCGCGAGGAGTTCCTGCTCGACGTGGCCAAGGTTCCGGCGGGCGATTGCGTGGACATGGCCATCGCGGCCGCGCGCGACGGGCTGCCGGAGGCCGAGCGGGCCGCCGTGGTGGCCGAGGCGCGCGCCGACGTGGCCCGGATGTGGGCCGTGCTCGAGCCGGAGGGCCGGATGGAGCGCCGCGCATGAGCATGCTTGAGGCGCGATTCGCGCGGTTCGAGACATGGATGCGCGATCAGGCGCTGCCATTCTGGAGCGAGACCGGCCTTGCCCCGACGGCGGGGCGGTTGAACGGCTGACCCTCGCGGGGCAGCCTGATCGTCCGGGCTTCAAGCGGGTTCGGGTCCATGCCCGGCAGCTCTATGTCTTTTCGCATGCGCATGTGCTCGGCGTGCCGGGCATGCTCGAGGCCGCGCGCGAGGTGCATGGGTTCCTGATGGCGCATGGCCGGTCCGAGGATGGCGGCTGGGTCGTGAAGATGGGTGAGGCCGGCGGCTGCGTCGATCCCGAGCGCGATCTCTACGACCAGGCTTTCGTGATCCTGGCGCTGGCTTGGTGGGCCCGCGCGTCGGGCGAAACGGCCCCCATCACCGAAGCCCGGCGCACCCTCGCGGAGATCGACGAGCTGTTCGCGCGCCCCGATGGCCGGGGCTACCTGTCGCGCCTCCCGGATCAGGGCGAAGCCCTGCAAAATCCGCATATGCACCTGCTCGAGGCGCTGTTGGCGCTTCATGCGGTGGACCCCGAAGGTCCGGCATCGGCCCGGATCACGCGGCTGCGCGCCCTGTTCGACGAGGTCCTGCTCGATGCCGAGACCGGAACGCTGGGCGAGCGCTTCGACATGAACTGGGCGCCGCGCCCGGACGATGCGATCGAGCCCGGGCATCATTACGAATGGTTCTGGCTCTTGCACATGGCCGAGCGCGCGGGCTTCGGCACTGCCGAGCCCGCGGCGACCCACCTGTGGGACTTTGCCGAACGTCACGGCGTCCTGCCCGGTTCGGCCCTGATCCATGACGGTCTCGACAGGAGCGGCGCGCGGCTTTCGGCGGCGCACCGCTCCTGGCCGCAGACGGAGCGGCTCAAGGCTCTGGCCGTGCGCGCCGAGATCTCGGGCCGGCCCGAGACCGAGGCGATCTCGGCCGCGCTCGAGGCGCTTTGGCGCCACTACATCGCCCCGGCCACCCCCGGCGGCTGGGTCGATCATATCGGCGCCGATCTGCAGCCCAAGGTCGAGTACGTGCCGGCGAGCACTTTGTATCATCTGTTTCTGGCCTATGCCGAGTTGCGCCGCTGCGCGACCGCGCTCGGGCTGACCGCGCACGAAGAGGGACTTCCGGCATGATCGTCGACCAATTTCAGGACAAGCGGATCCTCGTGATCGGCGATGTGATGCTCGACCATTTCGTACGCGGCTCCGTGGGGCGGGTGTCGCCCGAGGCGCCGGCGCTTGTGCTGCATGTGAGCAATGATCACTGGGCGGTCGGCGGCGCGGGCAACGTGGCGCAGAACATCGCCGGGCTCGGCGGCGTGGCCTGTCTCGTGGGTCTGGTGGGCGAGGATGACGCCGCCCGCCGGATCGAGGCGCTGTTCGCCGACGATCCGCGGCTCGAAAGCCATCTGGTCGCCGACCCGAACTGGCCCACCATCGAAAAGACCCGGTTCATCGCCGGCGACAACCACCTGCTGCGCGCCGATCGCGAAAGCAAGCGCATCCCCGAGACGGTCGAGGCCCGCCTGATCGAGGCGATCGAGCGTATCGCGGCGGCGGGCTGCGACGCGATGGTGATTTCCGACTACGCCAAGGGGCTGGTGACACCGGGCCTGATCGCGGCGGTGATCGAGGTGGCGCAGCGGATCGGCGTGCCCGTGATCGCGGACCCCAAGCGGCCCAACTTCGCGGATTATCGCGGCTGCCGCGTGCTGACCCCCAATCGCAAGGAACTTGCCGCCGCGACGGGCCTTCCGGCCGATGACGACGCCGAGATCGCGGCTGCGGTGCCGGTGGCGATGTCGCAGTTCGGCGGGCCGATCGTCCTGACCCGGTCCGAGCAGGGCATTTCGCTGTTCGACAGCGACGGCAGCGAAATGCACGATCCCGCCCGCAACCGCGAACTGCGCGACGTGTCCGGCGCCGGCGATACGGTCGCCGCGACGCTGGCGCTGGCGCTGGCCGGTGGCGCGGCCCTCGCCGATGCCACGCGCGCGGCCAACGCGGCCGCCGGTGTGGTCGTCGGCAAGAGCGGCACCTCGGTGGTCACGGCACCCGAGCTGATCTCGGCCATGCTGCGCAACACCAACGAGACCGTGCTCGAATCCAAGGTCGCGCCGCTCAACACGGCCCGTAACATCCGCGAGGATTGGCGCCAACAGGGGCTGCGGGTGGGCTTCACCAATGGCTGCTTCGATATCGTGCATCGCGGCCACGTGACATTGCTCGCCCAGGCACGGGCGCGGTGCGACCGTCTGGTCGTGGCGCTCAACACCGATGCTTCCGTCTCGCGGCTCAAGGGGCCGGAACGCCCGATCCAATCCGAGGCCGCGCGCGCCGAGGTGATCGCGGCGCTTGGTGCGGTCGACATGGTGCTGCTGTTCGACGAGGACACGCCGCTCGCGATCATCGACGCGCTGCGGCCCGACGTGCTGTTCAAGGGCTCCGACTATACCGTGGACACCGTGGTCGGGCACGAGCTGGTGCAGGGCTATGGCGGCGAGGTTGAGCTGATCGACCTCGTGGATGGCTATTCCACCACCCGGATCGTGGCGAAATCGCGCGCCTTGGCGGCAAGCTGACATGGCGCGCTCTTCCAACTTGACGCGGCGGCTCGACCGGGCCGTCGGCACGGCGGCGGCATCCCTGCTCTCCCCGTTCAGATCGTCCCGGCCGCAGCCCGCCGATCCGCGCCGCATCCTGCTGATCCAGCCCACCGCGATCGGCGACACGCTGATCGCCTCGGGGCTAATTTCCGCGATCGAGCGACGGTATCCCGCAGCCGAGATCGTGGTCGCCCATGGTCCCTCCAACGCGGCGGCCGTGAAGATGCTCGAAGCGCGGGTGCGCCCGGTGCAGGTCGGCTTTGCCAACCCCGCCCGCGCGGTCGCGGCCCTCAAGGCGCTGAGCCCCGACATGATCGTCGATCTGACGCCCTGGCCCTATGCCACGGCGCTTTGCGCGCATTTTTCCGCGCCGTGGTCGGCGGGCTTCAACCCCCAAGGCAGCCGTCGCGGGCGCCTGTTCGATCTCAGCGTTCCGCATCGCACGGATCGCCACGAGATCGACAATCTCGACGCGCTTTCGCAAGCGATCGGCGCCGGTCCCGCGCGAGAGATGCGAATCTCGCGCGACGCTTCGGCCCGCGCCGATCTCCCCGCATCCGACGGGTTGGTCCTGTGTCACGTCTCGGCCGGCGGGGCGCGTGCCGCCGCCAAGGCATGGCCCGTCGAGAACTGGGTCGCGCTAGCGCGGGGTCTCGTGGCGCAGGGCTACCAGGTCGGCTTTACCGGCGTGCCCGCCGACGCCGAGGCGGTCGCCCCGATCCTCGAAGTCGCGGCGCTGCCTGCGGATCGTGCGTTCAGCCTGTGCGGGAAACTGTCTCTCGCGGCACTGGCCGAGCTTCTGGCCGAGGTGCCGCTTCTGATCTCGGTCGATACCGGGGTGCTGCACCTGTCGGCGGCGGTGTCGGGCCGCGCGATCGGCCTGCATGGGCCCACGCATGCGGCGCGCTGGGGATCGGTCAGCCCGGCCGCGCTCGGCCTCGATTCGCCGCACCCGGCCGGGGGCTTCGTGCAATACGGTTGGGAAGATCACCCGCAGGCCGAGGAGATCATGCCCATGCTCACACCCGAACGCGTTCTGTCCGCCGCTTTGGACAAGCTCGAAGCCCAGCCGCGCCTTCGGGCGAACGAGGACGCATGAGCGGCGCGCGCCCCGCGCTGTTTCTCGACCGGGACGGCATCATCAACGTCGATCACGGCTATGTCGCCACGCGCGAACGGCTCGATTACGTGCCCGGGATCGCCGATCTAGTGGCGGCGGCGAACCGCGCGGGCTGGGCCGTGGTGATCGTCACCAACCAATCGGGCGTGGCGCGGGGCTATTTTCCCGAAAGCCAGATGCACGCATTTCACGACATGATCCGCGCCGACCTCGCAAGCCAAGGGGCGCGGATCGACGCGGTCTATCACTGTCCGCATCTTCCGGGCGCGGCGGTGGCGCAATTCGATGTCGACTGCGACTGCCGCAAGCCCCGTCCGGGCATGCTGCTGCGTGCGATCCGCGAGATGGACCTCGATCCGGCGCGGTCGGCGATGATCGGCGACAAGCCCAGTGACGTCGAGGCGGCCCGGGCGCGGGTGTCGCAGGCCATCTGTTTCAGGGCGGCGACCTGCTGGAGTTCGCCGCCCCGCGCCTGCCGGCGCTTCAGAAGTCGGGGTTGTCGCGCAGCCAGCCGACATAGTCGGCCACGCCCGCTTCGAGAGAGCGCCAGTTCGGCGCCAGCCCGGCCGCGACGCCGCGCTCGGTGCGGGCTTCGGTGAAGTACTGGTACCGTCCGCGCAGCGCCTCGGGCATGTCGATGTATTCGATCACCGGCTCGCGCTCCACGGCCGCGAAGGTGGCGCGGGCCAGATCCTCGAAGCTGCGGGCCTGACCAGTGCCGACGTTGAAGATCCCGCCCAACCCCGGGGTCTTGAGCGCGGCGATCGCGAAGCGAACGCAATCGTCGACATGCACGAAGTCGCGCAGCTGTCCGCCATCGCCGTAATCGGGATTGTCCGAGCGAAACAGCCGCACCGCTTCGCCACGCTCGGCGCCGGGCCGGATCTGGTGAATCACCGAACGCATCGACCCCTTGTGGCTTTCGCGGGGGCCATAGACGTTGAAGAACTTGAGCCCGGCCCAGCTTGGCGGGGTGGGTCGACCGGTATCGCGGTCATGCACCAGCCGCCGATCGACCATGTGCTTGCTCCAGCCATAGGCATTGAGCGGGCGCAGCTGCGCCAGCGCCTCGGCCGTGTCCGCATCCTCGAACCCGCGGGTGCCGTCGCCATAGGTCGCGGCAGAGGACGCGTAGACGAAGGGAATGCCCAGCCGGGTGCAGCACTCCCACAGATCCAGCGTCGCCCGGATGTTGAGCCGTACGATCAAGTCGACGTCGGTCTCCGTGGTGGCCGAGATCGCGCCCATATGCACCACCCCGGCAAGCGCCGTGCCATTCTGGGCGATCCAGTCGGGCAACGCGTCGATCGCGATCACGTCGTGAAACCGCCCCTCGCGCAGGTTCAGCCATCGCCCGTCGGTGCCGAGGTCGTCGCAGATCACCACGTCGCGCCCTTCCGCCGCGAGGGCGAGGGCGATGTTGGATCCGATGAAACCTCCGCCGCCGGTCACGAGGACCAGCCCGTCGGCGCGCAGCGCGCTGTCAGTCATGTAGGACTCCTTGCTTGCCTTGAATATCGTCAGAGCGCCGCCGCGCGGCGCGGTGCGGCGCTGGTGTCGTGCCCGGTCGCCCCGGCATAGAGCGCGAGCTGCCGGTCGATCCACTCCTCGGGGCTGGTGCACAATCCGGCCTGCCCCGATGCGCCGCGCTCGCTCATTTTGGCGACCTCCTCGGCAGGCAGATCGCGCATGCGGCGCAAGATCGCCTCGAAGGCGGCGGGATCGCGGGTGTCGCAAGCAAAGCCAAGCCCCTGCGCGTCGATCTCGGGGCCGAGCAGCGCGCTGCGCGACAGGATCACCGGCAGACCGCTGAGCGAGGCTTCGGCGGCGACGAGGCCGAACGGCTCGGGGTAGCGGGTCGGCATCACCAGCGCCCGCGCCGAGGCGATCTCACCGGCGATCCCCGCCCGATCCATCCAGCCACGGAAAGTCACTTCCGGGTGGCGCGCGGTCAGCGTTTCGCGCAAAGGCCCCTCGCCGATCACGGTCAGCGGGACGCCGACGGCCCCGACCGCCGCGATCAGCTCCTCGATGCCCTTCTCGGCCTCGACGCGACCGATGAAGACGAAGCGGTCGTTGCGCTCGGCCTGCACCCGTGTCGGGCCGATGGCCTCGGCGGGGTTGCGAAGACTGTGCAGCGTGTCCTCGGGATAGCCCGCCTTACGCAGGAATGGCGCCATGCCCGGGTGGATCATCAGGATCCCGCCCCAAGGCGCCTGCCGCGGCATGCTCTGGTGCAGGACCGCCTGCCGGCCGGTGCGCCAGAGCTTCTGCGCATAATTGCGCTTGTCGCAATTGGTGCCGAGGCAATCGCGCGACAGCGGCACCCGGTGGCAGGGCTGCATCGCCTGGTAATCCATGAAGGCGCCGTTCGGACAGGCAAGGAAGAAGTCGTGCGCGTGAATGAAGCACCGCGACGCGACCCGCTGCAACGGCCCGAAGATCGCCGGGGTCAGGGCCTTGGAAAAGCTGTGCACATGATAAACCGTATCGGGCCCGTCATGCAGCGCCACCACCTCGGCCACGCGTTTGCGCGCCGCCTGGCTGTAGAGCCCGCGGGTCGCCGCGCGCAGCGGCGAGGCGCGCAGCAGCGCATCTCCGCCGATGTTGTGCACTTCGATGCCGAGCGCCTCGAACTGCGAATCCTCACCACGGTCGCCGGCGACGTAGACCACTTCGACGCCACGCGCCTGCAGGCTGCGCGCCTGAAGCAGCGCCAGCCCGGTGGCCCCGCCCCGCGCGACGCTGGCATCGTTGATGATCACGACTTTCGGCATTTCAGCCCCTCATGTCCTGCGGTCGAGCGCCTGTCGCGCTCGCGTTTCGATTTGCCACTACCTTTACCGATAGAGCGGGGGAGGCAAGCGGTTTCGCCCCCGCCGAACGCGGCATTCCACTCCCGCCCATGTGTCGAGCGCGGGCGTCCTGGACAGACCCCCATAAAATGGGACTTTGTATCTTATCGCGAAACCAATTGTCAGGAGGTTACAGCAATGGCCGGATCGCCTGGCATTACGACGCCGCGATCGTGACCTCTCGCATTGCATCTACATTTGCCAACAACTCGAAATCCGGGGCATAGAATTCGCGCACCCTTGCCTCATCCGACGTCGACAATTCAATCGGCTTGCTCAACCCGCGGTTGGCATGTGACAAGGCTTTGCCCGACAACGTCTCGACCATCTCACTCAATTCCGCATCGTCGCGGCCCAGGACAAACAGCCGGTCCACCAGAACCTTGCCGACGGCATCCGTGACGTACCAACTCTGCCTCCTGAAGCTGGCATTCAACCGGAACGCGTTCTCGCCTTCGCCCTCGAGCCAATCGAGAATATCCGGTACCGTGCGCAGATCGGCCAATAGCCGCGCCACACGGGGAGGCACCCTGACATCGGTCGCGCCGCCGTTGATCAGCATGTTGCAGGCCGAGCCGAAGCGGGATATCGGATCGCGCAAGACCGCAAAGGACGTGGCGCTCGCGAAAAGTTCCGGGTCCGTCCTACGATAGAACTCCGCCGAACGATGGCCAATGCTACGGCCGTAAAGACTGCGGGAAACGCTCGTACCGCCATTCTTCGGCACGTGAATGAATATTGTCCGGTTTTTGTAGATCTGCTTGGGAATACCACGAAGCGCGAAATTCCTCAGAACCTTCGAATGACTACGCGCGGCGCGCTCGTAAAGATCGGCGTATACTTGAACCTTGAAACTGTTGACCATGACAGTTTCCACGACGGCATTCATCATCCGGCATCCACCACGGCAAATAGTTTAAATACCATTAATGTATCTCACACGACGATGGATGTGTCAGCCCTTTCGGGCTACTTGATGCCAGAAGGCCAGTTTCATGTAACACAGGCATACGCAATGCCACTGTCGAGGCACCCATGATATCAGCGGATAATGCCTCTGTCGGTTCCGGCGGGTTCAGTCGCGGCATGCTGCGCACTCGGGTGCTCGTTATCGACGATGAGCCGGGGATACGCAACTTCATCGTCAAGACGATGACGCCACACTGCCTCGACGTCGCGCAGGCCGGCAGCGCCGAGGAGGCCGAGGCGCTCGTCGCGGCGCGGATGTTCGACGTGGTGATCCTCGACAACCGGATGCCGGGCACCTCCGGGCTCGAATGGCTCGCCGAACAGCGGCGGCGCGGCAGCCTGTCGGACACCATAATCATGACCGCCTTCGCCGATCTCGACACCGCGATCGAGGCGATGCGCGCGGGTGCCGTGGATTTCGTCCTGAAGCCGTTCCGCTCGAACCAGATCCTCAACGCCGTGCGCCGCTGCGTGGAGCTGGCCGCGATGCGCCGGGAGAACGCGCTTTTGCGCCACGAGCTGAGCACCGGCGATCCGGGCCGGTCGCGCCGCGCCCGGCTGATCGGCGACTCCGCGCAGGTCGAGGAGGTGCGCCGGATGCTGGCGCGGGTGGCGCGGGTGCCGACCCCGGTGCTCATCACCGGCGAGAGCGGCACCGGCAAGGAGGTCGCGGCGCGGCATCTGCACGGGCTGTCGGAGCGCGCGCACGCCCCCTTCGTGCCGGTGAACTGCGCCGCGATTCCCGCCGAGATGCTGGAGATCGAACTCTTCGGCCACACCCGCGGCGCCTTTCCGGGCGCCGAGGCCCCGCGCGAGGGGCTTTTGGTCTCGGCGCAGGGCGGCACCGTGTTCCTCGACGAAATCGGCGAGTTGTCGGCCTCGGCCCAGACCGCGCTGCTGCGGGTGATCGAGGATCGCACCATCCGCCCCATCGGCGCCGAGCGCGAGCTGCCGCTCGATATCCGTCTCGTCTTCGCCACTTCCAAGCACCTGCCGGACGAGGTCGCGGCGGGGCGCTTCCGCGAGGATCTGTGGTTCCGGGTCAACGTGCTCGAAATCCACATGCCGCCCCTGCGGCGGCGCGGCGCCGACACCGTCGATCTGGCACGGCTTTTCGTCGAGGAGCTGTCGGCGCAGCTCGGACTGCCGCGGATCGAGATCGACGCCGCCGCCCGCGCCGCGATCCTGCGCCACGACTGGCCCGGCAACATCCGCGAGCTGCGCAACTTCGTCGAACGCGCGCTGATCTTTGCGCGCTTCCCCATCGAGCAGCTCTCCCCCGCCCCCAGCGGTCCGATCGAGCCGCTCGACGACGTGGAGCGGCGCGAGATCCTCGCCGCGTTGGAGGCCACGGGCGGCAACCGCGCCGAAGCCGCGCGGCGCCTTGGCGTCAGCCGCAAGACCATCGACCGCAAATGCGCGGCCTGGGGGCTGTGATCCTGCGCCCCTTCGGGATCTTCGCCCGCTCGGTGCGCGCGCGGCTTCTGGCGATCGCGCTGCTGCCGGTGCTGGTTCTGCTGCCGCTTTTCATCGGCGTCATCGTGCTGCGCTGGTCCGACCGGCTCGACGAGCTTCTGATCGTCAAGGTGAACTCCGACCTGACCATCGCCGACCAGTATCTCGGGCGGCTCCTTGAGAACGCGGCCGAGCGGCTCGACGCGCTCGGCACCTCGACCGAATTCGCCGCCGCCCTCGCGCGCGACCCTTCGGCGCAGGGCTTTCTCGCCGAACGCCGCGACACGCTCGGCTTCGATTTCCTGTTTCTGGCGCGGCCCGGCGGCATCTCGCGCTTCGACGCGATCCTGCCCGCCGACGATTGGCCGGTCATCGCCGCCGCGCTCGAAGGCCGCGCCATGAGCGCCGTCGATCTCTTCGACGCGGGCACGCTCGAAGCCCTCTCGCCCGATCTGGCCGCGCGCGCGGCGATCCCGCTGGTGCCCACGGCCGCCGCCCGCCCCACCCGACCGGGTGCAGGAGGATCGCGGCATGATGGTCCACGCCGCCGCGCCGGTGACGCTGGCGGGCGGCGGCCGCGCGGCGCTGGTGGGCGGCGTGCTGCTCAATCGCAACCTCGGTTTCATCGACACGATCAACGACCTCGTCTACCGCGAACGTTCCCTGCCCGAAGGCAGCCGCGGCACCGCGACGCTGTTTCTGGGCGATGTGCGCGTCTCGACCAATGTGCGCCTGTTCGAGAACGTGCGCGCGCTCGGCACGCGCGTGTCCGCCGCCGTTTCGGACCGGGTGCTCGGCGCGAGCGAGACATGGCTCGACCGCGCTTTCGTGGTCAACGACTGGTACGTCTCGGCCTATGAGCCGATCCTCGACAGCCACGGTGAGGCCGTCGGCATGCTCTATGTCGGCTTTCTCGAAGCGCCCTTCTCGGCGGCGCGCGCCAACTCGCTCCTCGCGGTGGCGCTGTCGCTTCTGGCGGTTCTCGCGATCACGGTGCCGGTGTTCCTGCGATGGGCGGGGCGGATCTTTTTGCCGCTGGAGCGGATGACCCAGACCATGGCGCGGGTCGAGGCGGGGGACCTGCGCGCGCGCATCGACGCGCGCGGTCCCGACGAGATCGGGCAGGTCGCGGGTCATCTCGACACGCTGCTCGATCAGGTGCAGGAGCGTGACGCGAAGCTGCGCGACTGGGCCGCCGAGCTGGAACGCAAGGTCGAGGACCGCACCCGCGACCTGCGCGAGGCCAATGACCGGCTGGAGCAGGCGACGCGCCAGCTCGTCCTGTCGGAAAAGCTCGCCGCCGTGGGCGAGATCACCGCCAGCGTCGCGCATGAGATCAACAACCCGGTCGCGGTGATCCAAGGCAATCTCGACGTCGCGCGCGACAGCCTCGATGCGGATGCGGCGGCGGCGGTGAAGACCGAGTTCGACCTGATCGACGCGCAGGTGCACCGGATCTCGGCCATGGTGTCCAAGCTGTTGCAATTCGCCCGACCCGACGATTACGCCGCCTCTGCCCCGGCGCTCGACACGAGCGAGGCGATCCAGGAGGCGCTGGAGCTTGCGCGCCATCAGGCCGAGACCCACGCTCTCGACATCTCGACCGATCTTGTCGCCCGCGCCCGCGTCGCCATGGATCGCGGCGAGCTGACGCAGGTGGTGATCAACCTCGTGGTCAACGCCGCCCATGCGATGCCGCAAGGCGGCGCGCTGCGCATCGCAACGCGTGACGTCGAGGCCGACGCGCAGGCCGGGGCCGGAGATGGGGCCGAGGTCGAGATCGAGATCGCCGATGACGGCCCCGGCATGCCGCCCGAGGTGCTGGCGCGGATCTTCGATCCGTTCTTCACCACCAAGCGCAGCCTCGGCACCGGTCTCGGCCTGTCGATCAGCCAGACGCTGGTCACCCATGCGGGCGGCACGATCCTGGCCCAAAGCACGCCCGGCGCGGGCAGCCGCTTCACGATCCGGCTTCCGGCGGCGGAGCCCGTGGGCGGGCCGGTTTGACCGAAAGCGGCAGGCCCGTCCGGGTAGCGTCGGACAAAATGTCCACTTTGCCGCCCCCGGCACCATGCTTGGCGGACAGAATGTCCAGCTAACCTATTGTTTCATATATGTATTCTTCTTGACAGGTCAAGTGGCGGCGGTCATGCATCCACGCCATGACGGCGCGCGCCGCCGCGCGCGTGCCGAACTCTGGGAGGAGACGACAATGAGCGTGAGCGACTCGAAGGGGCCCTTGGGCTTTCTTCACAAGGACAACATCGTGGCCGAACCCGGCTTCAACCGCTGGCGGGTGCCCCCCGCCTCCATCGCGATCCACCTGTGCATCGGTTCGGTCTATGCGTGGTCGGTGTTCAACCCGGCGCTGACGCGCGAACTGGGCGTGGTCTCGGCCGCCGGTGACGACTGGTCGCTCTCCTCGGTGGTCTGGATCTTCTCGGTTTCCATCGTGTTCCTCGGCCTCGCCGCGGCCTTCGGCGGCAAGTGGCTCGAAAAGGTCGGCCCGCGCATGGTCGGCGTGCTCGCCGCCTGCCTCTGGGGCGGCGGCTTCGTCATCGGCTCGCTCGGCATCGCGGCGCATCAGCTGTGGCTGGTCTATCTCGGCTACGGCGTGCTCGGCGGCTGTGGCCTCGGCCTCGGTTACGTCTCGCCCGTCTCGACCCTGATCCGCTGGTTTCCGGACCGGCGCGGCATGGCGACCGGCATGGCGATCATGGGCTTCGGCGGCGGCGCGATCATCGCGGCCCCGCTCAAGGGCTGGCTGCTGAGCCTCTACTCCGAGGCGCCCACCTTCCTCGGCATGTCCGGTGAGGTCGCGACCACCACCGAACAGGGCCGCCTCTTCGTGGAGCAGAACGGCACCATGGTCGAGGCCGTGACCGCCACCGCAGCACAGGCCGCGCAGATCGAGGGCGTCGTGACCAACGGTCTCTATGCCGTCGGCACCGGCGACACCGGCGCGGCCTCGACCTTCCTGACGCTGGGCATCGCCTATTTCGTGGTGATGATCATCGCCGCCTTCGGCTTCCGCGTGCCCGCCAAGGACTGGAAGCCCGAGGGCTGGCAGCCCAAGCCGGAATCGGCCTCGGCCGGGATGATCACCCGCTCGAACGTGCATATCGATCAGGCGATGAAGACGCCGCAGTTCTGGCAGCTCTGGCTGATGCTGTGCTTCAACGTGACCGCCGGCATCGGCGTGATCGGCGTGGCCAAGACGATGATGAGCGAGATCTACGGCACCTCGATGCCGCTGATCGTGACGGCCGCCTTCGCCTCGACCTACGTGCTGATGATCTCGGTCTTCAACATGGTGGGCCGCTTCTTCTGGGCCTCGACCTCGGACTATATCGGCCGCAAGACCACCTACACGATCTTCTTCGTGCTGGGCGCCGCGCTCTACCTGTCGATCCCGTTCTTCGCCAGCGCCACCGCGTCGGATCCCTCGATCATCTGGCTGATCGGCTTCTATGTCGCGACCATGATCATCTTTACCATGTATGGCGGCGGCTTCGCGACGATCCCGGCCTATCTGGCGGACATGTTCGGCACCATGCATGTGGGCGGCATCCACGGCCGACTGCTGACCGCATGGTCCACGGCGGGCGTGCTCGGGCCGCTCCTGATCACCTCGCTACGCGACATGTCGGTCACCTCGGCGATCTCCGATCTCGCGGCCAAGGTCGATCCGGCGGCCTTCGCCGAGAAGTTCGGCGCGGGGCTCGACCAGCTCGATCAGCTCGTGGCGGCCAAGACCGTCACCATCGCCCGGCTGATGGAGATCGCGCCCGCCGGCACGGTCGACCCGACATCGAGCCTCTACAACACGACGATGTACGTGATGGCCGCCCTGCTGGTCGTGGCGTTCTTCGCCAACCTCATGATGCGCCCCGTGCGCGAGAAGCATCACTACCGCGAAGCCGACGCGGGCATGAGCGCCGTACCCGGCGAGTGAGGCAGGCAGGGCCGGTGCAACGGCCCGCCGCGATCCAGGTGAGGGGCAAAGGGCCGCGCGATTGCGCGGTCCTTTCGCTTTGCGGGCAGCGGCCATGCGTGGAATGGCGCTATACATCGCGTCCGATTGCGGGTAAGGGTCCGCGCTTGACGTGGTCCCCCGGGGCCGCCCCCGGCCCCAATCCGGCCGCCTCCAGACCAACGGACCTTTCTTACATATGATGCAGACCCTCAGGGACGCGCTCGACGCGCGCGGCTACGACACGCTCACCCCCGTGCAGGAGGCCGTCACCGCGCCCGAGCTTTCCGAGCGCGACCTGCTGGTCTCGGCGCAGACCGGCTCCGGCAAGACCGTGGGCTTCGGCCTCGCCATCGGCCCGACCATCCTCGACGATGACGGCCAGCTCGGCCGCGCCGCCGCCCCGCTGGCGCTGGCCATCGCGCCGACCCGCGAACTGGCGAGCCAGGTGATGCGCGAGCTGGAATGGCTCTATCGCGGCGCCGGCGCCAAGCTCGCCACCGCCATCGGCGGCATGGAAATCCGCGACGAGCGCCGCGCGCTCGACCGGGGCGCGCATTTCGTCGTCGCCACGCCCGGCCGCCTCGCCGATTACGTCCGCCGCGGCGCGATCGATTTGTCGGACATCCGCGCCGTCGTGCTCGACGAGGCCGACGAGATGCTCGATCTGGGCTTCCGCGAGGACCTCGAATTCATCCTCTCGGCCTGTCCCGAGAGCCGCCGCACGCTCCTGTTCTCGGCCACGGTGCCGCCCGCCATCGCCAAGCTGGCCAAGGATTTCCAGACCGACGCCGAGCGCGTCGTCGTCGCCACCAAGGGCGGCCAGCACGCCGACATCTCCTACAAGGCGCTGCAGGTGGCCCAAGGCGACGAGGAGGCGGCGATCATCAACACGCTGCGTCATCAGGACGCCACCAACGCCATCGTCTTCGCCAACACCCGCGCCACCGTGGCGCGCCTCACCGCGCGGCTGTCGAACCGGGGCTTTTCGGTCGTGTCGCTCTCGGGCGAGCTGACCCAGAACGAGCGGACCCACGCGCTTCAGGCGATGCGCGACGGCCGGGCCCGGATCTGCGTGGCGACCGACGTGGCCGCGCGCGGCATCGACCTGCCCGACCTCGAACTGGTGATCCACGCCGAGCTGCCCTCGAACTCCGAGACGCTGCTGCACCGCTCGGGCCGCACCGGCCGCGCGGGCCGCAAGGGCGTCAGCGCCCTGATCGTGCCGATGAAGCTGCGCAAGAAGGCCGAGCGCCTGCTTGGCACCGCCAAGCTTTCCGCCGACTGGACCGTGCCGCCCTCGGCCGAGGACATCCTCGCCGCCGACGAGGCGCGGCTGCTCGACGATCCGGTCTGGAACGCCGAAATCACCGAGGATGCGAAGGTCTTCGCTGCCAAGCTCCTGCAGCGCCACGCGCCCGAGACCATCGCCGCGGCCTATCTGGCGCTCTACCGCGCCCGCCGCTCGGCACCCGAGGAGCTTCAGGCCCCCGACGCGAAGCCGCAGAAACGCGCGACCGAGAGCTTCGGTCCGAGCAAGTGGTTCTCGCTTTCGGCGGGCCGCAACGAGCGGGCCGAGGCGCGCTGGCTCCTGCCGCTGCTGTGCCGCGCGGGCGACATCTCCAAGGATGCGATCGGCGCGATCCGCATTCAGGATACCGAAACCTACGTCGAGATCCTTGAAACCGCCGTGCCGGGCTTCCTGCGCGCCATCGGTCCCGACATGTCGCCCGAGGAAGGTCTGAAGATGACCGCGCTCGACACGGCGCCCGACCTGTCGCGCGGCCCCCGGCCCGAACGCGGACAGCGGCCCGATCGCGGGCCCCGGCCCGACCGCGGCCCCCGCCCGGATCGTGAACCTCGCCCGGATCGTGAACCCCGCCCCGAGCGCGCGGAGCGTCCCG
>NZ_BATB01000024.1 GCF_000466965.1 Limimaricola cinnabarinus LL-001
GGGGACGAGAATCTTCATAGTTTGCTCCTGTCTCAGAAGAACGCCTGAAGGCCGGTCTGGGCACGGCCCAGGATCAGCGCATGAACGTCATGCGTGCCTTCATAGGTGTTCACGGTTTCCAGGTTGATCATGTGGCGCATCACCGGGAATTCGTCGGAAATGCCGTTGCCGCCATGCATGTCGCGGGCGTGGCGCGCGATTTCGAGCGCCTTGCCGCAATTGTTGCGCTTCATCAGCGAGACCAGCTCGGGCGAGGCGCGGCCCTCATCCATGAGGCGGCCCAGACGCAGGCTGCCCTGCAGGCCGAGCGCGATCTCGGTCTGCATGTCGGCGAGCTTCTTCTGGAACAACTGGGTCTGCGCCAGCGGCTTGTTGAACTGCTTGCGGTCGAGGCCGTATTGCCGCGCGGCGTGCCAGCAGGCCTCGGCCGCGCCCATCGCGCCCCACGAGATGCCGTAGCGCGCGCGGTTGAGACAGCCGAAGGGACCCTTGAGACCCTGCACGTTCGGCAGGAGCGCGTCCTCGCCGACCTCGACGCCGTCCATGACGATCTCACCGGTGGTCGAGGCGCGCAAGGACAGCTTGCCGCCGATCTTCGGGGCCGAAAGGCCCGTCATGCCCTTTTCGAGCACGAAGCCGCGGATCTTGCCCTCATGCGCCTCGGACTTGGCCCAGACCACGAAGACATCCGCAAACGGCGCGTTCGAGATCCACATCTTCGAGCCCGAGAGCCGGTAGCCGGTCTCGGTCTTCTTGGCGACGGTCTTCATGCCGGCGGGGTCGGAGCCCGCATCCGGCTCGGTCAGGCCGAAACAGCCGATCAGCTCGCCCGAGCACAGGCCGGGAAGATATTTCTTCTTCTGCTCTTCGGAGCCATAGGCGTGGATCGGGTAGATCACGAGGCTCGACTGCACCGACATCATCGAGCGGTAGCCGGAGTCCACACGCTCCACCTCGCGCGCGATCAGGCCATAGGTGACGTAGGACGCGCCGAGCCCGCCATACTCCTCCTCGACCGTCACGCCCAGGAGGCCCGCCTCGCCCATCTCGCGGAAGATCGACGGATCAGCGGTCTCCTCGCGGTAGGCCTGCGCCACGCGCGGCGCGAGCTTGTCCTCGGCGAAGGCGCGCGCCGCGTCGCGCAGCATCCGCTCGTCCTCGTCAAGCTGGGTTTCGATCAGGAACGGATCGGACCAGTCGAACTGGCCCAGCTCGGGGCCGTGTCCTTGGGTGTCCTTGGGCATGTCAGTTCTCCTCCGCGTCGAGTGCGGCCAGGCGGTCGGCGAATGTGCCCAGCAGCTTGTGTTTCAGGATCTTGCCGGTCGCCGCAGCGGGCAGCCGGTCCACGATCAAAATCTTCGATGGTCGCTTGTAGCTCGAAAGCCGCTCCGAGACATGGGCTTTCAATGTCGCGGGATCGGGGGCGGGATCGATGCACTGCACGAAAGCGAGCACCTCTTCGTTGCCGCCCCGCGCCCGGCCGATGACGGCGGCCTGCACCACGCATGGGTGGTCGTTCAGCGCCGCCTCGACCTCGGGCGGATAGACGTTGAAGCCCGAGCGGATGATCAACTCCTTGCAACGGCCCACCACGTGCAGGCGGCCTTCGGCGTCGATCTTCCCGAGGTCGCCGGTCCTGAGCCAGCCATCGGCGTCGATCACTTGCGCCGTGGCCTGCGCGTTGCGGTAGTAGCCCTTCATCACATGGGGCCCCCGCGTGTGGATCTCGCCCACGCCCTCGGCATCGCTCGCGGTGGGATCGATGCGGATCTCAAGGCCGGGCAGCGCCGGGCCGACCGAGATGTCGGGATCGCCGATGGCGTTGCGGGTGCCGCTGACGCCCGCGGTACTCTCGGTCATGCCATAGCCATTCTGCAGCGGCAGGCCATAGAACGCCTCGGCCTTGCGCTTCCAGGCCGGGTCGAGTGGTGCTGCCCCCGATGAGACATAGCGCAGCTTCGCGCCCTCCAGCCGCTCGAGGCCGAGGGACGCCGTGTGCTTCATCAGGAGCGCGTGCATCTGCGGCACCGCCGGCAGCACCGTCGCGCCGTCCTTCAAGGCGGCCAGAAGCCTGTCGGGGGCGAAACGGGTCTCGAGCTGCACGGCCGCGCCGCAGGAGGCCCCCGCCATCAGCATCGAGGCCAGCCCGAACACATGGGTGAGCGGCAGCGCGCCGTAGATCCGGTCTTCGGGCACCATAGCGCGCATCCGCGCGCTCGACGCCCCGGCGAAGAGCAGGTTGGCATGGGTCAGCATCACGCCCTTGGGGTCGCCCGTGGTGCCGGTGGTGTAGAGGATCACCGCGACCTGCCCCGGCCCGGCCTCGACCGGGTCCGACGCGCCGGCGGGGCCGGAGGCCACGGCGATATCGGCGGTCGCGGTGGCAACCTGCGCCGCGCCCGCCCCTTCGGCATGGGCGCGGGCTTCGGGGGAGACGTGGCAGGTGAAGAGGATCGCGCGCGGCTCGCAATGCGCGACGATGCGCGACAGCTCCGGCCCGGTCATCCGTGCGTTGACCGGCACCGCGATGGCGTCGAGCGCCGAGGCCGCGAAGATCGCAAGCGCCGTCGCGGCGCAATTCTCGGCCACGATCAGCACCCGGTCCCCGCCCACGACACCGCGATCGCGCAGCAGGCCGGCCATCTCCTCGATGGCGGCGAGATATTCCGCAAAGCTCAGCACCCGCCCGTCGCCATCGATCAGGCCGGGCGCCTGGCCGCGCTGCGCCGCCTGCCGCGCGATCAGCTCGTGAATGCGCCGCGTCGTCTCACCGCCGCCTTGCGTGTCGATTCCCTGCACGCTCGTCATACCGCCATCCCCTCCTTGATCCGCGCAGGCGCCGGGCGCAGTCGCGCCAGCGCCGCGAGCGCCTCCTCTTCCAGCCCGCCGACGATCCCGGCCAGCGGCGCGATATCGCCCGTGAGCCCGAGCGCCTGCCCCGCCGAGAGCATGCCGCGCGACACGTCGCCGGTCTCGTAGCGCGGCGTCCGATCTTGCCCGAGACATGCGGCAGCAGCGCCTCGATCCCGGTCTCGGGGTTCTCGGCCTCCATCCGCGCCACGGTCTGCGACGTCTCGTTCCTGAGCGTGCGGATCGTGTTGCGCAGGCTCGACATGCTGAGCATCGTGTCGGTTTCCTTAGCCCCCGCAAGCGCGCACTTGTAGTCGGGATGCGCCGTCACCTCCTCGGCCACGAGGAACCGCGTGCCGACCACGACGCCCGACGCGCCGCCCGCCAGCGCCGCGACGATCTGCCCGCCATGGCCGACGCCGCCGCCGATCAGGAACGGGATCTTCAACCGGCGTTCGGCCAGCGCGAGATTGACGAAGGAGCCGATCAGGTCGAGGCCCGGATGGCCGCCGCATTCCGCGCCGACGATCGACACCATGTCGACGCCGACCGACTGCGCCTTTTCGGCGAAGCGCACGCTTGGCACCTTGTGCAGCACGGTAATGCCCGCGTCCTTGAGCAGCGGCAGCCACGGCTCGGGGTTGCGCCCCGAGGTCTCGACGAAGCGCACGCCTTCCTCGGCGATGAGCCGGAAGATCTCCTCGGTGCGCTCGCCCGGCACCAGCTTGGGCAGCATCGACACGTTGACGCCGAACGCGCCGCCCTCGGACGACTCACGCGTTTTGCGGATCTCGGCGCGCAGGGCGTCGGGTTCGGGAAAGCTCGCCGCCGTGAGAAAACCGATGATCCCGGCGCGGGCGCAGGCCGAGACATAGGCCGCGTCCGAAAGCCACATCAACCCGCCCGCGACGATGGGCAGACGTGTGCCATAGGCGCGGGTAACGGCGGTATCGAAGGCCGGATCGGTCATGAAACGCTTCTCAGCTTCGCGAAATCAGGCGCGCGCTTTTCGAGAAAGGCATTGATCCCTTCGGCCGCCTCGGGAGAGCCCTGCGCACGCGCCATCGCGTCGCGCTCGGCGTCGAGTTGGGCCATGAGATCGCCCGTCGCGGCGCTGGCGATCAGCGCCTTGATGTCCCCTTGGGTCGCCGACGGTCCCTGAGCCAGCCGGTCGGCCAGCGCCATCGCGGCGTCGAAAGCGCCCCCCTCGGTGGCCAATTCCGACAGAGCGCCCAACGCGTGCAGCCGGTCCGCCGGGACCGGCTCGCCCAAGAGCAGCATCCGCGACGCCATGGCGCGCGGCAGCAGGACGGACAGGAAATGCGTGAGGCCCGCATCGGGCACCAGCCCCGCCTTGACGTAGGCGGCGGTGAAGCGGGCGGTGTCGGAGGCGACCGCGAAGTCGCAGGCCAGCGCCAGCGACAGGCCCGCCCCGGCGGCCCCGCCCTCGACGGCGGCGATCATCGGCTTGGGACAGCCGGTGATGGCGCGCACGAGGTCGTGCAGCCTGTCGACGTTGCCGCGCCGCTCGGCCTCGGTCTGGGCCGCGCGGGTGGCCAGAACCGACAGGTCGCCGCCGGCGCAGAAGAACCCGCCCTCGGAGGCGAGGATCACCGCGACGATGCGCGGGGTGGCGGCGGCCGTCGCGATCACCTCGTGCAGCGCCGCGTAGTAATCGGGGGTCAGCGCGCCGCGCCGGGCGGCGTTGAGGTTCCACACCACCAGCCGGTCGCCGAGATCGTCGATCCGCGCCATGCTCATGCCGTCTCCTCCCGTGGGGCCTGCGGCACCGGTTTGAACACGCCGGTCGCCGTGGCGATGAGCCGATCCTCGGGACCGCGCAGCTCGCCTTCGATGAAGACGAGCTTGCGCCCGCCGCCGGTGATCCGCCCCACCGCCACCAGCGTCTCACCCTCGCATGCGGGGGCGAGGTATTGGGTGTTGAGCGAGATCGTCAGGAACGGGTAGCGCCCCTGCGGGTCGCGGGTCAGGCTGCCGGTGGCCCCCATCGCGTTGTCGAGGATCGTCGCGACGATACCGCCATGCAACATGCCGTGCCGGTTGGTGTGCTCAGGCCCCACCGTCAGGTGGCAGCGCGCGCGCCCGTCGCTCCGCCCCACGTCGAGCATGTAGCCCAAGAGCCGCTGCGCCCCGGTCTCGCCCCTGATGATCCCCTCCCCGGTCATCTCAGGCGGCCCGGAGCCGGACGAAGCGCCCCAGATGGAAGGTGCTGTCGCCAAAGCGGTGGTCGAGCATCGACAGTCGCCGCGCGAAGCGGCCCAGCTCGTATTCCTCGGTCATGCCGATGCCGCCATGCATCTGGATCGCTTCCTCGGCCACGAGGCGGGCGACCTTGCCGACGAGGTGCTTGGTCGCCGAGACGTGGATCTCGCGCGTTTCGCGGTCTGCCTCCAGATGGCCGCAGAGGTTGATCACCGCCGAGCGCGCCTGCTCGATCTCGATCAGCATCTCGGCGGCGCGGTGCTGCAGCGCCTGAAACTTGCCGATCGGCTGGCCGAACTGCTTGCGTGTCTTGAGATAGTCGCCGGTCAGGCGGCGCGCGGTCTCCATCGCGCCCAGACCGTCGGCGCAAAGCGCCGCCGTGGCGCGAGCATGCGCGGTCTCCAGCGCCCCGATGGCCTGCCCCTCGGCGCCCAAGAGCGCGGTCTCGGGCAGCGTGACGCCTTCGAGCACCAGCTCGGCGGCGTGGCCGCCCTGGGCCAGCGGGTAGTCGCGGATCTCAACGCCGGCCGTGCCCTTGGGCAGCACGAAGAGGCTGATCCCATCGCGGTCGCGCGCGCCGCCCGAGCTGCGGGCCGAGATCACGACATGATCCGCCTGCGCGCCGTTCACCACGACCGCCTTGCGCCCCGTGAGGTCCAGCCGTCGCCGCCGCGTTCGGCGCGGGTCTCGACCCGCTCGATGTCATAGCGGCTGCCGGGCTCGCCATGCGCGAGGGCAAGCTGGACCGAGCCTTCGACCGCCTGCTCGACGAGGGCGGCCTGTGTCTCGTCGCCCAGTGCGGCGATCAGCCCGCCCGCCAGAAGCACCTCGAGCATCGGCTCGGACGTGCCGGCGCGGCCCAGCTCCTCGAACACGGTCATCAGGTCGAAGCCCGCGCCGCCGAAGCCGCCCTGCTCTTCGGTGAACAAAGCGCCCGCGACGCCCATCTCGGACAGCCCGGACCAGATCTCGGGCGAGAAGCCCTCGCCCTCCTCGGCGGCCTTGAGAGCGGCCGGTGTGACGGCATCGCCGAGATAACGGCGCAGCCCGTCCTGCAGCATCTGCCGCTCTTCGGTCAGTTGGAAGTTCATGGCCCGCTCCTCAGAGTTCCAGGATCGCCTTGGCGATGATCGTCTTCTGCACCTCGTTCGATCCGCCATAGATCGAGAGCTTGCGGTTGTTCAGGTATTGCGGCGTAGCGGCCATCGCATAGGCCGGACCCACCGGCCCCGCATTGGTGCCCGCCTCGAGCGCCTCTGAGACGAAGGGCATGGCATAGGGACCGACGGCGGCCTTGGTCAGCGCGTTGATCTCTTGCCGGATCACCGTGCCCTTGACCTTGAGCATCGAGCTTTCGGCACCGGGTGCCTGCCCCGCAACGGCGGCCGAGACCACCCGCAGGTTGGTCGTGGCCATCGCCATCAGCGCGATCTCGACCTCGGCGATCCTGGCGGCAAAGAGCGGGTCCTCGATCAACGGGCGGCCCTCGCTCTGTTCCAACTTCACGATCCGCTTGAGATTGGCGAGACCGGCATTGGCAAAGCCGACGCCGGCGATGTTGGTGCGCTCATGTGTCAGCAGGTACTTGGCATAGGTCCAGCCCTTGTTCTCCTCGCCCACGAGGTTCGTGACAGGCACACGAACGTTGTCGAAAAAGACCTCGTTCACCTCGGGCTCGCCGTCGATCAGGACGATCGGGCGCACGGTGATGCCCGGATCGTCCATGTCGATCAGCAGGAAGGAAATCCCTTCCTGCGGCTTGCCCTCCTTGGAGGTGCGCACGAGACAGAAGATCATGTTGGCGTACTGGCCCAGCGTGGTCCAGGTCTTCTGCCCGTTCACCACGTAATGGTCGCCGTCGCGCTCGGCCGTGGTCTTGACCGAAGCGAGGTCCGATCCGGCCCCCGGCTCGGAATAGCCCTGACACCACCAGTCGTCGCCGTTGAGGATGCGCGGCAGCCAGTAGTCCTGCTGCTCCTTGGAGCCGAACTTCTGCAGCACCGGCCCGAGCATGGCGAGGCCGAAGGGCACGATGCGCGGGGCGGCGGCGGAGGTGGTCTCCTCCTCGAAGATGTGCCGCTCGACCGCGTTCCAGCCCGCGCCGCCATGCTCTTCGGGCCAGTTGCCGGCGAGCCAGCCCTTTTCGTTAAGGATGGCGTGCCATTCTTCGTAATCGGCCTTTTCGAGCCGCTGGCCGAGACGCACTTTGTCAGACAAGCGCTGTGGCAGCTTCTCTGCGAGAAAGCCGCGCACTTCGGCGCGAAAGGCCTTCTGCTCGTCGGTGAAGTTCAGGTCCATCTCCGGGCCTCCTCAGTAGATTTCGAACAGGCCGGCAGCACCCTGCCCGCCGCCGATGCACATGGTCACGACGCCAAGCTTGGCACCCCGCCTACGGCCCTCGATCAACAGGTGCCCGGTCATCCGCGCGCCGGTCATGCCGAAGGGGTGACCGATCGAGATCGACCCGCCCGAGACGTTGAGCTTGTCGTTGTCGATGCCGAGCTTGTCGCGGCAGTAGAGCGCCTGGGAGGCGAAGGCTTCGTTCAGCTCCCACAGGTCGATGTCGTCGACGGAGAGACCCTGACGCTCCAGCAGGGGCGGCACGGCAAAGACCGGGCCGATGCCCATCTCGTCGGGCTCGCAGCCCGCGACGGCAAAGCCGCGGAAGGCGCCGAGGATGTCGAGGCCGAGGCGCTCGGCCTCCTTGCGGTCCATCATCACGAGGGCGGCGGCGCCGTCGGAGAGCTGGCTCGCGTTGCCGGCGGTGATGAAGTTGCCCTCGCCGCGCACCGGGCTGAGCTTGCGCAGCCCCTCGATCTCGGTCGAGGGGCGGTTGCACTCGTCCATCGAGATCGTCTCGGTGACGTGGGAGACCTCGCCGGTCTCCTTGTCCTTGACGGCCTTGGTCACTTCCATCGGCGCGATCTCGGCGTCATACGCCCGGCCTGCTGCGCCTCGGCGGTGCGCTGCTGGCTCGACAGCGCCAGCTCGTCCTGCGCCTCGCGGGAGATGCCGTAGCGCTTGGCCACCGTGTCGGCGGTCTCGATCATTGCCTGATAGAGCTCGGGCTTGTGCGCCTCGATCCATTCGTTGCGCGAGTGGCGCGCAGGCGGCTGGACCATCGAGATGCTTTCGACGCCGCCGACGAGAATGGCCTTGGCGCCCTCCTGGGCAATCATGTGGCCGCCCATGGCGATCGCCTGCAGCCCCGACGCGCAGAAGCGGTTCACCGTGGTCGCGGCGATCGAAACCGGCAGCCCGGCGCGGATCACCGCCTGCCGGGCAATGTTGCCGCCTGTCACGTATTCCGGATAGCCGCAGCCGAAGATCGCGTCCTCGATCAGCGCAGGGTCGATGCCCGCGCGCTCGACCGCGTGGCGGGCGGCGTGGCCGGCCATGTCGGCCCCGTGGGTGATGTTGAACGCGCCCCGTGCGGCCTTGCCGATGGGGGTGCGGGCGGTGGATACGATGACGGCGTCGGTCATGTCGTCTCTCCCTCTCAGCCGTTCAGGCTGGCGAATGTGGAATTGTCGGGGGCAAGGCGGTCGAGCAGCGGCGCGACCTTCCAGAAGTGATCGTCCTCGGCGGCGTATTGCTTGATCCGGTTGCGGATCGTGGCGAGGCCTTCCGTATCGGCGTAGTGCATCGGGCCGCCGCGATGGCGCGGGAAGCCGTAGCCGTAGAGCAACGTCACATCGACATCGAGCGGGCGTTGCGCGATGCCCTCCTCGACCACGCGGGCGCTCTCGTTGACCATGGCGGCCATGTAGCGCGCGACGATCTCCTCGTCAGTGAAGTCGCGCGGGCCGACGCCCTGCTTCTCGCGCTCGGCGGCGATGATCTCCTCGACCTCCGGGTCGGGGCGGCCGCGCGGGCTTTCCTCGTCATAGATATAATAGCCGCGTCCGGTCTTCTGGCCCAGACGCCCCATTTCATAAAGCGTGTCGGCCCAGCCGGGATAACGGTCCTTCTCATGCCGCTGCGGGGCTTTGCGCTGCCGCGTCATGTAGCCGATGTCGAGGCCGGCGAGATCGCCCACCTGATAGGGTCCCATCGGAAAGCCGAAGTCGCGCAGCGCCTTGTCGATCTGGTAGGGGCTGGCGCCGTCGAGGATCATGTGATCGGCGGCGGCCCGGTAGTGCGACAGGATGCGGTTGCCGATGAAGCCGTCGCATACGCCGGCGCGAACCGAGACCTTGCCCAGCTTCTTGCCGAGCGCGAAGGCGGTGGCGGTGACTTCGGGCGCGGTCTTGTCGGCGACGACGACCTCCAGCAGCTTCATCACATGGGCGGGCGAGAAGAAGTGCAGCCCGATCACGTCCTCGGGGCGGCTCGTCGCCTGCGCGATCTCGTCGATGTCGAGATAGGAGGTGTTGGTGGCGAGAACCGCGCCCGGCTTGGCGATCCGGTCAAGCTCGCGGAACACGTCCTTCTTGACGTCCATGCTCTCGAACACGGCCTCGATGATCACGTCGGCCTGCCCCAACGCGTCGTAGCCGGTGACGCAAGCGAGCGCATCCGACAGGATCGCGTCGCGCTTGGCCTCTTTCAGCTTTCCGCGCTTTACGGCCGCCGCGAGGTTCTTCTCGATGGTGGCGCGGGCGCGGGCGGCGGCCTCGTCGTCGCGCTCGACCAGCGTCACGCTCAGGCCGCGTAGCAAGGCCGCAGTGGCGATGCCCGCTCCCATGGTGCCGCCGCCGATCACGCCGATGGCCGAGACGTCTCGGGGGGCGACGCCCTCGATCTCGGGCAGCTTGGCCACCTTGCGTTCGATGAAGAAGGCGTGGATCAGCCCCGCACGCTGCGGCGTCTCCATCATCTTCATGAACTGGCGGCGCTCCTCGGCGAGGCCCTCGTCGAAGCCCATCGTCGTGGCGGCCTCGATCGCGTCGAGCGCGGCCAGCGGTGCCACCTCGCCGCGCAGCTTCTTTCTGAGCGCGGCGCGGCACGCGTCGAACATCTCCGCGTCATGTGCCGGGGCCGCGATCTCGCGCACAGGCGCGGGCCCGCGCCCTGTTGCAGCAGCTCCTCCGCATAGGCCAGACCGGAATCGAGCGCCTCGCCCTCGCCCAAGCGGTCCACGAGGCCCATCTCGACGGCCTTGGTCGCCGGAACCGGCGTGCCGGTGGTCGCCATCTCAATCGCGGCTTCGGCCCCAACGAGGCGCGGCGTACGCTGCGTGCCGCCGGCACCGGGGATCACGCCGAGCTTGGTCTCGGGCAAGCCCAGCTGCGCGCCCGGAACGGCGATGCAGTAATGCGCGCCAAGCGCGACCTCCAGACCGCCGCCCAAGGCCGCGCCGTGGATTGCGGCGACGACCGGCTTGGTGCAGGCCTCGATGCGGTTCACCACGTCGGGCAACGAGGGCTCCATCGGCGGCTTGCCGAACTCGGAGATGTCGGCGCCACCAATGAACAGCCGCCCCGCGCCGTGGATCACCGCGATCTCAGCGGCATCGGCCTCGAACCGCTCGATCGCTTCCACCAGCCCGGCCCGCACGTCGCGGCCCAGCGCGTTCACCGGCGCATGATCCACCGTGATGACCGCGATCCGGCCCCGGCTTTCGAAATGCACTGTTCCTGCCATGTGGTCCTCCCTCTCCGGCACCAATCTAACAATCGGCCCAATCTATTTCAACATGCAAATCCTAATTCCACTATGCGGAAATATGATTGCGGTTAGATATCGTGTCGCGACAGGAACGGTCCCTGCCCCATGATCCGCTCAAGCTCGCGCACCCCTTGCTGCAACCGTGGCCCGACCTCGGTCTGCATTCGCTCCATGCTCAGATCCTTGGGCATCGCGCCGCAGGTGAAGATGACCGGCTCGCTCAGGTCGCGCGACTGGAACGGCACCGAAACGGCGTGGATGTTGGCGGCGAAGTACGACGCCGGATCGGCGATCACGAAGCTTCGGTGACGAGCTGCGTATAAGCGATGCGCCGCGCCTCCCGCGCCGTCTCCTCGTCGAGGCCGCGATGCCCCTCGCATCGGCCACCGCTTCGGCAAAACCCTCCTCCGACAGCGCCGCCAGCATCGCGTGACCCGAACTCGACCCCTTGAAAGGGAGCCGATGCCCGACCTCGAGCCAGATCGAGGAGACCTCCTGCGGCCGCCATGTCTTGGTGATCAGCACCCGTCCCCGGTCGCGCACCGACAACAGCGCCAGCGTGCCGGTCTCGTCCGCCACACGCTGCATGATCGGCCCCGAAAGCTCCACAAAGGAGATCGACGCGCTCGCGACATTGCCGAGGGCCAGCAGTGCGGGCCCCGGGCGGTAGCGGTCGTGGCGGCGCGCATGGCTGAGATAGCCCAGGGATTGCAGCGTGAAGGTCAGCCGCGACACCGTGCTCTTCGGCAGGCCGGTCCGCTCCGAGATCTCGGCATTGCCCAGCCCGTCATCGGAGGGACGGAAGGCGCGCAGCACCGATAGCCCACGCGCCAGCGTGGTGGCGAAACGGCGGTCCTGGCTTTCGTCGGTGATCTTCATGTCAGCCTCACATCGAATAGGGGATCAGCAGCGACAGCGCCGGAACCGCCATGATGAGGATCAGCACCAGAACGTCCAGAGCGAGGAAACGCGCGATGCCCGCAAAGATGCGGTCGATCGGCACCTCGCGCCCCACCACACCCGCGATGACGAAGACGTTGAGGCCGACGGGGGGCGTGATGAGACCGATCTCCAGAAGCTTGATGACCACGACACCGAACCAGATCAGGTCGAAGCCATAGGTCTCGATCAGCGGGATCATCAGCGGCAGGGTCAGCACCATGATGCCGATCGGATCGAGAAACATGCCCAAGAGCAGATAGATCGCCGCGATCGCCAGCATCAGCACCACAGGCGACAGCTCGGCCGCGGTGACCGCCTCGACGATGTCGGGGGCGACGCCGGTGAGGGCGATGAAGGCCACGAAGATCTTGGCCCCGGCCGCAATCAGGAAGATGGACGTGGTCTGGATCGCGGTTTCACGCAGGCTCTCCCATATCGCGCGCAGCGTCAGCTTGCGCTGCACGAGGCCGATCAGAATGGCGGCCGAGACACAGACCGCCGCGGCTTCGGTCGCGGTGAAGATGCCGCCATAGATGCCGCCGACGATGATCACGAAAAGCAGCACCGCGGGCCAGCTTTCGAGCGCCGCGCGGCCCCGGTCGGCCATGGTGATGGTGCCGGTGAAGGCGGGCGCGGCCGAGGGGTCGCGCTTGACCCAGATGAAGATCACCAGAAGGAAGCCCAGGAGCGAGACGAGGCCCGGCAGGATGCCGCGAGGAACAGCTGGCTGATCGAGGTCTCGGTGAAGATGCCGTAGATGATGAAGAGCACCGAAGGCGGAATGAGCGAGCCCAATGTGCCGCCCGCCGCGACGCTCGCCGTGGCGAGACGCTTGTCATAGCCGACCGAGAGCATCTCGGGCGTGCAGATCCGGCCCATGGTCGACGCGCAGGCGATGGACGACCCGGTGATCGCCGAAAAGCCGCCGCAGCCCACGACCGAGGCCATTGCCACGCCGCCGGGCACCTTGGCGAGCCAGACCCGCGCCGCGTGGTAGATCTTGGTGGTGATGTCGGCGCGATAGGCGATGTGTCCCAGCGCCACGAAGAGCGGGATCATCGACAGATCATAGCTGTGGATGAGATCGAAGCTGTTGGAGAACACCAGCGACGAGGTTGGGCGGATCGCGCGTTCGGGCGCGAAGCTCCCGGTGCGGAAGGCGAAGATGACGAAGGTGCCTATGGTGGCGATGGCCGCCAGCGCGAAGGCGATCGGCACGCGCAGTGCCAGAAGGAAAAGAACGGAGCCGAAGGCCACGAGACCGATGAGAGTGCCGTCCATGGTCTCAGACCTCTTCGTGGGGGCTATGCGTGGGAAGACCGGTCAGCACCCGGCCGCCCGAACGGATGGTGCGGATATCGCCCACGACCTGAATCGCGAGGCGCAGCCAGCAAAAGGCCACGCCGAACAGGAAGATCACGCGGCCCGGCCACTTCGGCAAGGACAGCTGTCCGAAGAAGTAGCTGCCGGATTCCAGCGTGTGCACCGCCTCGTTCCAGCCCGCCCAGATCAGCGGCGCCAGAGCGAAGAGCCCGACCACCGAGCCCAGAACCACCAGCCAGTCCTGGGTCAGCGGCGACAGCCGTTCCGAGAGCACCTCGACCACGATGTTGGCGCGCGCGGCGGCTGTCGCGGCCAGTGGCAGCACGATGGCCGCGACCATGAGTTCGCGCACCATGTTGATCGTGTCGGGATCCCCGAGTTCAGCGTCGCGCGCAGCAGCACGCTGGTGGTGATCAGCAGCCCAAGACCAATCACCGCGATGGCGGCGAGGTTGAGCAGGAAACTCTCGATACGGCTCAGCATCGGCAATCCCTTCCGGCCGGGAGCCCGTGGCCCCCGCCGCTCTGGCGAATGTCAGTGTGAATGGGGCGGCGCGGGTGAGACGCGCCGCCCGGCGGTCTACCCGGTGCGGGTCAGCCGCGCTCCCAAGGATAGCCCTCGGCCTCGACCTCGGCCTGGTACTTGTCGATCAGGCCGCGATACTCCTCGAGCAGCGCCTGCCCGTCGAGACCGGCGGCATCGGCCTGCGCCGACCACTCCTCGAGATAGGTGTTGCCCTTCTCGACCAGCTTGGCGCGCTCCTCCTCGGGCAGCTCGATGATCTCGACGCCCGCTTCGCGCATCTTCTCGACGGCGGCGTCGTTGTCGGCGTTCACGAGGCGGCCGAACTCGTCGGACAGGCCCTCACCCGCTTCCATCAGCGCCTGCTGCTGGTCCTCGGGGAGCGAGTCGTAGGCATCCTTGTTCATGAAGATGCCCAGAGCGCCGACCTGACCCCAGTTGAGCATGGTGTAGCTGTCCATGACTTCTTGCTGGTTCAGCGCGCCAACCGCGTAGGAATAGCCCTGAGAGCAGTCGAGCAGGCCCGAATCGAGGCCCTGATAGGCGTCGTAGATCGACATGTTGACGAGGTTCGCGCCGAAATCGGCGAAGGTCTTGCCATAGGCGCCGACACCGCGAACCTTGAGCCCGTCGATATCCTCGACCGTGCGGATCGCCTTGCCCTTGCAGCCGATATGCACGGCCGAGGTGGTGTAGGTGCCCAGATAGACGAGGTTCTGGTCGGCGAGGTTCGCCTGAATCGCCTCGGAGCCGCGCATCAGCTCGTCGGTGGCCTTCATACCGACCCAAGGGTCGGGGTTCTGCACGGGCAGGTCGGCGATGCCGTAGGCCAGCATTTCCTGTGGGAAATAGACGCCGATGATGGTGCCGGCATCCGCCACGCCGTCGGCCACGGCCTGAGCCGCGGCATCGGCCTTGAACAGCGCACCGCCCCACTGGACGTCGAAGGTCAACTCGCCCTCGGTGCGGGTCTTCACGTCCTCGACGAACCAGTTGAGCGCCTCGGCGCGGGCGCCGCGGTTGGGACCGGCCTCGCCAAAGAACAGCGTGGTTTCGGCATGGGCGATGGAGCCGAGCGTGGCACCTGCGAGAATCGTCGTGGCGAGAGCCGCCTTCAGAAATCGCGTCATTTCAGTCTCCTCCTGAAGTTTCGCATAGTGGAATTATATTCTACTACATGAAACCTACGGGAGCGCCGACAGTCTGGCAACCCATCGCTTACGCCGCAACGCGGCATCGCCGGGCCTCAGTCGATGATAGTGCATAGATCGGCGCGCGGCGCGCCCTGCCCCGCCTGCAAAAACGCCAACGTGATCGGCAGCTTGAACCGGCGCGGCCCGGCGGAGCCGGGGTTGAGATAGAGCACATCCCGCGATGTTTCGATCAGCGGCCTGTGCGAATGTCCGCTGATCACCACGTCGATCCCGGGCGCGGCCGCATCGAAATCGAGCGTCTTGCGATCATGGCGCATGTGGATGCGCAGCCCGCCGAGATCGAGATCGACCGTTTCGGGGAACCGGGCGCACCACCCGGCCGTGTCGATATTGCCCCGGATGGCGGTGACCGGCGCGATGCGCTCGAGCGCGTCCACGATCTCCTCGCGGCCGATGTCGCCGCCATGCAGGATATGATCGACCGGCGCCGCGCCCGCTGTCCCGGCCAGCGCGGCGATCGCTTCGGGGCGCAACAGCCCGTGCGTGTCCGAGATGACCCCGATTCGCATCATGCGGCGGCGCGGCGCAGTTCGGGGGCCACCCTGGTGCCCAGAATCTCGATCGCCTTCATCAGCTGCGCGTGGTCATAGACCCCGATCGCCATCTGGATCAACATCCGATCAAAGCCGAAAAGCTCGTGTGTCGCGAGGATCTTGTCGACCATCTCGGCGGGGCTGCCGACGAATTGCGCGCCATTGGGTCCGCGCGCCGCGTCGAACTGGGCGCGGCTCGTGGGACCCCAACCGCGCTCGCCACCGATCCGGTTCATCACCTCGGCCTGCGCGGGATAGAAGATGTCGGCGGCCTGCTGGCTCGTCTCGGCCACGAAGCCATGCACATTGAGCGAGGTCTTGAGCGTCTTCGGATCATGCCCCATCTGCGTGGCGCTCTTGCGATAGAGCTTGAACAGCGGCGCGAAGCGCGCGGGCTCTCCGCCGATTATGGCGAGCGCCATGGGCAGCCCCAGCGCCCCCGCCCGCGCCACCGATTGCGGCGAACCGCCGACCGCGCGCCAGATCGGCAGTTTGTCCTGCACCGGGCGCGGATAGACGCCGCGACCGGGGATTTCGTGGGTGTGCTCGCTGCCGGGCCAGCGGATCACCTCCCCATCGTTGAGCGCCATGAGAAGCTGCAGCTTTTCCTCGAACAGATCCTCGTAATCATCGAGGTCGTGGCCGAAGAGCGGGAAGCTCTCGATGAAGGAACCGCGCCCGGCGATGATCTCGGCCCGCCCGTCGGTGAGGTTGTCGAGCGTCGCGAACTGCTGGAACACGCGGATCGGATCGTCGGAGCTCAGCACCGTCACAGCGCTCGACAGCCGGATGCGCGAGGTCCGGCCCGCCGCCGCCGCCAGCGCCACGGCGGGGGCCGAAACGGCATAGTCGGGGCGGTGATGCTCGCCCAGACCGAACACGTCGAGGCCCACCTCGTCGGCAAGCGCGATCTCTTCGACCAACTGGCGCAGCCTGAGCGCCGGATCGACCCGCGCGCCGCTGACCGGGTCGGTGCCCACATCGCCGAATGTATAAAGGCCCAGTTCCATCTCGCTCTCCGAAGGCTTTGTGTTCCATCCGGATCTAAGGCCACGCCCCGCCCCGTCCAACCGGCGCGATCGCGCAGTGTCTGTGCGCGGCTGGCAAGGCGGGTGGTCAGGCGGAGGAACCCTGTTGCACCACCGCGGCGTTTCGCGCACATCGGGTCGACATATCGGGATTTGGCGCGCTTGTTCACCTATGACACCTTTCTGCTGACCCTTTTCGGCGTCGGCCTCGCGCTGCTCGCCACGGTGATGCTGCTGCAGCAGCGGCGCACGCCGCAATCCGCTGCCGCGTGGATCCTTGCGATCATCCTGCTGCCTTGGGTCGCGATCCCGCTGTTCTTCGCCTTGGGCTTTCGCAAGCAGGGCGGCCGCCACCCGACGATCCGCTTTTCCACGCCGCCGGGCGATGCGCCCGCTGATCCCTCGCGCGGGCCGCCGGAGGCGTTTCGTGCCTACGGCGTGCCGGCGGCGACCACGGGCAACCGGATTGAGCTGCACCGCGACGCCAAGCACGCCCGCGAGGCGATGCGCGAAATGGTCAAGACCGCGCGGCATGAACTCGACATCACCTTCTATCTGATCCACGACGACGCGATCGGTCGTGATTTCGTCGATCTGCTGACCTCTCGCGTCGAGGACGGCGTGCAGGTGCGGCTGATCATCGACCGTCTCGGCGGGTTCTGGGGCCCGCACAAGGCGCTCGCACGCTTCGAGGCGGCGGGCGGCAGCCTGCGCTGGCACCAGCCCTTCCTCAACTGGCCGCTCAAGGGCCACATGAACCTGCGCAACCACCGCAAGATGATCATCGCCGACCGCGCCCGCGCCTGGACCGGCGGGCGCAATGTCGGCTGCGAATACATGGGCTTTCCAACCCATTCGCGCCACGAGAAGGGCAATCCCGAACTCTGGCGCGACCTGTCCTTCACCTTGAACGGCCCCTCGGTCGAGGTGCTGTGGGACCTGTTCCGCGCCGATTGGGGATCGGCCGAAGGCGAGGTCGACCCCCTGCCCGAGTTGCATGTCGAGGCGCGACCCGGCGAAGCCATGGTGCAGGTCGTCCCTTCCGGCCCGGACACGCATCTCGATCCGCTGCACGACGTGCTGGTGCAGATGATCCACGCGGCCACGCGCCGCGTCTGGATCGCCACGCCCTATTTCCTGCCGACCGAGCCGCTCAACGCGGCGCTGTGCACGGCGGCGCGGCGCGGGGTCGATGTGGCGGTGATGGTGCCCGCCCGCTCGAACCAGCGCATCGCCGATTTCGCGCGCGGGGCCTATCTGAGAACACTCGACGAGGCGGGCGCGCGGGTGCTGCAATTGCCGCGCCAGATGACCCATGCCAAGGCGGGCGTGATCGACGACGCCGCTTGGGCCGGATCGGCCAATTTCGACGTGCGCTCGATGCTCCTCAATTTCGAGGTGGCGGTCTTCGTTTACGACGCGCCGTCGGTGGCGCTCTTGGCCGACTGGTTCGCCGCAGAAACCGCGATCTGCCGCCAGGGCGTGCGCCGCCCCAAACTTGGTCGCAGGCTGGCCGAGGGGGTGTTCCGCCTTGGCGCCCCCATGCTCTGAAACGGCTTTCGTGAGGATCTCATGACCGACACCCATCTGCGTCCCGGTCGCCTCAGGCTGGTGAGCTACAACATCCGCAAGGCTCTCGGCACCGACCGGCGGCGCAACCCCGCGCGCATCTGCAACGTCATCGCCGCGATGGAGGCCGACATCGTGGTCCTGCAGGAGGCGGATCTGCGGCTCGGCGCGCGGCCCACGGCGATCCCGCTGACCGAGTTGTCTCAGCTCGGCGGGCTCAAGGCGGTCGATTTCGGACAATCGGCCCGGTCGCTCGGCTGGCACGGCAACGCGATGCTGGTGCGCGAGGGCATCGAGGTGGGCGCGCTGCACAAGATGGTGCTGCCGGGCTTCGAGCCGCGCGGCGCGATCTTCGCCGATCTGGAAACGCCCGCGGGACCGCTCCGGGTGGGGGGGCTGCATCTGGGCCTGCTGCGTGGGTCGCGCAGGTTGCAGCTGTCGCATATCGTCGACGAGCTGGACCGCATGGAGCCGCGCCCCACGGTGCTGGCGGGCGATCTCAACGAATGGTCGGAGCGGGTCGGCCTCGGGCGGCTGGCGCGGCGCTTCGATATCCACGCGCCGGGGCGCAGCTTTCATGCCCGCAGGCCGGTCGCCGCACTCGATCGGATCGCCATCGGGGCGGGGATCGTCATCGCCCAGAGCGGCGTCTGGCACGAACAACCCGCCCCCGCGGCCTCGGATCACCTGCCGATCTGGGCCGACCTGCGCCACGCCTGACGCGACGGATGCGTCAGACGATCACCTCATCGAGTGGACGCCGGGCGCGGGTTTCGGGCCGCTCTCCCACCGGACCGAGGCGGACCACCTGCATCAGCCGCCGTTCGGGATCGAGCCCGACGGTGGTGGAGATTTCGGCGCGCGCCGCCTGATCGACGGTCAGCACCCCCATCGGCCAGGCCGCGAGACCGAGCTTCGACGCCTCCAGCAGCAGCCGCAGATAAGGCCGTCCGGCGGCCACCGGGCTGTCGGCCACGGGGCGGTGGAACAGCGCGATCACGGCGGCCGAACGGATCTGCGCGGCCTCGGCGGCGAGACGATCGGTCAACCCCATCATGTCGGCGGCCCGCCACATCGGTCCCAGCACCGCGCGCGCCTCGGCGGCGGCACGCGGACTCAGGCGCATCGTCGCGCGGTCGAGGCCGTCGTATTTCTTGCGCGGATGCCGCGGCGACAGTCGCAGCCATGACAGCACCTCGCGCCGCGCCTCGGGGCGACGCAGATGCGCCATCATGATCCGGTCATGCATCTCGGCCAGCCAGCCGCGCCGCGCCGCGTCGGTGACGAGAACCGCGTCGCGGCGGGTCCAGCCATAAAGGTCGACCGGGCCGGGCTGATAAGGGCCACGGTGCGTGAAACGCTTGGGCAACTGTGCTGCCAGAGGGTCGGGGTCGGTCTGCGCCTCCAGCGTGATCCGCGCGGCAAGCCGCAGCCCCGGCAGGGTCGCGCGGTCGTCCTGCGCCCACAGATCGGTGAACCCCGCCCCCATCCGCCGCGCCGAAAGCGCGAGGACCGTGGCCTCGGCGGCGGCCCCGCAGGCCAGCCCCGCCGCGACGCCGTTCGGATCGCTCACCTTCAGCATCGCTGCCGGATCGCAGCCGATCAGGATCGTGTCGCCCTTGCGCCGCCAGCGGGCGGGCTGGGTGTTGAGCGCGGATGGCGCGGACTGCGCCTCACGCACGATCTCACGAAACTCGTCGTTGTGCATCTGTTGCTGCTCCTCGGGTCGGACCGCCCGGCTGCGCCAGACCCTAGCGGCCGATGCCGTGACGGCAAGCGGTTCCCGCCATGCGATCCAGTGATGGCCTGCAAATGGCCCATGCTTCGTTGAAGAACGCCTCGCAGGCGATTGCGACCCCAGTGAAAACGACAACGCCCGCCGCGTATGGCGGCGGGCGAAATGAGGTCGAGGCGATGGTCTGTCCGCGTCGGGACGGCTCAGGCGGCGTCGCGCTTGGGGTTCTTGCCCATGATGATCATCGACAGGATGTCGTCCTCGGTCACGTCCTCGACCCGCTCGGTGCCGACGAGTTGGCCGTTCTTCATCACCGAGACCCGGTCGCACAGATCCATCATCTCGCGCGTGTCGTGCGAGATGAGGAAGATGCCGAGACCTTGCGCCTTCAGCTCCTTGATCAGATCCGCGACCATCGCCGTCTCGTGCACGCCCAAGGCCGCCGTCGGCTCGTCCATGATCAGGATGCGCGCGTTGAAATAGACCGCGCGCGCGATGGCAACCGACTGGCGCTGGCCGCCGGACAGCGCCGAGACCGGCTCGGAGAGCTTGCGGAAGTTGGGGTTGAGCCGCGCCATGATCTTGCGCGTCTCGGCCTCCTGCTTGGCGTCGTCGACGAAGCCGAGCTTGGTGACGATCTCGCGTCCCAGAAACAAGTTCGAGGCGGCGTCGAGATTGTCGGCCAGCGCCAGCGTCTGGTAGATCGTCTCGATGTTGTAGCGCCGTGCGTCGCGGGGGGAGTTGATCGTGGCCTTCTCGCCCTCGATGCGGATCTCGCCCGAATCCGCTTTGTAGGCGCCCGAGAGGATCTTGATCAGCGTCGATTTGCCTGCGCCGTTATGGCCCAGAAGGCCCACGACCTCACCCGGGTAGAGATCGAGCGACACCCCGTCGACCGCCTGCACGCCGCCGAAGGCAATGCGGATGTCCTTGAGTTCGACCAATGGCTTGGCCCCGTTGGCACGGGGATCGGTCCTGGTTTCCATGTCACTTCCCTCCGACGCGGCGGCGATAGATGATGTCGATCAGTACGGCCGCGACCAGCACGGTGCCGACCACCATGTTCTGCAAGGGCGCATCGACCCCGACCATGGCCATGCCCGATTGCAGCGACTGCATGATCAGCGCGCCGAGAATGGCGCCATAGATCGTGCCGATGCCGCCCGACAACGCGGTGCCGCCGATCACGGCCGCGGCAATGACGCGCAGCTCGTCGAGCGTGCCGATGTCGTTGGAGTGGTTCGTCAGTCGCGCCGAGGCGACCACCGCCGAGATGCCCACGAGGATGCCCATGATCGAGAACACCTTGACCGTGAGAAGCCGCGTGTTGATGCCCGACAGTTCGGCCGCGTCGGGGTTGCCGCCCGTGGCGAAGATATAGCGGCCGAGCCGCGTCTTGCGGGCGATCACCGTCATCACCACTGCGACCGCGATCAGCAGCAGCACCGAATAGGGAATGCCATAGGCTGCCGTGTAGCCCTCGGGCACCTCCATGCCGCGCGCGGCGAAGTCACGCGCCAGCACCCGGCTCGGGATCTCGTAGGCGTTGAGGATGGCGACAAAGCCAAGGATCGCGGCGACGATGATGCCGATGACCACCGCCTCGGCCCAGATCGGCTTGACCGGGAAGCCGTGGCCCACCTTGTTGCGCCGCGCCGACAAGAGCGACAGCACGGCGAGACCGGCGGCGATGAGCCCCGCGATCCAGCTCCATTGCGCGCCCAGCGTGCCGTTGATGCCGCCGAAGGCTGGAACGTCTCGTCGAGCGGGCCGATGGTCTGGCCGGAAGTGATGTACCAGCCGACGTTGCGCCAGATCAGCAGGCCGCCCAGCGTCACGATGAAGGCGGGGATGGTGAGATAGCCCACGAGCCAGCCCTGGAACGCGCCGATCACCGCGCCGGTGGCCAGACCCGTGAGGATCGCGAGCCACGGCAGCGCCGCGTGGCCCAGAGGCAGGCCCATCATGTCGGGCAGCCAGCGGGTCTGCATCATCGCCATGACGGCGGAGGCCGTGGCCAGAAGCGCGCCGACCGAAAGGTCGATGTGGCGGGTGACGATGATGAACACCATGCCGGTCGCCATGATCGCCACCGAGACGGTCTGGATCGACAGGTTGAAGATGTTGCGCGGCGTGAGAAAGCGGCCGTCCGTCAGCACGTTGAACACGACGCAGACGAGGATGAAGGCTCCGACCATGCCCAGAAGGCGCAGGTCGAGTTCGAGCTGGTTGAGGAATGAGCGCGCGGGCGCCTTGTCCGCCGGCCGCTGCCCTGAGGGCGCGGCGTTGGGGACGGTATCGGTATCGGACATCTGGGGTGCTCCTGAACGGAGAAAGGCGGCGCGGGGGAGCGCGCGCGAAAATCGAAGATGCGTCCCGGCCCGGATCACCGGGCCGGGACGCGCAGGCGTCAGTTGGCGCAGGCGGCGACGTCGCCAGAGACACCCTGACAGAGCGTTTCCTGATCGATCCAGCCGGCATCGACCACTACGTCGAGGTTCTCGCGGGTCACAGGGACCGGATCGAGGAACTTCGCGGTGAGCGTGGTGCCTCCGGGCGAGGTCCACTCTTCCGCGCCCTCGATGGCGCCCATCTCGGTGCCCCCGGCCAGCTCGATCGCGATCTCGCCGGCTTCGCGGCCCAGTTCGCGGCTGTCTTTCCAGACCGAAACGGTCTGCGTGCCCTGCGCCACGCGGTTGAGCGCGGCGTGATCGGCGTCCTGACCCGAGACCGGGATGCCGTCCATGCCCTGCGCGGTCAGCGCCGCCACGGCGCCGCCCGCGGTGCCGTCGTTCGAGGCGACCACGGCGTCGACGGCGTTGTCCTCGGCGGTGAGGATCTGCTCCATGTTGCGCTGGGCGTTGGCGGGAAGCCAGCCATCGGTATAGGCTTCACCGACGATGGTGATCTTGCCGCTGTCGATCGCCTCCTGCAGGACTTCCTGCTGGCCGCCGCGCAGGAAGTCGGCGTTGGGATCGGTGGGCGAGCCCTTGATCATCACGTAGTTGCCTTCGGGGGCTGCTTCGAGCACGGCGCGGGCCTGCATCCGGCCCACTTCGACGTTGTCGAAGGTCAGGTAGAAGGCGCGGTCGTCCTCGATCAGGCGGTCATAGGCGATGACCGGGATGCCTTCGTTGAAGGCCGCATCCACGGCCGGGCCGATGGCCTGCGTGTCCTGCGCGAGGATGATCAGCGCATCGACGCCCTGCGCGATCAGGCTCTCGACGTCGGACAGCTGCTTGGAGGAGGACGACTGGGCGTCGGCCGAGACGTATTCGGCACCGGCGGCCTCGAGCGCGGACTTGATGGCGGCCTCGTCGGTCTTCCAGCGCTCTTCCTGGAAGTTCGACCAGCTGACACCCACGGTCATGCCGTGCTGTTCGGCGATCGCGGCCGTGCTGAAGCCAGCCGTCAGGGCGACGGCGGCCATGATTGCGTTGCGCATAGATATCCTCCCAAAGATGTATCCCGTCCCACCGGGATGCCGACCCCTCCTGAGGCCGGTTGAACGCCACAGTGGCATATTTAATTCGATTGTCAAAATATATTTTGCCAAACGCTGCCCGATGGCGGTAACAATCGGTGGCGGGCGCGTCGGATCTTGGGCGATTTGCAAAGATCGGCCGATGGAAGTCCGCAGATAATTCGGGGGTCGAACTATGATCGACACGCATCCGGCGAGGTCGGCCACAGATGTTGCCGCTCCGCAACAGGGGGTCGGACCGCTATTACCGGGAAGCCAGCGCGAGGCGCGGCCCCTGCGCCAACAGATTCTCGAACATGTCCGCGCCGCCGGGCGTGCCGCGCGCGCCGACATCACCCGCGCTTTGGGCGTCAGCGCGGGATCGGTCACGACGCTGACCTCCGAATTGATCGGGCTTGGCCTGCTGCGAGAAGTCGAGACCGCCGCCGCGACCCCCACGGCGCGGGGCCGTCCACCCGTGGCGCTCGAGCTTGTCTCCGAGGGGCGGCTCGTCATCGGGATCAAGATCTCGGACGAGCGCAACACCGCCGTGCTGGCCGACTTCGCGGGCACGATCCTCGCCGACGCCGCCCGCCCCGCCCCGCCGATGCGGCGCAGCCTCGAGCAGACCTGCGACGAGATCGACGCGCTGATCGATGCCGTGCTGGCGCAGGCCGGACGCCCGCGCAAGGATCTGCTCGCGGTCGGCGTCGGACTGTCGGGCATGGTCGATCACGAGACCGGCACGGTGCTGTGGTCGCCGCATCTGGGCCCCGACATGCCGCTGGGCGCGGAGGCCAGCCGCCGGTTCGGCCTACCGGTGCTGGTCGACAACGACGCCAACATGCTGACGCTTGCCGAGCTGTGGTTCGGCGTCGGGCGGCAGCGCTCGGACTTTGCCGTCGTCACCATCGAACACGGCGTCGGCATGGGGCTCGTCATCGACAATCGCCTCTACCGCGGCGAACGCAGCATGGGGCTTGAGTTGGGCCACACCAAGGTGCAGCTCGACGGCGCGCTGTGCCGCTGTGGCAAGCGCGGTTGCCTCGAGGCCTATATCGCCGATTACGCGCTGGCCCGTGAAGCGGCCACGGCGCTGAACCGCGCGCCGCAAAGCCCGCAAGTGATGCTCGACGCGCTCTATGCCGAGGCCAAATCCGGCAACCGCGCCGCCCGCTCGATCTTCAACCGCGCCGGGCGCTACCTCGCGCTCGGTTTGTCGAACGTGATCCAGCTCTTCGATCCCGAGCTGGTGATCCTTTCGGGCGAACGGATGCGCTATGATTATCTCTATGCCGACGGGGTGCTGGCCGAGATGCGCGCGCTCACCCTGGTCGAGGGGCGCGAACCGGCGCGGATCGAAATCCACGCCTGGGGCGATCTCGTCTGGGCACGCGGGGCCAGCGCCCTCGCCCTCGCCGCCGTGACCGAGACGGTGCTCGCCGGGGCGCGCGCGACATGATCGGGGGCCGGACGTCCCGCTCGGGGCGGCCCATCCGCCGCGCCCCACGGCGCGGAGCCGCGCTTGCGGGACTGTCGATCCTCCTCGCGGCGGGGACCGCCGACGCGGGGCCGAAGTTCGAAGACCGCTCATCAGCCCTTCCCGAGCATGTCTATTCCGGCGGGTGGGAGCATTTCGTGGGCGGCGGCGTCGCGGTGTTCGACTGCAACGACGACGCACGGCCCGACATTTTCGCAGCGGGTGGCGAAGCGCCTGCGCTGCTGCTGCGCAACAAGGGCGATTTCGCCTTCGACCCCGTGCCGCGGCCCGACCTCCTCGGCGTCACCGGCGCCTACCCTCTCGACGCGGACGCGACGGGCGTGCCGATCTCTTCGTGATGCGCGCCGGGCCGAACCTTCTGCTGCGCGGCTTGGGCGACTGCGCCTTCGAAGACGCGACCGAGGCCATGGGCCTGCCCGCCGGCGACGCATGGACCACCGCCTTCACCGCGTGGTGGGAGGATGATGACCGCCCCGTAATGGCGATCGGCAACTATGTCGATCGCGACGATCCCGACGGCCCGTTCGAAGCCTGCAACGACAACGCGATCCTGCGGCCCGATGGGGATGGCTGGCGAGAGGAGACGCTTTCGCCCGGCTTCTGCGCCCTGTCGATGCTGGCGGCGCGCAACGCGCGCGGGCAGGCTGCGTTACGCATCTCCAACGACCGGCATTATTACGTGCGCGGCGGTTTCGAACAGATGTGGGACATCGAGACGCGTCGTTTTCTCGGCGAGGCCGATGGCTGGCCCACCGTCTCGCTCTGGGGCATGGGCATCGCCAGCCGCGATCTCGACGCCGACGGGCGCGACGAGGTGATGCTCACCTCCATGGGCGACCAGCTTCTGCAACTCGCGCGGCCCGACGGCAGCTATGCCGCCGCCCCCTTCTCCATCGGCTCTTATGCGCAGCGTCCGCATGTCGGCGATGATGGCCGCCCCTCGACCGGCTGGCATGCCGAGTTCGGCGACATCGACAATGACGGGCGCGCCGATCTCTTCATCGCCAAGGGCAATGTCGACCAGATGCCCACCAATGCCATGCGCGACCCCAACAACCTGCTCATGCAGCAGGCCGATGGCCGCTTTGCCGAAGCCTCGGTCGCGGCCGGTATCGCCACCACCGAGAGGTCGCGCGGCGCGGCGCTTGCGGATTTCGACGGCGACGGGCGGCTCGACCTCGTCGTGGTGAACCGCCGCGCGCCGATGGAGCTTTGGCGCAACGTGACGGGGGCAACCGGCCACTGGCTCGCCATCGATCTCGTCCAGCCGGGCGGCAACCGCAGCGCCATCGGCGCACGGGTGACGGTCGAGACCGAAGCCGGGCGGCAGGTCCTGCAACGCGTGATCGGCGGCGGACATGCGGGCGGGCGGCTCGGGCCGCTGCATGTCGGTCTGGGGCAGGCCACGGCCGCGCGCGTGACCGTCGAATGGCCGGACGGCACCGTCACCGCCCCGCACCCCGTCGAAGCTGACCGGACCGTCACGCTAGATCGGGCCGCCCTGCCCGGCTGATCTTGCCGTTGCCGCTGCCGACGCTAGGCTGACGGGCATGGACACACGCAGCTACGCCATCGGCGACATTCACGGCCACCCCGAAAAGCTCCGGGCGGCGCATGACCTCATCGCGGCGGATCGCGACCGCACCGGCGACGCGCAAAGCCCGGTTATCCATCTCGGCGATCTCGTCGATCGCGGCCCCGACAGCCACGGCGTGATCGAGATGCTGATCAAGGGAATCGAGGGCGGCGCGCCTTGGACGGTGATCTTGGGCAATCACGACCGCATGTTCCGCAAATTTCTCGATGATCCCGACTGGCATGATCCGGGCCTGCGCGAGGATCTCGACTGGATCAACCCCCGTCTCGGCGGCGACACCACACTGGAAAGCTACGGCGTCGCCCCGGTCGAGGGGCGCGACCCCCATGATGTGCACCGTGAGGCTCTTGACCGCGTGCCGCGCGCGCATCGCGACTTCCTCGCGATGCTGCCGCTCTACCATCTGCGGGGCGAGGCGCTCTTCGTGCATGCGGGCATCCGTCCCGGCGTGCCGATGGGCGAGCAGACCGAGGACGACCTCGTCTGGATCCGCAAGGGCTGGCTCGAGGACAGCTCCGACCACGGCCCGCTGGTGGTGCATGGCCACACCGCGCTCGAATACCCCTGCCATCACGGCAACCGGGTCAATCTCGACGGGGGCGCGGCGTACGGGCGCCCCTTGGCGGCGGCGGTGATCGAAGGGCGCGAGGTGTTCCTGCTCACGCCCGAGGGGCGCGAGAGGATGCGGCCCGATCCCGCCTAGCGCGGGATCGCGGCGGTCGCCTCGATCTCGAGCAACGCCTCGTCCTCGACCAGACCGGCGACGATCACCATGGTCATCGCCGGAAAATTGCGGCCCAACACCCGGCGGTAAGCCGCGCCCACCTCCTTCTGCCGCGCGAGATATTCGCGCTTGTCGGTGACGAACCATGTCAGTCGGGTGATATGCTCCGGCCCGCCGCCCGCCGCCTCGACCACTGCGAGGATGTTCCTGAGCGCCTGCTCCATCTGGCCGATGAAGTCGTGGCTCTCGAACACCTGATCCGCGGTCCAGCCGATCTGGCCGCCGACGAAGAGATGCCCATCGGGGGTCATCACGCCGTTGGCATAGCCCTTTGCGGCTGCCCAGCCTTCGGGGTGGATGATCTCATGTCCCATGCGGGGCCTCTCCTTCGGTGACTGTCGTGGCGATGTCCGCCGCGATGGCGCGGCGCAGCGCCTCGGGCCAGGTTTCGGGTCGTCCGGTGGCTTGGGCGATATGAACCAGCGTGAAGTCCGCGTGCAGCCGCGCCTCTGCACCGCTCGATATGTCGATCTCCAGATCGAGGCTGGAACGCCCGAGCCGTCGCGGCCTGAGCGCCAGCGCCAGCGGATCGCCAATCCGGCTCGGCGCGGTGAAACGCACCTCGCAGCGCGCGGTCGGCACGGCGTGGCCGCCCTCGACATGGATCTGCCCGAAGCTGCGACCGAGACGTTCCTCGAACCAGTCCTCGATGCAGGCATTCAGCATCTCGAAATAGCGCGGGTAGAAGACGATGCCCGCCGGGTCGCAATGCTCGAACCGCACCTTGCGCGTGGTGGTGAATGGCATGTCACACCCCCAAATACTGCTGCGCGAGAGCGCCCGACAGCGCGGCTGGCGGCCCGTGCCAGACGTCGCGGCCGCGCTCCAGCACCACGCAGTCATCGGCCACCGTCGCAAGTTCGCGCAGCGACTTGTCGACCACGAGGATCGACTGGCCTCTCGCCTTCAGCTCGCGGATCGCGGCCCAGATCTCGGCCCGCACCACCGGGGCGAGACCTTCGGTCGCCTCGTCAAGTATCAGGAGCTTGGGGTTGGTCATCAGCGCGCGGCCGATCACCAGCATCTGCTGTTCGCCGCCCGAAAGCGTCTCGGCGCGCTGCCCGGCCCGCTCGGCAAGGCGTGGGAACAGCGTGCAGACGCGCGCCATCGTCCACTCGCCGCGTCGTGCGGCGGCCAACAGGTTCTCGCGCACCGTGAGCCCTGAAAAGGCGCGGCGTCCTTCGGGCACGAGGCCGAGGCCCAGCCTTGCCGCGCGGTGCGAGGGCAGCCTCGACAGGTCCTGCCCGGCGAAGGCGATGCGCCCTGAATTCGCCGCCATCATCCGGGTGATGCAGGCGATGGTCGTGGTCTTGCCCATGCCATTGCGCCCCATCAGCGCCAGTGCCTGCCCCTCGCGCAAGCTGAAGGAGACGCCGAACAGCGCCTGGCTCGCGCCATAGGAAGCACGGAGTTCCTCGACCTCGAGAAGCACGCTCATGCCTCCTCCCCCAGATAGACCCGCTGCACCTCGGGATCGGCGCGGATCTCGCCCGGCGTACCGGTGGCGATGATGCGCCCATAGACCAGCACCGAGATCCGATCCGACAGGCGGAACACCGCGTCCATGTCATGCTCGACCAGCAGGATCGGCGCGCGGTGGCGCAGACCATCGAGCAGGTCGCCCAAGGCCCGTGCGCCCTCGGTGCCCATTCCGGCCATCGGCTCGTCGAGCAGAAACAGCCGCGGCCTGAGTGCCAGCGCCATCGCGATCTCGAGCTTGCGCCGCTCGCCATGCGCCAATGCGGCGGCGGGCACATCTTCACGCCCCATCAGCCCCGCCTGCGCGATGCAGTCGCGCGCGGGATCGAGAAGCGCGGTGTCGCGCATCACCGGGCGGAAAAAGCGGAAGGTCGCCCCCGACGCGCCCTGCGCCGCCAGCACCACGTTTTGCAGCACCGTGAATTCGGACGCGACAGAGGACACTTGAAAGCTGCGCGCCATGCCAAGCCGCGCTCGCCCGGCCGCGTCGACGCCGGAGAGCCTGCGCCCGTCGAGCCGGATCTCGCCCGCATCGGGCGCGATCTCGCCCGAGATCTGCTTGATCAGCGTGGATTTGCCCGCACCGTTCGGCCCGATCAGCGCGTGGATCTCGCCCGGGCGCAGGTCGAGCGACACGTCGTCGGTCGCCTTGAGTGCACCGAAGCTCTTTGACAGGCCCCGGATGTCGAGGGTGGGTTCAGCCATGACGCTTGCCCTCCGCGAGGAAGCCGATGACGCCGCCGCGTGCGAAGAGCACGACAGCGAGGAGCAGCAGCCCAAAAAAGAGCTGCCAGTGATCGCTGACCCCGCCCAGCAAGTGTTCGAGCGCGATGTAGAGCCCCGCCCCTGCGAGCGGCGCGAAGAGCCGCCCCGTGCCGCCGAGGATCAGGAACACCAGAAGCTCGCCAGACAGGTGCCATGACAGCATGGAGGGGCTGACGAAGCGGTTGAGATCGGCATAGAGCGCGCCCGCCAGCGCCGTGATCGCGCCCGAGATCACGAAGGCCACCAGCAGCACGCCGCCCGGACGGATGCCCACCGCCATCAGCCGCTGCCGGTTCTGCCGCGCCGCTTGGAGCGCGAGGCCGAAGCGCGAGCGCGCCAGTATCGCGATGAGGGCCAGCACGGCGAAAAGCACGGCGCAAACGAGGCCGAAGAACTGGATCGGATCGAGCGTGTTCAGCCCCGGAAAGCCGTTGCGCACGTAGATCGGCAGCCCGTCCTCGCCGCCATAGGCGGGCCACGAAATAGCAAAGTAGAAGATCATCTGCCCGAAGGCCAAGGTGATCATGATGAAATAGACGCCCGCGGTCCGCAGCGACAGCGCGCCGATCATCGCCGCCGCCAGTGCGCCGACGATCATGGCGGTGATCCAGATCACCGGCATCGAGGTGGTGCCTTCGAACAGGAAGGGCCATTCAAACATCGGCGTATAGTTCAGCGCATGATGCGCGAGGATGCCGGCGGTGTAGCCGCCCAGCCCGAAATAGGCGGAGTGGCCGAAGGAGACGAGCCCGCCAAAGCCCAGCACGAGGTTCAGTCCGGCGCCGGCGATGGCGAGGATCGCTACCTTGGTGGCCAGCGTCACGAGGAAGATCTCGCCCATCGCCCAGACGCCGAGGCCGAAGCCGACGAGGCCGAGCGCCAGCGCGGCGTTTACGATCTGTGCGCGGTTCATGCGCCCTCTCTGCCTCTCGGGCGCCGCCGTGATCTCAGCGGCACTCATGCCCGCGCTCCGAACAATCCGCCGGGCTTCACGAGCAGCACCAGTGCCATGAGGATGTAGATCGCCATCGAGGCCAGCGCAGCACCCATGCTGGTGGCGGCGGATGTCTCCATGAACAGGTCGAAAACCGACGGCAGCAGCACCCGCCCCATCGTATCGGTGAGCCCGACCAGAAGCGCGCCGATCAAAGCGCCCTTGATCGAGCCGATGCCGCCGATGACGATCACCACGAAGGCGAGGATCAGCACCGGCTCGCCCATGCCGACCTGCACCGACTGGATCGTGCCCACCAGCGCACCCGCCATGCCTGCCAGCGCCGCGCCGAGCGCGAAGACCAGCGTGTAGAGACGGCCGATATCGACGCCCAGCGCCGCGATCATCTCGCGGTCGGCCTCGCCCGCGCGGACCTGCACCCCGATCCGCGTCTTGCCGATCAGCAGGAACAGCCCCACCGCCACGAGAAGCCCTACGCCGATGATGGCGAGGCGGAACAGCGAATACTGGATGCCGCCCGGCAGGATGACACTGCCCGAAAGCGAGGGCGGCACGTTGAGATAGAGCGGGAAGGAGCCGTAGAGCCAGCGCGTGCCTTCGGAGATGATCAGGATCAGCGCGAAGGTGGCGAGGACCTGATCGAGATGGTCACGCGCATAGAGCCTGCGGATCACCGCCACCTCGACGATCGCGCCTGCCGCCGCCGCCGCCGCGATCGAGGCCGCGAGGCCGAGCCAGAATGAGCCGGTCGCGGCGGCGACACCCGCGCAGGCGAAGGCGCCGACCATGTAGAGCGAGCCATGCGCGAGGTTGATGAGCCCCATCACGCCGAAGACCAGCGTCAGCCCGGCGGCCATCAGGAACAGCATCAGCCCGGACTGAAGCCCGTTCAGCAGCTGCTCTATCAGCAATAACATCGACATCGGCTCGCTTTCGTCAGGGGTGCGGCGGGCCGTGGCGCCCCGCCGCGAAGGGTCTTACATGCTGCACTCTTCGGCATAAGCGTCGCCGCGGTCTTCCATCGCCGTGGCGACGATCCTGTTGGTTAGCGTGCCATCCTCGGAGATCACCTCGCGCACGTAGATGTCCTGCACCGGGTGCTGGTTCGGCCCGAAGGCGAAGTCGCCGCGTACGCTGTCGAACTCGGCGGCACGGATCGCCTCGCGGAAGGCGTCGGAGTCCGAGACGTCGGCTGTCTCCATCGCCGAGAGCAGCAGCCGGGCCGTGTCATAGCCCTGCGCCGCATAGAGCGAGGGCAGGCGGTCGTATTTCTCCTCGAAGCCCGCGACGAAGGCCTTGTTCGCTTCGTTGTCGAGATCTGGCGACCATTGCGCGGTGTTCTTCACGCCGACCGCCGCTTCGCCGATGGCGGGCAGGATATCCTGACTGAAGGAGAAGGCCGGACCCACGACCGGCATGTCGATGCCCGCCTCGGCCCACTGTTTCATGAAAGAGATGCCCATGCCGCCGGGCAGAAAGAAAAACAGCGCATCGGCGCCGCTGTCGCGGATCTGGGCGATCTCGGCGGCATAATCCGTCTGGCCGAGCTGGGTATAGACCTCGCTCGCGACCTCGCCCTCGTAGAAGCGCTTGAAGCCAGAGAGGCTGTCCTGGCCGGCGGGGTAATTCGGCGCCATGATGAAGGTGCGGGCATAGCCTTCGTCAGTGGCGTATTGCCCCGCCGCCTCGTGCAGATTGTCGTTCTGATAGGAGACCGAGAAGTAATTCTCGTGACAGCCCTTGCCGGCGAGTTGCGAAGGCGCTGCGTTGGTGGAGAGGTAGAACTTGCCCTGCCGTGTCGCCCCCGGCACCACCGCCATGGCAAGGTTCGACCAGACGATACCAGTCAGGACGTCGGCGTTCTCGGACTGGATCATCTTGTCCGACAGCTGCACCGCGACCTCGGGCTTTTGCTGGTCGTCCTCGATCACGACCTCAAGCTCCGGGTTGCCCGCCTCCTCGACCGCGAGCATGAAGCCATCGCGGGTGTCGATGCCGAGGCTGGCGCCGCCGCCCGACAGCGTGGTGATCATGCCGACCTTCACCGGCTCGGCCATGGCCGCGGTGCCGATCATCGACAGTGCCAGCGCGGTCGTCGTCAGGTATCTGGTCATTCTCGTCTCCCCTGTGAATGCCGGTCTTGGAGCCGGTCATAGATTGGTACGCAAGTGCCAAAGCTCTGGAAAGAGTTCGATTTCGAGCATCCGCTTGAGGTAGCTGACGCCCCCCGTGCCCCCCGTCCCGCGCTTGAAACCGATCACCCGCTCCACCGTGGTGACGTGGTTGAAGCGCCAACGGCGGAAGTAGTCCTCGAAATCCACCAGCTTCTCGGCCAGTTCGTAGAGCGGCCAATGGGTCTCGGGATCGCGGTACACCTCCGTCCATGCCGCCATGATACGGTCGTTGGGATGGGTCGCGGCCTCGGGCACGTCGAAGCCTGCGCGCGCCAGACAGCCGATGGCGGTGTCGTAAAGGCTCGGGCGGGCCAGCTCGGCGCGCAGCCGCTCCACGATGTCGGGACGATGCTCGTGCGGGCCGATCATCTTCTCGTTGCGGTTGCCCACGGTGAACTCGATCAGTCGGTATTGCCACGACTGAAAGCCCGAGGACTGCCCCAGCGCGTCGCGGTAACGCGTGTATTCGCTCGGCGTCATGGTCCTGAGCACGTCCCATGCCGCGTTCATCTGCTCGAAGATCCGCGCCACGCGGGTCAGCATCTTGAAGGCCGGGCGCAGCCGGTCGGCGGCGATGGCCTCGCGCGCCGCGTCCAACTCGTGCAGCGCGAGGCGCATCCACAGCTCGGTCACCTGATGCTGCACGATGAACAGCATCTCGTCATGCTCTTGCGTGCGCGGGTGCTGCGCGGTGAGCACGGCGTCGAGGCCGAGATAGTCGGTGTAGGACATCCTGCCCTCGAAACGCATGACGGGATCGTCGGTCACTTGACCTCCTCGCGCAGGCGAAAGCGCTGGATCTTGCCGCTCTCGGTCTTGGGCAGCGCGTCGCAGAAAATGACGGAGCGGGGATACTTGTAGGGCGCGATCTGCGCCTTCACGTGGTCCTGCAGCAGCTTGGTCGTGAGATCCGAGCGCTCGATCCCCTCAGCCAGCACCACATGCGCCTGCACCACCTGCCCGCGATCCGGGTCGGAATGGCCCACCACGGCGCATTCGGCCACCGCCTCGTGCGACAGCAGCGCCGCCTCGACCTCGGGTGCGGCGATGTTGTAGCCCGCCGAGAGAATGATGTCGTCCGAGCGCGCGGCAAAGTGGAAGCGGCCCTCCTCGTCCTGCACGAAGGCGTCGCCCGTGAGGTTCCAACCGTCGCGGACATAGTCGCGCTGACGCTCGTCGGCGAGATAGCGGCAGCCGGTGGGGCCCTTTACCGCGAGTTGGCCGACCGTGCCGCGCGGCACTTCGTTCATCTCGTCATCGACCACCTTGGCGACATAGCCGGTGACCGGGCGCCCGGTGCAGCCCGGATGGCTGTCGTCGAGGCGGTTGGTGACGAATATGTGCAGAAGCTCGGTCGCGCCGATGCCATCGAGCATCGGCTTGCCGGTCTTTTCCATCCATTCACGATAGACTGGCGCGGGCAGCGTTTCGCCTGCCGAAACGGCGCAGCGCAGGCTCGACAGATCCGCGCCTTCGTCCATCGCGCGCAGCATGGCGCGGTAGGCGGTGGGCGCGGTGAAGCAGACGGTCGCCCGATACTTCTCGATAATCTCGATCATGTTGGGCGGCGAGGCCGTCTCCAGCAGCGTCGCCGCCGCTCCGAAGCGCAGCGGGAAGACCGCGAGGCCGCCGAGCCCGAAGGTGAAAGCCAGCGGCGGCGAGCCGACGAAGACGTCGTCCGGCGTGACGCCCAGAACTTCCTTTGCATAGCCGTCCGCGATGATCAGCAGGTCGCGGTGAAAATGCATCGTCGCCTTCGGCACGCCGGTCGAGCCGGAGGTGAAGCCCAACAGCGCCACGTCATCGCGCCCCGTTTCCACGGCGTGAAACGTCACTGGCTTGTCGAGCGCGGCGCGGTCCAGCTCGGCGTCGTGGTTGGCGGTGCCGTCGAAGCCCACCACATTGGCCAGATGCGGGCTTTGCTTGGCGCAGGCGACCATCTCGTCCATCAGCCGCGTGTCGCACAGCGCGAGGCCCACCTCGGCCTTGTCGACGATCTTGCATAATTCGCCCGCGCGCAGCATCGGCATGGTGTTGACCACCACCGCCCCCGCCTTGGTCGCCGCGAGCCAGCAGGCCACCATCGCCGGGTTGTTGGCCGAGCGGATCAGCACCCGGTTGCCGGGCTTCACGCCGTAGTCCTCGACCAGCACCCGTGCGATGCGGTTGGTCCAGTCCATCAGCTCCTTGTAGCTGCGGCGGCGGCCATTGCCGATGAGTGCCATTCGGTCGCCCATGCCCTGCTCGACCAGCCGGTCGCACAGCTCGACCCCGGCGTTGAGGCGCTCGGGGTAGTCGAAGCCGTCGAGCAGAAGCTCGGGCCACTGATCGAATGGCGGCAGGTTGTCGCGCGAGAAGCTGTCCTCATGCGCGGTCGGTCCCAGCATCTGTCTTTCCTCCCCTGATCCGCACCGCCGGGGCTCTCCCCTTCCCCGGCGGCGCGGTCCCTGCCCTAGCCTGCGTGCGCGGCCATCGCGGCGCGGGCGATGATGATTTTCTGCACGTCGCTCGCGCCCTCATAGATCCTGAGCGCGCGGATCTCGCGGTAGAGCGTCTCAGGCACCGAGCCCGACCGCACCCCGTCGCCGCCATGGATCTGCACCGCCGCGTCGATGATCTTCTGTGCCTGATCGGTCGAGAACAGCTTGGCCATCGCCGCCTCGCGGCTGACGCGCGGCGCGCCGCTATCCTTGGTCCAGGCGGCGCGGTAGGTCAGCAACGCCGCCGCGTCGATGTCGAGCGCCATCTCGGCGATGTGCCCCTGCACCATCTGCATTTCGAACAACGGCGCGCCAAACAACTCGCGAGAGGACGCCCGATCGAGGCTCGCATCCATCGCCCGACGGGCGAAACCGAGCGCCGCTGCCGCCACGGTCGAACGAAACACGTCGAGAACCGACATCGCGATGCGAAAGCCCTCTCCCGGCGCGCCGATGATTGCATCGGCAGGCAGTCGAGCCCCCTCGAAAGCCAGCCGCGCCAGCGGGTGTGGCGCCATGGTTTCCAGCCGCTCGGCCACCCGCAGCCCCGGCGTGTCGGCGGGCACGACGAAGGCCGAAAGACCCTTGGCGCCCGGCCCCTCGCCGGTGCGGGCAAAGACGACATAGAGATCGGCGATGCCACCATTCGAGATCCAGGTCTTCTCGCCGTCGAGCACCCAGCCGTCGCCGTCGCGCCGCGCCGTCATGGAGAGGTTGGCGACGTCCGATCCCGATTGCGGCTCGGTCAGCGCGAAGGCCGAAATCGCGCGGCCCGAGTGCACCTTCGGCAGCCATTCCGCCTTTTGCGCGTCCGAGCCGAAGAACGTGATCGCGCCCGATCCCAGCCCCTGCATCGCGAAGGCGAAATCGGCGAGGCCGTCATGCCGCGCCAGCGTCTCGCGGATCAGGCACAGGCTGCGCACGTCGAGCTTGCCGTCCTCGGAGGCGCGTGCTCCAGCCAGCCGCCCTGCCCGAGCCGCGCCACCAGATCGCGGCAGGCCGCGTCTGTGTCGGCGTGGTCGATGCTTGAGAGCCGTCGCACGGCCCAGTGCTCCAGCGCCTCTGACAGCTCGCGGTGCCGCTCCTCGAAGAAGGGCCAGTCGAGAAAGCTCTTGTCGGCCATGTCAGTCCCCTTCGAAGACGGGTTTTGCGCGCGTCATGAAGGCGCGGTAGGCGCGGCGGAAGTCCTCGGTCTGCATGCAGATCGCCTGTGCCTGTGCCTCGGCATCGATCGCGCGCTCGAGCCCCATGTCCCACTCCTGCAGGAGCATCGTCTTGGTCATCATGTTGGCAAAGCGCGGACCCGCCGCGATACGCCCCGCCAGCTTGAGCGCCTCGGCCTCCAACTCGTGGCCGCCGACGAGACGGTTGAAAAAGCCCCAAGCGGCGCCCTCTTCGGCCCTCATCACCCGGCCGGTGTAGAGCAGCTCCGCCGCGCGCCCTTGCCCGATGATCCGGGGCAGCATCGCGCAGGCTCCCATGTCGCAACCGGCCAGCCCGACGCGGTTGAACAGGAACGCCGTCTTCGCCTCCGGCGTGGCGAGCCTGATGTCGGACGCCATGGCGAGAATCGCGCCCGCGCCGACCGCGACGCCATCCACGGCGGCGATGATCGGCTTGCCGCAGGTCAGCATCGCCTTGACCAGATCGCCGGTCATCCGGGTGAAGCCCAAGAGCCCCTTCATGTCGAGCTCGGTGAGCGGGCCGATGATGTCCTCGACATCGCCGCCAGAGCTGAAGTTGCCGCCATTGGGGGCGATGACGACGGCGTGGATCTCCTCGTCCTCCACGAGATCGCGAAACCAGTCGCGCAGCGCGGCGTAGCTTTGGAAGGTGAAAGGGTTCTTGCGCTCGGGCCGGTCGAGCCGCACCACGGCGACCGCACCGTCGCGCTCCAGCTTGAAATGCGCGCTCATCGCTTCCCCTCCAGATCGCGGGCCACGCTGTCGAGGTCCTCCATGATGCGCATGGCCTCAGCCTCGGTGATCGCGCCCATGAGTTCGTTGACCCAAGCCTCGTGCGCCACAGCCAGCGTATTGAAATGCGCGCGCCCCTTGCCGGTCAGCCGCACCTCCATGGCGCGGCGGTCGCCCGCCACCGCGTGGCGCTCGGCATGGCCTTCGGCCTCGAGCCGGTCGACGATGCCGGTGACGTTGCCGTTCGACACGCGCAGCCGCCGCGACAGCTCGGACATCTTGAGAGCTTCGGGGCTGCGCGCCAGCGCCGCCATCACGTCGAAGCGCGGCAGGGTGGTGTTGAACTCGGTGCGCAGCCGGTCGCGCAGCGCCGTCTCGACCGCGTTCGAGGTCTTCAACAGCTTGAGCCAGAGCCTGAGCCGCGTCTTGCCCATCTTCGCCTGCACATCCACGTTCATGTCTCGCCCCCGGATACCGAAATCGCCTGACCCGTCACCGCGCTCGCGCCGTCGCCCGCGAGCCACAGCACCGCGTCGGCCACCTCGTCGGGCTGTACGAAGCGGCCTTGCGGGTTGCCCGAGGCCAGCGACTTGGCGGCCTCTTCGCGGCTCCGCCCGGTCTTGGCGACGATGTTGTCGATGCTCTCTTCGAGCATCGGCGTCTCGGCAAAGCCGGGACAGATCGCGTTGACGGTGATCGGCGTGCGGGCCAGCTCCAGCGCCAGCGAGCGGGTCAGCCCGACCACCGCATGCTTGGCCGCGACATAGCCGGAGACGTAAGGATAGCCCTTGAGCCCGGCGGTCGAGGCGATGACGATGAGCCGTCCGCGCCCCGCCTCGCGCATGCCCGGTAGCGCCGCCTGCCACAGGTTGAACACGCCATGCAGGTTGACCGAGAGCATCGCGTCGAGATCCTGCACCGTGGTCTTGGCAAACGGCTTGCTCTCGGCCGCGCCGGCATTGGCGATGGCGATGGTCACAGGGCCGCGGTCTCGTGCCGCTTGCGCCACGACGCGGCTCATGTCGGCCGCTTGCGTGACATCCCCCGTGATCCACCCCATCTCCGCCTGCCCCCCGGCGGTCTCGCGGAGCGGCGCCTCGCGCCGCCCGGTGATCGTGACGCGCACGCCCTGCGCGGCCAATGCCAGCGCGATGGCGCGCCCCACCCCGGTGCCGCCGCCGGTGACCAGCGCGTGATGTCCCGCAAGCTGCATCATACCTTTTCCACCATCTGCTCGGCCTTGTCGGCGAGGCGCCACGCCTGATCGCGGCCCGGCAGGTAGGGATCGGGCCATGCCTCGTGGCGATCGCCGATCGCGGTCGCGGCATGCAGCGTCCAGTAGGGATCGGCGAGATGCGGGCGCGCGATGGCCACCAGATCGGCGCGTCCCGCCATCAGGATCGAGTTCACATGGTCGGCCTCGTAGATGTTGCCGACCGCCATGGTCGCGATCCCAGCCTCGTTGCGGATGCGGTCGGAAAACGGCGTCTGGAACATGCGGCCATAGACGGGCGTCGCTTCGATGCTGGTCTGTCCGGCCGAGACGTCGAGCAGGTCGGCTCCGGCCGCAGAGAAGGCGCGCGCGATCTCGACCGCCTCGTCCGGCGTCACGCCATGCGCGCCGACCCAGTCATTGGCCGAGATGCGCACCGACATCGGCTTGTCCTCGGGCCATGCCGCGCGCATCGCGCGAAACACCTCGAGCGGCCAGCGCATGCGGTTCTCGAGGCTGCCGCCGTAGTCGTCGCCGCGCCTGTTCGAGACGGGCGAGATGAAGGACGAGACGAGGTAGCCGTGCGCCGCGTGCAGCTCGATCATGTCGAAGCCCGCGCGCTCGGCCATCTCGGTCGCGGCAACGAACTGCGCCGTCACCTCCTCCATGTCCGCGCGGGTCATTTCGCGCGGCGCGGGGTTGCGCTCCGACCACGGGATCGGGCTGGCAGAAATGGTCCCCCAATTGTCGTCTTTCAAGGGCGCGTCCATCTCCTCCCAGCCGAGCTGGGTCGAGCCCTTGCGCCCCGAATGGCCGATCTGACAGCAGATTTTCGCGTCGGTTTCGACATGAACGAAATCCGTGATGCGCCTCCACGCCGACTCATGCTCGGACGCATAGAGCCCCGGACAGCCCGGCGTGATGCGCCCCCGCGCGCTCACGCAGGTCATCTCGGTATAGACCAGCCCCGCGCCGCCTTTGGCCCGCTCGCCCAGATGCACGAGGTGCCAGTCGGTCGGGCAGCCATCCTTGGCCTTGTACTGGGCCATCGGTGAGACGACGACGCGGTTCTTCAGCTCCATGCCGCGCAACGCATAGGGCGCGAACATCGGCGCGCGCACGGGCGCATCCTGTGGCACCCCGGCATGGCTCTGGAACCAGCGCTCCGCGCCCTCGAGCCATTCTGGATCGCGCAGGCGCAGGTTCTCGTGGCTGATCCGCTGGCTGCGGGTCAGCAGCGAGTAGTTGAACTGCACGGGATCGAGATCGAGGTAGCGCCCCACCTCCTCGAACCATTCCATCGAGTTGCGCGCCGCCGATTGCAGGCGCAGCACCTCGACCCGGCGCGCCTCTTCGTAGCTCTCGAAGGCGGCGGTGAGATCGGGCTTGGAGGTGAGCTCCTCGGCCAGAGCGATCGCGGATTCAAGCGCGAGCTTGGTGCCGCTGCCGATCGAAAAATGCGCGGTCGCGGCGGCGTCGCCCAGCAGCACGATGTTGCCTGTGTACCAGCGCTCGCATAGCACGCGGGGGAAGTTGATCCAGGCCGAGCCGCGGATATGGCGCGCGTTCGTCATCAGGGGATGGCCGCCCAAGTGATCGCGGAAGATCTCCTCACAGGTGGCGATGGAGTCGTCCTGGCTCATTTCGTCGAAGCCCCAGGCGCGGAAGGTCTCGGGCGCGCATTCGACGATGAAGGTCGCGGTGCCCGGCTCGAACTGGTAGGCATGCGCCCAGACCCAGCCGTGACGGGTCTTCTCGAAGATGAAGGTGAAGGCATCGGCGAAGGTCCGGGTCGTGCCGAGCCAGGTGAAATGGCAGCGGCGGCGGTCGATCTCGGGACGGAACACCTCCTCGAACTCGGTGCGGGTGCGGGAGTTCAGACCGTCGGCGGCGACCACGAGATCATGGCTGGTGGCATAGCCGGACACCGCCCCCACCTCGGTCTCGAACCGCAGCTCGATGCCCAGCTCGCGCGCCCGCTCCTGCAGGATCAGCAACAGCCGCTTGCGCCCGATGCCGCAGAAACCATGGCCGGTCGAGACGACGCGCGCACCGTCCTTCACCACCGCCACATCGTCCCAATAGGCAAAGTGATCGCGGATCGTTGCGGCCGAGACCGGATCGTTGGCCGAGAGATTGCCCAGCGTTTCGTCAGACAGCACGACGCCCCAGCCGAAGGTGTCGTCGACGCGGTTGCGCTCGATCACCACGATCTCGTGCGAGGGATCGCGCAGCTTGGCCGATATGGCGAAATAGAGCCCCGCCGGCCCTCCACCGATGCACGCGATCCTCATGGCCCCTCCCTGAACTGTCAGAAAGAGGCTAGGACGCACCCCGATTCACTTCAAGCTTAAAATATCTGTGCTTGAAACTTCTGCCGATTTCAGCTCGACGCCTCCTCGATCTCGACATCATAGCCCCACAGGTCGCGCAGGCATGCCAGCGTCGCCTCGCGTTCGCGCGGCTCGAGTGGCACCTCGTTGCGCAGCGTGTGGCGCAGCCGCAGGATCCGGTCGCCCGCGAGATCGGCGTCGAGCACCTCGATGTCCGGCGCGCGGCTCGACAGGTCATAACTGCGCGCCAGCGTGTCGCGCACGGCGTGATACCCCCCCTCGTCATGGATCGCGGTGACCCTCATGGTCTCCTCGGTCTCGGCGTCGCGCAGGCCGAACAGCCGCAGGTCGCGCATCACCTTGGGGCTCAGGAATTGCTGGATGAAGCTTTCGTCGCGGTAATTGGCCCAAGCGTCCTTGAGCACGCCGCGCCAGTCGCGCGATCCCGCAATGGCGGGAAACCAGTCGCGGTCCTCCTGCGTGGGAGCCTCGCAGATCCGCTGCACGTCGCGCATCATCGCGAAGCCCAGCGCATAGGGGTTGATGCCCGAATAGCCCGGATGGTCGTAGCCGGGCTGGAACAGCACACCCGAATGGCTGTGCAGGATCTCGAGCATCGCGCCGTCGCTGATCCGGCCCTGTTCGTGCAGGCGGTTGAGGATGTGGAAATGCACGAAGCAGGCGCAGCCCTCGTTCATCACCTGCGTCTGGCGCTGCGGATAGAAATACTGCGCGATGTTGCGCACGATGCGCAGCACCTGCCGCTGCCACGGATCGAGCACGGGGCTGTGACGTTCGAGGAAATAGATCAGGTTCTCCTCCGGCAGGCCCAGCGCATGGCGGCGGGCCGCGGCTTCGCCCTCGTGATCCTGCGACCGATGCTCGGCCTCGATCCGGCTCCAGAGATAATGCGCCGCGCGCTCGTCATCCTCGATCCGCTTTTCGGCGCGCTGGGCCTCGGCGCGCAGCGAGGGCTGCGCCGGGCGGCGGTGCCGAAAGACCGAGGCGCTCATCAGCGCATGTGCCGCATCGAGCGTGCGCTCGACCTGTGCCGGCCCGTGGCGTTCCTCGCATTGGCCGAGGAAATTGCGGGCATAGTCGAGATAATCGAGGATGCCGCGCGGGTCGGTCCATTGCCGGAATAAATGATTCGACTTGAAGAAATGGTTGTGGCCGAAGGCGGCGTGGGCGATCACCAGCGCCTGCATCGGCATGGTGTTCTCTTCGAGGCAGTAGCAGATGCAGGGATCGGAGTTGATGACGATCTCGTAGGCCAGCCCTTGCACGCCCTTGGAATAGAGCCGCTCGTGGTGGATGAACTGCTTGCCGAAGGACCAATGGCGATACATCAGCGGCATGCCGGTCGAAGAATAGGCATCGAGCATCTGCTCGGTCGAGATGATCTCGATCTGGTTGGGATAGGTATCGAGGCCGAGATCCTCGCGCGCGACCTTTTCGATCGCCTCGGTGGTGCGCCGCAGCGTGTCGAAATTCCAGTCGGGTCCGTCGAACAGCAACTCAGCCATGGGCGGCCTCCGATCGACGGGCGAAAAGATCGCGGAACACCGGGTAGATGTCGCCCGCCCCCGCCACGCGCCGCATCGCGAAATTGGGCCAGCGCTCCGCCACCTCGCGGTAGGCCATCCACAGCTCGGTGCCGCGCGCCGCGTCGCGCAAAATCCGCGCCTCAGCCTCACCGATGATCTCCACATAGGCGAAATGCTGGCAGATCTTCAGAAGCTCGCTCTCGAGCCAGATCTGGCAGTCGCGGCTATCGCCCTGGTAGTTGTCGCCATCCGAAGCCTGGGCCGCGTAGATGTTCCATTCCGACGCCGGGTAGCGCTCGGACTGCACGCGGTGCATCTCGGCCAAGGCGGTCGAGACCATGGTGCCACCGCTTTCGCGCGAGTGAAAGAAGGTCTGTTCGTCGACCTCGGAGGCGAGATGCGTGTGGCGGATGAAAACGAGGTCCACCGTATCGTAGCGCCGCGTGAGAAACAGGTGCAGCAGCACGAAGAACCGCTTGGCGAGGTCCTTTTCGCGCGCCCCCATCGAGGCCGAGACGTCCATCAGGCAGAACATGACCGCCTGCGCGCGCGGCTCTGGCTGCGGCTCGAAATGGCTGTAGCGCAGATCGAGCGGATCGAGATAGGGCACGCGGCGCCGATGCGCGGTGGCGGCTTCGATCTCTCCTTGCAGGCGGGCCATCTCGGCGCGCTGGGCGGCGTCGGGCTCGAACACTGCCTCGAGCGCGAAAAGCCGTTCGCGCATGTCGTCGAGCTTTGCGTCCGAGGGGCGGCGCAGCGCGATGCGGCGGCCCATGGCGCGGCGCATGGTACGCCCGACATTGAGGTTGGCGGGCGAGCCCGTGACCGAGAGCCCCGCCCGGCGCGGCCGCGCGACCGAGCTTCCCGCGAGGCTGCGCTTGATCAGGTCGGGCAGTTCGAGATTTTCGAAGAAGATGTCGAGAAACTCGTCCCGCGACAGCGCGAAGACGAAGTCATCCTCGCCCTCGCCATCGGGCGCGCCCTTGCGGCCCGCGCCGCCACCGCCCGGCGGCGGACGCTCGATCTCGTCGCCTGCCCGAAAGTTGCGATTGCCGGGCAGCACGCCCTCGCGCAGCCCCCCCTTGGAGGCGTGGCGGAACGACGGCTCGGAGAGGCTGTCACGCGGCACGCTCACTTCCGTGCCGGCCTCCATGTCGGTGATGCCGCGCTTGCGCACGCTGGCGTCCACCGCCTCGCGCACATGCGCCTTGATGCGGCCGATGAAGCGGCGGCGGTTGCCGGTGCTGCGACCCTTGGGGTTGAGGCGACGGTCGATGAAATGGGTCATGACCCTGCGCCCCTCAGCCCGATTTGTTCACCCGCATGTACCACTCCACAAGCCTCCTGACCTGGCGCGGGGTGTAGCCCCGCTCGCCCATCCGCTCGACGAACTCGGCGTGTTTCGCGTCCGTGTCCTTGTCGCGCTTGGCTCCGAAGCTGACCACGGGAAGCAGGTCCTCGACACGGGAGAACATGCGCTTCTCGATCACCCGGCGCAGCTTCTCGTAGCCGCGCCAGTCGGGGTTGCGGCCCTCATTCTCGGCCCGCGCCCGCAGCACGAACTTCACCACCTCGTTGCGGAAGTCCTTGGGGTTCGACACGCCCGCGGGCTTCTCGATCTTGGCAAGCTCGGCCTCGAGCACGTCGCGGTCGAACATCTGCCCGGTATCGGGGTCCTTGTAGTCCTGATCCTCGATCCAGGCATCGGCATAGGCGATGTAGCGGTCGAACAGGTTCTGGCCGTAATCGGAATAGCTCTCCAGATAGGCCTTCTGGATCTCCTCGCCGATGAACTCGGCATAGCGCGGAGCCAGATCCGACTTGAGGAAGTCGAGATAGCGCGCCTCGGTCTCCTCGGGGAACTGCTCGCGCCGCACCGCCTGTTCGAGCACATACATCAGGTGCACCGGATCGGCGCCCACCTCGTCGACGTCGTGATTGATGGTCTCGGCCAGCACCTTGAAGGCAAAGCGGGTCGACACGCCGGTCATGCCTTCGTCTGCACCCGCCGCATCGCGATATTCCTGCAAAGAGCGCGCCTTGGGATCGGTGTGCTTGAGCGTCTCGCCGTCATAGGTGCGCAGCTTGGAATAAAGCGTCGAGTTCTCGTGGTCCTGAAGCCGTGTCAGCACCGAGAACCGCGCCAGGATCGGCAGGGTTTCGGGGGCGCAGGGCGCGCTCGACAGCGAGCTTTCGCGCAAGAGCTTGTCGTAGATCCGCGACTCCTCGGTGGCCCGCAGGCAATAAGGGATCTTCACCACCGAGATTCGGTCGAGGAAGGCCTCGTTGTTGCGGTTGCCCTTGAACTGGCGCCACTCGGCCTCGTTCGAATGGGCGATGATCAGCCCCTGATAGGGCATCGCGCCGATGTTCTCGGTGCCGGTATAGCTGCCTTCTTGCGTCGCGGTGAGCAGCGGATGCAGCACCTTGATCGGCGCCTTGAACATCTCGACGAATTCCAACAGCCCCTGCGTGGTCCGGTTGAGCCCGCCCGAATAGCTGTAGGCGTCGGGGTCGTCCTGACCCATGTGTTCGAGCTTGCGGATGTCGAGCTTGCCGACCAGCGCCGAGACGTCCTGGTTGTTCTCGTCGCCCGGCTCGGTCTTGGTGACGCCGATCTGCCGAAGCCGTGACGGCTGCATCCGCACCACGGAGAACCGGCTGATATCGCCGCCGAACTCCTCGAGCCGCTTGACCGCCCAAGGGCTGATGAGCCCGGTGAGCAGGCGGCGAGGAATGTCGTACTTGTCCTCCAGCAGATCGCCGAACCGCTCGCGGTCGAACAGGCCCAGCGGGCTTTCGAAGACCGGGCTGATCTGGTCGCCCGCCTTGAGGACGTAGATCGGCTCCTTCTCCATCAGCGCCTTGAGGATCTCGGCGATGGTCGATTTGCCGCCCCCCACCGGGCCGAGCAGATAGAGGATCTGCTTGCGCTCCTCGAGGCCCTGACTTGCGTGGCGAAAGAACCCGACGATCCGCTCGACCACCTCCTCGTTGCCGTAAAGGCTTTCGAAGGCGCGGTAGATCTTCACGGTGCGATTGAGAAAGATCCGCCCCAACCTCTGGTCGTGACTGGTGTCGACCAGCTCCGGCTCGCCTATGGCGCGCATCATCCGCTCCGCGGCGGTGGCGCGCACCAAGGGATCCTCGCGACATCGCAGCAGGTAGTCCTGCAACGTCAGCTCTTCTATACGGGAGCTGGCATAGCTTTCGGCGTAGCGGGTAAAGACATCCATCGGCCTACTCTCTCGTCGGTTGGCGCAGCCCAAGCGCGCGGTCACCGTCCCATCAGGCGAATCTTTTTCTTTCCATCATATTATGTGGTGAGAGCGATCTGGCAAATCACGGAGATTTACGGAACGTCACCGATCATGTTTCGGAGAGGGCGATGTGACTTGGGCGAAACCGGGCTTTTCAACCGGACCGGACCGGCCAACCTGATCAAAAGCGCGACGACCCTGACACGCCCCGCGTGAACGGCCCCAAGGGGGCGGGCGTCGAGTGCAAAGGCGCGATGCCCTGTCTTACCGGCAGCATTCGCCACGGGAGGCATGTCGCGAGCATCGCGACCTTCGTTCGGGCCTTCAGGATGACTCCCGGGCGAAGCGGTCGATCCGCCGTAACTTTCGGGCCTTCGAAATTGTCTTCGGATGGCGTGTCGGAAACGTCGATTTCGCTCGTAACGCCGCGTTCGGGCCCAGCGGAACGTGACGTCCAGATAGTCGGCCACATTCCTGCCCCAAGAATTATTCACCGAAGTTTGGAAACCCGAGATCAAACTAGGGCCGCGTCCCGTCAAAAGGAGATATAGTCATGACCATCAAACGTGTCCGCCCCATTGCCCTCACACTCTTCATCGCCCTGTGCGCCGGCCTTTTCGGAGAGCTGGCCTTCACGCCACGGGCCGGTGCCGAAACGATGCGGACGCTCCCCGGTTTCGTGATCGTCGAGATGGTCATCGATGGAGAAACCCATGAAGTGCAGGTGCGCGAGAACGCGCCGAAGCTGCACGTCCATGCCGGGGCACATTACGACTGATCGCCTGGTGTCCGGACCTTCGCTCATCCGATGCCGATCGACCGCCCGGCGGGCCTTTGCCCGCAGGACAGCCGATATCGGCCAGAGCGGCGCTAACCGCCCTTCGCGCGACTGCGAGGCACAAGATGCGGCGCGACCGGCTCTTCCACGTCTGTCTCGTGGACCGACCGCGCCGCATCGGACGAAGGCGCGCGCGCCGGCCTGCCCTCCCGGCAGTCGATCGCGGCCGCCTCGCAAAGCGCCTCGATCAGGCGCGCCATGCCGATCCGCTCGACTTGGATCTCCGGCGGCCTGTCGTCATTCGCGCTCTGCGCCGCCCGTGCTATCCCGCGCGGCGATGTCATCGCTTCAGTCGCATGGTCTCGTCGAGCATTTCGTCGACGGTTGTGACGATCTTGGCGTTCGA